>NZ_KB905935.1 GCF_000381125.1 Caldimonas manganoxidans ATCC BAA-369
GACAACGGCAACGGCACCTGGACGTACACGCCGGCGCCCAATGACGACACCAGCGTCAGTTTCAGCTACACCATCTCCGATGGCACCGCCTCGGTAGCCGCCAGTGCCTCGTTACCGATCGAAGCGGTGGCAGACGCACCGGTCATTAGCTTCTTTGCACCCACTCCAGCGTCGCCAACGCCTGGCACTGACACCACGGCCGGGCAAGGGCTGCTTCTGCAGCACTACACCAATGTCATTGCAGCCGGCGCCAATCTGACGGAACGTACCGCGACGAACTTGGCAAGCATCATGCAAGGCATGACGCCTTCGTTGACCAACGTGGTGACAGCCATTGATCTTTACGATGAGACCAGGGACTCGAACTCCCAAACCGGCGTGCCCACCAACAATGGCGTCAGTGTCACAGGGCTGATCTTTCTCGAAGGAGGCCGCTCGTATACCTTCTCGGGCTATGTCGATGACACCTACGTTTTCAAAATCGGTGGAACGTTGGTGAAGGTCAATGGAACGACCGACGCCGCGGAGAACCATGATTCATGGGGCCCCCGCACTTGGACCTTCACGCCTTCAGTCAGCGGCTACTACACCTTCGAGGTGTATTTGGCCAATAGCACCGGTGCGGGAGCGTTGGAGGTGGGGGTGCGCAACCATGACGGGTCGGTCTCGCCGATCAGCAGCTTGCCCACCTTCGTCTCGATCGATGCGGTCGATGCCCTGTCTTTGCCCCATGGTAACTTCATCAGTCATGGCAGTGGGGGCTACTATCCGCTCACGCCGAATGTCGGAGCAACGGATGGATACATCGCGCTCAGTGGCATCCAAGTCCAGCTGGCCGACACCGACGGATCCGAATCTCTGACCGCAGTGCAGCTCAGCGGCATGCCGGTCGGTTCGATCTTGACCGACGGCAGCCACACCGCCACGGTGGGCACGGCAGGCCAACTCATCAACATCATGGGCTGGAACTGGAGCGCCCTGAAGCTTCGCCCCCCTGTGGGTTACGAAGGAGCGATCACCGTTCAAGTGCAGGCCAGCTCGCAAGAGGCTGAAAACAACCACACCGTCACCAGCTCCAGCAGCTTCAACGTGCAGGTGCATGCCCCCGTGCAGGTGTACGCCCCACAAACCCTCATCGTGGTAGATCCCCCTGGATCGAACAACAACGCGGCCAATCGCACGGTTCCGATCCCGATCTACCTGCGCAGTGCAGATGCCATCCAATCCGTCACGCTGAGCGGTTTGCCGCAAGGCACCGTCTTGCGTTCCGGAAGCTCGAGCTTGACGGTCGGCGCCTCTGGCGTTGCCAGCCTCGATCCGGGGAGCTGGAACCTGCTGGCGCTGGTGGCCGAATTCCCGCGCATCACAGCAACCAATACCAACAACTACGGCGTGATCGAGCTGCAAGTCACCAACACGGCAGGGATCACGTCGATTCACCCCATCGATCTGTTGCACTCTACCACTCAGAACAACACACCCAGCACGACCGGTGACTCGGTCAACAACTACCAGTCGAGCGCATCGACCTCCGGGGGAGATGCCGACGACCTTTACCTCGGAAGCGGCTCAGCCAACACCTACTCCGGGGATCGAGGCAACGATCTGATCCGCGGCGAGGGCGGCAACGACACCCTCAATGGCGGGGACGGACATGATCGCATCGAAGGTGGCACGGGCAACGACATCCTTCGCGGAGGCGCCGGGCACGACATGCTCTTGGGAGGTGCTGGCAACGACACTCTCGAAGGCCAAGACGGCGACGATGTCCTGATGGGCGAAGACGGCAACGACACCCTCGATGGCGGAGCCGGTCATGACATCCTGATCGGTGGCATCGGCTCGGACATCCTGATCGGTGGCCAGGGCCATGACGTGCTCGACGGTGGTGCCGGCGACGATACCCTTGACGGGGGCGAGGGCAACGATCGGCTGTGGGGTGGCGCCAACAGCGACACCCTGACCGGCGGGGCAGGTGCCGATGTCTTTGCCTGGACATTGGCCGATCGCGGCTCACCCGGCGCGGCGCCGGTGGACACCATCACCGACTTCGACAATGCCCCCGGCGGCGACGTGCTCGATCTGCGTGATTTGCTGCAAGGAGAACACGCGGGCAACTTGGCCCACTACCTCCATTTCAGCACATCGGGCGGCAACACCATCGTCTCGATCAGCTCCACCGGAGGATTTGCCGGCGGCTTTAGCGCCTCGGCGGTCGATCAAGTCATTCAGCTCACCGGCGTCGATCTGACCAGTGGATTCAGCAGCGATCAACAAATCGTTCAGGACTTGCTCAGCCGAGGCAAGCTGTTGACCGATTGATCCGCAGCCAGGCGGCCGACGGCGACCCAAGCCGGCCGCGGAATCGTCATGATTCCACGGCCGGCCCCGTCGCCCCATCGACCCCGCAGTCCCACAACACCGCCAGGTCCTCGGCCCGCGCCACCCCTTCAGCAAAGACCGACAGGCCCAGACCATGGGCCAGCACCACCGTGCTGCGCACGAACTGCGCTTGCTCTGGTTGGCTCGCCACTCCCCGGGTGAACCGGGCATCGATCTTGATGAAGTCCAAGCCCATCTCATAAAGCCGCTCGATCCGGGCGAGATACTCGCCCGCGTGCTCCAGACCAAGGCGCACCCCAGTCCCCTTGAGCCGCTGCGCCAAATCCCGCACCAGTTCTGGGTGCAGCCATGCCGCCGTCTCGGGAAAATCGAGCCACAACGACTGCGCAGCCGCAGCCGCGGCGTCCAATCGGTCGCGCAACCCAACGACAAACCCCGGGGCTTGCAACGAAGCCGCCGCCACATTGACCCCTCGGGGTCGCCCGTCGGACCTGATCTCACGCAATGCTTCATCCACCGCGCACAAATCCACGGCCGACGTACTGAGCGTGCGCAAGGCCAGCGGCAACCAAGACGCCGCCGGCTCGAACGGACCAGAGGCCACCAACTGCAAGCGCAACGGACACTCCCAATGCACCAAGCCGCCCTTGGCATCACGCAACGGGAACCGTTCCAAACGCACCCGCCGATGGGCCAAGGCCTCGTCCAAGGCGTGTTTCCAAGCACCTTGTCCGCCCACCATCACCAACGGCCCATCGTGCACCTGGAGATGCCAACCGAAAGGACCGCTGGCTTCCGCATGCGCCAGCCCCTCATCGGCCCGGACCAACACCTCCGAAAGGGTCTGACCTCGTTGCCAGCCCGTGCAGGCCAGCGCGACTGCAGCCCCCTGCCCAGCGGCCTCGCACAACCTCCGCAACGCCTGACTCCAAGACTGCATCTCCTCGCTGCGCACCTGCCGGTTGGGCAACATCACAGCCAAGTCCGAGCCATTCAGACGGCCTGCGCCCGCATCCGCCACGTCCTGGCCCCAAGCCTGCACGGCTTGGGCCACGGCCACGATCAACTCATCCGTCCGTCGCCTCCCCAGGCGCGCATTGAGCCCGGCCAAATCGAGCATGCGCACCAACACCAGCGCCCCGTACGGTGCAGCGTCGTCGCGTTCCAACATCAGCTCCAATGCCCTGAGGAAGTGCTGCCGCTGCCACAGCCCCGTCAGTGCGTCACAGCTGGCCTGGCGCCGCAAAACCTCCACTTGCCGGGCTTGCTCTTCGAAGGCCTGCCGTACCCGCTGCACCATGGCATTCATCGCCTGCGTCAAGCGTCGCAGCTCCGGCACCTTGGGTTCTTCCACGGTCAGATACCGGCCATCGACCAAGGCCTGCGCCTGCCGCACCGTCGAACGCAACGGACGCCGAATGCCAGCCACCATCACATGGCCGGCCAGTCCTGCCAACACCCCAACCGCAGCCAACCACACCCCGGCCTGCAAGGTAGCGCGCCACAAGTCACGGTAAGCGTAGGCAGCATGACTGACCACACGCACCGTCCCAATGGCGCGCCAGCCGTCGGACACCTGTGCCACCCCCGGTTCGGAGACCAAAGGCACCATTCGCACGAACCAGGCCGGCGCGTACATCGGCACCGAGGGCATCTGCCGCTGCACCGAGCGTCCATCCACCCCGTACAGACTCACCTCCTGATAGTGCCCGGTGTCGAACTGCGCGGCCACCAGCAGCTCCATCAAGCCCCAATCGCCACCTTGCTGCGACAACGACAGGGCCAGCGCCGCCGCGTTGTCACTGTTTTTCACCCTCAATTGCGTCTGCACATAGTGACGTGCCGACACGATGGTCACGGCAAAACTGCCGGCAAACGCTAGCACCACGGTGGCCAACACCACCAGCCACACCTGCCGAATCAAGGACATCGATCTTCCCCCCGAGCACCCGCGTTCATGGCAAGAACCCCTCCTGAGACGCCTTCAGCAGCACCTCTCGCCAGCGCGACAGACGGGCCACCGGATCGCCGGCCGGCACCGTCCCCACCCCTTGCCATAGCCCCTCGGTGTTGAAACTGAACACCGGGGTCAAATCCGACCGGCGCGACGCCGGCCGAATCTCATCGATCAAATTGTCCAGAATCAAAGGCTCGGCCTGGGGCTGGGCATAGTAAGCCAGCACCATGTGCGCCTGACTCGGCCCCGAAGGCCCACCGATGCGAGCACGCACGTACACCAAGCGCATACGTTCGGCAGGCACTCCTGCAGCCAACAGCGTCAAATACTTGGAAATCGCAAAATCCTCGCAATCACCGGCACCTTTGGACAAGGTTTCCAGTGGGCTGGCCCAATAATCCGCCTGCGCCCACACCTCGCGGTCTTCCTTGAACGCCACACGCCGATTGAAAAACCGGTTCACATCGTCCAGCGCTCGCTCCAGCTCGCTCAGATTCAAACGCTCCAACATCGCCAGCAGGGCTGCCACCTCCTGCTGCGCCCCGGGTCCCAGGGCTTTGGCCGACTGCAGCATGCGCTGGGCGTTCGGCGCACTCGTTGCCCAGGCCATCAAGCCCGCCACCACCCCCACGGCCAGGACGCGCCATACGGCCTGCCCAGCAAGGGCACACCGTCCAAGGACGCCGGACTGAAGAGCGGGTGCTGACATGACCCCGCAAGCCTAACCTTTGGCCGCGCGGGCAAACCGCAGAGCATCCCTTCCAAGGGTGCGCAATTTCCCAAACTTCTGCCTGCCGGGCATGACAATCCACAGCCCGCCGCCGAACCAGCTCGGGGATTCGTTAAAAATTCCTCACCATCCCCTCAAGCGAGGGGGGCGCCAATCCATCGCTGCATCGATAGACTGCCCCCGCCAACCCACCGTCTCTTTTTTCGGACTGAAGATTAATGCGACATTTCTCGCTTCATGTGCTGATGGCGTGCTCATTGGTCGGAGTCCACGCATCGGCACAACCGTTGCCAACTTCCTCCCTTCCCAACGAGCTGCAAAACGTCGCGCGCCAAGCCCTGGAAAGCAACCCTGAGGTGGCCGCCCGCGTCAACGCTTACCATGCCGCTGGACATGAAAGCGATGCCGCTCGCGCGGCATACCGCCCGCGCCTGGACCTCTTTGCCAATGCCGCACGCGAGCGCGACCGCTTCGACAACCGCAGCCCGGCCACCGACACCTTGGACCGCACCGGCGTTGGCCTGTCCCTCACCCAAATCCTTTGGGATGGCCTGGCGGGCTATCACGACCAACGCCGCGCCGAGCATGGACGGCTCGTACGTTACTTCGAGCTGGTCGACACCACCGAACGAATTGCACTGGACGCCCTGCGTGCTTACTACGACGTGGCCCGTTACCGTGAACTGGTACGGCTGGCCGAAGACAACTACGTCCAACACAAAGCCTTTTTCGATCAGATCCAGTCGCGCTTCAAAGCTGGCGTCAGCCGAGGCGTCGATCTCGAACAAGCAGCGGCCCGTCTGGCGCTGGCCGAATCCAACCTCAACACCGAGGTGTCCAATCTCCATGACGTCACCGCGCGCTACCTGCGCATCGTGGGCGCCCCGCCACGCCTCACCGGACCGGCCGTCACGCTCGATCGCATCGTGCAGCCGGCCAACGCACAGGACGTCTTGAAAGCGGCACTCAGTCGCAACGCTGCCATCTCGGCGGCCGTAGAAAGCCTGCGGGCCGCCCGAGCGCAAGCCTCAGTCCAACAAGCCGCCTACCAGCCCCGTGTCGAAGCCCGAGTGCGCACCGGCGCCGGACACAACTACGAAGGCCTGGCCGGACAAACGCGTGACACCGTCGGCGAAATCGTGCTGAACTGGAACCTCTACAACGGCGGCGCAGACCATGCCCGCGTGCAACGAGCCGCGCGTCAACTCGACCAAGCGGCCGACCAGCGGGACGCCGTATGCCGCGACGTTTGGCAAACCGCGGCCATCGCCTACAACGACACGCGCAAACTCGTCGACCAACTCCAGTATCTCGACGCCAACCAAACCGCCATCGAAAAAGCGCGTGACGCCTACCGGCGACAATTCGACATCGGTCAACGCAGCTTGCTGGACCTGCTCAACGCAGAAAATGAGCTCTACACCGCGCGCCGGGCCTATGCCAACGCCCGCCACGATCTGGACATCGCGCGGCTGCGCACCCATGCCGCCATGGGCGAACTCCTGCCGGCCTTGGGCCTGAGCCGCCCGCTGGCCGAGGCAGCCCCCGACGCAGGCTGGAACGCCGCTGAAGACGCAGCCCAACGCTGCCCCATCGTCACTCCGGCAGTCGAAGTCACCCCTCGATCGGAGCTCGACGAACGGGCCCGCCGACTGATGAGCAGCCACGGCACCCCGGCGCCGCAGCCGCCGGCGGCTGCGGCCCCCGCCCCCGCCCCTGCCCCCGCCAAAGCGTCATCGCAGGCGGATCGAGACAAGGTCTCCGCCGTCTTGCATCAGCTCGACGGCTGGGCGGCGGCCTGGCGCGCCAAAGATCTGCCACGCTACATGAGCTTCTACTCGCCCCGCTTTCAACCCCGCTTGACGAGCTATGACGAGTGGGTCGCGCAACGACGCCAGCGCGTGACCAAACCCGGCCCGATCGGTCTGAAGCTCGGTCCGGTGCAAACCCGCACCGTGGCCGCCGACACCATCGAAACGGCCTTCCATCAGACCTACACTTCGCTGGATTACAGCGACAAAATGCGCAAAGTCCTTACCTGGCGCCTCGAAGACGACGCGCAGTGGTTGATCTACCGCGAAACCAACCGCTAAGACCTACGGTGCCACAACGCTGGCCATCCTGCAGCCAGCGGCATGTTCCCCCTCACGCCGGGGCCGAGCGCAAGCCATACGCCTTGCCGCTCAGAAACAGAAACTCAGCCCGCAACAAAGCCTCGGCTCGTTCCCCCTTGAGCCCGTACCCCACCACCTCGACATGCGCGCCCAGTTCAGGCGCTGCCGTCAAACCCCATTGATTCAAACGAAACAGCGGGGCCAACTCAATCTCCCAACGTGCATCACGTCGGGCAGGCACGACCGCGCGAGCCAACACCCCCGCCACATCGACCGGCGCCGTCTGGGGTGGCACAGGGCGTTGCGCCAAATCCGCAGGAAGCGTCAAGCCCTCGGGCACCTCCAGCACCAGTTCGGCATGCGGATTGCGCCAGCGCGCATCGACCACACGGCCGGCCACATACAGCGGCCGATCTTGATCGAAACCGCTCCAGCCATGATGCGCCCAGCCAGGCCGGCTCCAGCCGCCGGCCACCAGCGCCATTCCCAACAGGACATCCCGTCGCTCCATCAGACCGCTCCTTTCCTCATCCGTAGGCAATCCACCGCCCACACACCAGCACCCACATCCACAGCACACTAGACAGCAGCATCGACGCCTTGGCCATCGCGTCCAATTTCTGCAGCGAGCCTCGACAGTGAAACCAAGCCGCATTGATACCTGCCAAAGCCAACAAGCCCATCTTCGACAAGAAAAACCGGTTGTTCAGGAGTTCCGAAGCCTGCGTGGCCCACATCAACGAGCCCGAGACAGCCGCCAGTGCAAAGCCCAACAGCGCCAAACCGATGCACAGTCGCGCCAAAGCCTGCACCGACAACACAGACGCCCCGCCCCATACTCTCACTTCCAAGGCCAACAAATTGCCCAGCAACAAGGCGATACCCACGATGTGCACCACCTCCAGCATGGGGTAAGCCCAAGGATGGGCCGCCAACGCCGCGAACATCCCGCAGCTCCTTTCCGTCAAAAGCCCAGCACTGGCACATCCATCACCGCAGGGGCACTGGGCCCGTGCAAAGCCATCCGCGCAAAGCCGTCCCCGGCGGCCCGGCCACGCACGAGGCATCTCGACGATTGTGCGCCCACGGCACGCATCAAAGAAAAGGCCCCGCGGAGCTGCGGGGCCTTTTACATGGGAGCCACGCAACGGCTCCCAAGCCACTGATCCTCGATCAGGCCGACTTCAAGTTTGGATAGCGAACGTGTTCGACGAGCTCTTGCACTTCCTTCTTGGGCGCCGGCGTGAACAGGCTGACCAAGATGATGACGGCAAAGCCCAGCGGCACACCGAACAGCCCAGCCGAAATCGGCTGGATGCCCCACCACAGCTCCACCGGTGAGGTGACGCCAAAGACGCTGCGCAGCCAGGGCTGGGTGGTGGCCATGTAATAGAAGGTCAGCCCCAGACCGGCGATCATGCCGCACACCGCCCCGATACTGGAGGCTCGCTTCCAGAAAATCCCAAGCACCAGTGCCGGGAAGAAGGCCGCCGCTGCGAACGAGAATGCCGCCGACACCAGGAAGAGGATGTCGGCCGGCTTCTGCGAAGCCACATACGCCGCCAACAGCGCCACCACCAACAGCAAGGTCTTCGAGATCATCACCCGACGCGAGGTCGGCGCATTCGGGTCGATCATCTTGTAGTACAGGTCATGCGACAACGCGTTGGCGATCGTCAGCAGCAAACCGTCAGCCGTGGACAAAGCCGCCGCCAGACCGCCTGCGGCCACCATGCCCGAAATGACGTATGGCAGGCCTGCAATGGCCGGCGTGGCCAACACGATGATGTCCCCACCGATACGCATCTCACCGAGCTGGAAGATGCCGTCGCCGTTGATGTCCTGCACCGACAGCAGCGACGGATCGACCCGGTTCCATGCGGCAATCCAGCTTGGCAGCTTGTCAAATGGCGTGCCCACCAGCACCGTCATCACTTCGTACTTGACCAGCACGGCCAGGGCCGGTGCCGTGAAGTACAAGAGGAAAATGAAGAACAGCGACCAGAACACCGACTCACGCGCCTCTTTCACCGACGGTGTGGTGTAGTACCGCATCAGAATGTGCGGCAGCGCCGCCGTGCCCACCATCAGGCAAAAGATCAGCGCCAGGAAGTTGCGGCGTGAAGTATCGAAGGCCTTTTTGGCCGCTTCATCCCCGTTGGGGTCGCCTGCAAAGATCTGGGCATGGGGCGGCATGCCTGCCAAGGGCTTGGCACGCGCCTCGTTGGCGGCCTTGGCCGCTGCATAGGCTTTGCGAGCGTCGGCTTCGGTGGCCGGCAAGGCCGCCAGAGCCTTCTCGGCCGCTTGGATCTCGGCCAGCGGAGCATTGCGGGCCTTCAGATCGGCGATCTTCTGCTCGGCAGCGGCCCGGTCGGCGGCCATCGCCGCAGGCACGTCCTTGAGCTTGGCCTCGGCCTCGGCCGCGCGCTTCTTGAAGATCTCGATGACCTCCAGCTCTTTCGGATCCTTACGCAGCTCGTTCTCCTTGGCCGTGACCTTTTCGAGCTGGGCTCCATAGATGATCTGCGGGATGGGCACGCCCGTCTGCTTGACCGACAGCCAGATCACCGGGATGAGGTACGCAATGATCAGGATGATGTACTGGGCCACTTGGGTCCAGGTCACTGCACGCATCCCCCCCAGGAAGGAGCACACCAGGATGCCACCCAGACCAACGAAGATCCCGATCTCGAAGGCCAAGCCGGTCAGCCGCGAGGTGATCAGACCCACGCCATAGATCTGCGCCACCACGTATGTGAAAGAGCACAGAATCGCCGCGAGGATACCGATCAAACGAGCCAGGTTGCCACCATAACGAGCCCCCAGGAAGTCGGGGATCGTGAACTGGCCGAACTTGCGCAGGTAGGGTGCCAGGAACAGCGCCACCAGGCAGTAGCCGCCTGTCCAGCCCATGATGAAGGCCAGTCCACCGTAGCCCGTGAGATACAGTGTGCCGGCCATCCCGATGAACGAGGCGGCCGACATCCAGTCGGCGCCGGTGGCCATGCCGTTGTAGATCGCAGGCACACGCCGGCCGGCCACATAGTACTCGGCCGCATCGGTGGTGCGACTCATGATGCCGATGCCGGCATACAGAGCCACAGTGGCCAGCAGAAAGATCAGACCGATCCAGTTGGCAGGCAGGCCCATTTGTTCGAGCAAGCCCAGCACGATGATGAAGATCAGAAAGCCGCCGGTGTACCAGCCGTACACCTTGTTGAGCTGCTTCTTGAAGGCTGCATTGGCAGCCGCGCCGGTCGAGCCGGACGCAGGGGTCAATCCCGCCATGGTGTTACTCCTCCTCCGCGACGTCATGCTCCTGGTCCAGCCGGTTCATGTACCGCGCGTAGTACCAGATGATGGCCACATAGACGATGAGGGCGCCTTGCGCCCCCACCCAAAAGCTGAATGGCCAACCAAAGAAGTTGAAACTCAGATCGCGGGCAAAATACCCAATGACGAATGTGACGAAGAACCAGATCGCCAGCAAGATGCTGGTGATCCTCAGATTCTTGCGCCAGTACTCCTCGTGCTTGCGCGTCAACTGCATGACGATGGTCTCCTCTTTGTTGCGCCGTGGGGACCCTCCCCACCCGCGCGAAACGACAGCCCCCCGCCCGTCTCCCCAAGCGGGCTTGCAGCCTAGGCTGTCCCCTTGACGCGGCGACGGAAGATCCGGCACCGCGCCTCCTGTGTCACGCGGACAAGCCGGTTTCGCGCTCCAGTTGAGCCGCGACCTTGGGCTCGAAGCCTTTGAGATGGCGAATGATCCGCCGTGCCTCTTCGGGCTCGTGACGATCCACATGCACCCGTGCGAGCTGGTACCAGCCGTACGGACTCATGGGCTGCAATTCGGTGTTGCGCTTGAGGACCTCGACAGCCTCATCGAAGCGGCGCGTCCTGATCAGCACCAAGCCCAACCCGTACCAGGCACGGTCGAGCCGCGGATCCATGGACACGGCGCGCCGAAATGCCTGTTCGGCTTGCGCCAGATCGCCCGCTTCTTCCAGCAAATAGCCGTAATTGAACCAGGAGGCTGCCGAATGCTCAGGGTGCGCCGCAAGCAAGTCGCGGTAATCGGCTTGGGCTGCCTCGCGCTGCCCCAACTGCGCACGCAGATGCGCCCGGCTGGCCAACACGTACGCATCGCCAGGGAAGCGCAGCAACATCTCGTCGAACACATCCAAGGCAGCGGCGTGGCGCCCCACCAGGATCATGGCCTGCGCCCGCCAACGCAACCAGCGGTAGGTCAGCGACTTCATTGCGCTCGAACTCATCGACACAGATGCACCCCAATCTCGATGCAAATGGCAATGCGTGCCACGGTCGAAGCCACATAAGCCATCAACAGCAGGGCAAACGTGGCCAGCGGGATGTGCCGATCCAGCACGATGCGCGGCGTCAGCAACCGAGTCAGCCGGGTGAACGGTCGGGTCAACACGCCCAGCAGCTGATAGAACAAATTGCTCTCACGCCCCGCTCCGGCCAGCAAGCCCAGCACCCACTGGCCCAGCAGTGACAACAATGCGATGGCCGCAACGGTCTGAACGATGGTGACGAACAGCAACATGGCTTGCAAGCACCGCAGTGCATGACCCGATGCCTTCATTCTTGGCTGGCGGCTTACGTATTTCTGACAAGGTCCGCGTCTTGCGCGTAAGTCCGATCAGGGCTTACCCTGACCTGCCGAACCCGCATGAAAAACGGCCCCTGGGGGCCGTCGAGCATGACCGCCTTGCGGCGGTGCAACACACCTGGGTCGAAAAAAAACTTCAAGTGCGCGCTGCCAGCAGCTTCCAGGTGTCGACCACAGTGTCCGGGTTCAGCGAGATCGAGACGATGCCCTCTTGCGCCAGCCACTGCGCGAAATCCGGGTGATCGCTGGGCCCCTGGCCGCAAATGCCGATGTATTTGCCGTGGGCACGGCAGGCCGCAATCGCCCGCGAAATCAAGGCCTTGACGGCCGGATCGCGTTCGTCGAAGTCATGCGCAAGCAGCTCCAGGCCCGAGTCGCGGTCCAGGCCCAAGGTGAGTTGCGTCAAATCATTGGAGCCAATGGACATGCCATCGAAGTACTCGAGGAATTGCTCGGCCAAGATGGCATTGCTCGGCACCTCACACATCATGATCAAACGCAGCCCATTGTGACCTCGCTTGAGGCCTTGATCGGCCAGCATGGCGGTGACTTTCTCGGCCTGGGCCAGCGTGCGCACGAAGGGCACCATGATCTCCACGTTGGTCAGCCCCATGTCATTGCGCACACGCTTGAGGGCCTCGCACTCCATGGCAAAGGCTTCGGCGAATTCCTCACTGACATAGCGCGAGGCCCCACGGAAACCGAGCATCGGATTTTCTTCTTCAGGCTCATAGCGCGAGCCCCCAATGAGCTTGCGGTACTCGTTGGACTTGAAGTCCGACAAGCGCACGATCACCGGCTTGGGCCAGAAGGCCGCGGCAATCGTCGCCACACCTTCGGCAAGCTTGTCCACGTAAAAGGCCCGCGGACTGGCATGACCGCGCGCCACCGATTCGACCGCCTTTTTCAGATCGGAATCGACATTGGGATAGTCGAGAATGGCCTTGGGATGCACGCCGATGTTGTTGTTGATGATGAACTCCAGCCGCGCCAACCCCACGCCGGCATTGGGCATTTGGGCGAAGTCGAAGGCAAGCTGTGGATTGCCCACGTTCATCATGATCTTGACCGGACAATACGGCATCTCGCCACGCTCGACCTCGGTGACTTCGGTCTCCAGCAGTCCGTCGTAGATGTAGCCGGTGTCGCCTTCGGAGCAGGCCACCGTGACCAAGGCGCCATCCTTGAGCACCTCGGTGGCATTGCCGCAGCCCACCACGGCCGGGATGCCCAGCTCGCGCGCGATGATGGCCGCATGACAGGTGCGCCCACCGCGGTTGGTGACGATGGCGCTGGCGCGCTTCATCACCGGCTCCCAGTTCGGATCGGTCATGTCGGTGACGAGCACGTCGCCGGGCTGCACCTTGTCCATCTCGGCGATCGAGTGAACGATGCGCACCGGGCCGGTGCCGATCTTTTGGCCGATCGCACGGCCTTCGGCCAACACCGTGCCTTGGCCCTTGAGCTTGTAGCGGTGCTCGACCTTGCCTTCGCCTTGGCTCTTCACCGTCTCTGGGCGGGCCTGCAGGATGTAGAGGCGCCCGTCCTGGCCGTCCTTGCCCCACTCGATGTCCATCGGGCGGCCGTAATGCTCCTCGATGATCAAGGCATAGCGGGCCAGTTCGATGACATCCTCATCGGTCAAAGAATAACGATTGCGCAGCTCGGCAGCGGTGTCCACCGTCTTGACCAGCTTACCGCTGGCCTGCTTCTCCGCCACGGAGGCGAACTCCATCTTGATGAGTTTGGAGCCCAAGTTGCGGCGGATGATCGGGAACTTGCCGTTCTTCAGCGCGGGCTTGTGCACATAGAACTCGTCGGGGTTGACCGCGCCTTGCACGACCGTCTCGCCCAGGCCGTAGCTCGACGTGATGAACACCACATCCGGGAACCCCGATTCGGTGTCGATCGTGAACATCACGCCAGCCGCACCGAGGTCGGAGCGCACCATGCGCTGCACGCCAGCGGACAAGGCCACGTCACTGTGAGCGAACCCCTTGTGCACCCGGTAGCTGATCGCGCGGTCGTTATAGAGCGAGGCAAACACCTCCTTCATCTTGTGCAGCACCTCGTCGATGCCCACCACATTGAGGAAGGTCTCCTGCTGACCGGCGAATGAAGCATCGGGCAAGTCTTCGGCCGTGGCCGAGGATCGCACGGCGAACGATGCCCCCGGATCATCGGCCGTGAGCTTGTCGAATTCGGCGCGGATGGCAGCCTCCAGCGCCGGAGGAAACGGAGTGTTCAGCACCCACGAACGAATCTCGGTGCCGGCCTGAGCCAGGGCACGCACATCATCCGTGTTCAGACTGGCCAAACGCTCATGGATGCGCTCGACCAACCCACCGTGCTTCAAAAACTCGCGGAACGCATGCGCCGTGGTCGCAAAGCCGCCGGGCACGCGCACCCCTGAGGCCGACAACTGGCTGATCATCTCGCCGAGGGAGGCGTTCTTGCCGCCGACCACCTCGACATCGGTCATCCTCAGTTGTTCGAAGGGCACGACCAAGGCGGTCGCCAGATGGGATGAAGACATGGGAAAGCTCCGTGATGTTGAGAAACCGGTGCTCCCCTGCCGGCACGCCTGGACAAATCAGGACAGGCCCCGCCCCGCCACTTTGTGGATTCTGGTTCGTGCGGTGGGGTAGACATGGAGGCGCGGGCAAGCGATATTGGCAGATATTTTACGGCCCTTCGGCCCCGCCCCGGTTTGTACCTCCTGCCTTTGTCATGTCCAACCGTACCGTCTTCTTCATCTCCGATGGCACCGGCATCACGGCCGAGACCTTCGGCAATTCCATCTTGAAGCAGTTCTCGCTGCAGCCGCGGCACGTGCGCCGTCCCTTCATCGACACCGAAGACAAGGCCCATCAAGTGGTGCGCGAGATC
The DNA here is from genome assembly GCF_000381125.1 of Caldimonas manganoxidans ATCC BAA-369. Taxonomy (GTDB): domain Bacteria; phylum Pseudomonadota; class Gammaproteobacteria; order Burkholderiales; family Burkholderiaceae_C; genus Caldimonas; species Caldimonas manganoxidans. The sequence continues at coordinate 14,670 of NZ_KB905935.1, forward strand.
AATCACACGGCTGAAATCGAAGGCAAGCGGCCAATCGTCTTCACCACCCTGGTCAACGAGGAAGTGCTGGCCATCGTCAAGCAAGGCAGCCAAGCGCTGGTGTTGGACATGTTCTCGACCTTTGTCGAGCCACTGGAGGCCGAATTGGGCATGAAGTCCAACCACCGCATCGGGCGGTTCTCGGACGTGGCCGCCAGCCAGCAGTATCACGACCGCATCGAAGCCATCAACTTTTCACTGGCCCACGATGACGGCCAGTCGGCCCGCAACCTGGCCGAGGCCGACGTGATCTTGATCGGAGTGAGCCGCAGCGGCAAGACACCCACCTCGTTGTACCTGGCCATGCAGCACGGCATCAAGGCGGCCAACTATCCCTTGATCCCAGAAGACTTCGAACGGCGTACCCTGCCCTCCTGTCTGGTGCCCCACAAAAGCAAATGCTTCGGCCTGACCATCGCCCCAGAGCGGCTGAGCGAGATCCGAAACGAACGCCGCCCCAACAGCAAGTACGCCAGCCTGGAGAACTGCCGCTACGAAGTGGCCGAAGCCGAAGCCATGATGCGCCGCGAGGGCATCGCCTGGCTGTCCTCGACGCACAAGTCCATCGAGGAGATCGCCACGACCATCCTGCGTGACATCCGTCCGGATCGGCTGGTGTACTGAGCTCCTTGGGTGCCCCAAGCCGCTCAAACAAGACGCTGCCGCAGTGACTCGTACAGGCAGATCGCCGCAGCCGCCGCGACATTGAGCGATTCCTCGCCGCCAGGCTGGGGGATACGCACGACCTGTTCGCAGCGCGAGGCCAGGGCCGGGTCCATGCCCTGACCCTCATGGCCAAAGACCCAGGCCAGCGGCGAAGCAAGCCGGCATCGGTGCAGTTCCAGCGCCGTGTGCGAACTCGTGCCCACCAGCGGCACGCCCAGGCCGTCCAGCCCCTCGGGATGGGCCAATTCCACCAGATGCAGCGCGAAATGCGCGCCCATGCCCGCGCGCAACACCTTCGGTGACCACAGCGCGGCCGTCCCCTTCATGGCCACGACCTGCTTGACCCCCAGCGCCGCAGCGCTGCGCAAAATCGCCCCCACGTTGCCGGCGTCCTGCAAGCGATCGAGCACCACGGTATCCAGCCCTGTGCGCACTTGGCCGGCCCCCGGCCAGGGCACCAGAAACCCACAATCCGGGGCCGATTCGAGCGCACTGAGTTCGCGCATCAAGGTCTCGCTCACCACCGCCACCCGTACCGCGCCCTGGGCCAGCACACGCCGCTCGGGCCGCGCCCAGGCCGCCTCGGTAAACACCGCCTCGTCACCATGGCCGCCCCGGGCCCGCCAGGCCGAGCCCAGATGATCCCCCTCGAGCCAGACCGAGCCCAGCTTGCGGTAGGCGCTGGGGTCGCGCAGGAGTTTGCGCACTTTCACGCACAGCGGGTTGTCACGCGAATGCAGCATCTCGACCTTCATGCCTGCCCCCGCAAAGCGTCACGAACCGGGGCAAAACTGCGTCGGTGCGCTGGACAGGGTCCGTGTTCGCGCAAGGCCGCCAAATGTTCGCGCGTGGGATATCCCTTGTGCGTGGCAAACCCATACTCTGGATGGGCCTCGTGCAACGCCATGCACAGGCGATCGCGATGCACCTTGGCCAGAATCGAAGCGGCCGAGATGGCGGGCACCTTGGCATCTCCTTGGACGATGGCCTCGGCCGGGACCTTGAGCACCGGCAGCCGGTTGCCATCGACCAAGACCCGCGCCGGCTTCAGACGCAACCCCTCCACCGCCCGGCGCATGGCCAGCAGTGTCGCCTGAAGAATGTTCAGCCGGTCGATCTCCTCCGGCGAGGCCACAGCGATGCTGCAGCACAAAGCCTTGGCGCGAATCTCGTCATACAAGCGCTCACGGCGCAATGCGCTGAGCCGCTTGGAATCCGCCAGCCCCTTCACCGGTTGCTGGTCGTCCAGGATCACGGCGGCAGCCACGACGGGTCCGGCCAACGGCCCGCGGCCGGCTTCATCGACCCCAGCCACCAATCCGGGTGACTCCCAGCACAGAGCCAACTGTTCAGCGCCCAAGGACTTGCGCGATCGCATCGGTAGCGGCCTGCGCCGTGTTGCGACGCAGGAGATGGTGCAATTCGATGAAACGCTGCTGCACACGCTCGCAGCGCGCCGGATCATCCAGCCAGGCCAGGGCCGCATCGGCCAGGGCTTGTGGGGTGGCTCGATCCTGCAGCAATTCGGGCACGACGAAATCGCCACACAAGATGTTGGGCAGCCCCACCCAGGGCTGGTAGCCCATGCGCTTCATGAGCTGCCAGGTCAACCAGTGCATGTGATAAGTGATGACCATGGGCCGCTTGAACAGCGCGGCCTCCAGTGTGGCCGTGCCACTGGCGATGAGCGTCACGTCGCAGGCGGCCAGAGCCTCGTGCGACCGACCGTCGAGCACCCGCAGCGGCACCTCGGGGGCATGCGTGGCCACCAACGGATCGATCATCTCACGCAGACCGGGTGCCGCCGGCAGCACGAAGCGCAGCTCCGGTCGCCGACGATGCAACAACGCCGCAGCGGCCAAAAGCGGTGTGGCGATGTACTGGATCTCGCTGCGTCGGCTGCCCGGCAGCAACGCCACCACCGTCTCCGACGCCGACAACCCCAAGGCCTGCCGCGCCGCGGCCCGAGGTACTTCCAGCGGAATCGCATCGGCCAGCGGATGGCCCACATAGCTGGCGGCAATGCCGTGGCGAGCCAACAGTTCAGGCTCGAAGGGAAACAGACAAAGCACGTGGTCGGCGGCCTTGGCGATGCGGGTCACGCGCCCGCCGCGCCAGGCCCAAATCGACGGACAGACGAAGTGCACCGTCTTGATGCCGGCTTCGCGCAACCAGGACTCCAACCCCAGATTGAAATCCGGCGCGTCCACACCGATAAAGACATCCGGACGCTCTAGAAGCAACCGACGCGCCAGCTGCCGGCGGATGCCGGCAATCTCGGCATAATGCCGCAGCACCTCGGCATAACCCCGCACGGCCAGCTTGTGGTGCGGCCACCAGGCCTGGAAGCCTTGCTCGGCCATGCGCGGCCCGCCAATGCCCACAGCACTCAGATCGGGCCAACGCTGACGCAGCCCGTCCATCAGCAGCCCGGCCAGCAAATCCCCCGACGCCTCGCCGGCCACCAGCGCCAGACGGGGGGCAGTCTTCGCCTGTGCCACCACAGTCAGCGCACGATACCGCGCTCGGCCTGAGCCAGGAAGTCCAGCATCAGGCGCACATCGGCTTGCGCCTCGGCGGCCGAGTCCGCCAGCGCGGCGAGTTCCTCCTTGGCCTGCGCCAGCGTCAGCCCTTTGCGGTACAGCGTGCGGTGCATCTGCTTGACGACGGCGATGCGCTCGGGGGAGTAGCCCCGACGGCGCAGCCCTTCCTGATTGATGCCCTGCGCTTGCGCAGGGTTGCCCGCGGCCGTCACGAAGGGCGGCAGATCTTGCGACAAGCGGGTCTGAAAACCGGTCATCGCATGCGCGCCCACCCGCACGAACTGATGCACACCCGACAACCCCCCAAGAAAGACCCAGTCGCCCAAATGCACGTGCCCGGCCAACTGGACCGCATTGGCCAAAATGATGTGACTGCCCAACTGGCAGTCATGCGCCACGTGGACATAGGCCATGATCCAGTTGTCGTTACCGATGCGCGTCACCCCGGCATCCTGCACCGTCCCGGTGTTGAAGGTGCAAAACTCTCGAATGGTGTTGTCGTCGCCGATCACCAACTCGGTGGGCTCGCCTGCATATTTTTTGTCTTGCGGCGCAGCGCCCAGGGAACAAAATTGGAATATGCGATTGCGGCGGCCGATGGTCGTGCGCCCCTCGATGACGCAATGAGCACCGATGCTGGTCCCCTCATCGATGCGCACATCCGGGCCGATCACCGCATAGGGTCCCACGCGGACATCGGACGCCAACTCGGCCTTCGGGTCGACCAAGGCAGTGGGATGGATCTGAGCCATGACGACGCCCCTGCTCAGGCCTCCACCAATCGCTGGGTGCACATGATCTCGGCCTCCACCGCCACCTCCTCGCCCACCCGCGCTTGGCACTTGAACTTGTAGATACCGGCCCGCGCTCGGTCCAGCGTCACGTCCAGCAGCAACTGATCGCCGGGCTCCACCGGTCGCTTGAAACGAGCCCCATCAATGCCAACGAAGTAGTAAACCGCCCGAGGATCGCGCTCCACCGAGGCCGAGGTGAAGGCCAGCAGCGCAGAGGCCTGGGCCAACGCTTCGAGCATCAACACCCCTGGCATGACGGGACGGTTCGGGAAATGACCTTGAAAGAACGGCTCGTTGGCGCTGACGTTCTTCAGGGCCAAGATGCGCTTGCCCGGCTCGGCTTCCAGCACCCGGTCCACCAGGAGGATGGGGTAGCGATGAGGCAGCTGCTTGAGGATCGAGTGGATGTCCATCATGGTGTCAGTTTCTTTTCGAGGGCGCGCACACGCTCGCGCAACTTGTGCAACTGGCGCAGTGTCGCGGCATTCTTTTCCCAGGACGCATTCTCGTCGATGGGGAACACGCCGCTGTAGAGCCCAGGCTGCAGCAACGAGCGCGTCACCAGCGACATCGACGAGATATGCACATGGTCGGCAATCGTCAGATGGCCCAAAATGCCTGCACCACCGCCGACCGTGCAATGCCGACCAATGCGCGCACTGCCGGCCACCCCAACGCAGCCCGCCATGGCCGTGTGCGCCCCGATGTGCACGTTGTGGGCGATCTGCACCAGGTTGTCCAACTTGACCCCGTCCTCGATCACCGTGTCCTCCAGGGCGCCACGGTCCACGCAACTGTTGGCGCCGATCTCCACATCGTTGCCGATGCGCACCCCGCCAAGCTGCTCGATCTTCTCCCAGCGACCCTCGTTCGGTGCGAAGCCAAAACCATCGGCACCGATCACCACACCGCTGTGCAGCACACAGCGCTCGCCCAGGCGCGTGCCCGGCATCAGCGTCACACGAGGCGCCAGCCGCGTGCCGCGGCCGATCACGACGCCAGCGCCAACGAAGGCATGCGCGCCGATCACCACGCCATCACCGATCACCGCCCCCTCCTCGACCACGGCGTAAGCCTCGATCCGCACATCATGGCCGATGCGGGCCTGCTCACTGACCACGGCCGTCGGATGGATGCCGGCAGGACGGGCCGCTCGCGTCCGCGCCGCCCACCATTGGGTCAAGCGGGCAAAGTAAAGATAAGGATCGGCCGTGACGATGGCCGCCCCCCGGGCAGCGGCTGCCTCCCGAAAGGCCGGCGCCACGATCACACAGCCCGCCCCGGTCGACTGCAACTGAGACTGATAGCGCGCGTGCGCCAAAAAGCTGAGCGTTGAGGCATCCGCCCCTTCCAACGGCCCGATCCGGTGGATGCGCAGCTCACCCGAGCCGACGAGTTCCCCTCCCAGCTCGGCAACGATCTCGCTCAGTCGGACATCGCTCACTTGCCACCGTTGGCGTTGAGGGCCTTGATCACCTTGTCTGTGATGTCCACCCGCGGGCTGTAGTGCACCGCATCCTGGACGATGAGATCGTATTTCTCACTCTCGGCGATCTGTTTGATGACCCGGTTGGCCCGTTCGATGATGGCCGCCAACTCCTCATTGCGGCGCTGGTTGAAGTCTTCCTGCAACTCACGGCGGCGACGCTGAAACTCGCGGTCCTGCTCGACCAGCTCGCGTTGACGGCGTGCTCGCTCGGACTCCGACAACGTCGGCGCATCCTTCTCCAAACGCTCGGAGTTGGCCTTCAAGCGGGCCCCCAATTCATTGAGCTCTCGGTCGCGGCGAGAAAACTCCGCCTCCAGGCGGCTGGTGGCCGCTTTGGCCGGCGCAGACTCTCGCATGACGCGGTCGCTGTTCACATAGCCGATCTTCAGTTCCTGAGCCTGCGCGAGCTCAGCCGCGCCGAAAGACAGGACAATGGCCGTCAGGGCGGCCCCCAAGAGTTTCTTCATCAGAATGCGGTTCCAATCTGGAATTGAATGCGCTCGATTCTATCGCCCGGCTGCTTGCGCAGCGGCACGCCATACGCCAGTTTCAACGGCCCCACCGGAGAGATCCAGCTCAGCCCAACACCGCTGGACAGGCGCAACTCGTCAAAGCGGATGCGATCTTCTTCGCCAAAGACATTGCCGGCATCGACGAAACCAAACAGCCGCAGCGTACGATCGTTGCCCGAGCCTGGGAAAGGCACGTAGAGCTCGCCATTGAGATTCAGCCGTTTGGCCCCGCCCACATAGGCGCCAGTGGCATCCACCGGGCCCAGCGAGCCTTGCGCAAAACCACGGACGGTTCCCAGCCCCCCGCTGTAGAAATTCTTGAACACTGGGAACGGACGACCTTGCAAGCCCTTGCCCCACCCCAGCTCGGTATTGAACGCCAAAGTGAAATCGCGGGTCAGTGAGAGGTACTGCTGGAACTGATAATTCGTGCGCAAATAGCGCGTATCGCCAGCCACACTCCATTCGGCATTGACGCGCTGATAACGCCCTCGTGTGGGCACCAACGCACTGTCACGGTCGTCACGCGTCCAGCCCAGCGTCAAGGGCACACTCAAACTCGTCGGACCGAAGCGCTCACGATAACGGAAATAGCTGTTGGGCAGCGCGCCTGGCTCGCCGCGGATTTCCGTGCGTTCCACGCCAATGCCGAGAAACACGCGGTCGTACTCCGTCACCGGAACGCCAAAGCGGATCGAAGCCCCGGGAGTCACCAACTTGTAATCGCTGCCTTGGCTGGACAGCGGCTGGGTCGTGCGGTAGTACACGTCGATGGACCGCGAGACTCCGTCCATCGTGAAATACGGGTCGACCGTGCTGACCACCAGCGTGCGGTTATACCGACTCGTATTGAACTCCACCCCCAGATAGTTGCCCGAACCGAAGATGTTTTCCTGCTTGATCGCGGCCGTCAACGTGAGCTTCTCGGCACTGGAAAAACCCGCACCAAGCAGCAGATTGCCGGTGGGCTTCTCGACCACGCGCAAGTTCAAATCTACCTGATCGAGCGAGCCGGGCACCTCCTCCGAGTCGATGCTGACCTCACTGAAGAACCCCAAGCGGTCGACCCGATCGCGCGACAAGCGGATGCGCTCGCCGTCATACCAAGCCGACTCGAACTGGCGGAACTCCCGTCGGATGACTTCGTCCCGCGTGCGGGCGTTACCGCTGATGTTGATGCGCCGCACATACACACGGCGCTGGGGGTTGGCCACCAACGCAATGGACACCCGCCCGCTGGCGCGGTCGATGTCCGTACGCGGCTCGATGCGTGCAAACGCATACCCAAAGGCGCCAAAGCGCTCCGCAAAGGCGCGCACGGTCTCGGCCACCGCCTCGGCACGGTAGGGTTCGCCGGGCTGGATGCGCACCAGGGCTTTGAAATCATCCTCCTTGCCCAGGTAGTCCCCTTCCAGGCGCACACCGGTCACCACATAGGGCTGCCCCTCGCGGACATTGATCGTGATCGTGATGTCTTGCTTGTCCGGTGAAATCGCCACCTGGGTCGACTCGATCGCAAACTCCAAATAGCCACGATTCAAATAGTGCGAGCGCAGCTTCTCCAGGTCGGCATTGAGCTTGGCACGTGAGTACCGGTTGGATTTGGTATACCAGCTCATCCACCCACCGGTGCTCAGGTCGAACAAGCCGAGCAGCTCTCGCTGCGAGAACGCCCGGTTGCCGGTGATGCGAATCTCGCGGATACGGGCCTGCCCCCCCTCGGTCACGGAGAAGGTCACATTGACGCGATTGCGCTCCAACGGCGTCACCGTGGTGATCACCTCGACGCCATAGAGGCTGCGCGAAAGGTATTGTCGCTTGAGCTCCTGCTCGGCCCGATCGATCAGCGCTTGATCGTACGGTCGCCCGTCGGTGATACCCACTTCGCGCAGGGCCTTGGTCAGCGTCTCGCGATCGAATTCTTTGATACCCACGAACTCGACACCGGCGATGATAGGCCGCTCCTCGACCACGACCACGACCACATCGCCTTCGACCTCGATGCGCACGTCCTTGAAAAGACCGGTGGCAAACAACGCACGCAGCGCGGCCGCCCCCTTGTCATCGTTGTAAGTGTCGCCGATGCGAAATGGCAGCGAGCCGAAAACCGTGCCCGGCTCCGTGCGCTGCAGCCCTTCGACGCGAATGTCGCGCAGCACGAAAGGATCGACAGCCCAGGCAAACGCTCCATGCAAGGTGGCCAAGACAGCCACCGTCAGCGTGCGAAACCGGGGGGAGAAACGGGACTTGGAGGATGTTGTGGAGTTTTTACGCAGCATGCGGTCAGTGCAGACCCAAAAGGCGGGCGACGTCGTTATAGAGCGCCAGTGACATCAGCATGAGCATGATGGCGACGCCGCCGCGTTGCAGCCGTTCGAGCCACACCTCGGAGACCGGCCGCCCCGTCACTGCTTCGAAAAGATAATACATCAGGTGCCCGCCATCGAGGACGGGCAACGGCAGCAGGTTGAGCACGCCCAGACTCACGCTCAACAGCGCGAGAAAGCCCAGATAGTAAGCCACGCCCAACTGCACCGACTGACCCGCAAAGTCGGCAATCGTCAGCGGACCACTCAAATTCTTCAACGAGGCATCGCCGACGAGCATCTTGCCCAACATGCGCAGGCTCAGAACCGACACCTCCCAGGTGCGGGCCAAGGCATATCCCCATCCCTCGAAAAAGCCGTAACGGACAGTGACGAACTCGACAGGCCGCCCCACGAAAGCTTCGATGCGCCCCCACACCTGATCACCCTGGCGATGTACCGAAGGCGTGACTTCCAGCTCCAGCACCTGCCCGGAGCGATCGACGCGCCACTGCATGGGCACGGCCGCGCCGCCCCGCACCGAGTGCCGAATGAGCTCTCGTAGACGGGCAGCGTCTTGAATGGGCTGACCGTTCACGCTGAGCACGCGATCGCCCTGCCGCAGACCCGCACGGGCGGCTGGCCCGTCGGCCAGGACTTCGCCGAGCACCGGCTCGCTGTATGGCGCCCCAAGCCCCACCTTGGACATGAGTCGGGCATCCACCTCGCGCGCGCCCAGCGACGCCAGTGCCAGCCTCACCGTGCGGGGGTGGTAGCCCTGGGCATCGGTGACCTCCAGATCGAGATCGCGCTGATCCACCGCGGCTTCGGTGATACGCCAGCGCAGATCACCAAACGAACGCACCGGCTCGACATCGCCCTCCCCAGTGCGCACGCCCTGCACCCAATCGCCCGCCCGCAGGCCGGCGCGCTCGGCCAGGCTGCCTGCCGCCGGCGCTCCCAACACGGCTTTGGGCTCGTCCATGCCGATCCAGCCCGCGGCCGCATACAACAGCACCGCCAGCAAGAGGTTGGCCGCCGGGCCGGCGGCCACGATGGCCGCGCGCGCCCTCAGCGGCTGGCGGTTGAAGGCCCGAGGCGCCAGCTCCGCAGGGACCACGCCCTCGCGTTCATCGAGCATGCGCACATAGCCGCCCAAAGGCAGCGCACAAACCACGAACTCGGTGGCCTCGGGATGCGCCTGGCGACGCCACAACACCGGCCCGAAACCGATCGAAAAACGCAACACCTTCACACCGCAGGCCTTGGCCATGCGGTAGTGCCCCCACTCGTGCACCACGATGAGGACACCGAGCGTGACCAGGAAGGCCAAAACGGTGGTGATCATGCCGACAACTCCGTGACGATGCTGCGTGCCTGGTGCCGGGCCCGAGCATCCAGGGCCAGCAGTGCGTCCAGGGAGTCACGCACTTCCGCTTCGGGCAGCACCCTCTCGAGGGTGAGCAGATTCACGGTGTGAATCTGGTCGAACCGGATGGTTCCCTCCAAAAAGGCGGCCACGGCCTCTTCGTTGGCCGCGTTGAGCACGGCCGTGGTTCCGTGCCGTGCCGAAAGCGCCTGCCAAGCCAAGCTCAGGCCCGGAAAGCGCTGGGGATCAGGCGTCTCGAAGCTCAGCGCACCGATGCGCGTGAGGTCCAGCCGTTCGGCGCCCGAGGCGATACGTTCGGGATAGGCCAAGCCGTAGGCAATGGGCACCTTCATGTCCGGCGTGCCCAACTGGGCCAACACCGATCGATCCTTGCACACCACCATGGAGTGCACGATGCTTTGGGGATGGATCAGCACCTCGATGCGTTCGGGCGGCAAATCGAAGAGCCAGCGCGCCTCGATGACTTCTAACGCCTTGTTCATCATCGTGGCCGAATCCACCGAAATCTTGCGCCCCATCACCCAGTTCGGATGGGCGCAAGCCTCCTGCGGCGTCACGGCCGACAACGTGGCCGGGTCGCGTTGGCGAAACGGCCCGCCCGAGGCGGTCAAGACGATGCGTTCGATGCGTCGCGACCAAGTGGACGCATCTTCGGGCAGACACTGAAAGATCGCCGAATGCTCGCTGTCGATGGGCAGCAAGGTGGCCCCACCGGCGCGCACCGCCTCCATGAACATCGCCCCGCCGACCACCAAGGCTTCTTTGTTCGCCAGCATCAGCTTCTTGCCTGCGCGAGCGGCGGCCAGGCAAGGGCGCAGGCCAGCCGCGCCGACGATAGCCGCCATCACCGCATCCACCTCGGGATGCGCGGCCATCTCCTCCAAGGCTTGGCTGCCTTCGAGCACCTCGGTGCGCAAGCCGGCCTCGCGCACCGCCTGGCGCAAGCTGCGTGCGGCCGCAGCATCGGTCATCACGGCATAACGAGGCTTCCAGCGCAGGCATTGCTCCAGCAGGGCCTGTACACGCGCGTGTGCCGTCAACGCCACCACCTCGAAGCGATCCGGATGCAGCGCCACCACGTCCAGCGTGCTCGTCCCGATCGAGCCCGTCGAGCCCAGGATGCAAAGACGCTGAACCATCCTCACAGGCTCCCCAGGGTCATCGCAATCGGAAAGACCGGCAACAAGGCATCGATGCGGTCGAGCACCCCGCCATGGCCCGGCAACAAGCGACTGCTGTCCTTCACACCTGCGGCACGCTTGACCAGGGACTCGAACAAATCTCCCACCACGCTCATGGCCGTCAGGAACACGCACACCACCACCAGGCCGCCCCACCCCCAGCGCGCATGCAAGGCAGAGTAGAGACTGGGGCCATCGGGCAGGCCCGTGCGATCGAAGGCCATCCATGCAGCCGCCAGCACGAGCACACCGGCCACACCGCACCACACCCCTTCCCAACTCTTCCCGGGGCTGATCGCCGGCGCCAGTTTACGCCGACCGAAGGCGCGCCCTCCGAAGTAGGCAGCGATGTCGGCAGCCCATACCAAACAAAGAATCGACAGCAGATGGTTGACCCCTGTGGCCTTGGACTGATTCAAGGCCAGCCAGGCCAGCCACAGCAGCAACACACCCAAGAGCCAGCGCAGCGAAGCCGGCGCGCTCGACCAGCCCGACGCTCCGACGCGCAGTGCCCAAGCACCGCCCATCACCCACACCATCAAGGCCAGCCACCACAGTGGCGTCAGACTCTGAGCCGACCATCCGGTCCACCACAAGCCCGCACAGCCGGCCACCATCAGGCCGCCCGTGGCATAGGCCATCGGCACGGAACGCAGATTCAGACGAGACCACTCCCAACCGGCCGCGGCCAACAGCAGTGCGCTCAACAGTGCAAACGGCGCGGGATTCGACACCAGCAGCGCCGGCAGCGCCAGCAGCAGCAGCACCACGGCGGTAATGACCCGTTGCTTGAGCATCTTCAGACCTTGGGTACGCCAGCGTCCGCGTCCGTCACACGACCGAAACGGCGGTCGCGGCGCGCATAGGACTGCAGCGCGCGGTCGAGCTCCACCTCGTTGAAATCGGGCCAGAGGCAGTCGGTGAAGTACAGTTCCGTGTAGGCCGACTGCCACAGCAGGAAATTGCTGATGCGCATTTCCCCGCCGGTGCGAATCAACAGGTCGGGATCCGGGGCATAGGACAGGGACAGGTGGCGTGCGATGGCCGCCTCATCCAAATCTTGCGGACGAATTCCTGACTCGAGGGCGCGGCGACAAGCCTGCACCACGTCCCACCGCCCCCCATAACTGAAGGCCACGGTGAGCGTCAGACCCTGATTGTGTCGCGTGGCTTCCTCGGCCTGAAGCCACGCTTGATTGACCTTGTCGGACACCGCAGAACGGTCCCCGATGATGCGCACCCGCACCCCTTTGCTGGCCAGTTCTTCCAGGTGGCGCCCCACGGTGCTGAGCACCAGCGACATCAAGCCACTGACCTCCTCCTGTGGACGCTGCCAGTTCTCGGACGAAAATGCAAAGACCGTCAAATAGGCAATGCCGCGGCGAGCGCAAGCTTGCACCGTGCGCACCAGGGCGTCCACCCCGGCTCGGTGGCCCATGCCACGAGGCATCAACCTGCGGCTGGCCCATCGTCCGTTGCCGTCCATGATGATCGCCACGTGGCGCGGCATCATGGCTGCAACCCCCTGCCCACGAAGCTCGAGCGCGCGATCAAGCGGGCCCTCAGACGGCCATGATCTCCGCTTCCTTGGCAGCGATCAACTTGTCGATCTCGGCCACGGTGCGGTCGGTGAGCTTTTGGATTTCGTCCTGCGAGCGACGTTCCTCGTCCTCGGTGATCTGCTTTTCCTTGAGCAGCTTCTTGGCCTGCTCATTGGCATCACGGCGCAGGTTGCGCACTGCCACCTTGGCTTCTTCGCCCGCGTGGCGGACCACCTTGGTCAGCTCCCTGCGGCGCTCCTCGGTCAGCGGGGGCATGGGAACGCGCAACAAGTCGCCTTGCGCCGCCGGGTTCAAACCAAGGTCGGATTCCCGGATGGCCTTTTCGATCTTGGGCCCCATGCCCTTCTCCCAAGGCTGCACGCTGATCGTGCGGGCATCCAGCAGCGTGACATTGGCCACTTGGCTGATGGGCACCATCGAACCGTAGTACTCGACATGCACCTGATCCAGCAGACCCGGGTGGGCCCGGCCGGTCCGGATCTTGGCAAGCTCTTGCTTGAAGGCCTCGACCGACTTGGCCATCTTCTGCTCGGCAGTCCTCTTGATGTCAGCGATGCTCATGGAAAACGTGCTCCTCAAACATGGACCAGGGTGCCCTCGTCCTCGCCCAGCACCACGCGCTTGAGCGCTCCGGGCTTGAAGATGCTGAACACCTTGATCGGCAACTTCTGATCGCGGCACAACGCGAACGCCGTGGCGTCCAGCACCTGCAGGTTCTTGACGATGGCCTCGTCGAAGCTGATGCTGGTGTAGCGAGTGGCTTCGGGATCCTTCTTCGGATCCGCGGTATACACCCCATCGACCTTGGTGGCCTTGAGCATGATTTGCGCACCGATCTCCGCGCCGCGCAGCGCGGCAGCAGTATCGGTGGTGAAAAAGGGATTGCCCGTGCCTGCGGCAAACACCACCACCTTGCCCTCTTCCAGGTATTGCAGCGCCTTGGGCCGAACGTAGGGCTCGACGATCTGTTCGATGCCGATGGCCGACATCACACGGGCAGTCATGCCTTCCTGCCGCATCGTATCGGCCAGGGCCAACGCGTTCATCACCGTGGCCAGCATGCCCATGTAATCCGCCGTGGCACGGTCCATCCCGACCGATCCACCAGCCACCCCGCGGAAGATGTTGCCGCCTCCGATGACCACGGCCACCTCACAGCCCAGGGCGGTGACTTCCTGGATCTCACGCACGATGCGCACGATCGTGGCGCGGTTGATACCGTACGCATCATCGCCCATCAGGGCTTCACCCGAGAGTTTGAGCAGGACGCGTTGATAGGTCGGCATGCAGATCCTCCGATCGTGGGCAGCGCAGCGCGTGAGAAGTGTATCGGTTTGGCCAGCGGTGAGACTCACTGAGCCTTGGCCGCGGCCACCTGAGCGGCCACCTCGGCAGCAAAGTCGTCCTGCTTCTTCTCGATGCCTTCGCCCACGACGTACAGCGTGAAGCTCTTGACGGTGGTGCCTGCCCCCTTGAGGTATTGCCCCACGGTCTGCTTGCCATCGGCCGCCTTGACGAAGACTTGCTCGAGCAGCGAGACCTCCTTGAGGAATTTCTGCACCGAGCCCTCGACCATCTTGGCGACGATATCGGCGGGCTTGCCGCTTTCGGCTGCCTTCTCGGCGGCGATCTTGCGCTCCTTGTCCACCAACTCCGCGGGCACGTCGGCCGCCGCCAGAGCTGCCGGCTTCATCGCTGCCACGTGCATGGCCACGTCCTTGGCAGCCACCTCGTCACCGTCGAACTCGACGATCACTCCGATGCGGGTGCCGTGCAGGTAATGGGCCAGCTTGCCGCCCCCAGCGTAGCGCTTGAAGCGGCGAATCGTCATGTTCTCACCGATCTTGCCGATGAGACCCTTGCGCACGTCCTCGACGGTCGGCCCGAAGCCCTCCATCGACAAAGGCAGCGCCGACAGGGCCGCCACATCGGCCGGATCATGCTCGGCCACCAGACCAGCCACTGCCTTGGCAAACGCGAGGAAGGCGTCGTTCTTGGACACGAAATCGGTCTCGCAGTTGACCTCGACCAACGCACCGGTGGTGCCCTCGATCGACGCGGCGATCACGCCCTCGGCGGTCACTCGCGAGGCGGCCTTGCCAGCTTTGTTGCCCAGCTTGACGCGCAGAATCTCCTCGGCACGGGCCATATCGCCTTCGGCTTCGGTCAGCGCTTTCTTGCACTCCATCATCGGGGCATCGGTCTTGGCACGCAGCTCGGCCACCATGCTTGCAGTAATTGCGGGCATTGTTGCTCTCCTGTATCACGGGCCGCGCGCATCGACGGCGCGGCCGGGGTCGGGTGTACGGTTTTCGTTGAAAAAAAGGGGCTGAACCAGCCCCCTGGACGAGCACGTGGGCGACGTTCAGGCCGTCTCGCTCACTTCCACGAACTCGTCTTCGGCGGCAGCCGCCTGCACCACCTCGTTCACCGCGTTGGCGCGGCCCTCGAGCACGGCATCGGCCACCGCGCGGGCATACAACGCCACCGCCTTGGCCGAGTCGTCATTGCCTGGGATCACATAGTCGATGTCGGCCGGCGAGTGGTTGGTGTCGACCACACCGATGACCGGAATGCCCAGCTTCTTGGCTTCGGCCACGGCGATCTTGTGATAACCGACGTCGATCACGAACAGCGCATCCGGCAGCGCCGTCATGTCCTGGATGCCGCCAATGTCCTTCTCGAGCTTGGCCAGCTCACGCTGGAACAGCAGAGCTTCCTTTTTGCTGAGCTGATCCAGGCCGGCTTCGACCTGGGCCTGCATGTCCTTGAGCTTCTTCAGCGAAGCCTTGACGGTCTTGAAGTTGGTCAGCATGCCACCCAGCCAACGCTGGTCCACATAGGGCATGCCGGCCCGTTGAGCCTCCTGGGCGACGATTTCGCGGGCTTGACGCTTGGTGCCCACCATCAGGATGGTGCCGCGACGGCTGCTGAGTTGGCGAATGAACTTCATCGCCTCCTCGAACATCGGCAGCGTCTTTTCGAGGTTGATGATGTGGATCTTGTTGCGATGGCCGAAGATATAGGGGGCCATCTTGGGGTTCCAGAAGCGAGTCTGGTGCCCGAAATGGACACCGGCTTCCAGCATTTCACGCATGGTGACGGGCATGTGAGCGCTCCAAAAGGTTGGGTCTAGAATCCGGCGTCAATCGCCAGGCTGCGCACCTTCCAGGCCGCGCACCTGAACGACACCTTTTCGCATCTCTCGGAGCCCCGCCCCGAGGCCAATCGATGGCCGGATCCGCGATTTCGTCCCCCGCGGACTTGCGCTCTGCGCAAAGCCTGCAGGTAAACCCGAAGATTGTAGCACGACACGTCATGCCTGAAGACCTCATCACTGCGCGCGCGCAATGGCAGGCCGGACAACGGCATGCCGTGGACATGGTCGAATCGGCGCTGGCCTTGGCCCAAGGCTCGGCTCGCGAGGCCTTCATTCGTCTTTTCGAAGCGCAGGCCCGGGCAGCGGCTTGCGCGGCCGACCAGGCTCGGGCTGCCGGCGCGCCCACAGGGCCGTTGGCCGGAGTGCCGGTGAGTATCAAAGACCTCTTCGATGTGGCTGGCCACCCGACCACGGCAGGCTCGCGAGTGCTCGCCGAGCGCGCACCGGCTGCCCGTGACGCCGCGGCCGTTGCCCGCCTGCGTCGCGCCGGGGCAGCCCTCATCGGCCACACCCATATGACGGAATTCGCCTACTCGGGTGTGGGCTGGAACCCTCATCACCCCACACCGGCCAATCCGGCGACGGCCGCGCTCGATCCCGCGAATCCGCGCATCCCCGGCGGCTCCAGTTCGGGTGCTGCCATCTCGGTGGCCGTGGGGGCGGCCTGGGCGGCTCTTGGGTCGGATACGGGCGGCTCGATCCGCATTCCGGCCGCTTTGCAAGGACTGGTAGGGTTCAAATGCACGGCACGACTCGTCCCACTGGAAGGCTGCATCCCCCTGTCGCCGACGCTGGACACGGCCTGCGCGATCACTCGCTCGGTGCGCGATGCGGTGCTGTTGCATGAAGTGTTGGCCGACCGGACGGTCTCCATGCGCCCCCGTCCACCGCGAGGATGGCGCCTGGGGCTGCCACGCACCCTGATGCTCGATGAGTTGGAGCCGCTGGTGGAGCGACGCTTCGAGGCCGCGGTGTCGCAGCTGCGCGCCGCCGGCTACCAGATCGAGGACTTCGATCTGCCCGAGCTGAGCGAATTGCCCGCCCTGCAAGCCCACTGCAACTTTCCGGCCGCAGAAAGCTGGGCCTGGCACCGCAGCCTGATCGAGCGCCACGAAACAAGTTACGACCCACGTGTGGCACGTCGCATCCGCAGCGGGCAGCACATCCTGGCAGCCGACTATCTGGCCCTGCAACGCGCACGGGCGGACTGGATCGAGCGCGTGCAGGCCCGCATCGCCGGCTTCGATGCCCTGCTTTCGCCGACCGTGCCCTGCGTGGCGCCGCCCATCGCCCAGATCGCCGCCGATGATGAGGCGTTCTTCCGCCTCAACGCCAGGCTGCTGCGCAATCCTTCGGTGGTGAACTTCCTGGACGGCTGCGCGCTGTCCATGCCTTGCCCGCCGGCCGAAGATTGGCCGGTGGGGCTGATGCTGTGGGCCGGCGCCGGTCAGGACGACATCGTGCTGAACCTCGGGCTGTCGGTGGAAGCCGCCTTGCACGGGCGGTGAGCGGCTTTGCAGCCTGTGGCCGCTGCGCTATCGTGCGAGCCTGTTCGTCCAACACTGTTTACTCCTCGTTCCGTGCCCTCTGCCTTGCGCTCACCCACGCCGGTGCTGTCAAGCCCAAAGGATTGGCCGCTGTACGGCGTGGCCAGCAGCCGTGACATCGAGGCCAGCGCGCAGGCCGATGTGCCGCCGTACACCCTGATGGAACGTGCGGGCCGCTCGGTTGCCCGCTTGGCCCAAGCCGTGGCCCCCCATGCGCCCCAGGTATGGATCGCTGCAGGCCCCGGCCACAACGGGGGCGATGGCCTGGAAGCCGCTGCCCGCCTGCGAGACGCCGGGCGGATCGTGCAAGTCCATCTGTGGGCCGATCCGCATCGTTTGCCCCCCGATGCCGCGCATGCGCTGCGGCGAGCGCGGCAAGCTGGCGTACCCATCATCGCAGGTCCGGACATCGACGCCCCTGCCGGGCTGCCACCCGGCAGCCTGGCCATCGATGCCTTGTTCGGCCTGGGAGGGCGCCGTGCGCCGCAAGGCCCCATCGCTGCGGCCGTGCAAGCGCTGCGACGCCATCCAGGCCCGGTACTGGCCGTGGATCTGCCCACCGGACTGGATGCCGACACCGGACGCTGCCTGGGCAGCGGTCCCGACGACGCGGTACGCGCCGACCACACCCTGAGCCTGCTGACCCTCAAGCCCGGCCTGTTCACCGCCGACGGACGCGATCTGGCCGGACGAGTATGGTTCGACGACCTCGGCGTCAACCCCGAACGGCCAGCCGATGCCTGGCTCGGCGCAGGCCACGTGCCCTGGCCCCACAGACGCCACGCACACCACAAAGGCAGCTTCGGCGAGGTGCTGGTCGTCGGCGGCGCCGCCGGCATGAGCGGCGCGCTGTGGCTGGCGGCACGGGCCGCGCTGGCCGCAGGTGCGGGACGGGTCTACGCCCACCCTCTGGATCCGCAGGCCTCCTTGTTGGACCCTCAACAGCCCGAGTTGATGGGGCGCGATGCAGCGACGGCCGCTTCGCTGCCCATCGACTCGCTGACCGTGGTGTGTGGTTGCGGAGGAGGATCGGCCATCGGGTCCGCCCTGCCGTGGTGGCTCGGACGGGCCCCGCGCCTGGTGCTCGATGCCGATGCGCTCAATGCCGTGGCCGCCGACGCCGGCCTGCAGGCCCAACTGCAACGTCGCGCCCGCCGCGGGCAGTCCACCGTGCTGACCCCGCATCCGTTGGAAGCCGCACGGCTGCTAGGCGCCGCATCGTCCCGGGAGGTCCAGGCCGACCGCCTGGCCGCGGCCCAGACCTTGGCCGGACGCCTGCACTGCACCGTGGTGCTCAAAGGGTCGGGCACCGTGATCGCTCAAGCGGACCGCCCCCCATGGATCAACCGCAGTGGCAACGCAGCCTTGGCCACGGCAGGCACGGGCGATGTGCTGGCCGGCTGGCTGGCCGGTCTGTGGGCTCAAGGGCTCGATGCCTGGACTGCCGCCACCGCCGCGGTGTTTCTACACGGGGCGGCAGCCGACCGCTGGATCGCCGAGGGGCACGGCGCCCCACTGCGCGCCAGCGTGCTCATCGAGCGCTTGGCGGCCTCATGGTCCACCTCGACGCCGACTATCTGACCCGGCGAGCACTGCGTGGCTTGGGCGGCTTGACGGCCGTCTTCTTGGATCCACCGCGAGCGCCGCGACTGACCGCCGCAGCCCCCGCTTTGACCGCACGTGCGCGGGATTTCACCTGCCGATCGGCCGCCTCCACCTCCGCCAGCCGAGCCTGTCGGCTCCCACCCAGGCCTTTGCCCGCGCGGGAGCCAGCGCGCTCGTCGGCCGCCTCGTGCACCATGCGGAAATCGATCTTGCGTCCGTCCAGGTCCACACGGATGACTTGCACCCGCACCCGCGCACCGATCGCGTAGCGCACCCCGCTGCGCTCACCGCGCAGCTCCTGGCGCACCTCGTCGAAGCGGAAATACTCGCCACCAAGCTCGGTGACATGCACCAAGCCTTCGACATAGAGCGCATCGAGCTGCACGAACACACCGAAGCTCGTGACCGCACTGACCGTACCGCTGTACTCCTCGCCGAGGTGATCTCGCATGAAGCGGCATTTGAGCCAGGCTTCGACATCGCGGGAGGCTTCGTCGGCACGTCGCTCGCAAGCGCTGCAATGGATGCCCGCGGCCTCCCACTGCGCCATTTCAGCAGCCGGGGTCTTTTTTTGCGCCCCACGCCGCTGCGGCATCGGCACGTCGAGCAAGCCGCTCAAACGATAGCGCTGCCCCTGCAACAACGCCTTGATGACCCGGTGCACGAGCAAATCGGGGTAGCGGCGAATCGGGCTGGTGAAGTGCGTGTAAGCCTCGTAAGCCAAGCCGAAATGCCCCGAGTTGACTGGGGTGTAAATGGCCTGCTGCATGGATCGCAGCAACATCGAGTGGATCTGCGCCGCATCGGGCCGACCCTTGGTCGCCTCGGCAATGGCCTGAAACTCCCTGGGATGCGGTTCGTCGCTGATGGTCAGCCCCAAGCCCAAGGCCCGCAGATAGTTCTGCAAGACCACGCGCTTGTCCGGCGTGGGACCCTCGTGCACCCGATACAACCCCGGGTGATTGGCGCGAGCGATGAAGTCGGCCGCACACACATTGGCCGCCAGCATGGCCTCCTCGATGAGGCGATGCGCCTCGGTGCGCACCCGCGGCACGATTTTTTCGATGCGACCGTTGTCGTCGCACACGATCTGTGTCTCGACGGTCTCGAAGTCCACCGCTCCACGCTGGGTGCGCTCGCGCAGCAATGCGCGGTACACCTCGTGCAGATGCAGCAAGTGCGGCACCAAGGCTTGGCGGCGCTGGGCCTCGGGGCCGCGGGTATTGGGCAGAATGGCCGCCACCTCGGTGTAGGTGAGCCGCGCATGCGAGCGAATCACCGCCGGGAAAAACTGATAGGCGTGGATCTCACCTTTGGCATTGATGAGCATGTCGCAGACCATCGCCAACCGGTCCTCGTCCGGGTTGAGCGAACACAGCCCATTGGACAGTTTCTCCGGCAGCATCGGGATGACCCGACGAGGGAAGTACACCGAAGTGGCGCGCTCGTAGGCATCGGCATCCAGCGGGTCGCCGGGCTTGACATAGTGGCTGACGTCGGCGATGGCCACCACCAAGCGCCATCCTTTGCCACGGCCAACGCGTGCCGGTTCGCAGTAGACCGCATCATCGAAGTCGCGTGCGTCCTCGCCGTCGATGGTCACCAAAGGCACGTCGGTCAGGTCGATGCGGTGTTTGCGGTCCGCCGGGCGGATCTTGTCGGGCAGCTTGGCCGCCTGGGCCAAGGTCGCCGGCGAGAACTGATGCGGCACTTCGTACTTGCGCACCGCGATCTCGATCTCCATGCCAGGATCGTCGATCTCGCCCAGCACCTCGGTGACGCGACCGACCGGCTGTGAGTACATCGACGGTGGCTCCGTCAACTCCACGGCCACCACCTGCCCAGCCTGGGCTTTGGCGATCGCGTTTTTCGGGATCAGGATGTCTTGCCCGTAGCGCTTGTCTTCGGGCGCCACGATCCACACCCCCCCCTCATGCAACAAACGGCCGATGAGGGGCGACTTCTTGCGCTCGATGATCTCGAGCACACGCCCTTCCGGGCGGCCCTTGCGATCGTGCCGCACCACACGCACGCGCACGCGGTCGCGGTGCAGTACGGCGCGCATTTCCTGCGGCGAAAGATAGACATCGGCCTGTCCATCGTCACGGCGCACGAAGCCATGGCCGTCACGGTGACCGATGACCGTCCCTTCGACCTCGTCGAACAAGGTGGTGGCCATCGTGGTACTTGCAGTTTTCAAATGATTGATGATAGAATCTCCTTCTATTCTGACGCACACGACGCTTGATTGAATGCGTGATGTGAGTCGAGCACCTGAGCCCAGGTGGCGGAATTGGTAGACGCACTAGTTTCAGGTACTAGCGGGTAACACCGTGGAGGTTCGAGTCCTCTCCTGGGCACCAGATACCAAAGCCTCGCATCTCTGATGCGGGGCTTTTTCATTTCCGGCGCGTCTGCGGGTACCAATTTGACGACGCACACGACATCGCATGCGGTATCGCATGCGCAGCCGCATCCGCGGCCACACTTGCCATCACTGGCACCATCCCTGGCCGGCACGAGCCAAGCGGATGGGGCGGCTGCAAAGCCACAGCCCACCCGCGAGGCCATGTTCCTGCGAATCGAGGGCAGACCAGAAGACGGGGCGGCGCTCAAACCTGGTACTTTTTGGCCAACCCTTCGGGACGCAACGTGTCGTACTCTTCGAAGGGCTGGTGGATCCATGGACTGGTGGGCAGCAACTCGACATGGTAGTCCGGCATGTAGCTGGACACGCCCTTGACCCAGATGACTGCCGAGCGCAGCTCCGTGATGGCAGGCATGCCGCGCAAGCGCTCGACCACCGCTTTGAGTGTCACACCGGAGTCGGCCAGATCATCGACCAACAACACTCGGCCGGCCAGTTCGCCCTTGGGCATCGTGATGTATTTGGCCATGTCCAAGCGGCCTTGGATGGTGCCGCCTTCGGCACGGTATGAGCTGGTGGACATGATGGCCAGCGGTTTGTCGAACACACGCGACAGCACATCACCAGGCCGCATGCCGCCCCGTGCCAAGCACAGAATCTGGTCGAAGACCCACCCCGAGTTGTGCACCTTCAGCGCCAGACGCTCGATGAGCATGTGGTACTCGTCCCAGGACACATAAAGGTGTTTGCCATCGTCGGTCAGCATGCAGGCTCCTTGCGCTTGCTCATCGTCTGAGAGATACGGATGAATGGGTTGAGGGGCTGGGCCTAGGCACAGGCTCAGGCCTTGTACGGATGACGCAGCAAAATGGTGTGCTCTCGGTCTGGTCCGGTAGACACCATGTCGATGGGGGCTCCGATATGCGCTTGCATGCGCTCCAGATAAGCGCGCGCATTGGACGGCAATCGGTCCCACTGGGTGATGCCGGCGGTGCTGTCCTTCCAGCCCGGCAGAGTTTCGTACACGGGCCGACAATTGACGATGTCATCGGCGTCCAAGGGCAAGATGTCGATGCGTTGGCCACCGAGCTCATAGCCCACGCAGATCTTGATCTCCTCCAGGCCATCGAGCACATCGAGCTTGGTGATGCACAGACCCGAAATGCCGTTGATCAGCACGGAGCGCCTGAGCGCGGCTGCATCGAGCCAGCCGCAACGGCGCGCGCGCCCCGTGACGGTGCCGCGCTCCTGGCCCACGGTAGACAGGTGGTAGCCCACCGTGCCCGGCTCGTCGATGGGCAGCTCCGTGGGGAACGGCCCGGAGCCCACGCGGGTGGTGTAAGCCTTGGTGATCCCCAGGATGTAGTGCAGTTTGTCCGGCCCCACCCCCGAACCGGCCGCGGCATTGCCGGCCACACAGTTGCTGGAGGTCACATAGGGATAGGTGCCATGGTCAACGTCGAGCAAGGTGCCCTGGGCCCCTTCGAAGAGGACATGGCCTCCCCGCAAATTGGTCTGGTGGATGCGCACGCCCACATCGGCCATCATGGGCTTGAGCTGCTCGGCCACCTGCATTGCATGCTCGAAGATGGGCTCGAAGGCCAAGGCGCTGGACTTGAGGTAGCCCTGCAACACGAAATTGTGCAGATCCAACAATTCGCGCAGCTTGGCCGCAAAACGCTCGGGATGCTTGAGGTCTTGCACGCGCAGCGCCCGGCGCGCCACCTTGTCCTCGTAGGCCGGACCGATGCCTTTGCCCGTGGTGCCGATCTTCCCAGCGCCACTGGACTCCCGCAGGGCTTCGCGCGCACGGTCCAGCTCCACATGGAAAGGCAGGATCAGCGGGCAGGACTCGCTGATGAACAGGCGTGAACGCACCTCCAGGCCAGCGGCTTCCAGGCGTTCGATTTCCGACAACAGATGCGCGGGATCGACGACCACGCCGTTGCCGATGTAGCAAGCCACCCCCTCGCGCATGATGCCCGAGGGAATGAGCTGAAGGGCCGTCTTCTTGCCCTGGATGACCAGGGTATGGCCGGCGTTGTGTCCGCCCTGGAAGCGCACCACGGCACTGGCATGGTCGGTGAGCCAGTCCACCACCTTGCCCTTGCCTTCGTCGCCCCACTGCGTTCCGACCACAACGACGTTGCGGCCGCTGGTGTGCTCAGTCATGTCTCACGATCCCAAACGAAAAGATGTCTGTCGCGTCGCCCCTCGGCGTTTACAGCGGACGGACGACCCAGCGATCGCCGTGCGCGACGAGCTCGCGATCGCATTCGAATTCCTGCACCTCGTGCTCGTGCCCCGGCAGCACGCACACGACGACCTCCCCCTGTTCGCGCAGCCGGCGCACGGCCTCGCGCAGACTGGGATCTTCTCCCCAGGGTGCGCGCACAGCCGCCCGCGTGCCGGCCACCTGGGCCAGGCCCACCAGTTCCTTCAAGTCGGTACTGAATCCCACGGCCGGACGGTTGCGGCCGAAGACCGCGCCGACCTCGTCGTAGCGCCCTCCGCGCACCAATGCGTCAGGGTAGCCTGCCGCGTAAATCGCAAAACGGGCTCCGCTGTAGTACCCGTAGCCACGCAGATCGGCCAAGTCCACCCCCAAGCTCACGCCCGGGAAGGTGCGGGCGAGATGCTCGGTCAGCCAAGCCAGGTCGTCCAGCGCCGCGGCAATGCCCGCACGCGGGGGCAAGCGGCGCCGGGCCTCATCCAGCACCTCCCGCCCACCGTATAGCTGCGTCAAGCTGAGGAGCCCCTCGCGGGACTCGGCCGGAAACCCGGCGGTGAGTTCTTGCAGTGCCGCCGCATCCTTGGCTACCAAGCTGCGATAAACCGCCTCCAATGAGGCCGCATCCACCGGCACCCCCGCCAGCAGCGCTCGCACGATACGGGCATGGGCCAGATCGAGCGTCAGCCCCTGCACGCCCACACGCTGCAAGGCGGTCAGCGCCAGCTCCTGCACCTCCAGATCGGCCTCCAAGCCGGCATGACCGTAGATTTCGGCGCCGAACTGCAGCGGCTCGCGGGTGGCGCGCAGACCGGCCGGCCGGGTGTGCAGCACCGGTGCGCAGTAGCACAAACGCGTCACACCCGCGCGGTTGAGCAAATGGGCATCGATACGCGCAACCTGGGGCGTGGCGTCGGCCCGCACACCGAGCGTGCGGCCACTGAGTTGGTCCACGAGTTTGAAGGTGCGCAGATCCAACTCGCCGCCCGCACCGGTGAGTAAAGATTCGAGGTGTTCGAGCAGGGGCGGCATGACCAGCTCGTAACCGCAGCAACGCGCGCTATCGAGCAAGACCCGCCGCAATTCCTCGATGCGCCGCGCCTCGGAGGGCAAGACATCGGCAATGTGCTCGGGCAGCAGCCAAGCAGAAGACATGGGAACGTGCCAGGGGATTGAAAACGCGATTGTACCGGTGACTCGGCGCCCATCCCCGCAGCGCCGAGCCTGCGGCTTCAGGTGGCCAGCATGAGCAGCAGCAGGCCCGCAGCAAGACTGAGCAGGCCCAGGAAACGCAATTGCCCGTCGGTGAGCCGAAGCGCCTGTTCGAACACCCGGCGCCAGACGCCCGGACTCACGAAAGGCAACAGGCCCTCGAAGACCAGCATCAGCCCCAGCGCCACGAAGATGAGGTCCCCCATGCGGTCAACGGCGGCTCGCGCCAGCGCCACTGCCTTGCATGGCACGGAAGAACTCGCTGTCGGGGTCGAGGATCATCACATCGGATTTGCTGCGGAAGCTCTGACGGTAGGCTTCGAGGCTGCGGTAGAACTGCGCGAACTGCGGATCGC
Organism: Caldimonas manganoxidans ATCC BAA-369; assembly: GCF_000381125.1. Lineage (GTDB taxonomy): Bacteria > Pseudomonadota > Gammaproteobacteria > Burkholderiales > Burkholderiaceae_C > Caldimonas > Caldimonas manganoxidans. The sequence goes on from NZ_KB905935.1 coordinate 39,630, forward strand.
GCCCGAAGGCTGCGGCATAGATCGCCGCGGCCCGGGCATCACCCTCACCCTTGATTCTCTGAGCGTCACGGTAGGCCTCGGCCACGATGATTTCCCGCTGACGATCGGCATCGGCCCGGATGCTCTCGCTCTCGGCCGCGCCAGTGGAGCGGCGCTCATTGGCCACGCGACGACGCTCGGACTCCATGCGACGGTACACCGCATCGGTGATGCTGGCGGAAAAATCCACACGCTTGATCCGCACATCCACGATTTCGATGCCAAAACTTTTGGCATCTTCAGTCAAGCGCGCTTGCACGGCCTGCATCACACGATCACGTTCGGTCGACAGCACCGCCTTGACGGTACGTCGAGTCACTTCCTCATTGAATGCAGCCTGCACGATCGGCGCCAGACGCACCTCGGCGTTGCGCACATCGGCGCCGTTGTTGTTGCGAATGAACTGCCGAGGGTCGGTGATGCGCCACTTGACCAGCCAGTCGATCACCAAGCTTTGCTTTTCAGCGGTGAAGATAGGGCGGGTTTCCGGGCTGTCCAGCGACTGGATGCGTTTGTCCAGGAAAACGACGTTCTGAAAAGGCGGCGGCAGCTTGAACTTCAAGCCGGGCTCGCTGATGACTTCCTTGATCTCGCCCAGCGCGTACACCGCGGCGAATTGGCGCTGATCGACGACGAACAGCATCGACCCGGCCAGGACGACGGCCAGCAGCAGGGTCGAGACGATCATTCCGATGCGATTCATGAGTTCCTCTTGGTCTGCACTCGGTCATCAACGCACGTCGCGCTCGCGGCTGCGTTGCGGGTCGCGCAGGCGGTTGTCACTGGACAGGGGCAGCGGCTGTTGCGTCTGGGCTTGGGCCTCTGCGGCCGGCGGCGTCTGGGCCGCCCCCTGCACCGCGCTGAGCTGCATCAGCTTGTCCAGTGGCAGGTACAACAGGCTGTTGTTGCGCGTGTCGACCATGATCTTGCTGACGTTGCTGTAGATCTGTTGCATGGTCTCGATGTAGAGACGGTCGCGCGTGACCGCCGGAGCCTTCTGATACTCGGCCAGCACGCTGCGGAAGCGGTCGGCATCACCCTCGGCCTGGGCGATGACGCGCGCCCGATAGGCTTCGGCCTCCTCGCGCAGACGCGCCGCGGTGCCCTGTGCACGGGGGATCACATCGTTGGCATAGGCCTGACCTTCGTTCTTCAGACGTTCACGGTCGGCGCTGGCTTTGAGGGCATCGTCGAAAGCCGCTTGCACTTGCTCGGGGGCTTGTACGCTTTGGATGTTGACGTTAGAGATCACGATCCCGGCGCGCAGCCGATCGAGTTGGGTTTGAATGGATTTGACCAACTCGGCAGCGATCGCATCACGCTGCTCGTACAGCACTGCATCCATCGCGCTGCGACCGACGATCTCGCGCACAGCCGACTCGGCGGCCTGAACCACGGCATCATCGGGGCGACGGTTTTCGAACAGATAGTCTTTGACATCCTTCAGGCGGTATTGCACCGTGAAGCGAATGTCGACGATGTTCTCGTCTTGGGTCAGCATGGATGAGTCACGCAAGCCGGTGGCCTGCACGACCGAGGCGCTGCCCACATCCACCGAGCGCAGCTGCGTGACCGGCACCGTCTCATGAGACTGGAAGGGATACGGCAAACGCCACTTGAAGCCGGCTTCGGTGGTGTGGCTGTAGCGGCCGAACGTCATGACCACGGCTTGTTGACCTTCCTGAACGATGAAGAAGCCACTGCCCAGCCAGATCAATACCACCACGCCGACGATCAACCCCGCGCCGATGCCGGCGCCTTTCATGTCCGGCGGCTGGAAGCCTCCACCATTACCATGGCCCTCGGGCCGCTGCGGTCCCCCCGGACGGCCGCCGAACAGGCCGCTGAGCTTGCGGTTGAAATCGCGCCAAAGTTCGTCCAGGTCCGGAGGGCCTTCATTGCGCCCACCGCCGCCTGAGCCTTGATTGCGCGTCGGCTCATTGCCCAGGGGATCGAGGCGGCGTCCCCACCGGGGATCGTTCAGATTGAACAGTCCGCGCACGGGGCGCAGCATGGTTGCCACAAGGGCCTTGAACAGCGCGCGCCCCACGTGGGCCAGACGCTGGACGAAGCCGGCCGCAGCGGTAGGGGATTCGGGAAAGGAGCGAATGTTCATGCTCATGCGACAAGGATGGTGTGTGGGGGAGCGTCAGGCAGGAGCGCTCCAGGTTCGGTCAAAGCATCCCGGGCCAAGGGGTCGGTGGAGATCGGTGCCCCAAGCGCCGCTTCGGCAAGCACCCGGCGCAGGCGGTCCAGCCCTTGGCCCGTGGCCGCGCTGACGAATACCCGCGGCGCCGAACGGTGCGGTGCCAGTTCGAAGGTATCGACCAGCTCCCGGGGACGCTGACTGGCCTGCAGACGATCCAGCTTGTTGAATACCAAGATTTGAGGGAGTTCGGCTGCGCCGATGTCGGCCAACACCCGCATCACTTCATCGACTTGTTCCCGCCACGTAGGGCTGGACGCATCCACGATGTGCAACAAGAGGTCGGCATCGGCCGCTTCTTGCAAGGTGGCCTGGAAGGCTTCCACCAGGCCGTGCGGCAAATCGCGGATGAAGCCCACCGTATCGGACAGGCTGACCGTGCGCTCGGCATCGGCCAGATAGAGTTGGCGTGTGGTGGTGTCCAGGGTTGCAAAGAGCTGGTCCGCCGCATAGGCGCGGGCCTTCACCAAGGCGTTGAACATCGTGGACTTGCCGGCATTGGTATAGCCCACCAGCGAGACCTTGAAGGTGCCGTTGCGCTGCCGCGAGCGACGCTGCGTCTGCCGCTGGCGCTTGACACGATCGAGTTGGGCCTTGAGCGACTTGATGCGCTGGCCGATCATGCGTCGGTCGAGCTCGATCTGCGTCTCTCCAGGCCCCCCTCGGTGCCCCACCCCGCCGCGCTGCCGCTCCAGGTGACTCCAACGCCGCACCAAGCGCGTGGACAGGTACTGCAACCGCGCCAGTTCGACTTGCAGCTTGCCTTCATGGCTGCGCGCACGCTGCGCGAAAATTTCCAGGATGAGCATCGTGCGATCAACCACCGGCACGCCGAGAAAGCGCTCGAGGTTGCGCTGCTGCGCCGGCGACAAGGCCTGATCGAACAGCACGCGGGTCGCCCCATGTTGACCGACCAGGGCCTTGATCTCCTCGGCCTTGCCCAGCCCCACGAACAAGGCTGCGTCCGGGGCCTTGCGCCGTGTCGTCAAACGCGCCACCGGAGTGTCTCCGGCCGACTGCGCCAACAGCGCCAACTCGTCCAGTGTCGGATCGAAGGAGAAACCGGGGCCGAGGTCCACCCCCACCAAGATGGTGGGCTGGGTCACGTGCGCTGCCGGGGCATTCAAGGTCGGTGTCACCTCAAGCGGGTCGCCAACGCCGCCCGGTCGCGCCGGGCGGGCCTTCAGGCATCAGTGGGAATCGGCCGGGTCGTTGGGATGAAAATTCACCGCACGCCCAGGCACGACCGTAGAAATGGCATGCTTGTAGACCATCTGGGTGACGGTATTGCGCAAGAGCACCACATATTGATCAAAAGACTCAATATGCCCCTGCAACTTGATGCCGTTGACCAGGTAGATCGACACCGGCACATGCTCTTTGCGAAGCAGGTTCAAAAACGGGTCTTGGAGGAGTTGCCCTTTGTTGCTCACGATATTCTCCGTGTTGGATATTTTGGAAGCCGCACGTTAACACACCACCGGGTGCATTCCGCGGATTAGTCAGGAATCCTTGTCTGAGAAGGGGTTGCGGGACGAACGCATTTCTATCCTCAAGGGCGTGCCCACCAGCTTGAAATGGTCTCGGATGCGCCCTTCGAGATAGCGCTTGTAAGCATCGGTGACATGCTCCAGCGAGTTGCCATGCACGACCACCATCGGCGGATTCATTCCCCCCTGGTGTGCGTAACGCAACTTGGGACGGAACATGCCGGATCGCTTGGGCGCTTGGTGCTGCACGGCCTCGTGTACCAGCCGGGTCAGCACCGGGGTGCTCATCTTCTTGAAGGCCGATGCATGGGCCTGGGCGATGGCCTTCCACAAGGGCCCGAGCCCTTGGCGCCGCAGGGCAGAAATGTGCAGCCGCGGGGCAAAGCGTAGGAATGCCAAGCGCTGCTCGATCGAGCGCTCGAGCATCTGGCGCTGATAGTCGTCCACCGCATCCCACTTGTTGATCGCAATGACCACCGCCCGTCCGCTGTCGAGGATGTAACCCGCGATGTGTGCATCCTGGTCGCTCACCCCTTGCGTGGCATCGAGCAGAAGCACCACCACGTGGGCCTCGGAGATCGCCTGCAGGGTTTTGACCACGGAGAACTTTTCGATGGCTTCGAAGACCCGCCCCTTGCGACGCAAGCCCGCGGTGTCGATGATTTCGAAGCGCTGGCCATCGCGCTCCAACGGGACACGAATGGCATCGCGCGTCGTGCCGGGAAGGTCGAAGGCCACCAAGCGCTCCTCACCGAGCCAGGTGTTGATGAGCGTGGATTTGCCGACGTTGGGCCGCCCCGCCACCGCCAGGCGAATGATGTGGCCCTGCGTTTGGGCGTCCTCCTCGGCCTCGTCGTCTTCGGGCAACGGTGGCAAATGCTCGAACACCGCATCGACCAAGCCGCGGACGCCTTGACCATGGGCCGCGGACACGGGCAGGGGCTCGCCCAGCCCGAGCTCGTAGAACTCGGCCAGCTGAGGCCCCTCTCGCATGCCTTCGGCCTTGTTGGCGGCCAGCACCACGGGCTTGCCGGTCGTGCGCAAGTAACGCGCGATGTCATGGTCCTGGGCAGACAGCCCCGACCGCACATCGACGACGAACACGATGGCATCGGCTTCGGCCACGGCTTGGCGGGTCTGCTTGGCCATCTCTCGCACGATGCCACTGTCGGCATCGGGCTCGAACCCGCCCGTATCGATGACGATGAAATCCCGCCCGCCAAGCCGGCCATCACCGTAGTGGCGATCGCGCGTGAGGCCGGCAAAGTCGGCCACGATGGCGTCGCGAGACTTCGTCAGACGATTGAACAGCGTGGATTTCCCCACGTTGGGACGCCCGACGAGCGCGATCACGGGTTTCATGGCGAGCTCCTCGTGCAGCGGTTCATTCAGGACGCCACGCGATGAGGCTGCCAGCGCGAGTCAACACCACCAAGCGGTCTCCCACGAGCAAAGGGGCCGCTGCAATGCCGCTGCCATCGGTGGCGGCACGGCCGACGATCTGCCCGTCGCGCCTGGACAGGAAGTGCACATAGCCCTGCGCGTCGCCGACGATCACGCTGTCTCCGGCGGCCACGGGCGGCGTCAAGCCGCGGAAACGCAGAGCATCCAGCGACCAGGCCACCTCACCGTCTCGGACACGGTAGGCCGTGACGCGATCGGTGCCGTCGACGCCATACACCTGATCGGCGTCCATGGCCAAGCCCACCGATCCATTGGAGGCCTTGCTCCACAGCAAGACCGCGCGGCGCGTGTCCACACAACCCACAGCCGCCTGGAAAGCGCGTGCGCACACGATCTGTGCCGCGCGCCCCACGGGGCCGACGAGGTCGGCCAGGCGTTCGATCTCGTTGGTGCCGCGCGGTGTGGCAATCGGCACCTCCCAGCGCACGCTGCCGCGCAGAGGATCGAGACCGGCCAGCTTGGCCCCCTGCCCCACCAACAAGGTGTCACCCATCGGTTGCAACACGCCTTGCTGAGCCAGCGTCAGCGGATCGCCGGGGCGCTGATGCTGCCACAGACGTGCGCCGCTGGCCGCATCGAAGGCATGCACGGATCGGTCCAAGGCATACACGAACACCCGCTCGCCGGCCACCAAGGGCGCCGTCAGCGAGCGCGTGGCCAGACGCTGGCGCCACAGGACGTCCCCATCGCGCAATACGACCACCTCGTTGTCCTGCGTGAGCACCGCCACATGCTGGCCATCGCTGCCCACCCCCGCCGACAGTGGCGCCTCGAGTCGAGCACGCCAGCGCCACTGCCCGGTGCTCACGTCGATCATGCCCACGGCCCCGTCGTCGGATGCCACCGCGAGCCCATTGCCCGCAGCGTACAGCTGCACCGGCATGCGAACCGCCCCCAGCGATTGCTGCCAGGCCACCGCCACACGCACGATGTGGGGCGCCGGCTGCACCAGCGGCGTTGGATCGGGGCGTTGCGGCGCACTCGAACACGCCGCCAGCAGGAATCCCACCGCCCCCAGGGCTGCCAAACGCCGCATCAGCGCACCTCCTCGGTCGACGGGGCCGCGCCCAGCGCGGTCAGTTTGGCCTCGACCACGCGCCGATAGTCCAGACTGGGATCGAGCGCACGGTAGGCCTTTTCGTAGTCCTGGCGCGCGGCATCTTTATGTCCTTGAGCCAGTTGAATGTCGCCACGGCGGTCGGCCGCCAGACCTTCGAAGGCCGGCGGAATGTCCTTGCTGACCAACGCCAAGGCCTCGTCGTAGGCCTTTTCGTCCAGCAACAAGCCAGCCAAACGCAAACGGGCAATGGCGCGCAAATCAGGCTCCGAGGACTTCTCGGCCACCCAGCGCAAGGTGTCGCGGGCCGCAGCAAGCTGGCCACGATCGACCAGACTGCGGGCCGCCATCAGCCCCGCCTGGCTGGCATAGGCCGTGCGTGGGTGGCGGGCCCGCAGGTCCTCGAAGGCTTGACGCACTTTGTCGACATCGCCAGCTTGAGCCGCCTGCTCCAGCGCATCGTACAGCGCACTGGCTTTGGCCCCCTGGTCGCGCTGCCAGTAGTTCCATCCGTTCCAAGCGGCAAACGCCGCGAGGACCAGGATCACCGTCCAGGTGATCAGGTTGCCGTACTGGCGCCAAAAGTGCTTGAGTCGTTCGACTTGCTCTTGTTCTTCGAGATCGAGATGGGTGGCCATGAGGAGGTTCATCCAAGTGCGGCGCGGCGGCCGGCAAACTGACAATTATGCGTCGAGCAATTCGGCCGCCCATGCGGCCGGATCATCCAAGGGACGCAGCACCTGAGGTTGTTGAGCATCACGCAAGGCCTTGACGGCCACCTGCCCCTGCGCCAGCTCGTCTTCGCCGAAAACCAGTGCAAAGCGTGCACCACTGGCATCGGCCTTCCTGAACTGGCTCTTCATGCTGCCCAGACCGTCCTTGCCGGCCGCATGCATCAGCACCGAGACCCCGGCGCCACGCAGCGCCTCGATCAACTGCATGGCGCGCGGCAAGGCGCCGGCGTGCGGAATCACGGCATAGGCGTGCGGAGCGCAAGCCGCGGACTGCATCCCAAGCTCCTTAAGCAACTCCAGCACACGCTCGACTCCCAAGGCCCACCCCACCGCTGGCGCGGGCTTGCCACCGATCTGCTCGATGAGGTAGTCATAACGCCCACCACCGCACACCGTGCCCTGCGAGCCTAGGCGGTCGGTCACCCATTCGAAGACGGTGAGGTTGTAGTAATCCATGCCGCGCACCAAGCGCGGATTGATGCGGTAGGCCAGGCCGTTGGCATCGAGCACCGCCCTGACGGCATCCAGATGCTTGAGCGAGGCTTCGCCGAGGAAGTCCATCAGCTTGGGCGCCTCCTCGACCAGCGCTTGCATGGCCGGGTTCTTGGTGTCGAGGATGCGCAGCGGATTGCTGTGCAGCCGGCGCTGCGCATCGGCATCGAGTTGGTCACGGTGGCGCTCGAAATAGGCAATCAGCGCCTCGCGATGCGCGCGGCGCTCCTGCGGCTGCCCCAAGCTGTTGAGCTCCAGGCGCACATCGTTCAAGCCGATGTCGCGCCACAGGCTGCGGCACATGAGGATCAACTCCGCGTCCACGTCTGGGCCGGCAAAGCCCAGCGCCTCGGCTCCGATCTGGTGGAACTGACGGTAACGGCCCCGTTGAGGCCGCTCGTGGCGGAACATCGGCCCCATGTAGTAGACACGTTTGCCCCCGTCATACAGCATCGAATGCTCGACCACGGCACGCACCACGCCGGCGGTGTTTTCCGGACGCAGGGTGAGCTGGTCACCGTTCATGCGATCCTCGAAGGAGTACATCTCCTTTTCCACGATGTCGGTGACTTCCCCCAACCCTCGCACGAACAGCGACGTGGGCTCCACGATGGGCGTGCGGATGTTGCTGTAGCCGTAGCGCCGCATCAGGGCGCGCACCTTGTCTTCGAGCCACTCCCAACGCGCCGACTCCGGCGGCAGGATGTCGTTCATGCCTTTGATGGCCTTCAATGCCTCTGCCATGTGTGATCTTCTCGTGATGCCGCCGGGGCCCATCCCCCGCATGCGCAGCGTCTCAGGTTCATGCCGCCGGTTCGAGCCGTGAAGACGGACCGAAACGGCGCTCGACATACGCCTCGACCAGGCGCTGAAATTCCTGCGCGATGTTCTCACCGCGCAGCGTGACGGCCTTCTGGCCATCGATGTAGACGGGGGCGGCCGGCGCCTCACCCGTGCCAGGCAGGCTGATGCCGATGTCGGCATGCTTGCTTTCGCCTGGGCCGTTGACGATGCACCCCATCACCGCCACCTTCATCGCCTCCACCCCGGGGTAGCGGGCCTTCCACACCGGCATCTGCGCGCGCAGGTAATCGTCGATCTGCTTGGCCAGCTCCTGGAACACGGTGCTGGTGGTGCGTCCACAGCCCGGGCAAGCCGTCACGCTGGGGACGAAAACGCGCAAGCCCAAAGCCTGCAAAATTTCCATGGCCACGACCACTTCCTGGGTGCGCGCTTGGCCAGGCTGCGGAGTCAATGAGACACGAATCGTGTCGCCGATGCCTTCTTGCAACAACACCGACAGAGCCGCCGTCGAGGCGACGGTGCCCTTGGTTCCCATGCCTGCCTCGGTCAGCCCCAGATGCAGCGGATGATCGCAACGAGCGGCCAAGGCCCGGTAGACGCTGATCAGGTCTTGCACACCGCTGACCTTGCACGACAGGATGATTTGCTCGGGCCGCATGCCCAGCTCCTGCGCGCGGCGGGCCGAGCCCAAGGCCGAGGTGACCAGAGCCTGGTACATGACCTGCTTGGCATCCCAGGGCTGCGCCCGCTTGGCGTTGTCATCCATCAACTGCGCCAAGAGCTCCTGGTCCAAGCTACCCCAGTTCACGCCGATGCGCACCGGACGGTCGTACCGCAGTGCCACCTCGATCATCTGCGCGAATTGGCGGTCGCGCTTGTCGCCTTTGCCCACGTTGCCGGGATTGATGCGGTACTTCGACAAGGCTTCGGCACAACCGGGGAAATCGGTGAGCAGCTTGTGGCCGTTGTAATGGAAGTCGCCCACGAGGGGCACATCGATGCCCATACGATCGAGCTGCTCCCGAATGGCAGGCACCGCCTGCGCCGCCTCGGGGGTATTGACGGTGATGCGTACCATCTCCGAGCCGGCCAGCGCCAGCTCCTTGACCTGGATGGCCGTGCCGATGACATCGACGGTGTCGGTGTTGGTCATCGACTGCACACGCACCGGCGCATCGCCGCCGATGGTGACCACGCGCCCCCCCCAGACCACACGGGCCTGCAAGCTTCGCCGAGGCGCGGCTTGCGCCGCGGCAATGGGGCTGTCGTCGTCGTAAGGCTGCAGCAGGCTTGCGGAGCTCATCATGCTCACCGGATTTCGAAACGGGCGACGTTCTCGCGCCGGAAAGGGGTCATGTCGAAGACCTGACCGCGCACGCGAAGTTCGGTCGCCTCGGCATTGCCCACACGCACACGCATCGGGAACGCGCCGTCCAAGCTCACTTCCTCGCCAGGCGCCAACAGCCGGGACAGCAGAATCCGACCATTGGCATCCTGGATTTCGATCCAGCTCTCGGCGCGGGTTCGCACCAGCACGGCAGCCGTGGGGGCCACGGGCGACGCCGGCGCTGCCTGTTGCACCGCCGGCGCTGGAGTCGATGCCGCTGCGGACACCACGGGCGCTGCAGAGGCCGGCACCTCGAGGCTGGCCGACGGTTCTACGGGCACCACCTCCACGCGCAGGCCGCTTGCGGCCGTGGGGTCATGGCGGCCAAGCCACTCCTGCCAAGTGCTCGAAGGAATCGACCACAACACGGCCGCGCCGGCCACCAGCAACACCACCACCCAGACGACCGGACGCTTGAGCACGCCCAGGACGGGGGAGCCGGCGCCAGGCCCACCGGGTTCCCGAAAGGGTTGATTCAGGCCTTGGGCCACTTCCTCGAGCTGCGACAGCGTGCCCGGCGAAGGCAGCAAGGCCAGCACGGGGGCCGGGTCGATCTTGAGCGAGCGACAGACGGTCTGGGCCAACGCCCGGGCGAAGGTCGCATCGGGCAGCTCGTCCAGACGGTCCGCCTCGAGCGCCTCGAGCTTGCGTACAGACACCTTGATCGACGCGGCAAGCTGGGCGATGTGCACGCCCTGAGCCTGACGCGCGGCCCGGATCATCGCGCCGGCGCTGGATTCGATGGTGGCTTGTTGGGGCTGCTCGTCAGTCATCGAAACGCCCCCGCTCGAAATTGGCGGCCTCGCGCGATTGCGGGAAACGCTGGCGCAGTTCTCGACCAAGTTCGTTGGCACCGCCCCGGTTGCCCAACCGGTGCTCGATGCGCGCTGCCAGCCACAGGCTTTCGGCATTGACCAGCTCGGGAACGGCATTGACCCGTCTCACATAGAAACGGGCCCGCTCGTACTCGCCCTCTCGATACAGCACCATGGCCAGATTCATCGCGGTCACCGGATTGCTGGGATCGAGTTCATAGGCCCGCGACAAGGTTTTCTCGGCCTCGGCCACCTGCCCGGCATTGGCCTGACACACGCCCTTGGCCACCAAGGTGCGCGTCACGTCTCGATATTCCGGCATCGCCAAGGCCCGGTCGAACTGGGCGAAGGCATCGGCATAGCGCCGCTGCTGACACAGGAACCACCCGTAGTTGTGCACCACGCCCCCATCACGCGGATCGAGCTGCATGGCACGGTTGAAACTGTCCTCGGCCGCAGCGGCTTGTCCCAACGCCGCATGGATCAACCCGGCCAGGTTGTGAGCGTCGGCCATGTTGGGCTGCAAGGCCAGCGCCTGGCGCACCTCATTGAGGGCCGTGGCATGCTGGCCCTGCCCAAAATACGCCACGGCCAAATCGAAACGAATGCGTGCTCGGCGTTGGACCTCGCCATCGTCGCCGCGTGCGGACTGCGTGCTGCTGCGACCCGACGACGGCGGCGCCGAAGCGCAAGCCCCCAGCAGCAGTGCCAGGGACAGCACGGCAGCCAGCCAGACGGACATGGGGCCTTGTCGCACGCTCATGAACGGGTCTCCTTCGCGAGAGCTCCCCCCGATGCGGGCAGGGCTTGGATACGGATGGGCTGGCGGGTCAGGCGGCGCTGGACATTGGTGCGGTCTCGCACCTCGCCGGCCAGTTGCCCGCAGGCAGCGTCGATGTCATCACCTCGCGTCTTGCGCACGGTGGTGACCAGGCCCGCGTCGGCCAGCACGCGGGCAAACGCCTGCACCCGATCCCGCCCGGAGCGCCTCAGCCCCGAGGCTGGGAACGGGTTGAAGGGAATGAGATTGAACTTGCAGCGCACCCGATCGCGCACCAACGCGACCAGCTCGCGCGCATGGGCCTCGGTGTCGTTGACGCCCTCGAGCATGCAGTACTCGAAGGTGATGAAGTCTCGAGGCGCGGCCTGCAGATAACGGCCGCAGGCATCGAGCAACTCGGCCAGCGGATATTTGCGGTTCAAAGGCACGAGCTCGTTGCGCAACGCGTCATTGGGCGCATGCAAGGACACCGCCAAGGCCACCGGGCAGTCTTGACGCAGCCGGTCCATCATCGGCACCACACCCGAGGTCGACACCGTGACACGCCGCCGCGACAGACCATAGCCATGGTCATCGAGCATGGTGCGCAACGCCGGCACCAGGGCATGGTAGTTCTGCAGGGGCTCACCCATGCCCATCATGACCACATTGGTGATGGCGCGTTCCCCAGCCGGCAGCCCCAAGCGCTGGCGCAGGTGATGCTCGGCAAACCACAACTGGGCAAGGATCTCGCCGGTGCTGAGGTTTCGGCTGAAGCCCTGGTGGCCGGTGGAACAGAAACGGCAGCCCACGGCGCAACCGGCCTGGGAAGACACGCACAGGGTGCCGCGATCATCCTCGGGAATGAAGACGGCTTCGACGGCATCGCCGCCACCCACGTCGAACAGCCACTTGATGGTGCCGTCGGCGGAAGCCTGTTCGCTGAGCACCGGCAGCGGCCGCACCTGCGCCACACCGACGAGCTTTTCGCGCAAGGACTTGGCCAAATCGCTCATCTGGCCAAAGTCACGCACCCCCTTTTGATGGATCCAGCGAAAGAGCTGGACCGCGCGGAAGCGCTTCTCGCCCAGCCCTTCGCAGTAGGCAGCCAGCCCGTCGAGATCGAAGTCGAGAAGGTTGACCGCCATGGGAGCGCCCCGCGCAAGAAAGCGAAGGTCTGCAACCGCGCTCAGCGGCTGTAGACGTTCATGCCAGGGAAGAAGAAAGCCACTTCCGCAGCGGCGGTTTCAGGCGCGTCCGAGCCGTGCACCGCGTTGGCGTCGATGCTTTCGGCAAAGTCGGCGCGGATGGTGCCCTTGGCCGCCTTTTTCGGGTCGGTCGCGCCCATCAGCTCGCGGTTCTTCGCGATGGCATTTTCGCCTTCCAGCACCTGAACCATCACCGGGCCCGAGATCATGAATTCGACCAGGTCCTTGAAGAAGGGGCGCTCCTTGTGCACGGCATAAAAGGCCTCGGCCTGCGCGCGCGACAGATGCACCATCTTGGCCGCGACGATCTTCAAGCCAGCGCTTTCGAAGCGGCTGAGGATTTGGCCGATCACGTTCTTGGCCACGGCATCGGGTTTGATGATCGAAAGGGTGCGTTCGATCGCCATGAATTTTCTCCTGAATCAAGGACTTGGCAAAACCTTGGATTGTAACTCTTGCCAAGCGTTCACTGGCACGCCCTCCGATCACCCGACCCGCCGGCGCGCCCCTTCAGCGGCCGCGCCCGCCCCGCTTACCGCCTTTGTGCCGCCCGGCTTTGCCACGTCCGAGATAGGCGTCGGCGCCAATGTAGCCCACGCTGGTCTGCATCGGATCGGGCTGGCGCGGGCTGTTTTGGCGCGCCCGGGTCGATTGCGCAAAGCGCTTGTCGTAGGTTTGCTCCAGCGGATCGGGAATGACCGGACGCCCCCCGTTCGGACGCCCCCCGGCGCCGCGCCGCTTGCCAGACTTGCCGCTTTTGCCCCCGCCAGCGTTGCCACCGCGTGGCTGATCGGTCCCGGTCAGGCGCCGGATCATGCGCACATCTTGATCGCCCAGTTCGACCCACACCCCGCGCTTGAGACCGCGGGGCAGCACGATGTTGCCGTAACGGATGCGGATGAGTCGGCTGACGGTCAAGCCCACGGCATCGAACAGCTTGCGCACCTCGCGGTTGCGGCCTTCGGTGATGACCACCCGGTACCAGCGATTGGCCCCTTCACCACCACCGTCTTCGATGGACTTGAAGCTGGCCAATTGGCCGTCGATCTTCACGCCTTCGAGCAGTTTTTGACGCGCCTCGGGCTCCAGCGTGCCCAACACACGCACGGCATACTCGCGCTCGACACCGAATCGCGGATGCATGAGCTGGTTGGCCAGCTCCCCTGAATTGGTGAAAAGCAGCAAACCTTCGGTATTGAGGTCCAGCCGCCCCACCGACTGCCACTTGCCCTGCTTGAGCTTGGGCAGACGCCGGAAAACGGTTGGACGGTTTTGCGGGTCATCGTGCGTGACGACCTCGCCAGCCGGTTTGTGATAGGCCAGCACCCGCGGCGGCGGCGGAGCGATTTGCACTTTGATGGGCTTGCCGTTGACCCGCACCTGGTCCCCGTAGGAAATACGCTGGCCGATGTGCGCAGGCTCACCGTTGACCGAAATGCGGCCTTCGAGGATGAGTTGCTCCATGTCGCGGCGCGAGCCGATGCCAGCCTGCGCCAGCACCTTGTGCAGCTTGGGCGCATCGGGCTCCGGCGCCAGCACGCGCTTGGTGGTCGCCTCCAACTCCTGGGCAGCGTCTTCGGCTTGCATCTCGTCGTAGCGCCCCTCCACGACATCGGCAAACCGCTCGGCGACTTCGCGGCTCGCATCCGGGCTCACCCCCGGGTTCGGAGCCGCCGGCTTGCGCCCACCGTTGCCGCCCTTGCCCGGGCCCGTGGCCGCCTCGGCCGCGCGCTCGGCGCCGCGTCGGCCACGGCGATTGCGACGGCGACGACCTCCGCCGTCGGCCGCCTCCTCGGCAGGAGCCGCAGGCGGCTCCACGGCCTCCGGCGCGACCGACTCGGCCTGTGGGAGCTGCGGCTCGGGAGCCGACACGTCCTGCCCGGCGGCTGCGGGCTGGGCGCCTTGGAGGTCGCCGTCCAGCGCCTCCGGCGCCGACGGGCCGGTCTTGCGTCGACGGGCAGGCCGCGGCTTCGGCGCCGATGCTTCCTGCGGCGCTGCAGGCGAGCCGTCTGCAGCCTGCTCATCCCCCATCACGGCGGACACTTCGGATTTGGGCTTGCGAGGGCTGCGCCGCTTGGGCTTGGCCGTCGTTGGTGGGGCCTCGGCCTGCACGGTCGGGATGGACTCGGGCGACGAGGTTTCGTGGGCTTCAGGGTTCATGGCGCGTCAGAGGTTCAGCGTCGGAAGGGGACTCGGGTTCGACAGGGGCCGAGGTCGATGGGGCATCCGTGGACTCCCAGGCCGTGTCCGAACCGGGCCCGACATGCTGGGGGGGAGTTGCAGGTGTGTGGAAATGAGCCTCCGTGGCGGCTATTTCGGCCGGCATGGAGGCACCGGTGTCGCTGGACGCTGCGGCCACAGGATCGGGCTCCTCCAGGCCCTCGGTGGACAGCAACGCGGATGAAGCGGTGGCCTGGGCCGGGTCGGCAGACCCCTCCTGCTCTTGGGCGGCAGACGCCTCGATCGCATCGAGCAAGGAAGTCTGCCGAGGCGCCTCCTCGGCGGACGCCGCGGCAGACGAAAGGCCCTCCAGCGCGGGCAGCTGATCCAGCGAGGACAGCCCAAGATCGTCGAGGAACTGCTTGGTCGTGGCGTACAGCGCAGGACGGCCGGGGGCGTCACGGTAGCCGATGGTATCGATCCAGCCGCGCTCCTCGAGCTGCTTGATGATTTGGCTGCTGACAGTCACGCCACGGATGTCTTCGATGTCGCCACGGGTGACGGGCTGGCGGTAGGCGATGATCGCCAGGGTTTCCATCGTGGCGCGCGAATACTTCGGAGGCTTCTCGGGGTGGAGTCGGTCGAGGTACTCGCGCATCTCGGGCCGGCTCTGAAAGCGCCACCCCGTGGACACCGCCACCAGCTCGACCCCACGGCCTTCCCAATCGCGCGCCAGCTCATCGAGCAGCATGCGCAAGGTGTCTGCGCCGAGCTCGTCATTGAAGAGCGCACGCATGTCGCGCAGCGCCAGAGGCTGGTGCGCGCAAATCAGCGCGGTCTCGAGGACGCGCTTTGCATCCTGTGTGTTCATGGGCCGTTTGTCGTCCTCGTCTGGGACCGGGCGGTCTGGCGGCGCAGACGCCGCCAGCGGCGTCGTGCCGCGTCGCTGCGGATCCAGCCATGCCAGTGATCGCCACGGGGATCGCCGCGCCGGGTGCGCGGCCACCCTCTTCGCCCGGCACGGCCCCTGGAAGTCCACTCCGGGGCAGCGGGCGGCAGTATGTGCGTCGGGGCCTATTGTAGCCCGGCGGGCGGTCCAGTCCGTGGCCCGTCTACCACGGCATGCCAGGCTGCCGCGAAATCGGCCGGCAGCGGCGCTTCGAAGGCCAGCGGACGGGCCTCCACGGGGTGCTCCAGTCGCAGCCTCCAGGCATGCAAGGCTTGACGCCGCAGACCGAGGGCCTCGTGCCCCCCGTACAGGCTGTCGCCCACCAATGGAAATCCTCGGCAGGCCAGGTGCACGCGGATCTGATGCGTGCGGCCGGTGTGCAGCGTGCAGCGCACTGCGGAACAGCCGGCGGCCACGGCCACGAGGGCCACGTCCGTGCGCGCGCTCCGCCCACTGGGCACCACCGCCATGCGCACCCGCGAACGCGGGTCGCGCCCGATGGGCGCATCGATCGTGGACAGGGCCTGAGGCTGCCGGATCTCGCCATGCACCAGGGCCAGATACTCGCGATGCACATTGCGCGCCGCGATGGCCCGGGTCAGCGCGGTCACGGCCTCTTGGGTCTTGCCCACCACCAGCAGGCCACTGGTGTCTTTGTCCAGCCGGTGCACGATGCCCGCTCGCGGCAAGGCCGAGGCCCCCGCATGGTGAGCCAGCAATGCATTGAGCAGCGTGCCCGACCAATGTCCCGCCGCCGGATGCACGACCAGACCAGCGGGCTTGTCGATCACCAGCAGGTGCTCGTCTTCGTACACCACGGACAAGGCGATCGCTTCGGGACGGAAGGCCTGGCTTTGCGGCGTGGGACGCAACTCGACCCGCAAGCGCTGGCCTGCTTTGAGCTTGCGGCTGGGCTGGCACACCGACTGACCATCCAGCTGCACCGCCCCTTGGGCCACCAACTGCTGCAACCACGTGCGCGAGAACTCCGGCACCAAGCTCACGAGCACGCGGTCCAACCGCTGGCCGTGCGCCTCGGCATCGATCAGCGTCTCGCGGACTTCGATCGCTTCTTCCTCGTGCAGATCGTCCGCACCGTCGAGCTGGTCCGCCTCGTGCCAACGCTCTAGGCGGACCTGCGACCCGGGCGGGGAACTGACATGCGCCATATAGAATCCGTGACTTGTCTAGATTGGTACAGGCGCAGCGCCTCAGGGCTCGCGCCAGATGGAACCGCAATGCACACTCCCTTTGCCTTGTTGGGCCGACATGGCGCACTGGCGCTGGCCTGCGCAGCCTTGCTGACGGCCTGCAGCTCGACCCCGAAGGACGAGACGGCCGGCATGAGCGTTGAGCGAGTGTACTCAGAGGCCCGCGCCGATGCGGCGGCCGGCAACTACGAGCGTGCCATTCGCCTCTACGAACGCCTCGAAGGTCGCGCCGCGGGCAGCCTGCTGGCCCAGCAGGCCCTGCTCGAACTGGCCCACACCTACTATCGCAGCGGCGAACGCGCCCAGGCCTTGGCCACGATCGAGCGCTACATGAAGCTCTATCCGGCCAGCCCGGCTTCGGACTACGCCCTCTATCTCAAGGGGCTGATCAACTTCAACGACAACCTCGGGCTGTTCGGACGCTTCTCGCGGCAAAGCCTGTCCGAGCGTGACCAACAAGCTTCGAAGGAAGCCTACCAGGCCTTCCGCCAACTCGTCGAGCTGTATCCCGAATCGGTCTATGCCGCCGATGCTCAGGCGCGCATGAATTTCATTGTGAATTCCCTCGCCCAGTACGAGGTGCACGTGGCGCGATACTACTTCCGGCGTGGCGCCTACCTGGCAGCGGCCAATCGGGCTCAGCTCGCCGTGCGCGAATACCAGCTGTCGCCTGCAGTGGAGGAAGCCTTGTACCTGATGGCGCAAAGTTACGACCGCTTGGGGCTGCCCCAGCTGCGCGACGATGCCCTGCGCGTGCTGCAGAGGAACTTCCCGCAAAGCATCTATCTGGGGCAAGCCGGCATGCCCCGCATGAACTGAAGGGCTCGGGAGACGCTTCCACCCGCCCGGTCAAACCGTCGGGGCCGCTGCGGCCAGTTCCGACAACCAAGCCAGCGCCTCTTCTTCGCGATCGAGCCAACGCATGGGCGGCAGCGCGGCTCGCAGGCGGCGCCCATAGGCCATGGTGGCCATGCGCGGGTCGCACACGACCAGCAAGCCCCGGTCGCTTTCCGTGCGGATCAAGCGTCCCGCGCCTTGCTTGAGCGCCACGGCCGCCTCGGCCAGGAACAAGTCGTTGAATGCACTGCGGCCTTCGGCTTCGAGACGGCGCACGCGAGCTTCGATCAGCGGATCGTTGGGCGGTGGAAATGGCAGCTTGTCGATCACCACGCACTGCAAGGCATCGCCAGGCACGTCGATGCCTTCCCAGAAACTCTGCGATCCCACCAGCACGGCTCGCGGATGGGCCAGAAAGTCCTGGATGAGTTGACGTTTGGGCGCATCCCCCTGGCGCAACACGGTAATGCCCAGCCCCTCGGCTTCGAACCGTTCGCGCAGGGCCTGCGCAATGGGCTGCAAGGCCTTGAGCGTGGTGGTCAGCACAAAGCTACGCCCACCCAACACCGCAGCGCACCGTGCGGCCAGCGCCGCCACGGCCGCCGGGTGCCCGGCCTCGTTGGGCCTGGGGAAGCGGCGCGGCACATAGACACAGGCATGAGACGGGTAGTCGAAGGGGCTGCCCACGCGCAGCACGGTGGCTTCGTCCAGGCCTGAGGGCTCGGTGAACCAGCTCAGCCGCTCGTCGTCGCCCAGCGTGGCCGACGTGAAGATCCAAGCCTTCGAGGAGGCTGCGAGCTGCTCGCGCATGGTCTCACGAATGTCCAGTGGCGACTCCATCAGCCGCACCTGCTGGTGGCCGACATCGATCCATCGCACCCGCCCCGTGGGCACCGGCTGCGCAAAGGAACGTGCACGCTCGGCCAACAGATTCAAGCGCTCGGCCAGTCGCACGAAATCCGGGGCTGCACCCGCCACTGACTGCACCGCCTCATGGACAGCGCGCAGCGCCTGGTCCAGGACCATCAACGCTTCAGCGAACTCACGGCGAGGTGCTCGTTCCTGCCAACGCAGCTTGACCGCCCCCCGCAAGTCGTGCAGTGGGCCGGCCGCGGCCAGCCGCAATTCACGCGCGGCGCGCTCGATCTCAGCGGCCAGGAGCTGCCAGTCACGCATTCCGCGGGCGTGCTGCAAGCCAGCGGCCAGCAGATCGCGAGCCAGGTCGATGAGCGCGCCCGTGCTCAGCGAGACCCCGAGAAACTGCACGCCGGCTTCGCCCAACTGATGGGCTTCATCGAAGACCACGACATCGACCGTCGGCAGGAGTTCGGCCATGCCTGTCTCACGCAAGGCCAAGTCGGCAAAGAACAGGTGGTGGTTGACGACCACCACGTCGGCAGCCATCGCCTCGCGGCGGGCTTGCATCACATGGCAGCCCTGGAAGCTGGGGCAGTCGCTGCCCAGACAATTGTCGCGGGTGGAGGTGACCCAGGGCAGCACCGGCGAGCGATCGTCCAGTCCGGGCAACTCGGCCAAGTCGCCGGTCGATGTGGTTTGGGCCCACTGCTCGATGCGGGCCAGGGTGCGCACCGCGCCGCGGTCGGGCCACTGGGCCATCTGCCGGGCCTGCTGCAGCCGGTGCACGCACAGGTAGCTGGCTCGTCCTTTGAGCAGCGCCATGCGCAGCGGCAAACCAAGGGCATCGCGCACATGGGGCAGGTCGCGCAGGAAGAGCTGATCCTGCAGGCTCTTGGTGGCCGTGCTCACCAGCACCCGCCCACCGCACAGCAACGCGGGCACCAGGTAGGCATAGGTCTTGCCAACTCCGGTGCCGGCCTCGGCCACCAAGACCCGGCGCAGCGACACGGCCTCGGCGATGGCAGCAGCCAGTTGGGTTTGGATCACGCGTTCGCGATAGTGCGCATCGGCACGGGCCAGCGGCCCCTCAGGCCCAAAGGCCTCACGGGTGGCCGCCACCAAAGCTGCGGCAGCCGCCTGGTCGCACGCCCTCATCGGCCGCATCCCCCACCACGGCTGCACGGCCGCCGCGCCTCAGGCCGACTGCGGCGGATCGAGCTCGGCCTCGAGGCGGGCGATTTCATCGCGCAGCAGGAGACGGCGTTTTTTGAGGCGTCGCAGCGAAAGTTCGTCAAGAGGGGTACGGCATTGGGCGCCGTCGATCAAGCCATCGAGGTCGGCGTGCTCCATGCGCAACTCGATCAGCCGACGCTGAGGCGAGTGCAAGTTTTCGTCCATGGCCCATCACCGTTCAAAATTCTCGGCGCAGCGCAAGAAGCCTGGATTATAGTTTTGGCCTATCCACGCCCAAATTCCATGAGCACATCATCCAAGGGATACCGCCTCAGTGCAGCCACGGGCATCCACCGGGGGGATCGCATGTACCAACAGGACCAGGTGGACATTCTGGTCCATTCCCGCGTGCCTGGTTGTGTGCTGGCCGTGGTGGCCGATGGCATGGGCGGCAAGAGCGGGGGCCGCAAGGCCTCCGACCAGGTGATCCTCACCGCCCGGCAGCTCTTCGACCGCTACTCCCCCACGAGCGAGGACGCGCGCGATGTGCTCAAGCAACTGGTGTTGGAATCCCACCTGATGATCAAGCTGACGGCCATCACCGCCGAGGAAGAACCGCACAGCACGGTGGCCGCTTTCCTGATAGGACCGAACCGCGAGTGCGACATCATCCATGCTGGCGATTCGCGTGTGTATCACTTCCGCGGGCCGGAGATGGTCAGCCGCACCAAGGACCACTCCTACGTCCAGCGCCTGGTCGACGAGGGACAGATCTCCGAGGAAGAGGCCAACACCCATCCGCAGTCGAACCTGCTGACGGGCTGCTTGGGCACCTTCCAGGATCCGCCCATCACGCTGCACCACATCGAACGACTCGAAATCGGCGATTCGCTGTTGGCCTGTAGCGACGGGTTGTGGCATTACTTCACTCCCCGTGAGCTGGGCGCCATCGTCAACACCCTGCCCCCCCGAGAGGCCAGCGAGATGCTGGTGAGCAAAGCCCGTCAACGTGCCCGCGGCGGTGGCGACAACCTGTCGCTGGCCTTGGTGCGCGTGGACTTGTTGACCTGAGGACCGATCGGCGCCTTGGGGCGCCCACCGCGGCTCAGGTCAGTCGCGTATCGACATCGCGCCGCTGCAAGGACAAGAATTCCCGCGACTGCATTTCCTTCAGTCGTGACACCGTGCGCGGAAACTCATGCGCCAAGGGGCCTTCGGTGTATAGCTGCTCGGGTGGCACCTCGGCCGACATGATGAGCTTGACTCGACGGTCGTAGAGCACGTCCACCAACCAAGTAAACCGCCGGGCTTGTGAGGCCATGCGCACCGGCATGTGCGGCACGTTGGACAGCAGCACGGTGTGAAACTGCGAGGCCAGTTCGAGGTAGTCGTTCTGCGAACGCGGGCCACCGCACAGTTCCTGGAAATCGAACCACACCACACCGCCAGCACGCCGGCGCGCGCGGATCTCGCGCTGCTCGATGTGCAGCACGGGGCTCTCGTCGCGCGCCTCGGCCAGCTCCTCGAAGGCCCGGGCCATTTGCGCATCGGCGTGTTCTCCGAGGGGGCAATGGTAGAGCTGGACATGCTCCAGCGTGCGCTGCCGGTAGTCGGTGCCGTTGTCCACATTGATGACCTCGAGATGCTGCTTGAGCAATTCGATGGCCGGCAAGATGCGGTCCCGATGCAACCCGTTCGGATAGAGCTCGTCGGGATGAAAGTTCGAGGTCGTGACGATACTCACTCGGTGCTTGAACAGTGCCTCCAGCAGTCGGTGCAGGATCATCGCATCGGTCACGTCGGCCACGTGGAACTCGTCGAAGCAAATCAGACGGTAGCGTCGCGAGATGCGTCGCCCGAGTTCGTCCAGCGGATTGACCGTCCCTTTGAGGTCTTGCAGTTCGCGGTGCACCTCCCGCATGAACTCGTGGAAATGCAAGCGGGTCTTGCGCGTGAGCGGGACGGCCTGGAAGAAGCAGTCCATCAGGAAGCTCTTGCCCCGCCCTACCCCGCCGTACATGTACACACCCCGCGGAATGGGAGGATGACGCAGCAGCTTGGTCAGCGCGTTCGAGCGCCGAGCCTTGTAGGCCGCCCATTCATCCTGACAGCGCTGCAAGGCAGCCACGGCACGAAGTTGCGCCGGGTCGCTGCGGTAGCCGCGTGTCTTCAGTGTGTCTTCGTACAGCTGGGTGACGCTGGTCATGGCGATCCTGCGTGTTCAAGAAAAAGGGCGACGTGGCCGTCGCCCTGCTTCACGCCCGCGTGCCTGGACGTCAGAAGTTGAGGCTGCGCTTGTCCACCGCCAAGGCGGCCTCCTTCGTGGCCTCCGACAGCGAGGGATGCGCGTGGCAAATGCGGGCGATGTCCTCGGCGCTGGCCTTGAACTCCATGGCCACCACGGCTTCGGCAATCAGCTCGGAAGCCAACGGCCCGACGATGTGCACGCCCAGGATTTCGTCGGTCTTGGCATCGGCCAGGAACTTGACCATCCCGGTGGTATCGCCCAGCGCCCGGGCTCGCCCATTGGCCATGAACGGGAAGGTGCCGGCTTTGTAGGCACGCCCCGCGGCCTTGAGCTGCTGCTCGGTCTGGCCCACCCAGGCAATCTCCGGACTGGTGTAGATGACCCAGGGAATGGTGTTGAAGTTGACATGCCCATGCTGACCGGCGATACGCTCGGCCACGGCCACGCCCTCTTCCTCGGCCTTGTGGGCCAGCATGGGGCCGCGCACCACGTCGCCCACGGCCCAGACGTTGGGCAAGTTGGTGCGGCAGTCGTCATCCACCACGATGGCCCCGCGTTCGTCGAGCTTCAGGCCCACCGCCTCGGGGTTGAGGCCCGTGGTGTTGGGCACCCGACCGATGGAGACGATGAGCTTGTCCACCTTCAGCACCTGGGCTTGGCCTTTGGCATCGGTGTAGGCCACGCTCACGCCATGCTTGTCGGCTTGAACCTCGCCGATCTTCACGCCCAGCTCGATTTTCAGCCCTTGCTTGTCGAAGGCTTTCTTGGCCTCTTTGGCGATCTGCTCATCGGCAGCCCCCAGGAAGGTGGGCAAGGCTTCGAGGATGGTCACCTGGGCGCCCAAGCGACGCCACACCGAGCCCATCTCCAGGCCGATCACACCAGCGCCGATGACACCCAGCGTCTTGGGCACCGCCGCCATGCGCAGGGCCCCGTCGTTGGAGAGGATGGCTTCTTCGTCGAAAGCCACACCGGGCAAGGCTCGCGGGCTGGAGCCGGTGGCCACGATGACGTGCCTGCCGGTCAGGGTTTCCTCGACCTTTTCACCACGGACCTGGATCTCGTATCCCCCTTCAACGGCCTTGGAGAAAGACCCGCGGCCGTGAAAAAAGCTGACCTTGTTCTTCTTGAACAGGTAGAGGATGCCGTCGTTGTTCTGCTTGACGATGCTGTCCTTGCGGGCCAGCATCTTCGCCACGTCGATGCTGAGCTTGCTCAGCCCGATGCCGTGGTCGGCGAAGTGGTGCGCCGCATGTTCGTAGTGCTCGGACGACTGCAGCAAGGCCTTCGAGGGGATGCAGCCGACGTTGGTGCAGGTGCCCCCCGGTGCCGGGCCACCCTTGTCGTTTTTCCACTCGTCGATGCAGGCCACCTTGAAGCCGAGTTGGGCTGCGCGAATGGCGGCAATGTAACCCCCAGGCCCCCCGCCGATGACGATGACGTCGAATTGTTGGCTCATTCCTGCGCCCCCTCAGATGTCGAACAGCAGGCGGGCCGGGTCTTCCAGCGCTTCCTTCATCGCCACCAGGCCCAGCACGGCCTCGCGACCATCGATGATGCGGTGGTCGTAGCTCATGGCCAGGTAGTTGATCGGACGAATCACGATCTGGCCGTTTTCGACCACCGGACGGTCCTTGGTGGCATGCACCCCCAAGATGGCCGACTGCGGCGGGTTGATGATCGGCGTGGACAGCATCGAGCCGAACACGCCGCCATTGGAGATGGAGAAGGTTCCGCCGGTGAGCTCTTCCAGCCCCAGCTTGCCGTCCTTGGCCTTCTGGCCGAACTCGGCGATCTTCTTCTCGATCTCGGCAAAGGTCATCTGATCGGCATTGCGCAAGATGGGCACCACCAGGCCGCGCGGCGAACCCACTGCGATGCCGATGTCGAAGTAGCCGTGGTAGACGATGTCGTTGCCATCGACCGAGGCATTCAAAATCGGGAACTTCTTCAGCGCATGCACGGCCGCTTTCACGAAGAAGCTCATGAAGCCAAGCTTGACGCCGTGCTCCTTCTCGAACCTCTCCTGGAACTTCTTGCGCAACTCCATCACCGGCGCCATGTTGACCTCGTTGAAGGTGGTCAGGATGGCATTGGTGGCCTGCGATTGCAGCAGACGCTCGGCGATGCGGGCGCGCAGTCGGCTCATGGGCACGCGCTGCTCGGGGCGATCGCCCAGGTTCAGGCCGGGAACGTTGACCTGCGGCAGCGGCTTGGCCACGGCCGGGGCCGCCGGCGCTGGGGCAGCCGCCGGCTTCACCCCAGCCTCGATGGCGCCCAGCACATCGCCCTTGGTGATGCGGCCATCCTTGCCGGTGCCGCTGACCTGGGCGGCGCTGAGGTGATGGTCGGCCATCAGCTTGGCTGCCGCAGGCATGGCCACACCGGACTTGGCACCACCGGCGGTTGTGGGCGCCGGCGCTGCGGCCGGGGCGGCCACCGGTGCGGCCTTGACTTCCAGCGGGCTGACCTGGGCATGACCCTCGGTGTCGATCTTGGCGATGACTTCGTCACTGACGACCGTCTCGCCATCGTTCTTGACGAGTTGGACGAGCACACCGGCGGCCGGCGCGGGCACTTCGAGCACGACCTTGTCGGTTTCGATTTCGATGAGGATCTCGTCGGCGCTGACGGCTTCGCCCGGACGCTTCTTCCAGGACAGCAAGGTGGCTTCGGCCACCGATTCGGACAGTTGGGGAACCTTGACTTCGATGATTGCCATGATCGTTCTTTCGCTATGCGTGTCGCCGCGCACAGGGGCCACCGCGGGCAGCCCGTGTCAACGCGTCCGGGTGACGAGGCGCGGCGCCGTCGCCGACCCGGGGACAGGACTTACTTGGTGAGCACGAACCCTTTGAGCTTGGCGAAGGCTTGCTCGAGCAAGGCCTTCTGCTGCTCGTGGTGAAGGTGAACGTAGCCCACCGCCGGCGAGGCCGAGGCCGGACGGCCGGCATAGCCGAGCTTCTGGCCTTCGAGCATGTTCTCGTGGATGTAGTGCTGCACGAAGAACCACGCCCCTTGGTTTTGTGGCTCGTCCTGGCACCACACGACATCGGTGGCGTTCGGATATTTCTTGAGCTCGGCGGCAAAGGCCTTGTGCGGGAAGGGATAGAGCTGCTCGACGCGGATGATGGCCACGTCGAAGGCCTTCTTCTCTTCACGCTTCCTGACCAGGTCGTAGTAGACCTTGCCGGAGCAGACGATCACGCGCTTGACCTTGGCGGCGTCGATTTCACTGCCGACTTCGCCGATCACGGTGCGGAATTCGCCCTTGGTGAACTCCGACAGCGGCGAGGTGGCTTCCTTGTTGCGCAGCAGCGACTTGGGCGTCATCAGCACCAGCGGCTTGCG
The DNA here is from genome assembly GCF_000381125.1 of Caldimonas manganoxidans ATCC BAA-369. Lineage (GTDB taxonomy): Bacteria > Pseudomonadota > Gammaproteobacteria > Burkholderiales > Burkholderiaceae_C > Caldimonas > Caldimonas manganoxidans. Next base: position 64,873 of record NZ_KB905935.1, read on the forward strand.
GAACATGCGCACCATCTGGCGACGCAGCACGTGGAAGATCTGGCTGGCCGTGGTGGGTTGGCAGATCTGCATGTTGTTGTCGGCAGCCAGCTGCATGAAGCGCTCCAAGCGTGCCGAGCTGTGCTCAGGGCCCTGACCCTCGTAGCCATGGGGCAGCATCAATACCAAGCCGTTGGCACGCCCCCACTTGACTTCACCAGAGGCGATGAATTGGTCGATGACCACTTGGGCTCCGTTGGCGAAGTCGCCGAACTGAGCTTCCCAAATGACCAGCGTATTGGGGTCGGCCGAGGCATAGCCGTACTCGAAACCCAGCACGGCTTCTTCGGACAAGATCGAGTCGATCACGACGAACGGAGCCTGGTTGTCGGCCACGTTCTGCAGCGGGATGTAGGTGCCTTCGTCCCACTTCTCGCGGTTTTGATCGTGCAGCACGGCATGGCGATGGGAGAAGGTGCCACGACCGCAGTCCTCACCCGACAGCCGCACGGGATAGCCACTGGCCACCAAGGAAGCAAACGCCAGGTGCTCACCCATGCCCCAGTCCACGTTGATCTCGCCACGGCCCATGGCTGCGCGGTCGGCAATGACCTTTTCCACCAGAGGGTGCAGCTTGAAGTTGCTCGGAACGGTGGTGATCCGTTCAGCCAGGCGTTTGATCTCGGCCAACGGCAGCGCGGTGTCGGCCGCATCGGTCCATTTCTTGCCGAGGAACGGCGTCCAATCGACGGCGTACTTGCTTTTGAAGTTGGTCAATACCGGATCAACGGTATGGCGACCCGCATCCATCGCCGCGCGATAGGCCTTGACCATCTCTTCGGCCTCACCGGAAGCCAGCACGCCTTGGGCTTCGAGCTTGTCGGCATAGAGCTTGCGAGTGCCGGGATGCTTGGCGATCTTCTTGTACATCAGCGGCTGGGTCAGCGAGGGCGTGTCCTGCTCGTTGTGACCCAGCTTGCGGAAGCACACGATGTCGACGACGACGTCTTTGTTGAACTCCTGCCGGTAATCCAGCGCCAGCTGGGTGCAAAACACCACGGCCTCGGGATCGTCGCCGTTGACGTGCAGCACCGGCGCTTCGATCATCTTGACGACATCGGTGCAATACAGCGACGAGCGGGCGTCGCGCGGGTCGCTGGTGGTAAAGCCGATCTGGTTGTTGATGACGATGTGCACCGTGCCGCCGGTGTAATAGCCGCGGGTTTGCGCCAGCGCCAAGGTCTCCATCACCACCCCCTGGCCGGCGAAGGCCGCATCACCATGCACCAGGACCGGCAGCACCTGGTTGCCCTCTTTGTCGCCGCGCCGATCCATGCGCGCTTTGACCGAGCCTTCGACCACCGGGTTGACGATCTCCAGGTGCGAGGGGTTGAACGCCAAACTGAGGTGCACTGGACCGCCGGGCGTGGACACGTCGCTGGAGAAGCCCTGGTGATACTTCACATCGCCAGCGGGCAGGTCTTCCTTGGCGGTGTGTTCGAACTCGGCGAACAAGTCCTTGGGCATTTTGCCCAGGGTGTTGACCAGCACATTGAGGCGCCCGCGATGGGCCATGCCGATCACGATTTCCTGCACGCCCTTTTCGCCAGCGCGTTTGATCAGCTCGTCCATCGCGGCAATGAAACTCTCGCCGCCTTCGAGCGAAAATCGCTTCTGGCCGACGTATTTGGTGTGCAGGAAGCGCTCCAAGCCCTCGGCGGCGGTCAGGCGCTCGAGGATGGTTTTCTTCTTCTCGGCGGTGAACACCGGCTTGGAGCGGGTGCTTTCCAGACGCTCTTGCCACCAGCGCTTTTCGGCCGGCTCGGTGATGTGCATGAACTCAGCACCGATGGTGCCGCAGTAGGTCTCGCGCAACGCCTGCAGGATCTCCCGCAGGGTCATTTGGTCGGCCTTGGTGAAGTAGGTGTTGGTCGCACTGAAAGTGATGTCCATGTCACTTTCAGTGAGGTCATAGAAGGCCGGCTCGAGCTCGGGAATGCGCGGACGCTCGTGCCGCTTGAGCGGATCGAGGTCGGCCCAGCGGGAGCCAAGGAAGCGATATGCAGCGATCAGGGATTGGACGTGCACCTGCTTGCGCGCCACGGCCAGATCGGCACTGCTGGCCTTGACCGCGAAGGCATTGGACTTGGCGCGCTGAGCGAAGGACTCGATGATCGGGGCGTGTGCCACGTCACGCGAATCGCTGCCATCGACGGCCGGCACGTTTTGAAGGGCGTCGAAGTAGGCGCGCCAGTTCTCGGGCACTGCCCCTGGGTTGTCGAGGTAGGTCTCGTACAACTCCTCGACATAGGGGGCATTGCCCCCGAACAGGTACGAATTGGACCTGTATTGCTGCATCATCTCGCTCACCTCATGCCCCGGTTTCCAGGGCTGTTGGCTGGTTGATCAACCTTCCGCGACACGGCTTGACCGGTTGGCGGATTGCGACCCGCCTTCACTGCGAATTCACTCAGAAACCAGCAAAGGGGACGGGAAGGACCGAAAGTCTGAAGCCAAGACTCTAACACTCCTGGCGGTCAAGGACCAATCCGCAATCTCCACATCCTCCGACGCGTGCGCCCCCTCAGCGGCTGGCCGGGCATCCCGCCGCCGGGGCCACCGTCTCGAGCAGACGCTCGAACTCGTCGGGATCGGATGGCGGAGCATACAGATAGCCTTGGAACTGGTCGCAGCCAGCCGCGCACAGGAACTGGCGCTGCAGATCGGTCTCGACGCCCTCGGCGATGACCGTGATATGCAAAGCCCGTGCCATGCTGACGATGGCGCGCACGATGCCCGCATCGCTCTCATCGGCCGGCAGCCCAGCGATGAAGGAGCGGTCGATCTTGAGCTTGTCGATCGGGAACCGCTTGAGGTAGCCCAGGCTGGAGTATCCAGTGCCGAAATCGTCGATCGCCAGGCGCACACCGATTTGCGCCAGCTGTTGCAGGCGGCTGAGCGCCTCCTCGGCATCCTGGATCAGGATGGATTCGGTCAGCTCCAGTTCGAGCCGATCGGGCGCCAATCCGGCGGCCGACAGCGCGCCGGCGACGCGGTCGACGAAGTTGGCTTGCTGAAATTGCAAGGCCGACACGTTGACCGAAACCTGCAGCGCACGCCCCTGGGCCTGCCAGCGCGCAGCCTGTTGCACCGCCTGGGTCAGCACCCAGTCGCCCAAGGCGACGATGAAGCCGCTTTCCTCGGCCACCGGGATGAACTGCGCCGGCGAGACATCGCCGAGGTCCGGATCGCGCCAGCGCAGCAGGGCCTCGGCCGACAGCACCTGGCGAGTTTTGATGTCCACCTGCGGCTGGTACACCAGGCGGAAATGACCTGCGGGCAAGGCCTGGCGCATGGCATGGTCGATCTTCATGCGCGCCAGCAGGTCCACGTTCATCTGCGGCTGGTAGAACCGGAAACTGGCCCGCCCCCGCTCCTTGACCCGGTACATGGCCGCATCGGCATTTTTGATGAGGTCGTTGGCCGTGGCCCCGTCATCCGGATACATCGCGATGCCAACGCTTCCGGTGACCGTGAAGCTGAGCTCGTCGAGCTGCACTGGCAAGCTCAAGGCCTCGAGAATGCGCCGGGCAGTGGCCTCCGCCCCGCGAGCATCGGCTTGGTGCAGCAACACGACGAACTCATCGCCGCCATAGCGGGCCACGGTATCGACCTCACGCACGCAGCGCTTGATCCGCTCGGCCACGTCCACCAGCACGCGGTCTCCGTAGAGGTGGCCCAGCGAGTCATTGATTTGCTTGAAGCGGTCCAGGTCGATGAACATCACCGCGAAGCGGCCCTGCTCGCGCCTGGCCATCGCAATGGCGAAGTCCACTCTTTCGGCGAAGACCAAGCGGTTGGGCAAGGCCGTCAGCGCATCGGTGTAGGCCAACTCTTCGATGCGTCGCTTGGCTGCAAGCTTGTCAGTGAGGTCTTTGACGAAGGCGATGTAGTGCAAGGTGTCGCCTGCGTCCCCCTGCAAACGGACCATTGAGACATGGCAGGGGCCGCTGCTGCCATCGGCGCGCAGGTAGTGCAGCTCCGCTTCGACGCTGCCACACTCATCGACCGTGGCGCGCAGCCGATCGATGGCCCCTGGATCGGCCGGGTCGTGAACCAACTCGCTCCACCGCCGACCCAGCAGCGTTTGGCGTGGAGCACCGCACAACCGGGTGCAGGCAGGGTTGGCCGCCAGCACCGAAAGCTGGCCATCGGTGATGAAGATGGCATCGGGGCTGGCATCGAACACTTTGGCCGCCAGCTGGAGCTGGGACTCCTGCGCCAGCTGCTGCGTGATGTCGCGGTATGAAAAAACCCGACCAATGGGCCGCCCCCGGCTGTATTGAGGGCGGGTGACGCGCTCGATCACGCGGCCCGATTTCAAGACGATCAAATCCGTCGTCTCCAGCAAGGGCGAGCGTGCAATGAGCGCGAGCCTGTCGTCGTAGGTTTGCACGTCGGCCACGGCCTCGCGCAGCCACGCAAAGATGGCTTGGTCGTCACGACGCAAGGTCAACGCCCGAGGAAAGCCCCACAGGTCGGCCAAGCGTTGGTTGTAACCGCGGATGTTGCCGTGCAGGTCCACGGCGAGGATGCCATCGGCCGTGGATTCGAGCGTGGCGCGCAACTCGGACACCAGGCGCTCGAGCTCGTCTTCCACACGCCGCTGCTCGCTGCGGTCCCGCACGCCGACGAGGTACAGCGATTGGCCTGGCGCCAAGCGCAGCAGACTCACCCGGCGCTCGACCGGGACGGTCGTGCCGTCGGCCCGGCACACGAGGCTGTCGGACAGGATGCGGTCGCTCAAGCCGGCGGCCACATCCTCCCAGAACAACATGTCTTCCGGCGTGGCCGCCAGCTCGATGGCGGCCTTGCCGACCAGGCTGCCCTGACTGACGCCCAGTAGCTCATGGGCGGCTTGGTTGGCCGCGACCACGCGCAGATCCACCGGATCGACCATCCAAACCGCTTCGAGCATGCCGTCGATCAGATGCTGCAAAACCGGCATCAGATGGGATGCACTCATGCGGGCCCCTCGTCCTCGGGCTCCGACGATTCCACGGCCCGTTCAAAGAAGTAGCAAATGCGCTGGCGGGGAGACAGATAGTCCAGCGCCTCACGCGGCAGTTGCAAAGGCTTGAGGCTGCGGCGCACACCTAGCTCCGGATGGGCCTCGAGGTTGACGATCAAGGCTTCTTCGGCGGGCGTCTTGGGATCGTGCACGATCACGCGCGGCTTGAGTGGACGGGCCGAATTGACCGAGACGACCAGAGCATAGCGGCCATCGGTGAGCTCGACCACCGAGCCCGGCGGATACACCCCCATCATCTTGATGAAGGCACTGAGGGTGGGTGCATCGAAGCGCTGCTTCATTTGCGCGAAGATCAGCGACAAGGCCTCATGCGGAGTCAAGCTCTTGGCCGGATGCAGTGGATTGCACAGGTTGTCGTACCGGTTGACCAGCGCCACGATGCGCGCCAGCGCACTGATGCGTTCGGCGGGCAAGCGCTGCGGAAAGCCCCGGCCGTCGGCCTGCTCGTGGTGCTGAGCCACGACCAGCGTGGCCTGGGGGCTGAGCTTCATTTTGCGCACCAGGCTCACGCCATGGGCCACATGTTCTTGATAAAACTGCAATTCAGCCGAGCTGGACAGCTCGTCCTTCCAACGCACGCGGTCGGGCAATTCGAGCTTGCCCACATCATGCAGCAACGCTCCCAGGCCCAAATCGCGCAGCTCCTGCGGCCCCATCCCCATGGCGCGGCCCAAGAGCATGGACAAAACGGTCACGTTCAGACTATGGGTGGAGGCGCGATCACCGGCGGCCTCGTGAAGCAAGCGAATGCAGGTATCGTGCGCCCCGTCGATTTTGTCGAGGAAGCCATCGACCAAGCGCTCGGAACGTTCGCGTGCGGACTCCGGCTGGCTTGGCACGATGTCGGTGATTTGACGGAATTCCCGTGCCGCCTGGGTGAACTCGCGCTCGCAGGCAGCCAAATGCGCCCGCTGCGCCGCGAGCAAGGCACGCCGCCGGTCCCGCTGCCCGCCCTGCGCCGGCTCGGCCGAGGCATCGGGCTCGGAGCGGGTGGGAGGCTCGGGGGCGCCGACCAGCGCCAGCAGCCCCGGGTCGCTGCGCGAAGGGTCCCACCGCACCCGCTGCAGCCCCAGGCCGCGGATGGTGGCGATCTGCTCCGCCGACGAGATGCGGAAGCTGCTCATGGCGAAGGGATGATCCATCCAACCCAAGTCGAGATGCACATACATGCCGACCTTGAGTTGGTGAACGTCGACGAAGAGCGGGACCGGAGAATCTTTCATCTGGAAAGCACTGGAGCGCAAATGTATCCAGGCTTTCGAGATTTCGACCGATTCAGCTCCTACTTGAGCACGACTGTCGCACATCCCCCACAGGGGGGACGCCAGGCCGCCGGCGCCCAGACCGCCCGACGCATCGGCCGCCTGGGCGCGGCTCAGCCTGTTGCGCCGAGCAGCGCACGGATCTGTTGCAGGGCCGACGGATCTTCGATGGTGGTCAGATCCCCCGGATCGCGGTGCTCACACACCGCCTGGATAGCCCGACGCAGCAGTTTGCCCGAGCGTGTCTTGGGCAAGACCGTGACGAAATGCACACGGGCCGGTCGTGCCACGGCACCGAGCTGTTGGTCCACCACCTTCATGATTTCGCCTTCGAGCGCCAGCGCCTGCGCCTCTGTCGCTGCCAGTGCGGCATCTTTGAGCACGGCAAACGCCATGGCCACTTGGCCCTTGAGGCTGTCGGCCACGCCCACCACGGCCACCTCGGCCACGGCGGGATGGCTGGCGATGCACTCTTCGATCTCGCGCGTGCCCAGGCGGTGGCCGGCCACATTGATGACGTCGTCGGTGCGGCCAAGGATGAAGTAGTAGCCGTCCTCGTCGCGAATGGCCCAGTCGAAGGTGCTGTAGATCTGCCGGTTGGGCACGGCGCTCCAGTAGGTCTTGACGAAGCGTTCGTCGTCACGCCAGACCGTTTGCATGCAGCCTGGCGGCAGCGGGCCCTCGATGGCCAACACGCCCTTCTGGTGCGCCCCCGTCAGCTCCTCTCCGGTGGCCTCGTGCAGCAACTTGACCCGATAGCCGTACATCGGGACGCCTGGCGATCCGAATTTGCTGGGCTTGGGTTCGATGCCGTTGGCAATGGTCAGGATGGGCCAGCCTGTCTCGGTCTGCCAATAGTTGTCGATGATGGGCTTGCCCAGGGCTTGGGCGATCCAACTGGCCGTGGGTTCGTCCAGCGGCTCACCGGCCAGGAAAAGTGCGCGCAAGCTGGACAAATCGTGCTGCTTCAGGAACGCCGTGTCGTGCTTCTTGAGCACCCGCACCGCCGTGGGCGCGCTGAACATCACGGTGACTTTGTACTTCTCGACCAGCCGCCACCAAATCCCGGCATCGGGCCGGATCGGCAGGCCTTCGTAAAGAATCGTGGCCATCCCCGCAATCAGCGGACCGTACACGATGTAGCTGTGGCCCACCACCCAGCCGATGTCGCTGGTGGAAAAGTAGGTCTCACCGGCCTGACCGCAAAAAATATATTTCATGCTCGCCGCCAGGGCCACGGCATACCCGCCCGTGTCGCGCTGCACGCCCTTGGGCTTGCCCGTCGTCCCACTGGTGTAGAGCGTGTAGCTCGGATGATCGGCCGCCACCCACACGCAAGGCACCTGGGCCTGCAGGTGTTGCTCGCGCAAGGCCGCGTAATCGACATCCCGCCCGGGCATGCGCTCCATCGGCGCCAAGCCGCGATCGACCAGGAGCACGCGCTCAGGCGCGTGCTTGGCAAGTCGAATGGCTTCGTCCAGCAAGGGCTTGTAGGGCACCACCTTGCCGCCACGCGAACCCGCATCGGCACTGACGATCACGCGCGGCTGCGCATCATCGATGCGGCTGGCCAGACTGACACTGGCAAACCCGCCAAAAACCACCGAATGTATGGCCCCCAGCCGCACGCAGGCCAACATCGCAAACACGGCCTCCGGAATCATCGGCATGTAGATCAGCACACGGTCGCCCGCCACCACGCCCAGAGACTGCAGCATCGACGCCATGCGCTGGACCTCGGCATGCAGCTCACGGAAGCTGTAGACACGTTCGGCACCCGTTTCGGTGGACACGTGGATGAGCGCGGCCTGCTCGGCCCGCTGCGTCAGATGCCGGTCCACGGCGTTGTGGCAAAGATTGGTCGTGCCCCCCACGAACCAACGCACGAAGGGCGGGCGGCTGTCGTCGCAGATGGTCTGCGGCGGCTGCTGCCAGTCGATCAGGCGAGCCTGCTCGGCCCAAAACCCGTCCGGGTCCTCGATCGAGCGCCGGTAAAAGGCTTCGTAATGCATGGTTTGTCTCCTCTTCTGGGGGGCCTCTGTGGGGGGGGCAGCCCTCCTCTCGAGGCACCGATTGGAGGCAGTCAGGCTGACGATGCCCTGACGGTCCATGACCGCCCCCCCTTGCATCCCGTGCACATCGTGCCCTCGTGCGCGGCGCGCGACCAGAGGTTCGACCCGCCCCCCCGAGAGCCGACCGGAGGATCCGGCACGCCGAGAACGATTCGAGCAAATCGCGCTAAGTGCTTGTCGGAATGAATATTTCTTGACGAAGCCGGCGGCCTTGGCCTATGGTTGCGGCCATGCGAAAGTCCTGCTTGCCTCTGGTCGGTGTGGTCGGCTCGATGGCCGCCCTGGTGGGCTGCGCCTCGGTGGCGCCGGCTCCGAGCAGCCCCCCTTCCGTGGACCGGATGTCCGCTTTCCTGGCCGAGCGGGGATGGTCGCCGTCCGCAGCGCAGGCCGCGACCGATCCGGTCGGGCCGATGGCCAAGGGCGACGGGGGGGAGCTTGGTCCTCCGCCCCCAAGCGCCGCCCCCCCTGCAGCGCCGCAAGCCGCAGCGCAGGCCGTGGTCACGGCAATGAGCTTTCTGGGGGTGAATTACCGCCGCGGCGGCACGTCCAGCGAGGAAGGCTTCGACTGCAGCGGCTTTGCCCGCCATGTGTTCGACACGGCCCTGGGGATCGAGCTGCCGCGCCGCGCCGAGGAACAGGCCCGGGCCCCCGGTTTGGTGCCTGTGCCTCGCCACGACCTCCAACCGGGGGACCTGGTCTTTTTCAACACCCTGCGGCGGGCTTATTCGCATGTGGGCATCTATGTCGGCGCCGGCAAGTTCATCCATTCTCCCCGCAGCGGCGCGCAGGTGCGCATCGAAGACATGCGCACGCCCTATTGGAGCCAGCGTTACAACGGGGCGCGGCGACCCGTGGCGCTGGCGGCCGCCTCGCCCGTGGACGCCGGCAACCCGACCCTGCCGACGACGCCGGCTGCCGATACAGCGTGGACGCTGTCGCACTGAACCTTCGGGCGGCGCAGGTCCGTGCCGCATGGCGGCACCGGCTTGCAGGTGCGGCCCGTCAACACCCGGGACACGAACTGGGACGATAGACCACCCGGCCTGCGCCGATGCACAATCGGGGCCATGGCAGAGAAAGTGATCCCGCTGGCCGATCACCGTGTCCGGGCCGGCGTGCCGCGGGTGCCGGATCAGTGGCGCCCGCCGGCCGGGCCGCTGGCCGATCGCTTGGGCCGGCCCTTGCGCGACTTGCGGATTTCGGTGACGGACCGCTGCAACTTCCGGTGCAGCTATTGCATGCCCAAGGAAGTCTTCGACAAGCATTATCAGTTCCTGCCCCACGGCGCGCTGCTGAGCTTCGAAGAAATCACCCGGCTGGCCCGGCTGTTCGTCGCCCACGGGGTGCGCAAGATCCGACTCACCGGTGGCGAACCGCTGCTGCGCAAGGATCTGGAGCGGCTCGTCGAGATGCTCGCCGCGTTGCGCACGCCCGACGGCCAGCCCTTGGACCTGACGCTCACGACCAACGGCTCGATACTGGCGCGCAAGGCACAGTCGTTGAAAGACGCCGGCCTGCAGCGCGTGACGGTCAGTTTGGACGCCTTGGACGATGCGCTGTTCCGGCGCATGAACGATGTCGATTTTCCGGTGGCCGATGTGTTGGCAGGGCTGGAGGCCGCGCAAAGGGTCGGACTGGGACCGCTGAAGGTCAACATGGTGGTCAAGCGCGGCACCAATGACCATGAGATCATCCCGATGGCGCGCTTTTTCCGCGGCACGTCCATCGTGCTGCGCTTCATCGAATACATGGATGTCGGCGCCACCAATGGCTGGCGGATGGAGGAGGTGCTGCCCTCGGCCCAGGTGATCGAGCGCTTGAATGCCCATTTCCCGCTGGAGCCCATCGATCCGAACTACCCTGGCGAGACCGCCGAGCGCTGGCGTTACCGCGACGGTGGCGGAGAAATCGGCGTCATCTCCAGCGTCACGCAGGCGTTCTGCCGAGACTGCAACCGAGCTCGCTTGTCCACGGAGGGCAAGCTCTTTTTGTGCCTGTTTGCTCAGCAAGGGCATGATCTTCGGGCTTTGCTGCGCGCGGGCTACACCGATGAGCAGATCGCGGGGGCCATCGGGCTGATTTGGCAGGATCGCCAAGACCGCTATTCGGAGCTGCGCGCCTCCTTGCAAGCGACTGCCAGCCCGCCGCTGCGCAAGGTCGAGATGCACTACATCGGAGGCTGAGCCGATGGCACGCCCTGCGCTGCTGCCCCCGGCCGTCAAACGGCGCCTCACGATCGCCACGCTGGCCAGCCTGGCGACGCCCTGGCTGATCGGGGCTTGGATCAAATCTGGCATGCAGCCAGGGCTGCATGATGAGGCGCACCGTGCAGCGCAGCTCGTCGACTACATCGTGGCCGGCAGTACGATCTTTCTGTGCGCGATGATCCTCACCGTGGCCGTGGGCTGCGTCGTGGTGTCCGTGATGCGAGGCCCGCACTACCTGGGCGATCCCTTCCCGAACGAGCGCAGCGATGGATCCTGAACTCATCACGGGCCTGATCCTGGCCGGCGGCCGTGGCAGTCGCATGGGCGGGGTCGACAAGGGACTGCAGAGCTATCGCGGCCTGCCGCTGGCTTTGCACGTGCTGCTGCGACTGTCTCCTCAGGTCGGGCGGGTGATGATCAACGCCAACCGCAACCTGGGCGCCTACGAATCCTTCGGAGTGCCGGTCTGGCCCGATGCCCTGCCGGACTATGCCGGGCCGCTGGCCGGTTTTCTGGCAGGGTTGGAACATTGTGAAACGCCTTATCTCGTCACGGTGCCCTGCGATTCGCCACGCTTGCCCACTGACCTGGTCGATCGGCTGGCGTCGGCCCTGCAGGCCCACGGTGCCGAGATCGCGATGGCGCGCACTGGGACGCAGCGCCAGCCCGTGTTCACGCTGATGCGCACGTCACTGCAGGAAAGCCTCGTGCGCTACTTGCATGCGGGCGGACGCAAAATCGACCGCTGGACGGCCCAGCACCATACCGTGGAGGTGCCATTCGATGACGAGTCGGCCTTTGCCAACGTCAACACCCAAGACGAGCTGGTGGCGCTCGAGCGCGATGGAGCTTGAACCCACCGCGCGGATCGAGGTGCGCCGTTTGGGGCCGGAGGATCTGCCGGCGTACAAGCTGCTGCGCGACGAGGCCCTGCAGCGTCATCCGGAATCGTTCACCTCGGATGCCGAGACGGAGCGGCTGCGCAGCCCCGAGAGTTATCTGGGACGTCTGGGCCTGGGGGAACCGCTGGGCGGCACCTTCCTGTTGGGCGCCTGGGTCGATGGCGAGCTGGCTGGCTCGGTGGCCTGTGAACGCGAACTCAAGCGCAAGCTGCGTCATCGCGCCAACATCGTCGGCATGTACGTGCGGGAGTCCCACACCCGGCTGGGCGTGGGCCGTCGTTTGTTGGCTGCCTGCATCGACCTGGCGCGACAAGCCCAGGGCCTGGAAATGTTGACCCTGACGGTGACGGCCTCCAACGAGCGGGCGGTGCGTTTGTACGAGCGGGCAGGCTTCAAAATGTACGGCCTGCTGCCGCGAGCCATCCGTGTCGAGACTGGCCGCAAAGTGCAGTACTTCGACAAGGCCCACATGGTATTGATGCTTTGAAGCCCGCCGCCCCCATGACATCCCTCGAGCACATCGCGTCCTGCGTGAGCGGCTATGACCCCAACGCCCTGCCGGTGGACAAGGCGCAGGAGTTCATCCGCCGCTTCGTTCCGCGGGTGGACACTGTCGAGAAGCTGCCCCTGCGCTCGGCGCTGGGGCGCGTGCTGGCCACCGATGTGGTCTCGCCCATCGACGTGCCCGCCCACGACAACTCGGCCATGGACGGCTACGCGCTGCGCGGTACCGACCTCGCCACCGATGGCCCCACACGGCTGCGCATCGCAGGCACGGCCTTGGCCGGACAGGCCTTCGAGGGGCGGCTGGCACCGGGGGAGTGTGTGCGCATCATGACCGGCGCGGTCATGCCCGAAGGGCTGGATACGGTCGTGCCGCAGGAGTTCTGCCACCTCGACGCAGACGTCGTCAGCATTCCCGCCGGCGCCGTGCGCCCTGGCGACAACCGCCGGCTGCGAGGCGAGGATCTGGCCTGTGGCCGTCCCGCCCTGCCGGCGGGCAAGATCCTGCGTCCGGCCGATCTGGGCTTGCTGGCTTCGCTGGGGCAGGCCGAGGTGCCGGTCTTCCGGCGGTTGCGGGTGGCTTTCTTTTCCACCGGCGATGAGCTGCGCTCCATTGGCGAGCCCTTGGAGCCTGGCTGCGTCTACGACAGCAATCGCTACACGATCCATGGCATGTTGCAGCGCCTGGGTGTGGAGCTGCTGGACCTCGGGGTGGTGCGCGATGACCCGCAAGCCCTGGAAGCGGCCTTTCGGCAGGCGGCCGAAAGCGCCGATGCCATCATCACCTCGGGCGGGGTGAGCGTGGGCGAGGCCGACTTCACCAAACAAATGATGGCGCGGTTGGGCGAGGTGGCCTTCTGGCGCATCGCGATGCGACCCGGCCGGCCCATGGCCTTTGGCCGCATCGAAAGCCGCGGCCGTCAGGCCATCCTGTTCGGACTGCCCGGCAACCCCGTGGCGGTCATGATCACCTTTTATGCCTTCGTGCGCGAGGCCCTGCTGGTCATGGGCGGGGCCATGCCGCCAGCGCTGCCCCTGCTGCGCGCGCACACCGAACAAGCCCTGCGCAAGAAACCCGGGCGCACCGAATACCAGCGTGGGATCGTGCGTCTGGTGGATGGACGCTGGCAGGTTCGCATCACCGGCTCACAAGGATCGGGCATTTTGCGCTCGATGTCCGAAGCCAATGGGCTGGTGGTTCTGCACCACGACCAGGGCCCTGTGGCCGAGGGGGACCTGGTGGACGTGCTGCCTTTCGAGGGCCTGATCTGATCCGCTGGGGCGGCGGCGCTCGCCTCAGGCTCGCACCGCCTCTTCCACCGGCCGCGTGATCGGCCCAGGCGTGCTGCGCCGCGCAAACAAGGTGTACATCGTGGGCACCACGAACAGGGTCAGCACGGTGCCCACCGTCATGCCGCCCACGATGACCCAGCCGATTTGTTGCCGGCTTTCGGCGCCCGCCCCCGCAGCGATGGCCAAGGGCACCGCACCCAACACCATGGCGCCAGTGGTCATCAGAATGGGCCGCAAACGCAAAGCCGCCGCGCGGCGTGTCGCTTCCATCAGCCCCAGGCCCTGCTGGCGCAACTGGTTGGCAAATTCGACGATCAGAATCCCATGCTTGGTGATCAAGCCCACCAAGGTGATCAGACCGATCTGTGAATACACGTTGAGCGTGCCGCCGCTGAGCTTGAGGGCCGCCAGCGCGCCCACCATCGACAGCGGTACCGACAGCAAGATCACGAAGGGATCAACGAAGCTCTCGAACTGGGCGGCCAGCACCAGGAAGATGAAGAACAACGCCAGTACGAACACCAGCCCGAGCGCGCCACTGGAGGCGCGGAACTCGCGCGAGACCCCGTTGAGTTCGGTGGCATAGCCTGCCGGCAGCAACCGTTCGGCGGTTTCGTCCATGAACTTCAGCGCATCGCCCAGGGCAAAGCCTGGCGCCAGGTTGGCCGTGATGCTGACCGAGCGGCGCTGATTGAAGTGGTTGAGCTCACGCGCAGAGACGGCCTCGCGCACCGTCACCAGCGACGACAGCGGGATCATGCGGTTGTCACGCCCGCGCACGAACATCCGCTCGATGTCGTGGGGCCGCGCCCGCCCACCGGCTTCGGTCTGGACGATCACATCGTATTGCTCGGCATCACGCTTGAAGCGGGTGACGTTGCGACCGCCGAGCATGGTTTCGACCGTACGCGCGACTTGGTCGACCGAGACGCCGGCATCGGCGGCGCGCTCACGGTCGACCTCGAGGTAGATCTCCGGCTTGTTCAGTCGTAAATCGATGTCGGGTTGCACGAAACCGCCATGGCGGTTCATCGCCTCGACGAATTGCTGAGCCACTGCATGCAGCTTCTCATAGCTGTCAGAGGTGAGGATGACATAGTTGAGCGAGCGCTCACGAAAACCCTGCCCCAGTGAGGGCGGTGTGATCGGAAAGGCACTGACGCCAGGCAGGGCCGCCAGCTTGGGTTGAAGCTCACGTGCGAGCTGCTGCGTGCTGCGCTGGCGCGCGTCCCAGTCGATCGTGCGCATGAACGAGATGCCCTGGGAAACGGTTGGGTTGCCCGCGACCACGAACACACGGTCGAACTCGGGCAGGCTGGCACCGATGCGTTCGATCTCGAGCATGTACTTCTCGGTGTAGGCCAGGGTCGAGCCGTCCGGCGCATTGACCGTGACGAGCACCACGCCCCGGTCCTCCATCGGGGCCAGCTCACTGCGCATGCCGATGAACAACCACCAGCTGGCTGCGGCACTGGCCAGCATGGTCAGCACCACGATCCATCGGCGCGCGAGCGTCCATGACAAAGCCCGCTCATAGGCCTGGGTGAGGGCCACCAGCACACGCTCCATGCCCCGATCGAAGCGGGTCGGTCGCGGATTGTGACGCAGCAGCTTGGAACACATCATCGGCGACAGCGTCAGCGCCACGAAGCCCGAGATGATCACCGCGCCGGCCAGGGTCAGTGCGAATTCCACGAACAGCCGTCCGGTACGCCCCGGCGTGAAGGCCAGCGGTGCGTACACGGCCGCCAGGGTGAGGGTCATCGCCACCACGGCAAACCCGACCTCCTGAGCCCCCTTGATCGCCGCAGCGAAAGGTTCCAGGCCTTCCTCGATGTGGCGATAGATGTTCTCCAGCACGACGATGGCGTCATCCACCACCAAGCCGATGGCCAACACCAACGCCAACAGCGTCAGCGTGTTGATCGTGAAGCCCACGGCGGCCATCAACGCGAAGGCCCCGATCAGACACACCGGGATCGTGACCAAGGGGATGATCGAGGCCCGCAAGGTGCGCAAGAAGACGAACACCACCAGGGCCACCAGCACCACGGCCTCGGCGATCGTCTTGTAGACCGCCTTGACCGAGCGGTCGATGAAGACCGAGTTGTCGTTGGCCACCTGCACCGTCACCCCCTCGGGCAGTTCCTGCTGCAGGCGCGGCAAGATCGCGCGCACGCCTTCGGCCACCTCCAGCGGATTGGCGGTCGCCTGTCGGATCACTCCAAGCGACACCGAGCGCTGTCCATTCAAGCGCACGCTCGAACGTTCACTGGCTGCGGCCAGCTCCACGCGAGCCACATCACGCAGCCGCACGGTATAGCCGGCCACTTGGCGCAGCGCCACCTGCCCGAACTGCTCGGGCGTGCTGAGGTCGGTCTGCGCGGTGACGCTGAACTCGCGCTGCTGCCCCTCGATGCGTCCGGCGGGCACTTCCAGGTTCTGGCGCCGCAGCGCGTCTTCGACGTCCTGCACGGTCACGCCATAGGCGGCCAGCCGGTCGGGGTCGAGCCACACACGCATCGCATACTCGCGCTCGCCGCGCACCAGCACGTCGGCCACGCCGTTGACCGTCTGCAGGCGCGGCTTGATCACCCGGGTGATGAGATCGGTCACCTCCAAGGGCGACAGGGTGGTCGTGGTGAAAGCCAGCCAGATCGTCGGCGAGGCATCGGCCTCGACCTTGGAGATGACCGGCTCGTCGACCGAGTCGGGCAGCCGCCCGCGCACCCGGGCCACACGGTCGCGCACTTCGGCGGCCGCGTCATCGGGGTTTTTGTCGAGCTTGAAGCGCACCGAGATCTGGCTTTGCTCTTGACGCGAGATCGAGGTGATGATGTCCACGCCCTCGATCCCGGCGATCGAATCTTCCAGCGGCTTGGTCACTTGCGATTCGATCACCTCGGAGGATGCGCCAGCCAGGCGGGTGGCGACCGTCACCACCGGCTCATCGATGCGCGGGTACTCGCGCACCTGCAGCCGCTGAAAAGACACCAAGCCCAGCAACAGAATCAGCAAGGACAGCACGGTGGCGAACACCGGCCGGCGCACACACACTTCGGAGATTTTCATGATCATCCCCTGCTATGGCTGCGACAACGGGCTGGCCGCCACGGTACGCTGCCCCTGGCGACGCGCCTGGCCAGCCGCGCTGGCTGCCGCCGGTGCCGACGCCGCCTCCGCAGGACGCGCAGCACCACCGATTGCGACCACCCGCAAGGGGGTGCCGTCGGCACCAATACGCTGATGCCCGGCAGTGACGACCGTCGCGCCCGCCGGCACGCCCCGCACGATTTCCACCAGGCCCTCACGGCGCTGTCCCAGCACCACCTCGACGCGACGCGACACCCGAGTACCGGCAGGCATGCCTTCGCCACCGTCGACCACGAGGATCACATACTGCCGTCCGCCCTGCGGCACGATGGCCTCCTCCGGCACCATCACTGCATCGACACGAGTTGCAAGCACCGCCTCGACACGGGCGAACATGCCCGACCGCAGTAGCCCCCGAGGGTTATCGATGCTTGCCCGCACGAGCACCGAACGTCCATTGACATCGACTTGGGGTTCGAGCGCCTGGACACGGGCTTCGAAGCGCTGCCCGGGCAAGGCATCGACGCGGACCTGGACCGGCTGACCGACGCGCAGCTGCGGCAGATAGCGCTCGGGCAAGCGGAAATCCACGTAGACCGTGCGCAGGTCTTCCAAGCTCACCAAATCGGTTCCCTCTCTCACATAGTCGCCCACGTTGACGAGCCGGATACCGACCGTCCCGTCGAAGGGCGCCACGATGCGTAAACGCTCGATCTGAGCCTGCACCAGCGCCACTTGCGCGCGAGCCACCTGCAGATTGGCAGCCCCCTGATCGACCGCCGCCTGGCTGATGAAGTTTTGCGCCAGCAGCTCGCGGTTGCGAGCATCGTTGGCTCGGGCAATGTCCAGCTGGGCTTGCGCTTGTTGAAGTTGGGCACGAAGCACGCTGTCGTCGAGCTGCACCAGCAGCTGGCCACGACGCACCACCTGACCGTCACGAAAGCCCAGTGCGGCCACCCGCCCTGAAACCTCCGGCCGCAGCATCACGCCTTGACGGGACTTCAACGTGCCCACGGCCTGGGCCAGCTCGGCCACCGGCAGTGACAGCGCTCGCCCCACCTCCACGGCCACAGGACCGGCGGGCCCCGCTGCGCGCGCGGCGGTCGCGGCCTTGTCTGGGGCCCCCACCGCCGAGGGGCCGGACTTGGATCCTGGCCCGATGTGTTGGTACCAGTAGGCCACAACGCTGGCCAGCGCGATGCCGACCACCGCAACGAGGGTGTGCAACTTCTTCATACGGCGCGATCCTGCGGGCATGCCGACAATGTACGCGCAAGCCACCAAGCCGGTTCACACTTCTTCACAAGTCCTGGCGGCCCAGTGATCGCAGATCGCACACGACGGCTCTCAGCCCACGCTGGCTGCTCCGCGGTTGGCCAGCGCATCGGCGCGCTCATTGCCGGGGTCGCCAGCATGGCCCTTGACCCAACGCCAATGTACGCGGTGCAAGGCGGCCAACGCCTCCAGCCGCTGCCACAACTCGACGTTCTTCACGGGTTTGCGATCGGCCGTCTTCCAGCCACGGGCCTTCCAGGCGGGCAACCACTCGGTGATGCCTTTGCGCACGTACTGGCTGTCGGTGTAGATCGTCACATCGCAGCTGCGCTTGAGGCTGGCCAAGGCCTCGATCACGGCGGTGAGCTCCATGCGGTTGTTGGTGGTGGAGCGTTCGCCGCCGAACAACTCCTTTTCATGGACGCCGCAGACCAGCCAAGCGCCCCAGCCCCCGGGGCCTGGATTGCCTTTGCAAGCCCCGTCGGTGTAGATGACCACCTGGGGTCTTGGAGTCGTGGTATTCATGGACATCGATCTTGTGTTGATCCCAAGCGTCAGGGCGCCCCCGAACCAGAACCATTCGCAGGCCGATGCGCCTTGCGACGGGCCACGACAGCCGGTGCGGCCTGGGTGCGCTGACGCTGTTTCCAGGCCGGTCCGATCAGGCGCATGCCTCGCACCCGCTTGACCGCCACCAAAAAGTACACCGCCCCGAGCACGGGCCACCAGCGGTCACCGGCCGGCTCCATCCAACGGTAGCGATCCAACCACGATTGGGTGCGCAGCAGGGGGCGGTAACAGCCGAAACGCCCGCCCTCGATGTCGAAACTGAGCAGGCGCAACCAGTCGCGCAAGCGCCAGTAGCCGATGAATTCCCCCGTTTCGGGCAGCGGCAAGGCCCCCAGGCCCAAGCGCATGCCTATGCGGGCGCAGCGCTGTTGCAAGCCCCACAGGCTGGCCGGGTTGAAGCCGAGGATGATCACTCTGCCCTCGGGCACCAGCACCCGCTCGACCTCGCGCAAGGTCTGATGCGGATCGCCGGCCAACTCCAGACTGTGCGGCAACACCACCAGATCCAGGCTCTGCGTCTCGAACGGCAGGGCGTGGAAGTCGGCCACCACCGCATGCGGGGTCGGCTGCGCAGCCTCGGAGGTATGGCCGCTGGGCGAAGGTGCCGGCCTCAGGGGCGGTTGTGGCGGGTCACCAGCCGGCGGTCGATCGAGCAGCACCCAGCGATGCGGCATGCGGTTGTGCCTCAATGCGTCCAGACAGGGCCAGCCCAACTGCACGGCATGGAACCCGAACAGATCGTTGACGGTCCGATCGATTTGCTCGCGTTCCCACGCCAACAGGTACTGACCCGCTGGGGTGAGCAGCCACTCCTCCAAACCTATAATCCTTCGGTCTTGCCTCATGAAACTGCTTGCCTTACCCGCCTTCACCGACAACTACATCTGGATGCTCCACGATGGCCGCGAAGCCTTGGTGGTCGATCCAGGCGAAGCAGCGCCGGTGATCGAGGCCTTACAGACCCATGGCCTGAGGCTCAGCGGCATTCTAGTGACCCATCACCACGGCGACCATGTCGGTGGCATCGATGCCCTGCGCAGTGTGCTGCACGGCCCAGTCTACGGTCCGGCGCGTGAGGCCATCCCGCCCCCTTACACCCCGCTGTGCGATGGACAGCGCGTACAGTGGAGGGGCCTGGACTTTGAGGTGATCGACGTGCCCGGACACACGGCCGGGCACATCGCTTTCTGGAGCCCAGGTGCGGGCGAAGGCCCCCTGCTCTTTTGTGGTGACACTTTGTTCTCGGCCGGCTGTGGTCGCTTGTTCGAAGGCACACCGGCTCAGATGAGCGCCTCGTTGGCGCGGCTGGCCGCGCTGCCCGGTTCGACGAAAGTGTGCTGCGCCCATGAATACACCTTGAGCAATCTGCGCTTTGCACAGGCGGTCGAGCCCGGCAATGCGGCACTGGCAGAGTATGTGCGGCATTGTGAGGCTTTGCGTGCGCGTGGCCAGCCTACCCTGCCCAGCACGATCGCGCGCGAACGCGCGATCAATCCTTTTTTGCGCTGCCGCGAGCCCGAAGTGGTGGCCGCCGCTCGACGCCGCCAACCCACGGCCGACGATGCCGTGTCCGTGCTGGCTGCCTTGCGCGAATGGAAGAACGACTACCGATGATGCTTGTACGTTTGTCTCATCGATGTGCCACGCTGCTCGCATTGGCCTGCTTGGGTCTGGCCGGATGCGCGAGCCTGAACGAACCCTCGCCTGCAGCCGCGCCAGCGCTGCCTGCGGCGGCGCCGGCAACGGTGGCCACCCCGGCACCGATCGCGCCGCTCGAATCCCCAGCGCCGTCCGTGCCGTCGCAGCCGGCCCCCAGCCCCAACGCTGCAGCAGCAGTGATCGTGCCCGATGCTGGCGGCCCCAGCAGTGCGGCCGATGTGGGCGATGTGCCGGACGAAGTGGCTTCGCGTGACCTGTGGCAGCGCATCCGCGAAGGTTTCGCGATGCCCGACCTGGACAACGAACTGGTACGCGACCGCGAGCGCTACTATGCCGCCCGCCCGCAGTACATGCAGCGCATGACCGAGCGGGCCAGCCGCTACCTGTTCCACATCGTCGAGGAAGTGCAACGCCGCGGCCTGCCCACCGAGCTGGCGCTGCTGCCATTCATCGAAAGCGCCTTCAACCCGCAAGCGCTGTCCAGTGCCCGCGCCTCGGGCATGTGGCAGTTCATCCCGTCCACCGGCCGCCACTACGACCTCAAGCAAAACATCTTCCGCGACGAGCGGCGCGACGTGTTGGCCTCCACCCGGGCCGCGCTGGACTACCTGACGCGGCTGTATGACATGTTTGGCGACTGGCACCTCGCCCTGGCTGCCTACAACTGGGGTGAGGGCAATGTGCAACGCGCCATCGCACGCAACCGGGAACAGGGGCGCCCCATCGACTACGAAAGTCTGCGCATGCCCACGGAGACGCGGTACTACGTCCCGAAGCTGCAAGCCATCAAGAACATCGTGGCGCGCCCCGAGGCTTTCGGCCTGAGGCTCACCCCGATCGAAAACCACCCCTACTTCCTCACGGTCGAGATCCAGCGTGACATCGACGTGGACCTGGCCATCTCGCTGGCTCGCCTGGACCGCGCCGAGTTCATGGCCTTGAATCCTCAACTGAACAAGCCGGTGATCCTGGCTGCCGGCATGCCGCAGATCCTGCTGCCCTACGACAATGCCAAGCAGTTCGTCCGCAACCTGGCCCAACACAAGGGCCCGCTGGCCAGTTGGACCGCCTGGGTCGTGCCGCAAACGCAATCGCCCGCCGAGATCGCGCGCAAGCTGGGCATGAGTGAAGCGCAATTGCGCGCGGTGAACAAGATTCCCCCGCGCATGGTGGTCAAAGCCGGCTCGACCTTGCTGGTGCCGCGCAATGACCGCAAACACCTCCGTGACGTGGACGAACACATCGCCGACCATGCCACACTGTCCTTGGCCCCGCAGCGCCCGCCTGGCAAGCGCATCGTCGTGCGCGCTGGCAGCAAAGACACCGTGGCCAGCCTGGCGCGGCGCTACCGGGTCTCGGCTGCCGAACTGGCCTCCTGGAACAACGTGAGTCCCACCAGCCGCTTCACCCGCGGTCAGCGCGTGGTGGTCTATACCCGAGCCGTTCAAACCACGGCATCGAAAAAACCGTCGACGCGCACGCAGGCCAAGGCGGCCCCGCGCGCCAAGCAAACGGTCAAGTTGGCGCGCCAATGACGCGCCGCGCCTGCAGCACGAAGGCATTGGTGTGGGCCGAGGCCATCCGTGGGGCCACATCCGGCCGCACACCGACGCCCTCGAGGCCTTGCACCACGCGCCAAGCGTTGTGTGCGGCCTCGTCGTCCAAGATCCCGTTGGGCGAATAGCCCTCGCGCACACGGAAATAGGCGGCCAGGTAGAGCGCGCGGTCTGCCCAAGTGTGCGTGGCTGGCACCGCTGCCAGCAGATCCGCCGGGGCGGCCGTCTGCAGCCAACGCAGCGATCGCAGCACGGCCTGCGTGAGTCCCTGCACGATGTGCGCGCGGGCCTTGACATAGCCGCGATGCGCAAACAGGCAGGTCGAGGGCAGCGGGCCGTCGAAGACATCCTCCGTCCCGCGCAAGGTGCGGGCATCGGCCAGCAGACGCAACTCACCGCGCCGTTCGAGCTGCGTCATCAAGGGATCGGCATGGCTGAGCGCCTGGATGCGGCCTTGGTCCCATGCCACCAGATCGGCCGCGCCGGCAGGCAGCTCCAGCCAATGGACCTCGGCCGGGCTGAGGCCGGCCTTGGCCAACAAGGCCTGGGCCAACAAGCGGGCCGCCAGACTCTCGGCCGCAACGCCAATGCACTGGCCACGCAGTTGCACGACATGGTCGAACTGCGGCAACTGGGCCGTGGACACGCCCATGGCCACCATGGGAGAGCGTCCCATCAGCACGAAAGACTGCCACGGTTGGTCTTGCAGGCGCTGGACGATGAGTTGCAGGTAAGAAGCCGCAGCCACGTCGATCCGACCTTGCCGCAATGCGCGGGCCACGGCGGCCGTCGAGCCCCAACCGACCAGGCGCACGTCCAGGCCCTCGTCGGTGAAGTACCCCAGCTGCCTGGCCACCACAAGCGGCAAATGAAACAACGAGTCCTCCCGCGTCAGCCCGAGGAGCACACGCGCCCGCGGCCCCGGCGGCTCGGCCCACAGGGCCGGGCAGGCCAATCCAGCCGCCCCCGCGCTTGCCCGCACGAGCCAGCGCCGGCGGCTGGGCCACGCAGGCCGAGAAGACCAAGCATGCACACGCGCCATGCCTGCACCTTAGGCAAGGCGCGGGGCGTCTCCCATCAGGGCGGCTCCTGTCAGGGTAAGCCCGTGGAATGCCGCCTTGGGAGACGTAGATCAGCGTCGATCGACCAGCGCATGGGCAATGGTGCCCACATCGACATATTCCAGCTCACTGCCTGCGGGCACGCCGCGAGCCAGACGGGTGACCTTGAGTCGCCGGGCCTTCAGCCCTTCGGACAACACATGGGCCGTGGCTTCACCCTCGGCCGTGAAGTTGGTGGCCAGAATGACCTCACGCACCTGGCCGTCGGCCACGCGCTGATACAACTTGGACAGACCGATGTCGCGCGGGCCCACACCATCGAGCGGGCTGAGCTTTCCCTGCAACACGAAATACAGCCCGCGGTAGCTGCCCGTGCGCTCGATCGCCGCCTGATCCGCAGGTGTCTCCACCACACACAGCTGGCTGGCGTCTCGTAGCGGATCGCGGCAGATGTCGCAGAGCTCGTCTTCCGTGAAGGTGTTGCACCGCTGGCAGTGGCGCACCGCCGTCATGGCCGCTTGCAGCGCTTGCGACAGCTGGTAAGCGCCATCGCGGTCATGCTGCAGCAGGTGGTAGGCCATGCGTGCAGCCGACTTCGGCCCCACGCCCGGCAGGCGGCGCAAGGCCTCGATCAATGCATCCAGTGCGCGTGTGGCCATGGCCGGCGGAACGACCGATCAGAAGGGGAACTTCATTCCCGGCGGCAGCGGCATGCCGGCGGTGAGTTTGCTCATCTTTTCCTGGCTCAGTTCCTCGGCCCGGCGCACCGCATCGTTGAAAGCCGCCGCCACCAGGTCTTCCAGCATGTCTTTGTCGTCGCTGAGCAAACTGGGGTCGATGCTGACCCGGCGCACGTCGTGCCGGCAGGTCATCAGCACCTTCACCAAGCCCGCGCCCGACTGTCCTTCCACCTCGGTGTGCGCGAGTTCCTCTTGCGCCTTGCGCAGGTTCTCTTGCATCGCCTGGGCCTGCTTCATCAGGCCTGCGAGTTGTCCTTTGAGCATGAGGAGGGTCCTTTCCTGGAGAAAAACGAGGCAGCGGCGGCCTGGGGCCGGCACCGCCTCAGGGTCACAGCGGTCTGATCGAACCGGGTACGACGCGAGCCGTGGCAAACTCCTGCAGCAACGACATCACGTACGGGTCATTGAGGATTTCGGCCTCGGCCGCCTGTTGGCGCAGGGCTTTGGCCTGGGCCTCCCGACGTGCGGGGGTGTCGTCGGTGGGGCCGACCGACAGCTCCAGCACCACCGGCTGACCCAGCACCTCCGACAGTGCCGCTTGAAGCCGGGCTTGCGATGCCGACGAGGCCAGCGTCTCGCGCTCGACCCGAAGTTGCCAGCGCGCCGGTTGGGCCGCATCATCCACCGCCACGCATTGGGCCTGCAAGGCCAGCTCACGCACCAGTGCCGTCACCAGCCCCCGCTCGATCATCTGGGCCACCAGGGCGTACCAACGGTCCGCCACAGCGGTATCAGCGACGGGGCTCGGCGCCGGCGTGGCCGCCGTCGCCCGCACTTCGTGGCTGACGCTCGGCGGTGGCAGCCCTGGACTCGCCACTTCGGCCGCCCGCGGCGCACCCGCCCCCCACGATGGCAAGGTGTCGGCCTGGGGTGCCGCCGTGACGGGCGCCATGGCGGCGGCAGATGCCTGTTGGGGCCCCTGGGACGCCCCGCGCGGCCCGCGCGCCGCTGCGGGGCGCGGCAGCGCCGCATCAGCCGGCTGGGGCACGGCAGAAGCGGCGCTGGTGCGCGGCGGCACGCTGGCGCGAGCGGCCCCTTGGCGCTGCAAAGGCATCGCCGCCGGGCGGGTAGAGCCCGGCATGGCCGGCCGGAATGCCAACATGCGCAACAAGGCCATCGTCAGGGCGCCGTATTCGTCGGCGGCCAAGCCCAGCTCATGGCGCCCGTGCAGCGCGATGCTGTAGAACAGTTGCGTGTCCTCCGGCGGCAAGGCTGCCGCCAGGGTCTGCAAGGTGGCATGGTCGGGATCGTCGGTGGCGCCCGCCTGGGGCACCACTTGGCGCACGGCCAGCTCTTGCAACACGGCGGCCATCTCCTCCAAGGCCCCGGCCGGCGACAACCCCTGCATGCGCATCTCATCGACGAGGCTCAGCAGCGAAGGCCCATCACCAGCGGCCAAGGCCTCGATGAGGCGGAACACATGGCCGCGGCCGACTGCGCCGAGCATCTGTCGCACACTGGCTTCGGCCAAAGCCCCGGAACCGTAGGCAATGGCCTGGTCGGTCAGCGACAAGGCGTCGCGCATCGAGCCGCGCGCGGCGCGCGCCAAAAGCCGCAGCGCGCCCGGCTCGGCTTGGATGCCTTCGGCAGCGAGCACCTGTTGCAAGTGCTCCAACACCGTTTGCGGGGCCATCGGACGCAGATTGAACTGCAAGCAGCGCGACAGCACCGTGGGCGGCACTTTCTGAGGGTCCGTGGTGGCCAGCACGAACTTCAGGTACTCCGGCGGCTCTTCCAAGGTCTTCAACATCGCGTTGAAGGCATGGTTGCTGAGCATGTGCACTTCGTCGATCATGTAGACCTTGAAGCGCCCCACCACCGGTTTGTAGACGGCTTGATCGAGCAGTTGGGCAATCTCGTCCACGCCCCGGTTGGAGGCCGCATCGAGCTCGACATAGTCGACGAAGCGACCGGCGTCGATGTCCCGGCACGGCGGGCACACCCCGCAGGGCGTGGCCGTGACACCGCCTTGCCCGTCGGGGCCGACGCAATTGAGCGACTTGGCCAAGATCCGCGACACCGTGGTCTTGCCCACCCCCCGCGTGCCGGTAAAAAGATAGGCATGGTGCAGGCGCTGCTGCGTCAGCGCATTGGACAGGGCCTGCACCACATGGCCCTGGCCCACCATCTGCTCGAAGGTGCGCGGGCGGTACTTCCGGGCCAGGACGAGGTAACTCATGGAGTGGATTCTACGGGGCAGGTCGCCGCCTCACCCTTGAATGGCCGCTGCGCGACCGCGCTCGATGTCCACCGGCTTGAGCAACAGCAGCCCTGCCAAGAAGAACAGCCCCGTAGAGACGATGGCCAGCCGATGGTTGCCAGCAGTCCACCAGGTCACCAGGCCGTAGGTGATGGGCCCGACGATGGCCGCCAGCCGCACGGCGAATGTCCACAGCCCAAAGAACTCGGCCAGGTGCTTCTGCGGCGCAAAGAGACCGGCCAGGGCGCGTCCGGCCGATTGGCTCGACCCCATACACAGCCCGGCGATGATGGCAGCGGCCCAGAACAAGGGCGCCGAAGTGGCCAGGTAGGCCAAGACCACCATCGCGACCCAGCCCACCAGCGTCAAGGCCAACGAGCGCTTGTGACCCAAGCGATCCTGCAGGTACCCAAAACCGAAGGCGCCCAGGGCCGACGCGATGTTGACGAGAAAGACCAGAGCCATGGTTTGTTGTTGCTGGAAGCCCAGCACCTGCTCGGCGTAGACGGCCGCCAATGCGATCACCACGGCAATACCGGCTTGGTAGCTGGCGGTGCAGCCCAGCAGCCAGAGGAAGTCACGATGACCCCGTGCGCGCTGCCAGGTCTGCCACAGTCGATCGATCGAGGCGCGCAGCCCCCTGTCCCGCATGGCTTGCGGCTGTGGCACGGCCCGCTCCTTCAACAAGGCAAAGGTGACCAGCGAAGCCACGCCGTAGACCGTCGCCGTAATGACCATCGTGACCGGCACGAAATGGGTGGCGGGCAGTCCCTGGGCCTGGGCCCACAACACATAGGCCAAGCTCAAGCCCAAAGACAGCATGCCGCCAAAGTAGCCAAAGCTCCAGCCCCAGCCCGACACGCGGCCCAGCGCAGGTGGGCGGGCCAGCTCGGGCAGAAAGGACGCGATCAGCGATTCACCATAGGCATAAAAGCTGTTGGACAAAATGATGGCTACCACGGCCAGGGCCACGTCACCACGCCCCACCAGGGCCAGCGCCAAGGTCGTCAGCACGCAGCCGGCCGTGGTGAAGGCCAGCAAGCGTTTTTTGGCCGCCCGCCAATCGGCATAGGCACCAAGGGTCGGCGCGGTGAACATCACCAACAGGCACGAGGCCGACAGCGAGGCCGTCCAGGCCAAGGTGGCCCATTGGGCACCTTCAGCGACCACGCCAACGAAGTACGCGTTGAACACGGCCGTCAAGACGACGGTGGTATAGCCCGAGTTGGCGAAGTCGTACATCGCCCACCCGAACACCTCGCGCTTACGCACGCCTTCGTTGAGGGCTTGCTGAGGAAACACGGCCGCCATGAGATCTCCTTGTGCACGCTGGCGGGCATGATGCCAGAGTCGACTTTGCATGCCTGGGGCATGCACGGCGTGGGCCGCTCCCGTGGTGCCCCGGGCCGGACTCGAACCGGCACGCCTCCTCTCGGACGGCGGCGGATTTTAAGTCCGCTGCGTCTACCACTTTCGCCACCGGGGCCTTGGGGGGTGAAGTGTACGGGAGGAGCCGCCGTTGAGCCTTGCTCAAGCCTTCGTGCGCTGCACAGCCACATAGAGCTTGCGCAGTTCGTCGCGCAGGCTGCGCATCAAAGACAAATCGCGGTCCGACAACCGGAAGCCATTGGGCTGCGCATGGTCGGCATACAAGGCAGCGGCCGTCTGTTGGCCATCGCTGATGGGCAGCAGCATGAAGGCCGGAGCCGCCACATGGGCGCGAAACCAGGCCGGCAGCTTGGCGGCCAAACCCGGCACGGTGGCATCGCGAATGAGCGAATCGGCCCCCTTGGCACACAGGGCACTGAAGGCATCGGCCGCATCGTCCCGCGGGAATCGGAACTGAGCCCCCCAGGCGGTATCGAACTGCCCCCACACCTTGCGCGCTTGGAACCAACCGCTGGTGGGCTCGAGTTCGATCAGTGCCACGCAGCGGCAGCCAAAGTGTCGCCACACGGCCTGCCCCACGATGTCCAAACAGGCCTCCCGCCCTTCCCCGCGCCGCAGCGCAGATCGCAGCTGGGCGAGGGCGGCCGACAAGGGATGAACCGGTGAAACGTCCGCTGTCGTCAGACTTGCTTTGACGGGGGGCTCCAGACCCGAGCGCAGCGTGGCAGTTCCACTGGCGGGGTCGCGTCGCATCGCCGCAGCAGGAGGAGCCGCCGTGCCCGCCGCATCCCAAATGTCCTGGGCCTGAACGCCCAGTGCCGCGGCGTACTGGTCGAGCCAGCGCAACGTCTGATCCGACACCTCGCGAGCGGCATCGCGCTTGCGCGTGCCTGCCACGACATTGCCTACGCCACCGAGCAGGCGAAACCAATCGCTGCGTCGTTGCGGCATGCGCACGGGGCTGCCGGGCTGCGGCACACGCATCACTCGGAGCAATTCCTCCGGCAACCCCCAGGTGCGCCCGACGGCCACGCCGAGGTCCTCGTAACTCAAGCCCAGCACGGCCTGAGCGGCCTGTTCTTCGCTTTGCCCTTGGCTGCGCGCCAGCTGACGCACTTGCGCGGCCTCGTCGGGCAGATGGTGCTGCACGAGCACCCGACCCAGGTTTTGCATCAGCGCGGCGATGTAGCTCTCTTCTTCCGCGGTCTGCGTGGGGCACAAGCGCGCGGCGACCCGCCCGGCCACGCGGCAGCGCGCATATTCGTCGGCCAGCGCCTCGCGCTGGGCGCTGTCGCGCAGATCCTCCAGCTGCGGCAAGGTGCCTGCCATGTCACGCAAGGCCTGCACCCCCAGCAGCGCAATGCAACGCGACACCGTCGTGATGCTGCCACCGCCCACCGAGCTGAAATAGGCAGCATTGGTCATGCGCAACAACTTGTGCACCAGGGCCACGTCATCGAGCACGGCACGCGCGATTTCGTCGAGATTGACGGCTTCGGCACCCGCCAGCCGCCGCACACGGCGCACCGACTCGGCCTGCACCGGCAGATCACCGCGCTGGGCCAGGCTGGCCAGCAGGCGCTGCAAAGTGCGCTGGGCCAGCGTATCGCCGCTGCCGTCGAGCAAGGCGGGGGTGAGCCAGTCCTGCAAGGCTTGACGCAGCGCTTGCGCACTCTGCGGTCGTTGCCGTGGATCGCGTGCCAGCGCGGCGTGCACGATGGAGCGCAAACCCGCTTCGCCAGGCTGGTCCAACACACCCGCCGGCACGCTCAGATCTTCCGATTGCAGCCGCTCTACCGCACGACGCGGCTGTGCATCGGCCACGGCCGGCCGCCCCACCAGCAGCGCATACAACAGCAAGCCCACCCCGTGCACGTCGCTGCGCGCATCAGCGCGCATCCCTGCGGCCACCTCCGGTGCCAGATACAACCCGCGCGCGGTGTTCAGCCGCAAAGGATCAATGCTTCGCCCCGCCGGCTCGAACGCGCCGAGCAAGGCGCGGCCCGTGATGTCCAGCCATACGGCATCGGGCCGCACGCGGCCATGCACCATCCCGGCCTCGTGCACATGCACCAGGGCATCGAGTACGCCGATGGCCACCAGCACGGCCTGACGCACCGGCATGGTCTCGTGATCGGCCAGCCATTGCGACAGCACCATGCCGGCAAACGGCGCGCACACCAACACCGCCCGATCGGCTTCGATGCGAGCTTCGACGGCCTGCACGATGTTGGGATGGCTCAGCGCGCATTGCGCCCGCGTGACCTCGCGCCACGTCGCCGGGGTCAGGCCAGGCAGCGGTAGCTGCTGCCAAACCTGAAGCAACCAGTCCCGCTCGGTCGTCACGTCGCGCGCTTGCCACCAGGCGCTATCGACGTCGCTGGTCATCAGGCGAACCAACTGATAGCGCCCGAGCGATGCGTTGGGGGTCTCGGTATCGACGGTGCTCACATCAAGTCTGGGCAATGAAGGCGCGCGACATGCCCCGATTTGACCATGATCGTCCCCCCATCGGACCGCAAAACTGGCGGGGGTTTGACCGGTATCTCCGGCAGCAAGGTGCTCAGTGAGCGACTTGCTTGAAAGCCATCACGGCCTGGTTGCGCAAGGTCCGCAGCAAAGACAGCTCGCGCTCATCGATCGAGATCGAGCCGCTGCGGGCCTTGTCTGCGTATATCAGCCCCAGCGGCGCCTGGCGCAGCATCAGTGGCAAGAGCAAGAACGTTGGCGCATCGACCTGGCGGCGATACCACTCGGGCAGGCGCTCGGCCAGATTGGGCACGCGAGCATCGGAAATCAGAGTATCGACCCCCTTTTTGCACACCAGCGCAAACAAATCGGTGGCCGTGGGCGAGAGGTCGATGCGAAACCGTGCGGCCAGCTGCTCGGCATCACGCCCCAGGCCGTAGCGGCCGATCATCATGCCGCTGCGGGCATCACGCAGGCACAGAAGCACATGGCCAAAGCCCAGCGAGCGGTACATCGTCTCCAGGATCATGTGCAGCACCTCGTTGAGCTTGCAGTTCTCGACGAGGGCGTTGCTGACGTCCTGGATGCCAGCGGCCAAGCCCTGCGCCGCAAGATCGTGTGTCGGCTCGGCCACATCCTGGAGTTCTCCAGCTTGCGTTTGCACCACGGTGTCGAGGTCGTGCTCGCCGAGTCCGTCGCTTCGCTGCAAGCCCTGCGCAGGCCCCCGAGTGTCGAGCAAGCGCTGGCTGCGGCTGCCCGCAGCGACCTGGATATCCAGCGCCGGCACCATCTCCGCCATGCGCTCGCGCGAGCGTTGCACGGCCTCCAGCACATCGCGCTCGGCCAATTCCAAGGCCGCCCCGTACCGAGCGGCCACAGCCTTGAGCGCTTCGACGTGGTGCGCACGTTCCAAGTACAGCACGGCATCGGCCAGCTCATTGGCCGCACAGGCCAGCAAGCGCAGCCTTTCGGTGGGCACACTGGGCTTTTTCACCGGCGCATCGGCGGCCAATTTGCGCATGCTGGCTTGCAGCGCCTGCGGCAAGCCCCAGTGACGGGCCACGCCGAGCCCCAGCTCTTCGAAGCTCAGCCCCAGCACTTGCACGGCCGCTGCCGACTCGTCGAGTCCCGAGCCCCGGCCGGCGTGCATCAGGCGGTGGATCTGCTCGACTTCTTCCGGAAAGTAGAACTGAACCAAGGTACGCCCGAGGTTGTGGAACATGGCCGCAATGAAGGCCTCTTCGGCCTCCCGGCCGCTGAGGGCCAGCTCACGGGCCACGTTGCCGGCCATGAGCGACCGCAGATACTCCTCCTTCAGTGAGGCTGCGTGGGCCTTGTCCTGCATGTGCTCCAGCATCACGAGCGACAGCGCCAAGTTGCGGATGCCTGCAAATCCCACGAGTGCCACCGCCCGTGTGACCGTGCTGATGCTGCCGCCACCGGCGCTGCGGTAGTGCGCCGAGTTGACCAGGCGCAACAGCTTGTTCGTCAAAGCGACATCCTTGAGGATCTCGTTGGACAAGCCATGCAAGCTTTCGTGCTCCGAGGCCGCCAGGCGCTGGATGCGCGCCACCGCGTCGGTCAGCGCCGGAAAGTCGCTCTTGTGGCGCATGCGACGCATCAAGAATTCCAGTGTGGCATGCCCAGCGACTTGGCCACCGGTGTCTTTCGGCGTGAGCCAAGCCTGCAAAGCAGCCGCCAGCTCGCCAGCACTGGCGTAACGCACGCTCGTCTCACGCGCCGTGGCCCTGTGGACGATGGCCCGCAAAGCGTCGTCCACCGGATGGGGCAGCTGCGCCGGCAGGGCCACGTCCTCGTGCGTGAGACGGTGCAAGGCCCGATACGGATCGGACTCACGCACGGCCGGCACGCCCACCAGCATCTCATAGAGCACCAAGCCGGCGGCGAACACGTCGGTCTGCACCGTGGCCGGCAAGCCCTGCGCCAACTCCGGGGCCATGTAGCCCGGCGTGCCGACCAAGGCGTCCTGCACGGTGCCCTGGCCTTGATTCACCGCAATGCCGAAATCCATCACACGGGCCCGGCCATCACGGTCTACCAAGATGTTGGAAGGCTTCAGGTCGCGATGGATCACGCCGGCCCGATGGGCATGCTCCAGTCCCTCCAACACCCCGAGCATCAGGCGCACCGCCTCGGCTGCCGGCATGGCGCCATGCTCTCGCAGGCGCTGCGACAAGGTCGGGCCTTCGACCAGCTCGAACACCAGATAGGGGTGGCGATCGTGCACATCGGCCTCGAACAGCGGCACGATGTGAGGATGCGTCAGGCGAGCCACCGCCCGCGCTTCATGCAGCCACTGAGTCAAGGTCTGACCGTCGCTGGCCTGCGCGCGGTGCAACTTGAGGGCGACTTCCCGATCCAACCGCGGGTCGAACGCTTTCCAGACCGCACTCTGCCCCCCCTGCCCGAGCAGTTGGCGCAGTTCATACCTCCCCAAGCGACGAACGGGTGGATGGGCGGTGGTCGGGGTTGGCATGCTGGCACGCGAGGTGGAGGATCACACCCCATTGGACACCGCCTTGGCCTGCCGCAAACGGGAAACTAACCTGAGCAAAGCGGGCTTATTTCCCCGCAGGCTCGACTTCCACCAACCGTCCGTCTCCGGTGATGAATGCCGCACGCACCGGCCGAGAGGGGTCGCCCGCCTGCACGGCACGCCGATACCGTTCCAGCTGCATCCGCAAGGCCGGGTCGTCCTCGGGGCGGAACTCGGTCTTGTAGTCCAGCACCCACCATCGCTGCCCATCGGGCTCCCGGCGCAACACCAGCCGATCGATACGACCCGGACGGCCATCGACCACCACCGGCACCTCATTGCCGGCCCACAGCAGCGTCTCGCCCCCCAACAACGCAACAATGCGTGCATCGGCCAGCATGCGCCGCACCACCTCTGCTGCGGCCCTCGCGGTCCCCTCGTCAGCGCCGAGCTCTTCGGCCGCACGCTGCACCAGCGCGTCCACGCGGCTCGGCACCAAGCCAGACGGTACGGCCAACCACTCCAGACAACGGTGCACCACTTCCCCCAGTCGCGCGCCCTCGGTCGATCGCAGTGCAGAAGTGGACTCGATGGCCAGCTGGGCTTGGCGATGCAGACTCGGCAAACGCCAGACGCCCACCTCGGCGGCCACGCTTTCCTGCGACGACTCGCCGCGCCCCGCAGCCGGCTCCCACGGCACACACACGGCGGCCAACCGCGACCACCAGCTCTTTCCGTCTTGCCCCAGATGAGGGGCACTGGCGCTGATCACGAGCTGCTGGCGTGCACGTGTCATCGCCACGTACAAGCTGTTCATCTCCTCGCGCGCGCGCGCGGTGCGCTCCAAGGCCATCGCCTCCACCAGGCTGGGCGCAGGCTGCCGCTCGTCGGCCACGAACGCAAAGCAACGCGGCTGCGGCGCCTCGGCCGGCCAGTCCACCAAGACGGTGCCGCTGTCGTGGCGATCGGCACTGCTACGACGCTCCGGGTCGGTATCGATCAGGAAGACCACACGGGCCTCCAAGCCCTTGGCCCCGTGAATGGTGAGCAGCTGGACCGCCTCGGGGGCGCCGTCCAAGGAGAATTTGGGCGAATGTTTGCGCAGGGCTTGCACGAACTGATGGGGCGTGGCGTAGCGACCACCGTCGAGCTCCAGCGCACAGGACAACAACGCCTCCAAGTGTGCGATCACCGATGGGCGCAACTCCGGTGGCACCCGTTGCGCATACCGGGCCAACACGTCACCCTCGGCGTAAATGCGGTCCAGCAAATCGTGCGGCGGCAAATGGCGGGCAGCCTCGGCCCAGCCCGGCAAAAGCGCGCGAGCTCGTCGCAGCGCCGGCCCTGGCAGGTCGTCCAGCGTGCTGGAGGCCATCAGCGCCTCCCACCAGCCCCCCATCTGGCGCGCGCGGCCGGCCAGCCAGACGAGTTCCTCGTCATCGGCGTCAAAAAGCGGAGACCGCAACGCCTGGGCCAGCGACAACGCATGACCGGGGGAGACCAAGGCATCCAGCAAAGCCACGAGATCGCGCACCTCCAGCGCATCCATCAAGGCGTGTTCCTCGGGGCTGGCGCAGGCGATATGCCGCTCGCGCAAGGCTCGGGCGACCCAGCCCAGCGGTGCGCGCCGGCGCGCCAGCACATGGATCTCTCCTGGGGGCACCCCCTCGGCCCGCACCAGGTGCTCGATGGCTTGCGCCACGGCGCGGGCTTCCTGTGC
The DNA here is from genome assembly GCF_000381125.1 of Caldimonas manganoxidans ATCC BAA-369. Taxonomy (GTDB): domain Bacteria; phylum Pseudomonadota; class Gammaproteobacteria; order Burkholderiales; family Burkholderiaceae_C; genus Caldimonas; species Caldimonas manganoxidans. Next base: position 98,413 of record NZ_KB905935.1, read on the forward strand.
CCGCCAGGGTTCCTGCTCCTCGTGGCGCGACTGCGTCAAGCTGTCACGCCATGCCGACTCGTTCGGCTCGATCCGCGCTTGCCGTTCGGGTCGCTCGATGCGCGGCAGCGCACACACCCGCCCGGCCCAACCCTTGTCTCGGTGCTCGGTCGTATGGGGCCGAAAACCCTCGAAAGCCCCTTCGGCTTGCGCCTCTTCGAACACCACTTTCAGGGCATCGATCACCGCTTGCGCATTGCGTCGGGTGTGGTCGCACGCCAAGACCGAGCCGCCCAGACCCTGCACCACCAGGGTTTTGGCCGCCTCGAAGACCCGGGGTTCAGCCCGACGGAAGCGGTAGATGCTTTGCTTGGGATCACCCACGATGAACACCGCCGGCGGCCGCCGCCCGCTTTGGCCGCCGCCCGCACCGGCATAAGACGACAGCCACTGAGACAATGCTTGCCACTGCAGCGGGTTGGTGTCCTGGAACTCATCGATCAGAACCTGACTCACTCGGGCATCCAAGCGCTCTTGCATCCAGGCCGCCATCGCGCCATCGCCCAGCAGCCTCAGGGCACATCGCTCCAGGTCGGCCATATCGGCCAGGCCCCGTTGCCGCTTCACCGCCCCGTAAGCCTGCAGCAGCACCCTGCCCAAGCGCACCAGACGTTGGTGCTCCCGGTGGGCGATCTCCTGAGCCATCCCCTGTTGGATCTCGTTCAGCCAAGCCACGGCATCGTCCAGCCCTGGAGCCTGGAGGTGCTTGCGCAGCGAGCCCGACTGGGTGAACAAAGCCGCGCGCACCGCATGAAATGCCGCCTGGTCATCGGACAAGGACAGCGCCTGCTCCAGCGCCAGGGCGGCCTTGCGCGGCGTGGCGTTTTTCTGCGCGCCCAAAGCACGGGCCACGGCCTGTAGCACATCCCGCACGGCCGCATGCCGCATGCGTTGAGCCGGGTGCTCCAGCCCTGCAAATTCGGCCCGCCACTGCGCGGCCGCCGGCACGCTGGCGGCCAACGTGCCGGCGCCGTCGGCCAGCTCGAACTCCACACGCCTGTCGATCAAACCCAGCAACCACTGGCGCACCCGCGTCTGAGAATGGTCTCGCATCAAGGCCGCCAAGTCGTCACGCAAGCCCGGATCCGCGTGCACTCGGCGCAACCATTCCAGCCAGGTCGGCCCCTGCAATTCGGCAGTGTCCTCGAGCAAGCGGGCCTGCGGCACCAAGCCGAGCTCGTCGATCACGTGCAGGGGCGCCGCCCGCAGCAGCTGGGCAAACCAGGCATGGAAGGTGCGGACCTCCACCTGCTCGCCGGACTCCAACAAGCGCTCGTACAACCCTCCCAGGGTCGCCGCTTGCCGGTGTGCCTCAGGCTCGCTCAGGCCTCGCTCCACCAGCGCCTCGACCCGAGCGTCCTGGCCCGCCAGCGCAAGCTCAGCCAGCCACTCCATCAGCCGGGCACGCATTTCCGCAGCCGCCTTCTTCGTGAAGGTGATGGCCAAAATCTCGCGCGCGGGCACCCCGTCGAGCAAGGCCCGCAGAATGCGCGACACCAACATCCAAGTTTTGCCCGCGCCGGCGCAAGCCTCCACGACCACGCTGCGCCTGGGGTCGCAGGCCTGCGCATAGAACGCCTCGCGGCTAACCCGTTGCCCGTCGATGTAATAAGACGGTGCATCGGCATGCCCCACGTCCCCCCTCATGCCAACGCCTCCTCGCCCATCGAGCCATCCCAATGCGCCTTGCGGCACAAGCCGGCCGCGGCGCAATGCTCGCATGCCGGCCCCTGCCCCAAGGGCGGCAGCGGCGCCCCCGCTGCCAAACGGGTGAAGTCCTCGGCCAGTCCTGCCCGCAGCGCCGCCGCACTGTCGGTCACTCGTGGATGCTCGATCCACTTCACTGGCGTCTCCAGTGCCAAATAGCCAGCCTCCAACCCCTCCAATTCCTCCACCGCCCCGACGAGGCCTTCCCACAAGGCCGCATAGAAGGCCAGCTGCGTATCCTCCAGCGGCCGACGCACACGGGCTCGCAAGCTATCGGCCGAAGACGTCTTGTAGTCGATCAACCGGGCCCGGGCCCCACCGTGCTGCTGCATCAGCCGGTCCACCCGATCCAGCCGACCTTTCAAATCGGCCGGCCCTGCACCAGACATCGAAACAGCCCACTCGCCGCGCTCGAAGCGCCACCCCTGAGCCTCTTGAGCATGCAGCCAGTCCACATAAGCCGGGGCCAAACGCTCGAAATACAACCACTCGGCCAAAAAGGCCGCATCGTCCAGGCCCAGTGCCTGCTGTTGCTGTCGCCCCATCGCCAGCAGTCGATCGACATCGGCCTGCCAATCGTTGCTCGGTGATGCGCGCGACACATGGAATGCATGCAGCACCCCGTGCAGCCACTGGCCCAGGTCGCGCCGGTCCGGCGCATCATCGAGCACCTCGACCTCCTGCAGGCCCAGCATGTGCAGCGCAAAAAAACGATAGGGACAGGCTCGCAAGGCCTCATAGGCCGACGCGCTGACCTTCGATGGCAACAAAGCCGGCGCCGAAGGCCGCGTCGGCCGCACGACACGCACGGGCAAGACCTGGCGCACCAACCCATCGGTGGCCGCCGCCCAGTCGCGCCCGGCGCGGCGCAGCGCCAGGCGCAGGGGCTCCAGCAGCGGCGACACCTGCAGCGGCTCGCCCTGATGCGTGCGCCGCCATGACAGGCTCAAGCGCGGGTGGGTGAGCACATGGCGCAGCGCCAGCCGCTCGCGCTGCCAGAGCGCTTGCCCCGTGGGCAGCCCCAAATCACGGCGCTCGGCCTCACTCAAGCAGCCACCGACACTGGCTGCAGCCCCCAGGTGCGTGTGATCGCAGCCGGGCAAGACCACCGCCGCAAAGGGCCGCAGCATGCATCGCGACAGCGGCGCAATCACCACCTCGGCGGGCTCCTGAGGCGCCGGTCGAAACGACACCGCCTCCAGCACTTCGTCCACCCAGGCCCGATACTCCACGCGGTCGCACACCAATTGCGCGGCCTGCCTGCCGTAGGCACCGGCCCCAGCCTCCCCCTCGTGCAAATGCAAGGCCTGCAACAACTGGGCTCCTGCAGGATCGCGCTGCAGGCGCTGCCAGGCTCCGCAACGCTGCAACCCTTGCACGAGAGCCTGCTGCCATCGAGCGAGAAGCGTCTGCGTCAGACGCGCCAGCGGTTCGCGCACCTCGCTCCAAAACTGCCATAGCGACCGCGCCGCTTCCGGCAGAGCCTGCAGCCGCACCTGCGCCACCGAAGCCGCTTGCTGTCGGCGCAGCGCCTCCTCCAACGCCACGAGCCCCGCCTCGTGCCCTTGAAGGTCCACGAACCCGCTCTTGAGCCAGTCCAGCAGTTCATCCGTGGACGCCCCGGCCTCGCACAGCCGCAGCAGCCCCATCACGCATGCGCCCGCCCGGGTCGTGGACAGCTTCCAGCCCGTCTCATCATGAACGCGGACCTTCTCCCGCTCCAACAAGGCCCGAATGCGGCGCACCAGCCCGCGGTCCTGGGCCACCAAGGCCACTGGCACCTCGCCGTCGGCCACATGACGCAAAACCCGGGCTGCCGCCACCTGGGCCTCCTCCTCGGCGTCCCGACACGCCACCAAGGACGGCACCTGCCGCATGTCGGTGATCGCGGTCCCTTCGGGTGGATTCACCTCCAGCCACAGCGCCGGACCAGGAAATTGCGCCACGACCGATGCCATGAGCGCATCGACCTCGCCGGCCTGCACGACCGCCCAAGCCGCCGGCCGCACCCGGAACAACGCATCGGTGGGCAGCGTGTCGCGCTGGCGTGCCCAGGCCCAGGCCACCCGAGCCAAGGCCCCCTCCACCTCACCGGCGGCCACCTGAGCCGCCAGCCGGCTTTCGAGCCGCTCCTGCACACGAGCCCACCAAGCCTCCCGCAGATCGGGAGGCTGACAAGCCGCCCCCTCCATCAGCTGATGGGTCGTCTCCACGAGCAGACGCACCCAGTGCCGGAACATCACTACATCGTTCTGCGCGGTCCATCGGGCCCAGGACTGGCTGGCCAGCAAAGGCGCCGCGGCCAAGCGGTCGACCAGCGCATTGCCGGTTGGCAACGCCTCTGGGATGTCCTGCGGCGGCCCCAACGCGGCCGCCAGCGTCTGCGTGGTTTCGAACCGGGGCATCCATCCGGCACCGACCTGACTGGCCCAAGCTTCGCGGGCCAAGGGCAGATGTTGCGCAAAAGGCACGATCACCCACAGGTCACGCGCCGCCATGCCGTGCCGTTCGAGGAAGCGACGCAGCGCCAAGATGACGTCCGCCCAGGACTCCGGTGCGCTGGGCAGCTGGCATCGTTCGAGCGAAGTCGGCATCGAAGAAGACATGCATCACGAGGATTCGATCCACGCGGCCCACTGCCGCGCGGACTCCCTGACGGCTCAAGGGCCAGCAGGCTTTGTGTCAAAATCATTGTGCCTTGTCGGGCTGGAGGCCTGACGCACACGAGGATTGAACAATGAGCAGCGAGCTGATCAAACACGTCTCGGATGCGTCTTTCGACGCCGACGTGCTGCAGGCCGACAAGCCTGTGTTGGTGGACTACTGGGCGGAGTGGTGCGGTCCTTGCAAGATGATCGCTCCCATCCTGGACGAAGTGGCCAGAGACTACAACGGCCGTCTGCAAGTCGCCAAGATGAACGTCGACGAAAACCGGGAAGTGCCCGCCAAATTCGGCATTCGCGGCATCCCCACCTTGATGCTGTTCAAGGGAGGCCAGCTCGCCGGCACCAAAGTTGGCGCACTGACCAAGGCCCAGTTGACGGCCTTCGTCGACGGGCATCTATAATCAGCGCGAAAGTTGGCTGACGCCGGAGCCACAAGCCCGGCGCAGCTCGACGGGCAATAGGTCGCTGAACTCGCCGCTGCGCCCCATTCATTGCCGGCGCTCAGTTTCGGCTCACCACCCTTCCTAAACGCAGCATCCGCGGACATCGCGGACGCAAACCGGCGCAGGTTGACGGCGCTGCCTGCCTCATGGGCAGCGCAGCCGCCTCGCTGATGCCTCAGGTTTCTCCAGTTTCGTCTTCACACCGACCAGGGTTCGCACCCATGCACCTTTCAGAACTCAAAGTCCTGCACGTCTCGGAGCTCATCAAAATGGCCGAGTCGCTGGAGATCGAAAACACCAGCCGTATGCGCAAGCAAGAGCTGATGTTTGCGATCATGAAAAAGCGCGCCAAACAAGGCGAGCAGGTGTTCGGCGATGGCGTGCTGGAAGTGCTGCCCGACGGTTTCGGCTTCCTGCGCTCGCCCGAGACCAGCTTCCTGGCCAGCACCGACGACATCTACCTTTCGCCCAGCCAGATCCGCCGCTTCAACCTGCACACCGGCGACATGATCGAGGGCGAAGTTCGCACTCCCAAGGACGGTGAACGCTATTTCGCCTTGGTCAAGGTCGACCGTGTCAACGGCCTCACCCCCGAGGAGAACAAGCACAAAATCATGTTCGAGAACTTGACCCCGCTCTTCCCCAAAGAGCAGTTCAAGCTCGAACGCGACATCCGTTCGGACGAAAACATCACCAGTCGCATCATCGACCTCATCGCCCCCATCGGTAAAGGCCAACGCGCCCTGCTGGTGGCCCCGCCCAAGAGCGGCAAGACCGTGATGATGCAGCACCTGGCCCACGCGATCACGGCCAACTACCCCGACGTCTACCTCATCGTGCTGCTCGTCGACGAGCGCCCCGAGGAAGTGACCGAGATGCAGCGCACCGTGCGCGGTGAAGTGATCAGCTCCACCTTCGACGAGCCTGCCGCTCGTCACGTGCAAGTGGCTGAAATGGTCATCGAGCGGGCCAAACGCCTGGTCGAGCTGAAGAAGGACGTGGTCATCCTGCTGGACTCCATCACCCGCCTGGCGCGTGCCTACAACAACGTGCTGCCCTCCTCGGGCAAGGTGCTCACCGGCGGTGTGGATGCCAACGCCCTGCAGCGGCCCAAGCGCTTCTTTGGCGCGGCCCGCAACATCGAAGAAGGCGGCTCGCTCACCATCATCGGGACGGCCCTGATCGACACTGGCAGCCGCATGGACGAAGTGATCTACGAGGAATTCAAAGGCACCGGCAACTGCGAGATCCACCTGGACCGCCGCATGGCCGAAAAGCGGGTGTATCCCTCGATCCTGCTCAACAAGTCAGGCACCCGCCGCGAGGAACTGCTGCTCAAGCCCGAGATCCTGCAAAAGACCTGGATCCTGCGCAAGCTGCTGTACCCGATGGACGAAATCGAAGCGATGGAATTCATCCTCGACAAAATGAAGTCCACCAAGAACAACCACGACTTCTTCGACCTCATGCGTCGAGGTGGGTGAGTCGGGACCAGGAACAGTCCTTGGCGGACTGTTCCGCGCCCGACGAACCGGTCGAGCTCTGCGAGACCGTGGACTCGGTTTTTGTGAACTGCGGCGGCTGTGATCCTCAGCAACCTTCGAGCACTGCTATATAATTAAAGGTTTCCTGTATTCCGGAAAGTGCGCCGAGGGGTTCGGCGTGGCTCCCGGCGCGATTGCGATCAAAGGACTCGGCATGAAAGAAGGCATCCACCCCAACTACCGCGAAGTCTGCTTCGTGGATCTGTCCAACGGTTTTCAATTCGTGACGCGTTCGTGCGCGCCCACCAAAGAAACCATCAAGATGGACGACGGCCGTGAACTGCCGCTGTTCAAACTGGAAACCTCCAGTGAGTCGCACCCCTTCTATACGGGGACGCAAAAAAGCGTGGACAACTTGGGCGGCCGCGTCGAGAAATTCCGCAACAAGTTCGCCCGCGTCGGCCTCAAGAAGTAATCCCTGCGGCGGCAGGGTCTGTTCGCCACACACCCCAGCCCCGATCACAAGGCAGCCCAGACATCGGGCTGCCTTGTTCGTTTTCGGGCCCGCTCTGTAAGACACTGCCCCAGCAGCGCCGAAATCCTGCATCATGGCGGCCGTGCTGCACGCCTGCCCTCCTGCCTTGAACCGCCCCACCCCAGCCATCGTCACCCAACGCGCTGCGCGGCGCTTGCCCCGTTGGGCCTTGTTGCTGCTGTGCGCGGCCTATGTCCTGCCGGGCCATTTCGGGCGAGACCCCTGGCGCAATGCAGACGTCACCGCGTATGGCTACATGCACGCGCTGGCCCACGGGGGCGACTGGTGGCACCCGACGATCGCCGGACTGCCCTCTGACGGCGGCTTGTTGCCTTATTGGCTGGGGGCGCTATTCATCCAGGCTTTCGGCAGTTGGATCGGGCCGGAGCTGGCGGCTCGCGTGCCCTTTGCGCTATTGCTGGCCACCACCCTGGCCCTCACCTGGTACAGCTGCTACCACCTGGCCCGTACGGAAGCGGCCCAGCCGGTGGCCTTTGCCTTTGGCGGCGAGGCCCATCCCATAGACTACGCACGGGCCGTGGCCGACGGTGCCGTGTTGGCCCTTTTGGCCAGCCTGGGTTTGTTGCAGCTTGGGCATGAGATCACGCCCGAGCTGGTCCAGCTTGCCGGCGTGAGCTTATGCCTCTATGCCGTCTCGGCCAGCACCTACCGAGGCTGGCAGCCCCGTCTGGCCATCGTGCTTGCCCTGCCGCTGATGGCCGGCAGCGGCGCCCCCAGCTTGGCATTGACCCTGGCGGCGGCCGCCACGATCGTGTGTTGGCGCTCTCATTACGACGCCACCCGCGCCTTTGTTCCCTGGGTGCTGGTTTCGGCCTTGTTCGCCGCCCTGCTGGCAACCGCTTTCGGCACTTGGGGCTGGCGGATCAACCAATGGCCGTCCGTGACCCAGATCCTGCGGCTGCTCGTTTGGTTCACCTGGCCGGCGTGGCTGCTGGCCGGGTGGACATTGTGGCGCTGGCGCCAGCACCTGCAGCATCGACACATCGCCTGGCCTGCATCGATCGTTGCGATCGCGGTGATCGCCTGTGCCGCGATGAACGGCTCCGACCGGGCATTGCTGCTGGGCCTGCCCGCCCTGGCCGTGCTATCGGCCTTCGCGTTGCCGACGCTGCGGCGGACCATGGCTTCGGCCATCGACTGGTTCTCCGTGTGCTTCTTCAGCGCCGGCGCCCTGTTCGTGTGGGTGATGTATGCCGCCATGCACACCGGTATCCCCGCCAAGCCGGCCGCCAACATCGCCAAGCTCGCCCCGGGTTTCGAAGCCAGTTTTTCCTTGCCAGCACTGTGCCTGGGCATCGCCGCGACCCTGGCCTGGGGCTGGTTGGTGCGCTGGCGCACGGGCCGGCATCGGGAAGTGCTGTGGCGCAGTCTCGTGCTGCCCGCCAGCGGCGTGGCCTTGATCTGGTTGCTGATGCTCACCCTGTGGTTGCCCTTGCTGAACTATGCCCGCAGCGACCGCCCGCTGGTCGAGCGCCTGACACGCCATCTACCGGCTGGCGCCTGCGTGCTGACCAGCGGCTTGCCGCGCCATCAGCTCGCAGCCCTGCAAGCCCTGGGAGGCTTGCGCGTGCAAGCCAGCCTGGAGGCAGGCCCTCGAGATTGCCGCTACCTCTTGTTGATCGGCTCACGGCGCAGCCCGCCCGTGGCACCTGCGGGGTGGACCTTGGTGGCCGCCGAACGGCGTCCGACGGATCGCCACGAGCAGACCTATCTCTACCGCAGGGACTGATCGCAAATGGCCGCCTGGCGATCCATCGCCCGCGATGCGAGCTCCATTTTGATCGGTCAACTCGCCACCATCGGCTTCGGTGTGGCCGATACCCTGATGGCCGGGCGCGCGTCGAGCGAGGACCTGGCCGCGCTGTCCGTCGGCGCGGCTTTTTACATCAGCATCTTCATCGGGCTGACCGGCGTCGTGCAGGCCTTGATCCCCGTGGTGGGCCAGCATCACGGCAGCGGCCATCCTCGCCTGGTGGGACGCGCTTTTCAACAAGGCGTGTGGCTGGCCTTGGGGCTGGCCGTGCCCGCCATGCTGCTGATGTTCTTTCCCGATGCGCTGCTGGCGCTGACCGACATCACGCCAGAAGTGGCTCAGCGCACGCGCGAGTACCTGTTTTGGCTCGGTTGGGGCCTGCCGCTGGCACTGCTGCTGCGCTGCTACAGCGCGCTGAACCAGGGCATGTCCCGCCCCCTGCTGGTGACCATGCTGCAACTGGGCGGCCTGGCGCTCAAGTTGCCGCTCAACGCCTGGCTGGTGTTCGGCGGCGGCGCCGTCCCGGCACTGGGCGTGAAGGGCTGCGCGCTAGCCACGTTGTTGGTCCTGGCGCTGCAACTCCTCGTGGCCTGGGTGATGCTGTGGCGACTGCCGATCTACGCCCCCTTCAGGCTTTGGCACGACTGGGAAGGGCCCCGTTGGTCAGACCAGAAAGAGCTGCTGCGCCTGGGTCTGCCCGCCGGAGCGAGCTACTTCGTCGAAGTCACGGCTTTCACCTTGATGGCCGTCTTCATCTCACATTTCGGCACGACCGCCTTGGCCGGGCATCAGATCGTGGCCAACCTGGCCTCGGTGGCCTATATGCTGCCTTTGTCCATCGCGGTGGCCACGGGGGCCCAAGTGGCCCAGTTACGTGGTGCCGGCAATGCCCAAGGCGCCTGGCACGCCGGCTCTCAAGGCATCGGCATGGCCGTGGGCCTGTCGGTGGGCCTGGGCTTGGGCCTGTTCGTCCTGCGTGGCCCCATCGTCTCGGCCTACAGCCTGGACCCCGCCGTGCGAACCATCGCACTGCAGCTGTTCGTCTTCATCGCCATCTACCAGATTTTCGATGCGGCGCAGGTCACGACAGCGTTTGCCCTGCGTTCCTTTCGTATTGCCGCGGCGCCTGCGGTGGCTTACGTGGTGTCACTGTGGGGCATCGGCTTGGCCGGAGGATGGGTGCTCGGCTTCAACTTCGGGGGCCACATCCCCCGCGCCTTGCACGGTGCCAGCGGTTTTTGGGCCGCCAATCTCGCCGCCCTCGCCCTGGTGGCCACCCTCCTGCTGCTGATGTACCGACGGCTTGGCCGCGGCTTCATGCAGACGGCGCAGCCACTGGCGAGGCCATGACATCGTCCTGCGCCGGCGCGACAGGCGCCACACGCAATGGCGGCACGATGAGTCTGAACTGAGAGCCCTTGCCCGGTTCGCTGCGCATGTCGAGCTCTCCGCCGTGGCGCTGCATGACGTGCTTCACGATGGACAACCCCAAACCGGTGCCCCCCGTTTCCCGCGAACGGCTGCCATCGACGCGGTAGAACCGTTCGGCCAAACGCGGCAGATGTTCTTTGTCGATGCCGATACCGGTGTCTTGCACGAGGAACTCACCGCTGCCGTCCGCACGCACACGCCAGACCACATCGATGCTGCCGCCCTCGGGGGTGTAGCGGATGGCATTGCTCACCAGATTGCTCAACGCACTGAAGTATTCACTTTCGACACCGGCCACCCGAGCAGGCTGCTCCACACGGAAACTGAGGTGGTGACGCCCACGCGACAGGTTGTGCGCATCCTGCTCGGCCTGGAGCATCAGCCGTCCCACATCACACCAGACATCGGTCGGGGGCCGGGGCCCGCCTTCGAGGCGGGCCAGGGTCAGCAAATCGCTGACCAGCGTCTGCATGCGTTCGGTCTGCTGCGCCATCAGCCCGAGTACGCGCGTGCGCTCGGCGTCCGTCAACGGCAGGTTGGTCAAGGTCTCGATGAAGCCCGCCAACACCGTCAGAGGTGTGCGGATCTCATGGGAGACATTGGCCACGAAATCACGCCGCATTCTCTCGGCCCGCTCACGCTCGGTAATGTCTTGCGACAGCACCAGCTTCATGCCCTCTCCGTACGGGCGTACCGTCACCGACAAGCTCACCCCCGCGCGCGCGCCAGGAAACTGAATGGAGCCTTTGAACTCCCCCTCCTGGAGATAAGCCACGAAAGCCGGTGCACGCACGAGGTTGGTCACGCGCTGCTGCAAGTCACGCTGAGGGTCGAGCCCGAAATGCTCGGCCGCCACACGGTTGCACCACTGGATATGATCCTCCGCGTCGAGCATCATCACGCCATTGGGCGAAGCTTCGATGGCCGAGAGGAACTGCGTCAAACGCGTCTGCTCGTGCTGCACCTGCTGCTCGCGCTTGCGCAAAGCACGCTCGATTCGATAGCCGAGCTCGCCCCAAAGCCCGGCATCTCGCGGGGCAGCACCCTGCTGGTCTTCACGCAGCCAGCGCAGCAGCCGATGGCCTCTCAGCGTATCGAGGAGGATCAACATCGCCGCGGCCCCGCAGGCGCCCAACAGCCCCATCAGCAGCGCGGACTCCAGCATCCGCCCGACCCCATAGCCCGCAACGGCCCCCGCCAAAACCACGGCAATGCCAGCGAAAGCCCGAGGAAACAACCAGTTCATGCTCGGCAGCACTCAGGTCGTGGGGGGCGGCAGATGCTGCGCGAGGCGATAGCCCGCGCCGCGCACCGTCTCGATCAACTGTGAACACTGCACCGGCGCCAAGGCCTCACGCAAGCGCTTGACATGGACATCCACGGTGCGCTCTTCGATGAACACATGATCACCCCAGACACGATCGAGCAACTGCGCACGGCTGTGCACGCGCTGCGGGTGCGTCATGAAAAAGTGCAGCAGGCGAAACTCCGTCGGACCCAACTTCACTTCCCGTCCCCCGTGTGTGACGCGGCGCGTGCTGGGGTCCAGCCGCAGGCCGCCGACTTCCACCGCCGCATCCAGCGCCTCGGGCGCCTTGCGCCGCAAGACCGCGCGAATGCGCGCCATCAACTCGTTGGTGGAAAACGGCTTGGTCAAATAGTCGTCCGCGCCGGCATCGAGGCCGGCCACCCGATCGGGTTCGTCGCCGCGCGCCGTCAACATGATGATGGGAACGTCCTTCGTCCGAGGCTCGGCACGCCAGCGCTTGGCCAAGTCCAAGCCGGATTGCCCCGGAAGCATCCAGTCCAGCAGGATCAGGTCGGGCAGGATGCGATCCACTTCGGCCTGAGCCTGAGTGGCATCCGCCACGACCGTGACCTCATAACCTGCGTGACGCAGGTTCAGCGAGACCAACTCGGCGATCGCATTCTCATCTTCGACGACGAGCACTCGGCTCATGCGGCCACCCCTCCTTCAGCGTACCGCCGACTCGACGCTCTCCATCGAGGCGTGCCGCACGTCGGTGCCCTTGACGATGTAGATGATCTGCTCAGCCAGGTTCTTGGCATGATCGCCCACACGCTCGATCGCCTTGGCCACGAACACCAAGTCGATGCTGGCCGAAATCGTGCGCGGGTCTTCCATCATGTAGGTGATGAGCTTGCGCATCAGGCCATCGAATTCCTGATCGATCTGATTGTCCTGCTTGATGACTTCCAGCGCCTGGTTCACGTCCAGCCGCGCAAACGCATCGAGCGTTTTGCGCAACTGGGTGGTCGCCAGCGAGGCTTCGAAAGACACGTCATTGACGGGTAAGCGCAGGCGGCTGAACACCCCCGTGTTGATGAGTCGTTGGACGGTGCGAGCAATGCGTGCTGCCTCGTCACCCACACGCTCGAGATTGCCGATGGTCTTGGAAATCGCAATCAGCAAGCGCAGATCGCGCGCGGTCGGTTGCCGACGGGCAATGATGGTCGACAAGTCGCGGTCGATCTCGACCTCCATCTGGTTGACGCGCTCCTCCTGTGCGATCACCTCGGTGGCCGCATCACCACTGAAGTTGGACAGCGCATAAATGGCTTGCGCCACCTGCGACTCGACCAGCCCGCCCATCTCCAGCACGCGGGTGGAAATACCGGACAGCTCGGCATCGAATTGGGTGGACAGATGTTTGTCAGTCATGCGGATCTCCTATGGCCCAGGGGCAAACGCGTGTCGGGGGAAGTCTGGACTGGCGCGGGCGCGCGCTGCCGCGCCCACCGCATCACCCGAAACGACCAGTGATGTAGTCCTCGGTGTCCTTCTGCTTGGGCTTCATGAAGAGTTCGGTCGTTGCACCGAACTCGACCAGCGTGCCCAGGTACATGTAGGCGGTGTAATCGGACACCCTTGCCGCCTGCTGCATGTTGTGCGTCACGATGATCACCGTGTAATCGTTCTTGAGCTCATGAATCAGCTCCTCGATCTTGCCGGTGGAGATAGGGTCCAGTGCCGAACAAGGCTCGTCAAGCAGCAACACCTCCGGTTTGATGGCAATACCGCGGGCGATGCACAGGCGCTGCTGCTGCCCCCCGGACAACCCGGCCCCACTCTGGTCGAGCTTGTCCTTGACTTCATTCCACAGGGCTGCCTTGCGCAGCGCCCACTCCACGCGTTCGTCCATTTCCACACGCGGCAGGTTCTCGAACAGCCGCACACCGAAGGCGATGTTGTCGTAGATCGACATCGGAAACGGGGTGGGCTTTTGGAACACCATGCCGATCTTCGCCCGAATGAGCGAGACATCCAGCTTGGAACGCAAAATGTCCTCACCGTCCAGCAGAATCTGGCCTTCCGCGCGCTGTTCGGGATAGAGCTCGAACATGCGATTGAAGGTCCGCAACAGCGTGGATTTGCCGCAGCCCGACGGGCCGATGAAGGCCGTGACCCGCTTTTCCGGAATCTCGAGATTGATGTCCTTCAGAGCGTGGAAGTTGCCGTAATAAAAGTTGAGGTTGCGCACCGAGAGCTTGATCTTCTCGGCCACGGGCACATCGACTTTCGCGTCCATCAGGGATGCCTCTTGGGGAAATCAGTGTTTGTTGCGGAACAACACGCGCGCGGTGATGTTCAGCACCAGCACGCCCAGCGTGATGAGGAACACACCGGTCCAAGCCAGCTTCTGCCAGTTCTCGTAGGGGCTCATGGCGAACTTGAAAATGGTCACCGGCAGGCTTGCCATCGGCTGTGACAGATCGGAGGTCCAGAACTGGTTGGACAAAGCGGTAAACAACAGGGGCGCCGTCTCACCCGCGATACGAGCCAACGCCAGCAACACGCCGGTGATGACACCAGCGCCCGATGCCTTGAGCGTCACGCTCAAGATCACTTTCCACTTCGGCGCTCCCAAAGCATAGGCCGCCTCTCGCAATGAATTGGGAACCAGCACCAACATGTTTTCGGTCGTGCGGATCACCACCGGGATCACGATCAGCGCCAGCGCCAAAATCCCGGCCCATGCGGAAAACGACTTCACCCGCGCCACCACCACGGCGTAGATGAACAAGCCGATCACGATGGAAGGCGCAGACAGCAAAATGTCGTTGATGAAGCGCGTGATCGACCCCAACCAGCTGCGCTGACCATACTCGGCCAAATAAATGCCAGCCAGCACCCCGATGGGCGTGCCCATGGCAGTGGCCAGCGTCACCATGACGATCGAACCAAAGATGGCATTGGCCAAGCCCCCGGTTTCTGCTTGCGGCGGCGGGGTCATTTCGGTGAACACCGACAGCGCCAGGCCGCCGATCCCCAGGCGAATGGTTTCCACCAAGATCCACACGAGCCACACCAAACCGAAGGCCATGGCGCAAAGCGACAGCGTCAGTGCCACGGCATTGACCCGCTTGCGACGGCGGTGCATGGCCAGACGACCGGGATCGAAACTTGCCAGGCTCATGAGCGCGCTCCCTCGTTCTTCTTCAGTTGCATCAGCAAGATCTTGGACAATGCCAACACCACGAAGGTGATCAAAAAGAGCACCAGGCCCAAATAGATGAGCGACGCCTGATGCAAGCCAGCAGAGGCTTCGGCGAACTCGTTGGCCAGCGCCGAGGTGATGCTATTGGCCGCTTCGAACAGCGACAGCGAACTGAGTTGATTGAAGTTGCCGATCACGAAGGTCACGGCCATGGTCTCGCCCAGCGCGCGCCCAAGCCCGAGCATGATGCCCCCGATCACGCCGGTTTTGGTGTAAGGCAGCACCACTTTCCAAACCACCTCCCATGTGGTCGACCCCAAACCATAGGCCGACTCCTTGAGCATGGCCGGCGTGACCTCGAACACGTCACGCATCACCGCCGTGATGAAAGGGATGATCATGATGGCCAGGATGATGCCGGCCGACAAAATACCGATGCCCACGGGCGGCCCGGACACCAACGTTCCCAGATAGGGCACGTCCCCGAAGGCCCGCTGCAAGGGTTGCTGCACATAGTTGGCCAACAGCGGGCCGAACACCAGCAACCCCCACATGCCATACACGATGGAAGGCACCGCCGCCAGCAATTCGATGGCCGTGCCCAAAGGCCGCTTGAGCCAGCGCGGGGACAACTCGGTGAGAAACAGCGCAATCCCGAAGCTCACCGGCACCGCGATCACCAGCGCGATGAACGACGTCATCAGCGTTCCGTAAATCATCACCAGGCCGCCGAAGTTCTCCTCCACCGGATCCCACTGGCTGCGCCACAGAAAGCTCAGCCCGTACTTCTCGATGGCAGGAGCCGCACCGATGAACAGCGACACGATGATGCCCACGAGCATCCCCAGCGTCGCCAGAGCCGCTCCATGGGTGAGCATGGAAAAAAGCTTGTCGGCCCAAGGAGAGGAGCGCCGCACGACGGGCGGTCCTCCCACGGGATGAGAATGTTCCATCTTTGGGGTCTGGTCCAAGGAAGCAGCTGGAAGTGTAGCGGCCACAAGTCCTCCGAATCACGCAGGGATCCACATGCAAAGGGGGCGCAAGGCCCCCATCGATGACGACACCGCCGGCGCACCGACCCCCATGGTGCAGAGGGAGTCGATGCCCCCAAGCCCCGGAGTCAGTTGGCAAAAACCGGCTTGCCCGAGGCGTCTTTGATGTCACGCGCCCAGTGAGCACGAATCAACTGCTTGACCGACTCCGGCAGCGGCACATAGGCCAAGCTGGAAGCCATGGCATCGCCGCTCTTGAACGCCCAGTCGAAAAACTTCAGCGCATGGGCGCCTTGCTGTGGTTTGTCCTGCACCTTGTACATCAGGATGAAACTGGCGCCGGTGATCGGCCAAGCGTCCTTGCCCGGCTGATCGGTCAGGATCTGATAAAACGTTTTGTCCCACTGCGCACCGGCTGCCGCCGCTTTGAAATTGGATTCATCCGGCGCGACGAACTGGCCATCGCGGTTGCGCATCAGGACATGCGCCATGCGGTTCTGCTTGGCATAGGCGTATTCCACATAACCGATGGAGTTGGGCAGACGTTGGACGAACGCCGACACCCCTTCGTTGCCCTTGCCCCCGGCACCCGTGGGCCAATTCACGGCAGTGCCCTCGCCCACTTGGGCTTTCCACTGAGCGTTCACCTTGGACAGGTAGTTCGTGAAGATGAAGGTCGTCCCGGAACCGTCGGCACGTCGAACCACGGCGATCTGGGCATCGGGCAGCGGCACGCCCGGGTTCAGCGCGGTCAGGGCCGGGTCGTTCCACTTGGTGATCTTGCCCAGGTAAATATCGCCCAACACCTGTCCGGTCATGCGAATCTGGCCGGGCTGGATGCCGCGAATGTTCACCACGGGCACCACGCCACCAATCACCGACGGGAACTGAATCAAGCCGATTTTGTTCAGCTCCTCGTCCTTCAGAGGCATGTCCGAAGCCCCGAAGTCCACCGTCTTGGCCGTGATCTGACGGATCCCGGCCCCAGAGCCCACCGATTGATAGTTGATGCGCACCCCGGTGGCTTTGTGATAGGCATCAGACCATTTGGCATAGATCGGCGCGGGAAATGTAGCGCCAGCACCGGTCACATCTTGGGCATGCACCGAAGCCACCCCGCCCGCAAGCGCGACGGCAGCCAAGGTCAGTCGGAACAAGGAAGACTTCATGAGAGCACGTGTCGATGAAGGTTGGAACAAGCCAGTCCACAGCACCGGGCGCACTGTAGGCCGGTTCTGTGACATCTTGATGACAACCATTGTGCCGTTTTCCGGCGAGATACCGTCACAAAACGGTCACCCGAGGGTCACACACGCCGTCTGCCGCCATACGCCGCGCAATGCGCCACCGCCGGGGGAGCGTCCGGCGCAGTGAATCGCGCGATCATGGCGCACTAGCCTCTGCCGGTCGGCCCCGGCCAGCTGGCCTCTCTTGCGGGATGGACCGGGCCGCTCAAGCCACGGGCGGCTCCCGGGTCACGCCCAGCAGTTCATCGACATGGGCCAGCGTGCCCGGATCCTTCAACACCACTTGCAGCCACTGATGCAGGGACATCTCTCCCCAGCGCGCTGCCTTCTCGGCCAAGTAGGCCACCGGGCTGTGGGGCTCGGTGCGTCGAAAAAAAGCCGCCACCTCACGCAGTTGCCGCAAGGCCTGTTCGCGGCTGAGCGGCGCCGCAACAGGAGCCATCCGGGGCGCATCCTGCGCCGGGTGCGCTGGCAGGGGTTGATCGCTCGCCGCCTCCGGCGGACGGTCGGCCGACACCCCAGCGCTCTTGCACAGCCGGCCGATCTCATGGGCGGCGGCATCCAAGGCTTCACGCGCCGCAGCAAAGCTCGGGCCCTCCTCGCCCAGGCGATCGTCGCACAACGCCTGCAGCGCCGCCAGTTGGTCTTGGCATGCTCGCACGGCCGACTCGACGGCCAGCAATTGCGGCGTCGGTGTCTCGCGGATGGCACGCTGCAACTGATCCATCGTCAGCCGCCCCTCGGCCAGTTCAGCCGCTGCGTCGGGATGGCGCTCCATCTGCTGCTGGAGCTGCCGCGCCGCCGCCCAATCACGCAAGCTGTGACGAGCGGACGTGATCGGCAGATCTTGGGCCAGGCCGACGATGCGATGCAGCAGCCAGGCCAGGTTCCCGATGCGTTGCGTCGCGTCGCCATCCTCGGGCAGTGGATGCAGATGGTCCCAGTGACGCTCGCACAGCGCAACACACAAGTGCAGCCCCTCTGCCAGCCCCGCATAGCCGCGCTGCATGGCCGCGGCCTCCGTCCACCACATTGCCAAACGCAAATCTTTGCTGCGCTCGGCCAATAGCTTGGCACACAAGGCTTCCACCCCCGGCCAGTCGGCCACCTTCAAGGCCGTGACCCAGGCCCCCTGATCGAGACTGGGATCGTCTTCGCGCCGCATTTCGCGGATGGCATCGAATTCACCCGAAAACGAAAGGTCTTCGCCGCAGGGTTGCTCCAGAGACAAAGGTTCAATCAGACGTGGGTCCATGCACGAGGTTCAGGTTGCAGCCACGAGACGCGCAGGATACTGAAAGCCCTACATCACAATCGCTACAAATTGCGACAAACCCTCAAGCATGGGGGCAGGCCATGCCACGGCCGATGCTGACCGCAGGAGCCCGCGCCAAACTCGAGCCCTGAGAAGAGAACGTGGGGAAAGAGAAGATGGAGGCGGAGGCCGGAATCGAACCGGCGTACACGGCTTTGCAGGCCGCTGCATAACCACTTTGCTACCCCGCCCTGGGGGAAGGCTGCGACGACTCGCCAAAGGCACGAGCCGCCAAAGCCTCTCACTGGCAACGAATGCTACCAATGAAAAAGGGAAGCTGCTTGGATCCAGGAGATCTGAAGAAGCTTCCCTTTCAGCATCTGGAGCGGGAGACGAGTCTCGAACTCGCGACCTCAACCTTGGCAAGGTTGCGCTCTACCAACTGAGCTACTCCCGCATGGGCTCCGTCGATTCGCTACTGACTTTTGTTTTCGAAGTCTTTAGCGTTTCGCAGAAGCTCGCATTATAGGCGAATTTTTTTTCGTTGTGCAAGCCCTCTGTCATTCATGCCGAGCACGCGGCCTGCCCCCCCTCAATGCGTGAGGACGTCGGCACTGCTGCCAGCCACCGGGGACTCCTTGGCGGCCTCGACCTTGACCGCATCCTCCTCGGGCAGCGGCACGGGCTTGGTCACCAGCGCCGTCTCCAGCACCTTGTCGATCCACTTCACCGGAATGATCTCGAGCTGGCTCTTCACGTTCTCAGGGATTTCCTGCAAGTCCTTGACATTCTCTTCGGGGATGAGCACGGTCTTGATGCCACCTCGATGGGCTGCAAGCAGCTTCTCCTTCAGGCCACCGATGGCCGTGACCTCGCCGCGCAAGGTGATCTCACCCGTCATCGCCACATCCGCCCGCACGGGAATGCCCGTCAGGGCCGACACCATGGCGGTGGTCATGGCAATACCCGCACTCGGACCATCTTTCGGGGTCGCGCCATCGGGCACATGGATGTGGATGTCGCGCTTCTCGAACATTTCGTCCTTGATCCCCAGGCGCCGGGCACGCGAGCGCACCACCGAACGCGCCGCCTCGACCGACTCTTTCATCACTTCGCCGAGCTGACCGGTACGGATCGTGTTGCCTTTGCCGGGCATCACCGCCGCTTCGATGGTCAAGAGATCACCACCGACCTCGGTCCACGCCAAGCCCATGACCTGGCCCACCTGGTTCTCTTGTTCGGCGCGGCCATACTGGAACTTACGCACACCGAGAAACTCGTTGAGGTTGTCCTCCGTGACGACGACCTTGCCCTGATACTTTTTGAGCGCCTGGCCTTTGACCACCTTGCGGCAAATCTTGGAGATTTCACGCTCGAGCGACCGCACTCCGGCCTCACGGGTGTAGTAGCGGATGATCCCTCGGATGGCCGACTCGGTCACCTCGAGCTCATCGTCCTTCACACCGTTGTTCTTGCACTGCTTGGGCAACAAATAGCGCTGCGCGATATTGACCTTCTCGTCCTCGGTGTAGCCAGACAGGCGGATCACCTCCATGCGGTCGAGCAACGCCGGCGGGATGTTCAGCGAGTTGGACGTCGCCACGAACATCACATCGGACAAGTCGAAGTCGACCTCGACGTAGTGATCGCTGAAGGTATGGTTCTGCTCGGGGTCGAGCACCTCCAACAGCGCCGACGACGGGTCCCCACGGAAATCCATGCCCAGCTTGTCGATCTCGTCGAGCAGGAACAGCGGGTTGCGCACCCCCACCTTGGTCAGACTCTGCAGCACCTTGCCCGGCATCGAGCCGATATAGGTGCGGCGGTGGCCGCGGATTTCGGCCTCGTCACGCACGCCCCCCAGGGCCATGCGCACGAATTTACGCCCGGTGGCACGCGCCACGGACTGCCCTAGCGAGGTCTTGCCGACGCCCGGGGGGCCCACCAGACACAAAATGGGCGCCTTGACCTTGTCCACACGCTGCTGGACGGCCAGGTACTCGAGAATGCGCTCTTTGACCTTGTCCAGGCCATAGTGGTCCTGGTTGAGCACTTCCTCGGCGTGCAGCAGGTCATGCTTGATCTTGGTCTTCTTGCTCCACGGCAGGTTGACCAGGGTGTCGATGTAATTGCGCACCACCGTGGCCTCGGCCGACATCGGCGACATCAGCCGCAGTTTCTTCAGCTCGCTCTCGGCTTTCTTGCGCGCCTCCTTGGGCATGCGCGCGGCCTTGATGCGTTTTTCGAGTTCCTCGAGGTCGGCGCCTTCCTCACCCTCGCCCAGCTCTTTCTGGATGGCCTTGACTTGTTCGTTCAGGTAGTACTCGCGCTGGCTCTTCTCCATCTGACGCTTGACGCGGCCACGAATGCGCTTTTCCACCTGCAGGATATCGACCTCATGCTCGAGCTGCTCGAGCAGGCGCTCCAGGCGCTTGGCCACCGAGAACAGGTCGAGCACGGCCTGCTTGTTCTCCAACTTCAGCGGCAAATGGGCGGCGATCGTGTCGGCCAGGCGCCCGGCATCGTCGATCCCGGCGATCGAGGTGAGAATTTCGGGCGGAATCTTCTTGTTGAGTTTGACGTACTGGTCAAACTGCTGGGTGACGGCGCGGCGCAAGGCCTCGATCTCCGCAGAGCTCTCGGTCTCGGGCGGCACTGGACGCACCACCGCAACGAAATGATCACCGCGGTCATCGATGCGGTCGGTGGTGGCCCGCTGCAACCCTTCGACCAGCACCTTCACGGTGCCATCGGGCAACTTGAGCATCTGCAGGATGCTGGACACGCACCCCACGGAGAACATGTCATCCGGTCGGGGCTCGTCTTTGCCTGCGGCCTTCTGAGCCACGAGCATGATCTGACGGCCAGCCTCCATGGCCGATTCCAGCGCTTTGATCGATTTGGGTCGCCCCACGAACAGCGGGATGACCATGTGGGGGAAAACCACGACGTCACGCAACGGCAGCAGGGGCAGCTCGATGGGATCGGCGGGTAAAACGGGATGTCCAGACATCACAGACCTCTCTTTCTCAAGCCGGATGTGGGGCTCGAGAGTTCAATTGCAAGACGGGCGCGCCTGGGGCAACAGGCGCCCCCTTGCCCTCAGGCGCTGGCCTTGGCCTGCTCGCGATAGACCAGCAGGGGCTTGGTGTTTTCTTCGATGGTGTGTTCGTCCACCACCACCTTGGCCACACCGTCCAAGGCAGGCAGGTCGAACATGGTGTCGATCAGGGCCTGTTCCATGATCGAACGCAAACCACGGGCACCGGTCTTGCGCGCCAGGGCCTTGCGGGCGATGGACACCAATGCCGAAGGACGGACTTCCAGTTCGACACCGTCCATGGCAAAGAGTTTCTGATACTGCTTGACCAGGGCGTTTTTGGGCTCGGTCAAGATCTGCACCAGCGCGTCCTCGGTCAATTCGCCCAAGGTGGCCACCACCGGCAGACGGCCCACCAATTCAGGGATCAGGCCGAACTTGATCAAGTCCTCCGGCTCGACATCGCGGAACACGTCCGACAGCCTGCGCTCGGACTTGCTCTTGACCGAAGCGGCAAAGCCGATACCGGACTTCTCCGATCGGTTTTGGATGATTTTCTCCAGCCCATCGAAAGCCCCACCGCAGATGAACAGGATGTTGGTCGTGTCGATCTGCAAAAAATCCTGGTTGGGATGCTTGCGCCCCCCCTGAGGTGGCACGGAGGCCATGGTACCTTCGATCAGCTTGAGCAGCGCCTGCTGCACTCCTTCGCCAGAGACGTCGCGCGTGATCGAGGGGTTGTCGGCCTTGCGCGAGATCTTGTCGATCTCGTCGATGTAGACGATGCCGCGCTGCGCGCGTTCGACGTCGTAGTTGCAGTTTTGCAGCAGCTTCTGAATGATGTTCTCGACGTCCTCGCCCACGTAGCCCGCCTCGGTCAGCGTGGTGGCATCGGCAATCACGAAGGGCACGTTGAGCAACCGCGCCAAGGTCTGGGCCAGCAGGGTTTTACCCGAGCCGGTCGGGCCGATGAGCAGGATGTTGCTCTTGGCCAACTCGACATCATCCTTCTTGCCCGCCTGAGCGCTCATGTGTTTGAGGCGCTTGTAGTGGTTGTAGACCGCCACCGACAAAATGCGCTTGGCCGTCTCCTGCCCGATCACGTATTGATCGAGGCTGGCCTTGATCTCGGCCGGGGTGGGCAGGTCGGAGCGGGCCGTGCGGCCTTCTGCGGACTCGGCCGGCACCTCGTCGCGGATGATGTCATTGCACAGGTCGATGCACTCGTCGCAAATGAACACCGACGGCCCGGCAATGAGCTTCTTCACCTCGTGCTGGCTCTTGCCGCAAAAGGAGCAATACAAGACTTTCTCGCTGGAAGAGCCTTTTTTCTCGGGCATGGTTCGGGACTCGGCTGAGAGGGTGCTTGTCGAAGATGATAAGTCAAAAGAAAACGGGGCCCGGGTCAAAGGAAAGGCCCCGTTTACTGTCCTGTTTTTTGGACCGTCCACGGCAGGCACGGCCCTGAGCGTTCGGTCCTACTCGCGGCGCTCGAGCACGCGGTCGATCAGGCCATAGGCCTGCGCTTCCGGGGCCCCCATGAAATAGTCCCGCTCGGTGTCGGCCTGGATCTTCTCCAGGGGCTGGCCGGTCCGCTCGGACAGGATGCGGTTGAGTTGATCGCGCGTTTTGAGGATTTCCCGGGCGTGGATCTCGATGTCCGAGGCCTGTCCCTGGGCGCCGCCCAAGGGCTGGTGGATCATGATTTTCGAGTTCGGCAGCGCAAAGCGCTTGCCCTTGGCGCCGGCAGCCAGCAAGAACGCGCCCATGCTGGCGGCCATGCCCATGCACAGCGTGGACACGTCCGGCTTGATGAACTGCATGGTGTCGTAGATCGACATGCCGGCACTCACGCTGCCGCCGGGAGAGTTGATGTACAGCGAAATGTCCTTGTCCGGGTTCTCGCTTTCCAGAAATAGCAGTTGGGCCACCACCAGGTTGGCGGTTTGGTCGTTCACCGGCCCGACCAGGAAGATCACACGCTCGCGCAGCAGGCGGCTGTAGATGTCGTAGGCGCGCTCGCCGCGGCCGGACTGTTCGATGACGATGGGCACCATGCCCAAGTTCTGGATATCCAGGGAGCTCATGAAGTCGATCCTTGCGATGCGCACGAGAGGAAGTTGGAAGCAAAGCCGATTATGGCTGTTCGCCCGTGCCCGCGCCGACGACCCGGGCAGGAAAAGCGAACGGGGCGCGCGCCTTCGCCCGGCGCAGCGCCCCGTGGCGGGCTTCACGCGGGATCAGGCCCCCATGAGTTCATCGAAGGGCAGGGTCTTGTCCACCACCTTGGCGCGCGACAGCACGAAGTCCGTGACGTTGTTTTCGAGCACCACCGCCTCGACCTCCGCCAGACGCTGCATGTCGCTGTAGTACCACCGCACGACCTCCTCTGGCTTCTCGTAGCTCTGGGCCAGCTCTTCGATGTGGGCCTTGATCTGCTCGGGTTGGGCCTTGAGGTCATGCGCTTTGACCAGTTCGGCCACCACCAGACCCAGGCGCACCCGACGCTCGGCCTGTGGGCGGAACATCTCGGCCGGAATCGGCGCCTTGTCGGCATCCTTGACCCCACGGGCTTTCAGGTCCGCACGGGCTGCCTCGGTCATGCGCTCGACCTCGCTTTGCACCAAGGCCTTGGGCACGTCGAGTTCAGCCACCTTGAGCAAGGCATCCATCACGGCGCTCTTGTTGCGGGCCAACACACGGAACTTCACCTCACGCTCGAGATTCTTGCGGATGTCGGCCCGCAAGGCTTCGACCGAACCATCGGCAATGCCCAACGAGCGAGCAAAGTCCTCGTTCACCTCAGGCAACTGCTGGGCCTCGACCTTCTTCAGGGTGACGAGAAAGTCGGCCTCCTTGCCGGCAACGTCCTTGCCGTGATAGTCATCCGGAAACTTCAGCGGGAAGGTTTTGGACTCACCGGCCTTCATGCCGCGCACAGCCTTCTCGAAGGCTTCGAGCATGCGGCCCTCGCCCAGCAAGAACTGGAATCCCTCGGCTTTGCCGCCCTCGAACGGCACCCCGTCAATCTTGCCTTCAAAATCGATGGTCACGCGGTCACCATCGGCAGCCGGCTCCGCAGCCGGGCGTTGGTGGAACGTGCGGCGCTGCTTGCGCAGGATCTCCAACGTCTTGTCGATGGCCGCATCGGTCACTTCGGAGGACACACGTTCGACTTCGGTGCCCGACAGGTCGCCGATTTTGACTTCCGGATAGACCTCAAAAGTCGCATCGAAGGTCAGCTGCCCCTCGGGGGCGCCCTCTTTCTCGGTGATGCGCGGCACGCCGGCCACCCGCAGCTGAGCCTCATTGGCGGCCTTGGCGAAGGCTTCGCCGACTTTGTCGTTCATCACCTCGTATTGCACCGCAGAACCATATCGCTGGGCGACGATGCTCAGAGGCACTTTGCCGGGACGGAAACCGTCGGCCTTGACGGTGCGGGCCAGGCGCTTGAGGCGGGATTCGACCTCGTTCTTGATGACCTCGGCCGACAGCGTCAGCGTGATCTTGCGTTCCAATTTGTCGAGGGTTTCAACAGTCACGGCCATGGTGATCTCTCTCGTTTGAATGTGGTGCGCGGGGGGGGACTCGAACCCCCACACCATCGCTGGCGTCAGGACCTAAACCTGGTGCGTCTACCAATTTCGCCACCCGCGCAAATCGAAAGGGGAGCGGCCTGCTCCCCTTTAGGTGTTCCTATGGGTGTTCCAGGAAACCGCAAATTTTAACCCGGCGTCGAACCGTGGGGCTCTTTCACCCGGAACCAGGCGGCATACATCGCCGGCAACGCCAGCAGGGTCAGGACCGTGGCCACGATCAGTCCCCCCATGATGGCCACGGCCATGGGGCCCCAGAAGATGCTTCTGGACAGCGGGATCATCGCCAACACGGCCGCCGCGGCCGTCAGCAAGATGGGCCGCAGCCGACGCACGGCGGCCTCGACCACCGCCTGCCAGTCGGGCACGCCGCGCGCGCGATCTTGTTCGATCTGATCGATGAGAATGACCGAGTTGCGCATGATCATTCCCATCAGCGCAATCACCCCCAGCAAGGCCACAAAGCCAAACGGACGGTTCAGGATCAGCAAGGCAGCAGCCACGCCGGCAATGCCCAAGGGTGCGGTCAGGAAAACCAAGGCTGCACGACTGAAGCTGTGCAACTGCAGCATCAGCAAGGTGAACGTGATGAAAAGCATGACCGGCACGCCCGCAGCGATCGAGCCCGTGCCTTTGTTGCTTTCGGCCACGGTGCCGGCCATCTCGATGCGATAGCCTGCCGGCAGCCTGGCGCGGATCGCGTCGAGCTGCGGATCGATTTGGAAGCTCACGGTGGCCGGCTGCAATCCTTCCACGACATCGCCCTGCACGGTCACGGCATAGTCGCGGCCCTCGCGCCAGAGCACACCGGGCTCCCAGACGAATTCCGCGCGGGCCACCTGAGTGAGCGGAATGCTACGGCCGCTGGCCGTGGGCACATAGGCGTTGTACAAGTCGGTCAGCGCGGCGCGTTCGTGCGCCGGTGTCCGCAGCACGATGTCGATCAGCTTGTCACCGTCTCGGTACTGCCCGATGGTATTGCCGGTTTGCGCCGTGCGCAGCGCCTGCGCAATGGCCTGACTGGTCACTCCCAAGGCGCGGGCGCGCGTCTGGTCGATGTCCAGGCGCAACACCTTGATCGACTCGTTCCAGTTGTCGTTGACGCCGCGCAGGTTGGGGTTGGCCCGCATCACGGCCTTGACCTCGTCTGCGATGCGCCGCACCTCGGCCGGATCGGTGCCCATCACCCGAAACTGCACCGGGTAAGGCACCGGCGGACCGTTGGGCAGCAATTTCACCCGGCCTCGCACCTCGGGGAACTCCTCGGCCAGCAAGGCCGGCAGCCGGCGTCGCAGTGCCTCGCGGGCCGGAAGATCCTTGGGCATCACGATCATCTGGCTGACGTTGGACTGCGGAAAGATCTGGTCGAGCACGAGCGCGAAACGCGGCACGCCACTGCCCACCCAGGTGCTCACCGTGGCCACCCCCTCCTCTTTCATCAGCCGCGCCTCGACACGACGCGCCACCTCCTCGGTGGCCTGGAAGGATGCCCCTTCGGGCAACCACAGGTCCACCAGCACTTCCAGCCGGTTGGAATCAGGGAAGAACTGCTGTTGCACACGCCCCATGCCCAGCAGCCCCAACACCAATGACAGCACGGTCAAGCCGATGGTGATCCACCGATGGCGCACGCACCACCCCACCCATCGCCGAAAACGGTTGTAGAACGGTGTGTCGAACACCTCGTGCGGCCCTTGGTCGGCATGCGCGCGCACCTTGAGCAACACCGTGCCGAGGTAAGGCACGAAGTAGACCGAAACGACCCACGAGATCACCAGGGCGGCCGCCGTGACCGCAAAAATCGCAAAGGTGTATTCGCCCACGGCCGATTTGGCCAGGCCAATGGGCAAGAAGCCCACCGCGGTGATCAGGGTGCCGGTGAGCATGGGCATGGCGGTGATCTCATAGGCCGCCGTGGCGGCTCGCAGCTTGTCGTAGCCCTCCTCAAGTTTGCGCACCATCATCTCGACGGCGATGATCGCGTCATCGACCAGCAAGCCCAGTGCAATGATCAGCGAGCCCAGCGAAATCTTGTGCAGACCGACGCCCCAAAAGTACATGGTGACGAAGGTGATCGCCAAGACCAGTGGGATGGTGATGGCCACCACCATGCCCGGACGCCAATCCAGCCGCAGCGGCCGCACGTGCAGCCCCAAGCTGACGAAACTGACGGCCAACACGACCACCACGGCCTCGATCAATACTTTGACGAACTCGTTGACCGAGCGCGAGACCACGGAGGACTGATCCTGGAACTGCGTCATCTCGATGCCCACGGGCAGCTCGGAGCGGATCTGGCTGACGACCTTTTCCAGGTCACGGCCCAAGCGGATGATGTCGCCCCCCTTGGTCATCGACACCCCCAAAGCCAACACTTCCTGGCCTTGGTGGCGCACTTTGACTTGCGGCGGATCGACATAGCCTCGTCGCACCTCGGCAATGTCCCCCAGCCGCAGGGTGTTGCCCCCCGCACGGATGGGGAAGGCCCGCAGCTCCTCCTCCGAATTGAAGGGGCCGCTGACGCGCAACTGCACCTGATCGGTCGGCAGCGTCACGACCCCCGCAGACACGATCGCGTTTTGCTGGCCCAGCTGGGCGATCACTTGATTGAAGTCCAGCCCCAGCTGCGCCAAGCGCGCCTGTGAGACTTCGATATAGATCTTCTCGTCCTGCGCGCCAAAGATTTCGACTTTGGCCACGTCCGGTACGCGCAGCAGCCGCTGACGCACTCGGTCGGCATACTCCTTCAGCTCGCGCGGGCTGAAGCCATCGGCGGATAGGGCATAGATCGCCCCATACACATCGCCGAACTCGTCATTGAAGAACGGCCCGATCACCCCCTGCGGCAAGCTGCCGCGCATGTCGTTGACTTTCTTGCGCGTCTGGTACCAGATCTGCTGGAGCTCCTCGGGCGGCGAGGAGTCGGCCACCTGGAAGATGATCAGCGTCTCTCCCGGCTTGGAGTAACTGCGGATGATGTCCGCATAGGGCACCTCCTGCAGCGTGCGCTCGATCTTGTCCGTGACCTGGTCGGCGATCTGCTGTGCCGTGGCGCCGGGCCAATAGGCCCGCACCACCATGGCCCGGAAGGCAAACGGCGGATCCTCGTCCTGACCGAGCTGGAAGTAGGCTGCAAAGCCCAGCACCATCAGGACGACGAGCAAATAGCGTGTGAGCGCCGAATGTTCGAGCGCCCAGCGAGAGATGTTGAAGCGGCGCTCTTCCGAGGCCGGCAAGGGATGTGATCTCACGAATGACCTCGTCCTCTAGAGTCAGGGGGCGATGCGGACTCAGGGAGCACTGCGCGAGGCGGTCTCCAATGCGCCGGGAGCTGAGGCCGGCGCCGCCGGCGTCGTGCCCTCACGATAGATCCGCACACGCTGTCCAGGGGTCAGCACATGCACGCCTGCGGTGACGATCGTCTGGCCCGGCTTCAGCCCGCTGCGCACCACCACCTCATTGCCGTCGCTGCCTGCCAGCTCCACGGGATGCAAGTTCACCGCCATGGTGTCTGGGTCGACCACCCAGACATGGGTGCGGCCCTGATGCTCGCGCAACGCCGACAAGGGCAGCTTGGCCACACCGGCCTGTGCCGGCTGCTGGATCACCACCGTGGCGGTGCGCCCCAAGGGCACGTCCGTCAACCCCAGGTCGGCCTTGACCGTGTAGGTGCGCGTGATGGGGTCCGCTGCAGCGGCCACCTCGCGGATGCGCGCCTCGATGGAGCGCCCTTCCTGCCCCCACAGGCGCACCTGCACCGGCACGCCGGCAGCGGCCAGCGCGCGCACGGCTTCGAGTTGATCCTCGGGGACTGCGAACACGGCATCGCGCGGCCCGTCATGCGCCAAACGAAGTACTGCCATGCCCGCACCCAAGACCATGCCGGGCTCGGCCTCGATCGCGGTGACCACCCCCGAGACATCGGCCACCAAATTCGCGTAGGCCGCTTGATTGCCCTGCACATTGGCCTGCGCCTGCGCTTGGGCCCATTGAGCCCGTGCCGCCTTGAGGGCCGTCTCACGGCGCTCCAGTTCGGCCGAACTGATGAAACCCTGGGCCCGCAGTTCGCTGAAGCGCCGGAAGTCGGCCTCGGCCTGCTCCAGGTTCGCCTGGGCCGCCGACACGGCGGCGCGCGCGGCCTGCTCGCCCAAACGCAGATCCCGGGCATCCAGCACGGCCAATACCTGCCCAGCACGCACCTTGTCGCCAAGATTCACGTGACGCTGCACCATCTTGCCCGGCACACGAAAGCCCAGCCGAGACTCCGTGCGCGCCCGCACCTCCGCCGCGTACTCCTGCTGCTGCCGTGCCGACGAAGCAGCCAGGGTCAGGGTCCGCACCGCGCGCACCGGTTCTTGCGGCGGCGGCGTGCGGGTACAGCCCGTCAGCACCAGCGAAACCAGCGCAAGGATGACGGCAGAAACAAGCGTAGGCTGAGGCATCACAAGACCTTGAGCGAAAAAACGTCCATACCGCTTGCTCACCCCCGAGGCTGCGCACCAGCCCTGCGCGAGAGAGCCCAGTGGAATCCCGAGGATGGCAAATGCCCGAAAATTACTGACTGACTGGTCAGTACTCTAAATTTCGTCCGCCCCCCTGTCAAGGCCGAAGCTTCGGAGGCTCCGCCCGCAAAACGCATGGACAATCGCCCCCGTGAGTGTGAAGCACTATGAAAACTTTCCCGTGGCGTCCTGGCTGTGCCCTGCGGCACTGCGCCCGGCCGTCGCTGCCCTTTACTGGTACGCCCGCACGGCGGACGACTTGGCCGACGAAGGCCGCCGCAGTCCGGCGCAACGCTTGTCCGACTTGGCGGCCTACCGGCGCGACCTGGCGGCCACGGTGGCCGGCCAGCCAGTGTCGCAGCGTTGGCCCCACATTTTCATCCCCCTGAGGCAAGCCCTGGCGCGCCATCGCTGGCCAGTGCACTTGCTGGAAGACCTGCTCAGCGCCTTCGAGCAAGATGTCGTCAAGCACCGCTACGTGGACCGGCAAGACCTGCTGGACTATTGCCGGCGTTCGGCCAACCCGATCGGGCGGCTGATGCTGCATCTGCTGAACATCGATGACGAAGTGTCGCTGCGGCAGTCCGACAACATTTGCACGGCTTTGCAGCTGATCAACTTCTGGCAAGACCTCGGAGAGGACGCCCAGCGCGGCCGGCTGTACATCCCTCTGGAGGACTGCGCCCGCCACCGTGTGCCACCAGCCTCGCTGCTGGCACGGCACGAAACGCCGGGCACCCAGCCCCTGGTGCGCGACATGGTCGAATGGGCGCGCCGCCTGATGGACGAAGGCGCTCCGCTGGCGCAACGTGTGCGAGGACGATTCGGCTGGGAACTGCGCCTGGTCATACAAGGAGGACTGCGCATCCTTGAGAAAATTCACCGCCTCGACTACGCCACCCTCCACTGCCGTCCCGTGTTGCACCGCCTCGATGCCCCGATCCTGCTGTGGCGTGCGCTGCGGATGCCTCGTCTGACCGCCCCATGACGCCACAGCAATACGTTCAGGACAAAGCCGCCGCCAGCGGGTCGAGCTTCTACTACGCCTTTCTTTTCCTGCCGCCGCCCCGCCGCGCAGCCATCACCGCGTTTTATGCCTTTTGCCGAGAGGTCGATGACGTGGTCGACGAAGTCAGCGACCCGGGTGTCGCGCAGGCCAAACTGGGCTGGTGGCGTCGCGAGGTGGCCGCATCCTTTGCCGGGCGTCCGAGCCATCCAGTCATGCAAGCCTTGATGCCCCACGTTGCGACCTACGGGATTCGAGCCGACCAGCTGCTGGCCGTCATCGAGGGATGTCAGATGGACCTCGATCAAACCCGCTACCTCGACTATGCCGGGCTGCAACGCTACTGCCATCTCGTGGCCGGGGTGGTCGGCGAGGTCGCCAGCAGCATCTTCGGTCGCACCGAAGCCCGCACCATCGACTATGCGCACCGCCTCGGCCTGGCTTTGCAGCTGACCAACATCATCCGTGACGTGGGAGACGACGCACGCCGCGGCCGCATCTACCTGCCGGTCAACGAGCTCCAGCAATTCGACGTGAAAGCCCACGAGATCCTGAACCGCGTCTACAGCGATCGATTCACCGCCTTGATGCGATTTCAGGCCGAGCGAGCCCACCGCTGCTACGACGAGGCCCTGGCCCTGCTGCCCGCAGCCGACCGAGCCTCGCAGAAGCCTGGCCTGATGATGGCCAACATCTATCGCACTCTCTTGCGCGAAGTGGAATCCACCGGCTTCCAGGTGCTGCACCAACGCATCGCGCTGACCCCGCTGCGCAAGCTGTGGATCGCGTGGCGGACTCACTGGCGGGAGCGCTGAGCATGAGCCAGCGACTGGCGGTGATCGGCGCCGGCTGGGCCGGCTGCGCAGCGGCCGTGCAGGCCGTGGACGAGGGTTTCGATGTCACCCTGTACGAAATGGCCTCTCACCTGGGAGGACGTGCCCGACGGGTGGACATCGAAGGGCTGGCCTTGGACAACGGACAACACATCCTGATGGGCGCCTACACCGAATGTCTACGGCTGATGCGGCAGGTGGGCGTGCGCACGACGCTGGACTTGCTACGCACGCCATTGCAGCTGATTCATGCCGATGGCAGCGGCTTGCGGCTGGGTGCGGGCCGAGCCGTGCCAGCGCTGCTGAAGGCCATTGCCGCCCAGCGGGGATGGACCCGCGGTGAACGCCTGGCTTTGCTGCGCCAGGCCACCCTGTGGACGCTGCGCCGCTTCCGCTGCGCCCCTGAGCTCACCGTGGCTCAGTTGTGTGCCAACCTGCCCGTGCGAGTGCGCGACGAGCTCATCGACCCCTTGTGCGCGGCCGCCTTGAACACACCGGCACACCGTGCCAGTGCGGCCGTTTTCTTGCGCGTGCTGCGCGACACCCTCGGATCCGGGCCTGGCAGCAGCGACCTGCTCCTGCCACGCACCCACCTCAGCGCCCTGTTTCCCGACCCCGCCGCCCGCTGGCTGGAACGCGCTGGCGCGCGGGTGCGGCGCCATCACCGCGTGACCGCACTGCAGCGCCACGCGCCCCATGGCTGGCGGGTCGATGGCGAAGCTTACGACGCAGTGATCCTTGCGTGCCCGCCCGGCGAGGCAGCCCGCCTGTGCCGACCCCATGCCCCAGCTTGGGCCGAGCAAGCCGAAAGCCTGAGCTTCGAACCCATCGTGACCGTCTACGCCCATGCCGACGGTGCCCGACTCCCGCAGCCGATGCTGGCCCTGCGCAGCCATGACGCCGCGCCGGCCCAGTACGTGTTCGACCGCGGCCAGCTCAACGGCCCCACCGGCTTGCTCGCCTTCGTGATCAGTGCGGCGAGCCCATGGGTCAGCCGGGGTTTGGAGGCCACCGCACAGGCCGTTTGCGAGCAAGCCCATCGCGAATTGTCGCGTTACCTGCGCCCCCCCTTGCGAGTGATCCGCAGCATCGTCGAAAAACGAGCGACATTCCTGTGCGAGCCCGGGCTGCAACGCCCATCGGCCACCATTGCGCCAGGCCTGTGGGCCGCCGGTGACCACGTCAACGGCCCCTACCCCGCCACCTTGGAAGGCGCCGTACGCGCCGGCGTGGCCGCCGCCCGGCTTGCGGCAGCCAGCCTCCGGTGATTTCGCCATGCAAAAACGCATCATTTCAGGTGACAATCACGGCATGAGAAAGTCCGACGGCCACTCCCCTACCATCCAGGTCCTGGAGCGCATGTTCGCCTTGCTGGACGTGCTGGCCGCCCACCAGGATCCAGTCTCACTCAAAGAAATCAGCGCCCAAACCGGCCTGCACCCGTCCACCGCCCACCGCATCCTGAACGACCTGGCCACCGGGCGTTTCGTCGATCGGCCCGAAGCCGGCAGCTACCGGCTGGGCATGCGGCTCTTGGAACTGGGCAATCTCGTCAAGGCCCGCCTGGACGTGCGTGACGCCGCCCTGGGGCCGATGCGCGAGCTGCACAAGCTCACGCATCAACCGGTCAATCTGTCAGTCCGCCAGGGAGACGAGATCGTCTACATCGAACGCACCTACAGCGAACGCTCCGGCATGCAAGTGGTGCGCGCCGTGGGGGGCCGCGCCCCGCTGCACCTGACCTCGGTCGGCAAGCTCTTTTTGGCCCAGGACGACCCCCAGCGCGTGCGCGCCTATGCGACCCGCACCGGGTTGGCGGGCCACACCCGCAACAGCATCACCGACTTGGCCACACTCGAACGCGAATTGGCCCGGGTGCGCCAGTTGGGCTATGCGCGCGACAACGAGGAACTCGAGCTGGGGGTGCGTTGCATGGCGGCCGGCATACGCGACGACCAGGGCAAACTGGTGGCCGGCCTGTCGATCTCCGCCCCGGCCGATCGCCTCGAAGAGTCCTGGCTCGAGCGCCTACAGTCCACGGCGGCGCAGATTTCTGCGGCTTTGGGCTACCGCGGCTGAAGCCGACGATCGGCCGCCACCGTGCCGCGCCGGTCGATGCTCAAGACGTCACCCGCGGACTGCCGTGGCCGCCTCCCGCCCCGGCAGCCCCCAGTCCACGCTCCAACAGCCAGCGACGCACCCGCTCGGCATCGCCCAGTCGGGAGAAACGCCCGGCCGAGTCGAGAAAGACCATGATCAGCTTGCGGCCGGCCAGCTCAGCCTGCATCACCAGGCAACGACCGGCCTCGGCGATGTAGCCCGTCTTTTGCAGCCCGATGTCCCACGTCGGATTGAAGACCAAGCCATTGGTGTTGCGATATTTGAGCTGCCGATTGCCGACCACCACCTGATACTCCGGCGAGGTCGACAACTCCCGGATCAAGGGCACCTCATAGGTCGCCTTCACCAAGACGGCCAAATCGCGAGCACTGGATTGGTTGCGACTGGACAGGCCCGTCGGCTCGACGAAGCGCGTGTCATGCATGCCCAGTTCCTGGGCCTTCCGGTTCATCGCCGCCACGAACGGTCCCAAACCGCCCGGGTAATGCCGTCCCAAGGCGTGAGCCGCCCGGTTCTCCGACGACATCAGCGCCAGATGCAGCATTTCTTCGCGGCTCAGGCGGGTCCCCACCGCCAAACGGGAACGGCTGCCCTTTTCGGTGTCGATGTCCTCCCGCGTGATGGTCAGCATCTCGTCCAGTGGCTGGCCGGCTTCGATCACCACCAGCGCCGTCATCAGCTTGGTCAACGAGGCAATCGGCAGCACGGCCTGAGAGTTCTTGCTGAACAGCACCTCTTCGGTGTCCTGGTCGAGCACCAAGGCCACACTGGATTTCAGATCCAGAGGATCATCGACCGCATGCAGACCGAAGGCCTGCCCGTACGACACTGGCGAGCTCGTCGGTGCAGCCGTGACACGCTGTACCACGGTCCGCTTGGCCGCCACCGCGGCCCCACTGGCCGACACCCGCGGACGCGACGAACGGACCTCGGAACGGCTGCTGCGCTTGGCCGATCGGGCCACGGGCTTCTTGCGCTGCGATTCCACCACCGCGCGCTTGCTGGCCGACGCCGTCGGGCGCTTTGCCCCCTCCTGTGCCGCCAGCAGCGGTCCGGACGCGCACACCCCTACCACCAGGGCCAGTCCGGCCACCAGCCCTTGCCACGTTTTCGCCCAAGCCAACCGCATCACTGCCCAACTCCCGCAGTCTTTGCGGGGGAGTGTAGGCGATCAGAAAAATGCAGGCAAGATCAAAAACTTACGCAATATTTCTCAAGTTCCATCGAAAACATGGGGCCTCCCGAGCCCTGCCCCCGGACTCAACCCTGGGCCGCCACCCGCTCACTCTTGCTGTGCAGCTTGTTCAAGGCAGCGAGATAGGCCTTGGCCGAGGCCACCACGATGTCCGGGTCGGCCCCCACGCCATTGACCACCCGGCCCCCGTGCTGCAGCCGGATCGTCACCTCCCCCTGCGATTCCGTGCTGCCCGACGTGATGGCATTGACCGAATACAGCAGCATCTCCGCCCCGCTCTGCACATGGGCTTCGATGGCCTTCAAGCTGGCATCCACCGGGCCGTTGCCATGGCTTTCGCCATGGATCTCCCGATCGCCGGCGGCGAAAACCACCTTGGCGTGCGGGCGCTCACCCGTTTCGGAGTGCTGAGACAGCGCCAACAAACGGTAGTGCTCATGTTCGTTGGTCACGCTCTCATCGCCCACCAGCGCGATGATGTCCTCGTCGAAGATCTCACTCTTGCGATCCGCCAATTCCTTGAACTTGGCAAACGCCGCGTTGATCTCGGCCTCGGATTCCAGCTCGATGCCCAGCTCCTGCAAACGCTGTTTGAAGGCGTTGCGCCCCGACAGCTTGCCCAGCACGATCTTGTTGGCGGTCCAGCCCACGTCCTCCGCACGCATGATCTCGTAGGTGTCGCGGGCTTTGAGCACACCGTCTTGGTGGATGCCCGATGCATGCGCAAACGCATTGGCGCCTACCACGGCCTTGTTGGGCTGGACCACGAAACCGGTGATCTGCGACACCAGCCGCGAGGCCGGCACGATCTGCGTGGTGTCGATGCCCACCTCCAGCCCGAAGTAGTCACGACGCGTGCGCACAGCCATCACGACTTCTTCCAGCGAGCAATTGCCAGCCCGCTCGCCCAGGCCATTGATGGTGCATTCGACCTGGCGCGCTCCGCCGATTTGCACACCGGCCAGCGAGTTGGCCACTGCCATGCCCAAATCGTTGTGGCAATGCACCGACCACACCGCCTTGTCGGAATTCGGGATGCGCTCGCGCAACGTCTTGATGAAGTTGCCATACAGCTCGGGCACCGCATACCCCACCGTGTCCGGAATGTTGATGGTGGTGGCGCCTTCGTCGATCACGGCCTCCAGCACACGGCACAGAAAATCGATGTCCGAGCGATAGCCATCCTCGGGAGAAAACTCCACATCACCGCACAGATTGCGCGCGAAACGCACTGCCAGCCGGGCCTGCTCGTACACCTGCTCCGGCGTCATGCGCAGCTTCTTTTCCATGTGCAGCGGACTGGTGGCGATGAAGGTGTGGATGCGTGCGGAGGCCGCCCCCTTCAGGGCTTCGGCGGCGCGACTGATGTCGCGGTCGTTGGCCCGTGCCAGCGAGCACACGGTAGAGCCTTTGATGTGGTCGGCAATCGACTTGACCGCCTCGAAGTCGCCGTTGGATGCCGCCGCAAACCCCGCCTCGATCACGTCCACGCGCAAGCGTTCGAGCTGACGAGCGATGCGCAGCTTCTCGTCCTTGGTCATCGAAGCGCCGGGAGACTGCTCCCCGTCGCGCAGCGTGGTGTCGAAGATGATCAGCTTATCGGCCATGATGGGCTCCGTGGGGATACGATGCGGTGAAAACGAAACGGCCCGCGGGCTGGGTGCGCTGGCGGGCCGTACGTGCTGGAAACCGTTGACGAAGACGATCAGCGTGCCCGCGGCACTCCTAGGGGTAGCAAAGACATCGTCAGGACAGAAACCATGGGAACAATATAGCACCGATCAGCGGTGCAGCCCCTGCTCGTCGGGTTCGTCCGTGGACACGGCGATCACACTGACCGGCTTGCCCTTGGCCTTGCGGTAGCCATAGACCGCATAGCCCGAAAAGCCATAGACCACGAACAGCACGAACAACACGACCGGCGGGTGGTAGGCGATCAGCGCGAAACCCAAGGCGATGGCCACCACCACCACAAAGGGCACGCTATGGCGAAAACTCACGTCCTTGAAGCTGTAAAACGGCACGTTGGTGACCATGGTCAACCCGGCATAGAGCGTGAGCGCGAACGCTCCCCAGGTCAGCCAGTCGATGCGCGAGGCCCCCCGGTAGCCCAGGTCGTCCATCACCCAGATGAAGCCCACCACCAGCGCCGCCGCCGCCGGGCTGGGCAGCCCCTGGAAAAAGCGCTTGTCGACCACCGAAATGTTGGTGTTGAAGCGCGCCAGGCGCAAGGCCGCTCCAGAGCAATAGACGAAGGCGGCGATCCAGCCCAACTTGCCCAACCCCTTGAGCGCCCATTCGTACACGATGAGCGCCGGCGCGGCGCCAAAGGACACCATGTCCGACAGGCTGTCCATCTGCTCGCCGAACGTGCTTTGGGTGTTGGTCATGCGCGCCACCCGCCCGTCCAGACTGTCCAGCACCATCGCACAGAAGATGCCCACGGCGGCCAAATCAAAGCGATCGTTCATCGCCATCACGATGGCGTAGAACCCACCGAACAACGCCGCCAACGTGAACAGATTGGGCAGGATGTAAATGCCCTTGCGACGCGGGCGCGCAGCCTCCTCGTGCAAGGCCTCAACGGATTCCGGCGTTTCGTTCATCGCTGTGGAAGCAAGGCCAGAATGGTGGAAGTGGCCGCCACTTTGTCGCCCGGGGCCACCCGGGGCGTGGCCTCGACCGGCAAGTAAACATCCACCCGGGAGCCAAAGCGGATGAACCCGTAGCGCTGCCCCTTTTCGACCACATCGCCCGGCCTCACGTAGCACAGGATGCGTCGGGCAATCAATCCGGCCACCTGAACCAAGGTCACGGTGTGCGGGCCCGATTCGATCACCACGGCATTGCGCTCGTTTTCCAACGACGCCTTGTCCAGGTTGGCATTGATGAACAGCCCCGGGAAATACTGCACTTTGACGACCCGGCCATCGACGCTGATGCGGTTGGAATGCACGTTGAAGACGTTCATGAACACGCTGATGAGCAGCGCGTCGCGGTCGGCGTAGGGGTCACGGACCTTTTCGACCTTCACGATACGGCCATCGGCCGGCGACAGCACCGCGCCGGCGTCTGCCGGAACCGGCCGGGGTGGATCGCGGAAGAACTGCACCACGAAGGCCAGCACCAGCCAGCACAGAATGGCCACGAAACCCGTCAAAAAGAAGGAGGCGAAGACCGCCACGAAAAAAGCAATGGCGATGAAAGGCCAGCCTTCCTTCGCAAGAAAAGGATGGGGATAGTTCATGGGCGCGAGGATACAACAGCCCGGCGAGAAAAAAAGCCGCGAGGCAGGCCTCGCGGCTCGATCGGCGCTGATCGCGACGGTCGTGCCATCAGTTCTTGGACTGGTCCACCAGGCGGTTCTTGCGGATCCAAGGCATCATCGCGCGAAGCTGCTCGCCCACGACCTCGATCGGGTGTTGGGCGGTCAACCGACGGCGCGACAGCAACGTCGGCGCGCCCGCCTTGTTTTCCAGGATGAAGCTCTTGGCGTACTCGCCGGTCTGAATGTCTTTCAGGCACTGACGCATGGCCTGCTTGGTCTGCTCGGTGATCACCCGCGGCCCGGTGACGTACTCGCCGTACTCGGCATTGTTCGAAATCGAGTAGTTCATGTTGCCGATACCGCCTTCGTAGATCAAATCCACGATCAGCTTGAGCTCGTGCAAGCATTCGAAATAAGCCATCTCTGGCGCATACCCGGCTTCCACCAAGGTTTCGAACCCCGCCTTGATCAGCTCGACCGTACCGCCGCACAGCACGGCCTGCTCGCCGAACAGGTCGGTCTCGGTTTCCTCACGGAAACTGGTTTCGATGATGCCGGCCTTGCCACCGCCGTTGGCCACCGCGTAGCTCAAGGCCAAATCCCGCGCCTTGCCGCTCCTGTCCGCATGCACGGCGATCAGATGGGGCACACCACCGCCTTGGGTGTAGGTAGCCCGCACGGTGTGACCCGGCGCCTTGGGGGCGACCATCCACACATCCAGGTCCTCGCGAGGGATCACTTGCCCATAGTGCACGTTGAATCCATGCGCGAAAGCCAGCGAGGCGCCTTGCTTGATATGGGGTTCGACCTCGTTCTTGTAGACGCTGGCGATTTGCTCGTCGGGCAGCAGAATCATCACCACATCGGCCGTCTTCACTGCCTCGGGGATCTCAGCCACCTTCAGGCCCGCCTTCTCGGCTTTGCCCCAAGAGGCGCCGCCACGCCGCAACCCCACCGTCACCTTCACGCCGCTGTCATTGAGGTTCTGCGCATGAGCATGGCCTTGCGAGCCATAGCCGATGATGGTGACATTCTTGCCTTTGATCAGGCTCAGGTCGGCGTCCTTGTCGTAATAGACCTTCATGGTGTTCTCCAGGTTGTCCGGTTGGGAAGGGTCGGGGATCAGACGCGCAGGATCCGCTCACCGCGGCCGATGCCGCTGGTGCCGGTGCGCACGGTCTCGAGGATGGCGGTGCGTTCGATGGCCTCGATGAAGGCGTCGAGCTTGGCGGCATCGCCGGTCAGTTCAATGGTGTAAGTCTTTTCGGTGACATCGATGATGCGGCCGCGGAAGATGTCGGCCATGCGTTTCATCTCCTCACGCTCCTTGCCTACGGCGCGCACCTTGATGAGCATCAGCTCCCGCTCGGTGTAGCTGCCTTCGGTCAAGTCCACCACCTTCACCACTTCGATCAACCGGTTCAAGTGCTTGGTGATCTGTTCGATCACGTCATCCGAACCCGTGGTGACGATGGTCATGCGCGACAGCGACGGATCTTCCGTCGGCGCCACGGTCAGGCTTTCAATGTTGTAGCCGCGGGCCGAAAAGAGGCCCACCACGCGGGAGAGGGCCCCAGCCTCATTCTCCAGCAGCACTGCAATGATGTGTTTCATGGGTCGTTGTTCGCGCTCTTCAGGCCGACGGCGGTAACCGGCGGCCCTTGGCCACGTCCTTCGAGAGGGTGATTGTCGTTCCGAAGCCGATCGCCCCGTCCGGCCGGCGCCTGACGCTACGCGGCAACGTGGCGCCCTTGTCGGCCTTGCCGAGGGTCACAGATCTTCGGAGCCCAGCAGCATCTCCGTGATGCCCTTGCCCGCCTGGACCATGGGCCAGACGTTCTCGGTCGGATCGGTGCGCACATCCAAAAAGACCGTACGGTCCTTCAGGCGCATCATCTCGCGCAGCGCCGGCTCCACTTCCGACGGCTTCTCGATTTTCATGCCGACATGGCCGTAGGCTTCGGCCAACTTGACGAAGTCGGGCAGCGCATCCATGTAGCTGTGCGAATAGCGGCCACCGTAGTCGAGCTGCTGCCACTGTCGCACCATGCCCAGATAGCGGTTGTTCAATGAAATGATCTTGACCGGCGTCTGGTACTGCTGACAGGTCGAGAGCTCCTGGATGCACATCTGGATCGAGCCCTCGCCAGTGATACAAAACACATCGGCCTGCGGCTTGGCCAGCTTGATGCCCATCGCATAGGGCAAGCCCACGCCCATCGTGCCCAGACCACCAGAGTTGATCCAGCGGCGGGGCTCGTCGAAGCGATAGAACTGCGCCGCCCACATCTGATGCTGCCCCACGTCGGAAGTGATGTAGGTCTCGCGGTCGCGCGTCATCTCCCACAGCTTCTCGATGACGAACTGGGGCTTGATGACTTCCTCGGAATGCTTGTACTTCAAGCACTCACGCTTGCGCCACTCGTTGATCTGCCCCCACCAGCTCGCCAGCGCCTGAGCGTCTGGGCGCAGTTGTTGCTCGCGAATGTGCGCGATCAACTCCTGCAGCACCTCTTTGACGTCGCCCACGATGGGGATGTCGACCTTCACGCGCTTGGAAATCGATGAAGGATCGATGTCCACATGGATGATCTTGCGCTCCACCGAGGCGAAATGCTTGGGATTGCCAATCACTCGATCGTCGAAGCGCGCTCCCACGGCCAACAGCACGTCGCAGTTCTGCATGGTCATGTTGGCTTCATAGGTCCCGTGCATGCCCAACATGCCCAGGAACCGGGGGTCGGTGGCCGGAAACGCCCCCAAACCCATCAAGGTGTTGGTACAGGGATAGCCCAGCAAGTCCACGAGCTCGCGCAACTCGGCCGACGCATTGCCCAGGATCACACCGCCGCCGGTGTAAATGTAGGGCCGCCGAGCTTGCATCAGCAGTTGCACGGCCTTGCGGATCTGTCCGCCATGGCCTTTGCGCACGGGGTTGTACGAGCGCATTTCCACGCGCTCGGGATAATGAAACTCGGCCGTCTTGAGCGACACGTCCTTGGGCACATCCACCACGACCGGACCCGGCCGCCCAGTGCGCGCGATGTGGAAGGCCTTCTTGATCGTCATGGCCAGGTCTTTGACGTCCTTGACCAGGAAGTTGTGCTTGACGATCGGGCGCGTGATACCCACGGTGTCACATTCTTGGAAGGCGTCCAAACCGATGGCCGGCGTGGGCACCTGTCCCGTGATGATCACCATAGGAATGGAATCCATGTACGCCGTGGCGATGCCAGTCACGGCATTGGTGACACCCGGGCCCGAAGTCACCAGCGCCACCCCCACCTCACCGGTGGCGCGGGCATAGCCATCGGCTGCATGCACAGCCGCTTGCTCGTGGCGCACCAACACGTGCTGGATGGTGTCTTGCTTGTACAGCGCGTCATAGATGTACAAGACGGCGCCCCCTGGGTACCCCCAGATGTACTTCACCCCTTCGGCCTGGAGACAACGCACCAGGATTTCGGAACCGTTGAGTTCTTGATGGGAAGATTGCGAGGAAGACGCGCCCTGCGTGGCGGCAGCGCGCTTGTGTTCCGCGGCAGACATGTCCATATGTCGAACCTTTCTGAATTTCTCTAACGAAAAACGATCGGTGCCCCTTCCCACGCCCTCGTGAGGCGGGTGTGGAGCCTGCGCGGTCATGAACGAGGCGCCCGGGTCGGGCGTCCGAGTCGAGACCCAATGTTGTGCAGGGCAACATTATGACATCGCCGCCACGCACCGGCGCGGGGCAATGCGATAATTTCCACCGAGTCCATAGCGCGTCCGATCCGGCACTGTCCCTTGGCCACCGAACAAGAACTCAGCGACTTTCTCAAGGGCGCCGACAAACGCGCATTCAAGCGCGTGGTCTACGCCGTGCGCGACACCGACGCCGCCTTGGACATCGTGCAAGACGCCATGATCCGGCTGGCCGAGAAATACGGCGATCGCCCCGCCGCCGAGTTGCCGCTGCTGTTTCAGCGCATCCTGTCCAACGCCACCAACGACTGGTTTCGCCGCCAAAAAGTCCGCACGGCGGTCATGCAATCGTTTTCCGATCTGGAAGAACACGATGGCGTCGAGACGGCCGACTTGCTCGATACGCTCGAAGCCTTGCAAGACACGCAAGGCACGGAAAGTGCTGCCGACGCGCTGGCGCGCAGCCAAGTGCTCCAAGCCATCGACGCCGAAGTGCAGAAGCTGCCGCCGCGTCAACGGGAGGCGTTTTTGATGCGTTACTGGGAAGAATTCGACGTTGCGGAAACGGCTGCGGTGATGGGCTGTTCCGAAGGCAGCGTCAAAACCCATTGTTCGCGCGCGGTGCATGCCCTGGCCCGCGCCCTCAAGGCCAAGGGGATCGTGCCATGAACCCAACCACCCTTCACACGGCCGAGATCGAGGCCCTGGAGGCTCGCCTCGGCCTTCGCATCGCGGCCCGGCTGTCCGAACTCGATGTGCCGGCAGACGTCAGCGAACGCCTGCGCTTCGCACGCACACAGGCGCTCGCACGCCGCCGTGTCGCCTGGACCGAGACGCCCCCAGTGCGCCTGAGTACCGGCGGCGCTGCCGTGCTGGGGCTTGGGGGCGCCGCCCCCCACCGTGGCGGCCTACCCCGCTGGGCCGCCGCCCTGGGCGGCCTCCTTCCCCTGCTGGCCTTGCTGGTCGGCTTGGCCTTGATCGAAGATTGGCACATGGAGCGACAGATCCGCATGGCCGCGGAGATGGACGCGACCTTGCTGACCGACGACTTGCCCCCGACTGCTTATGCGGACCCAGGCTTTCTGGAGTTTCTGAAGACCCCCAGGGAATGATGCGACGCTTGGCCTCTTCACTCGGCGCGGCCACGCTGACTGCCCTGCTGTACATGACGGCCGGCGGCTGGAGTGCCAGCCTGCCCACACTCGCCCAGGCCCAGACCAGTTCCACAGGAGGCCCGCGCTGGAACGCGCTGACCCCTGCCCAGCAGGAGGCCCTGGCCCCCCTGCGCCGCGAATGGAACCGCCTGGATGGATCGCGCAAGCGCAAATGGCTCGAAATTGCCGAACGCTTTCCCCACATGAGCGAAGACGAGCAACGGCGCGTCCACCAACGCATGCTCGAATGGGTGCAACTTTCGCCCCAACAGCGCACCTTGGCGCGCATCAACTACTTTCAATCCTTGCAGGATGTGCCAGCAACCGAGCGGCTGAGCCGTTGGGAAACCTATCAATCGCTGTCAGCCGAAGAGCGCCAGGCC
Organism: Caldimonas manganoxidans ATCC BAA-369; assembly: GCF_000381125.1. Taxonomy (GTDB): domain Bacteria; phylum Pseudomonadota; class Gammaproteobacteria; order Burkholderiales; family Burkholderiaceae_C; genus Caldimonas; species Caldimonas manganoxidans. The sequence goes on from NZ_KB905935.1 coordinate 141,228, forward strand.
TTGGCAGCTAAAGCGCGCAAGGCTGCATCGCCTTCGGCCTCGCTGCTTCAGCCCGGGCGCAAAACCTCGGAGCGCGAGCCCCCCGGGCTGGTGCCCGCACCGGCCACCAGTCGGGTGATGCCGCAGCCGGTGGCCCCCACCGCGGCCCAGGTGCGCCCGGGTGCCACCACCATTCCCATCACCCAGCAACCGATGCCGCCATGGCACCAGCAGGCCGGCCTGCCCAAAATCACCACGTCTCCAAGCTTCATCCATCCGAAGACCCTGCTGCCCCTGGCAGGGCCTCAGGGCGCCGCGATCATCATGCCCCCGAGCCGCAGCGCAGCGCCAGCCACCACTGCGACCATCCCTTGAGCACACATCCCTCCAGCATCTCATCACCGGGCGTCTCGCCGTCGCCCTCCGCGCCGACGCTGCGACGCCGCTTGGCCTGTCTCGTGTACGAAACCGTGCTGCTGTTTGGCATCGTGATGATCACGGGCCTCGTCTATGGTGTGGCCACCGGGCAGCGCCACGCCCTCGTCGGTCGCCTCGGCCTGGGCTTGCTCGTGGCCGCCGTCTTGGCGCTGTATTTCGTCTGGTGCTGGACGCAAAGCGGCCAGACCCTGCCCATGCAAACTTGGCGCATCCGCCTCGAAGGCCCCGATGGGCGCCCTCCGGGTCTGATCCGGGCACTGAGTCGCTTCTTCTGCGCCTGGATCTGGGTGTTACCCGGTCTCGGTCTGGCCCATCTGATGGGCTGGACCCGCAGCGGCTGGACCGTCTTTGCTGCCTTGGCCGGCTGGGCACTGGCCTATGCGCTGTCGAGCCTGCTGCGGGCCGACCGGCAGTTCTGGCACGATGCGCTCTGCGGCACCCGACTCGTTCTGGTGCCCCCGATCCATCGTACTGGCTCCTGACCGTGGCGAGGCGTCAGGCAACGGCACAATCGAGCGCATGACCAACCCATACAAAGGCCGCAGCGGCCTGAATCGCATCCTGCACGCCTTCGTCCACTCGCTGGACGGCTTACGAACGGCCTACCGCAGCGAAAGTGCCTTCCGTCAGGAACTGTGGCTGGCCATCGTGATGCTACCGACGGCATTCTGGCTGGGCCGCGGTTGGGTCGAAACCGCCTTGCTCGCTGGTTCGGTCGTGTTGGTGCTTATCGTCGAATTGCTCAACTCTGGCATCGAGGCCGCCATCGACCGCGTCTCCTACGACATCCACGAGCTGTCCAAACGCGCCAAAGATTTCGCCAGCGCGGCCGTGCTGTTGTCGCTGCTGCTGTGTGCCGCGATCTGGACTGCCGCGCTCTACACCCGCCTGACGTCCCCCACCTTCTGAAGACCCGCCCCCCATGAGCCCGCCTGCTTTTTCTCTGTGCGTCTATTGTGGCTCTCGGCCCGGCGCAAACCCCGCCTACGCGGACACTGCACGAGCGCTGGGCCGCCATTTGGCACGCACCGGCACTCGGCTGATCTACGGCGGGGGGCGGGTGGGGCTGATGGGCCTCGTGGCCGATGCGGCGCTGGCTGAAGGCGGCACCGTCATCGGCGTCATCCCCCAGAGCTTGATGGACCGTGAAGTCGGCCATCAGGGCTTGACGGAATTGCGCGTGGTGCAAACCATGCATGAGCGCAAACGCCTCATGGCCGAGCAATCCGACGCATTCCTCGCACTGCCAGGAGGCATTGGCACCTTCGAAGAACTGTTCGAAGTCTGGACTTGGCGACAACTGGGTTACCACGACAAACCCATTGGCCTGCTCAATGTCGGAGGCTACTACGACCCCCTGATCGCCTTCCTTGGCCACACGGTCGAACAAGGATTCCTGAGCCCCGCGCAGCACGGCGCGTTGGAAGTCGGAACCGATCCGGCCGAATTGGTACAGCGCCTCAGGCACCAGGCCCGCCACGCCATAGCAGCTGACGACTATCGGCCCATTTGAGGGGATGAGCGCGCCCCGCCGCAGCAACTTTGCCGCGCCAACCGTCAGATGGCTGCCTCGTCGGTCTCGCCCGTGCGGATGCGAACCACCTGCTCCACCGGCGTCACGAAAATCTTTCCATCGCCGATCTTGCCCGTCTTGGCCGCCTTCACGATGGCCTCGATGCAGCGGTCCACGTCTTCATCTTTGACCACGACCTCGATCTTCACCTTCGGCAGAAAGTCCACCACATATTCAGCGCCGCGATACAGCTCGGTGTGACCTTTCTGACGCCCGAAGCCCTTGACCTCCGTGACGGTCAACCCCGTCACGCCCACCTCGGCCAAAGCCTCACGCACTTCTTCGAGTTTGAACGGTTTGATGATGGCGGTGATCTGCTTCATGGATGCTCCGTGATTCGTGGCTTCGATCCAGTTAGTTTAAGGAAACTCTGATCAAGTCCTGCGCCTGGCAGTAGTCCGTCTTGTCGCCCTGGTGATGGGCGGCGATGATTACGGTCATGAAGCAGATGACCTTGGCAGCGGCGGCCGATGCGTCCGCGGGATTCGAGCGTTTTCGCAAGCCCACCCGGCGCGACGCATTCTTGGCCGAGATGCAGACGATCGTGCCGTGGAATCGGCTGGTGGCGTTGATCGAGCCGCACTACCCCAAGCCCGGCAATGGCCGTCCTCCCGTGGGCTTGGAACGCATGTTGCGCATTCACTTGCTGCAGCACTGGTTCAA
>NZ_KB905936.1 GCF_000381125.1 Caldimonas manganoxidans ATCC BAA-369
GTCAGTGCAGGCCCAGGGGACTGCCTTCGCCATCGGTGTTCCTCCGCATATCTACGCATTTCACTGCTACACGCGGAATTCCATCCCCCTCTGCCGCACTCTAGCCGTGCAGTCACAAATGCAGTTCCCAGGTTAAGCCCGGGGATTTCACATCTGTCTTGCACAACCGCCTGCGCACGCTTTACGCCCAGCAATTCCGATTAACGCTCGCACCCTACGTATTACCGCGGCTGCTGGCACGTAGTTAGCCGGTGCTTATTCTTCAGGTACCGTCATCACTCCGAGGTATTAGCCCAGAGCTTTTCTTCCCTGACAAAAGCGGTTTACAACCCGAAGGCCTTCTTCCCGCACGCGGCATGGCTGGATCAGGCTTGCGCCCATTGTCCAAAATTCCCCACTGCTGCCTCCCGTAGGAGTCTGGGCCGTGTCTCAGTCCCAGTGTGGCTGGCCGTCCTCTCAGACCAGCTACGGATCGTCGCCTTGGTAAGCCTTTACCCCACCAACTAGCTAATCCGACATCGGCCGCTCCAATCGCGCGAGGCCTTGCGGTCCCCCGCTTTCACCCTCAGGTCGTATGCGGTATTAGCTACTCTTTCGAGTAGTTATCCCCCACGACTGGGTACGTTCCGATGCATTACTCACCCGTTCGCCACTCGCCGGCATCCCGAAGGACCCGCTGCCGTTCGACTTGCATGTGTAAAGCATGCCGCCAGCGTTCAATCTGAGCCAGGATCAAACTCTTCAGTTCGATCTCTAAAACTCATCCGGAATTGAAGTGAACTTCACTTCTGCTTCCGTGAGCGTTCAGGAAAGTCTTTCAACTTCCCCACAAGGCATCCGCCTCAAACGCCCACGCTTATCGGCTGTATCTTGTTAAAGAACCCACACCACAAACAAAACCTTCGCTTCGTTTGCGTCGCCAATCAGTGATCAGCGAAGACCGAGATTATTGCAAGATTCTTATTTCCTTGTCAAGTGCTCGGTTATCTTTGCTGCTCGCTTTAGGCTATCTTCGGGCAATTGTTATGGCCGCCATGCTGACTCGCAGCAACCACCACTCTTGCCTTTCACGACTTCGGAAAAGCCGAAGCTTTTGCGCTAAGTCGATCAGCGAAGCCTCGCAGTTTAATCACGACTACGAGTCGGCGTCAAGCCCCTCATGACCATCCGCTGGTGGACCGTTCGCCAGGGAGGCACACGCAGTCGCCAAGTTCGCGCACAGAATGGAGGACGTTGCATCATTGACGCATGAGCACTTTGCCAATCGTGTGGTTGGAACCCGGGGAGATCGACTTTCCCGCGGTCGAGGAGGCGCTGGGCCCGGACTCGGTGGCGCCAGGCTTGCTGGCCGCCGGCGGAGATCTGTCCCCCCAGCGGCTGCGCGCAGCCTATGCCCGAGGAATTTTCCCCTGGTATGGCGCGGGGCAACCGGTGCTTTGGTGGAGCCCGGATCCGCGCATGGTGCTCGAGACCTCGCGCCTGAAGTTGTCGCGATCATTGCGCAAGACGCTGCGACGTTTCCGTCAAGATCCGCGTGCCGAGATTCGTATCGATTCGGCATTCGGGCGCGTGATCCGGGCCTGCGCTGCAACGCCCCGCGCCGGGCAAACGGGCACCTGGATCGTGCCCGAGATGGTGGAAGCGTACGAGCGCTGGCATCGTCTGGGAGAAGTGCACTCGTTCGAGACCTGGGTCGATGGAGAGCTGGTCGGGGGGCTGTACGGCATTGGCATGGGTCGGATGTTCTTTGGCGAGTCGATGTTTGCTTGGCAGACCGATGCCTCCAAGATCGCTCTGGCAGCCCTCGTGGCGTTTTGTTTGCATCACGGCATCGAAATGATCGATTGCCAACAGCGCACAGACCATTTGGCGTCACTGGGCGCACATGAGGTGCCGCGGGCTCGTTTTCTGGCCCATGTGCGGCGCGCCATCGCCTTGCCTGCTCCCGCCAGCTGGACTTTCGAGCCGCAACTGTGGGATCAGCTGCAGGCCCTGCCGCACCATGCCAACCTCGTGAGCGTGCCTTCCTCGACACAGTCCGCACCGTCCGCATGACGCATCCCAAAGAACTTCCGCTCGCGTCGCTCCAGTTCTATGCGACTGCACCTTACCCTTGCAGCTATCTGCCGGGAAGGTCGGCACGCTCGCAAGTGGCCACGCCCAGTCACTTGATCCATACCGATACGTATTCCGATCTGGTGGCCCGGGGGTTCCGCCGCAGTGGGATGTTCACTTACCGCCCTTACTGTGACGGCTGCCGTGCCTGCGTGCCGCTGCGCATCCCGGTGCAACGCTTTCAACCCAATCGCAGTCAGCGTCGGGCTCTGCGTCAACACGCCTCGCTAGAAGTGCGCGTGTTGCGACTGTGTTTCGTGCCGGAGCATTATCAGCTTTATCTGCGCTACCAATCGGGCCGTCACAGCGGCGGCGGCATGGACCACGACAGTGTGGACCAGTACACGCAATTCCTGCTCCAAAGTCGGGTGAACTCTCGGCTCGTGGAGTTTCGGCAGCCGCAGACTGGCCAGCTGAAGATGGTGTCCATCCTCGATGTGCTCAATGACGGGCTGTCGGCGGTATACACCTTTTATGAGCCGGAGCCTGGCTGCAGCTACGGCACCTACAACGTGCTGTGGCAGATCGATCAAACGCGCCAACTCGGCCTGGCTCATGTCTATCTTGGCTACTGGATCCGGGACAGCCGCAAGATGGCTTACAAAGCGCAGTTTCGCCCGCATGAGCTGTTGATCGATGGTCAATGGCGGCCCTCGGACGAGGGCGCGTCCGCCCCTTGAACGACCGAGGGGCCCCACAGGGCCCCTGCGATGACCTCGGCGCCGACGCCGCGACTCAGGCAGCCGCCAGTGCGAATTCCACCGGTGCACCGGTCTTCATCCGCACCTCGTCTTCGGTGACGCCGGGGGCAAGCTCGACACAGCAAAAACCCTGGGGCGTGATGTCGAGGACGCACAAGTCGGTGATGACGCGGTGGACCACCCCGACGCCGGTGAGTGGAAGGGTGCACTGCTTGAGCAGCTTGTGCTCACCATTTTTGGCGCAGTGCTCCATCAGCACGACCACACGGCCCACGCCGGCGACCAAATCCATGGCGCCACCCATGCCCTTGACCATCTTGCCGGGGATCATCCAGTTGGCCAGATCGCCTTTTTCACTGACTTGCATGGCCCCAAGGATGGCCAGGTTGATCTTGCCTCCCCGGATCATCGCGAAGGAGTCGGCCGAGGAGAAGAACGATGAGCCCGGCAAGGTGGTGACGGTCTGCTTGCCGGCATTGATGAGGTCCGGATCGACTTCGTCTTCCGTGGGGAATGGGCCGATCCCCAGCAGACCGTTCTCGCTTTGCAGCCAAACCTCCATGCCAGCGGGCACGTGGTTGGCCACGAGGGTGGGCAAACCGATGCCCAGGTTGACGTAGTAGCCGTCACGCAGCTCACGGGCGGCGCGCGCCGCCATCTCGTCACGATTCCAAGCCATGTGCAGTCTCCTTCAAGCAGCAGCGCGCACGGTGCGCTGCTCGATGCGTTTTTCGGGGTTGGCGTTCAGTACGATGCGGTGCACGAAGATGCCCGGCAGGTGAATCTGATCGGGATCGAGCTCACCGGTTTCGACGATTTTTTCGACCTCGACCACGGTGATCTTGCCGGCCATGGCCACGTTGGGGTTGAAATTGCGGGCGGTTTTGCGGAACACGAGGTTGCCGCATTTGTCGGCAATATAGGCTTTGACGAGCGAGACGTCAGGCACCAGCGAGCGCTCCATCACGTACTTGATGCCATCGAATTCCCGGACCTCCTTGCCTTCGGCCACCACGGTGCCCACTCCCGTGCGGGTGAAGAAGGCCGGGATGCCGGCCCCGCCAGCGCGCAGCTTCTCGGCCAGCGTTCCTTGCGGGGTGAACTCCAGCTCGAGTTCGCCGCTGAGGTACTGGCGCTCGAATTCCTTGTTCTCGCCCACATAGCTGGAGATCATCTTTTTGATCTGCCGCGTGGCCAGCAGCTTGCCCAAGCCGAAGCCGTCCACGCCAGCGTTGTTGGAGATCACGGTGAGGTTCTTCACACCGCTGGCCTGCAACGCGTCGATCAGGGCCTCGGGAATACCACACAGGCCAAAGCCGCCGACAGCCAGCATTTGGCCGTCCTTGACGATCCCTTTGAGCGCGTCGGCCGCACTGGGATAGATCTTGTTCATGCGAGTCTCCTTCGCAAGGGGGTTGGGACAAACCCACAGCGTACTACGTATCTGAATACGTAGAATCGCCTAAGCAGTCTCCTCGAGCTTGTGATGATGCCCGCACTTGCGTCCATCGATTACCGTGCCGCATTCGAGATGGCTCCCGTCGGTCTGGTGCTGTCACGCCATCGCATCATCGTCGATTGCAATCACGCGCTGGCCGAGATGTTCCGCACCTCGCGTGAAGCGCTGATCGGGCAATCGTTCCTGGTGCTCTATCCCAGCCGCGACGAATTCGAGCGCACCGGACGTCGCATCGAGCCCATTCTCGGGGCAAGCGGACGCTATGCCGATGAACGAATCATGAAGCGATCACCAGGGGATCCCCGGGGCGAGCTGTTTTGGTGCCACGTGAGCGGCCGGGCCTTCCATCGGGACACGCCGCATGCGGCGGGCATCTGGACCTTCGAGGATCTGTCATCCAAACGGCCTGTCACGCTGGAGCTGACCGGCCGCGAACGGGAGGTGGCCGCGTTGTTGATCGAAGGGCAGACCAGCAAGCAAATCGGTAAAGCGCTAGGCGTGAGCCACCGCACCGTGGACATCTATCGAGCGCGCTTGCTGCGCAAGTACCGGGCCAATACGACACCGGAGCTGGTGCAAAAGCTCATGGGGGGCTAAACCCCGTTTTTCTGTCATCGTCCTTCCGCGCGCCGTCACGACAGTGCAACGGCGATGGTCTCCAATCGAGTCGCCGTCGTCGCGGAGCGTGCATGAAGATCCTCATCGTCACGGATGCCTGGGAACCACAGGTCAATGGCGTGGTGCGAACGCTGAAAATGACCCGGCGCGAGCTGCTGGCCCTGGGTCATGAGGTGGAGGTGTTGTCGGCGCAGGGGCTTCCCACCGTGCCGTGCCCCACTGACCCGCAGATCCGCCTGGCGTGGATCTCCCGCCGCCGCATGGCCACTGTGATCGATGCCTTGAGCCCGGACTGCATTCACCTGGCCACCGAGGGTCCGCTGGGATGGCAGGCGCGGGCCGTGCTGCGGGACCGCGGGTGGCCATTCACGACCGCCTATCACAGCCGTTTCCCGGAATATGTGCATGCGCGCCTGCGCCTGCCGCCGGCTTGGACTTACGCGGCACTGCGTCGTTTCCACAACGCCGGGGTGGCCACGCTGGCGCCCACCCCGACCATCGTGGCCGACTTGCGCGCCCGCGGCTTCGTCCACGCCAGACTCTGGTCTCGGGGGGTCGACTCGTCAATGTTCACGCCGCACGGTCCACAGCTGCCGCGCGGACCCGCGCCGGTCTTTTTGTATGTCGGGCGTCTGGCGGTGGAAAAGAACATCGACGCCTTTCTGAGGCTGGACCTTCCTGGCGCAAAGTGGGTGGCCGGTGATGGGCCGCTGCGCGCCAGGCTGCAAAGTCAGTACCCCGGGGTGCGTTGGTTCGGAATCCTCGATGGTCCGACGCTGGCCCAGCTGTACCGCACGGCCGATGTATTGGTCTTTCCCAGTCTGACCGATACCTTCGGATTGGTGATGGCCGAGGCCATGGCCTGCGGGACACCGGTGGCGGCATTTCCAGCGCCGGGGCCGATCGACGTGGTAGGCCAGTCTGCCGGTGGCGTGCTCGACACCGATCTGCGCGCGGCGTGCCTGCGCGCGTTGGCCTTGCCACGCGAAGCGGTGCACGAATATGCCCGCCGCTATTCCTGGCGCGCCGCAACAGAACAGTTCGTCGCCGCCCTGCAGCCGCTTGAGCCAAGGTAGTCGCTGGCAGCCCGCAGTCGCAGGCATGCATGACTTCAGCTGACGGCTGCCCTCAGCCAGTCCGGCATCGGCACCGAGGTCTGCCGCGGGAAGTCCACCCACACCAGGGTCGCGCCTCCGGCCGCATCGATCTGGCCGGGGCAGTCGGTACGCTCGAGCGTGATGAAGGTGTCCACGCTGCTGCGACCAGGATTGGCCACGTAGTGACGGGCCAGCAACGTGCCTGGAAAGGTGATCTGGCGATAAAAGTTGCAAAAGGCATTGACGATGACCGGCCCCGTGCCGCGGGGGTCTGGCGCGCCGCCCAGCCGATGCAACCAATCGATGCGCACTGTTTCGAGATAGCGAAAGTACGCAGCATTGTTGACATGACCCATGGCGTCCATGTCGCCCCAGCGGATAGGAATCAGCATCTCATGGACGAGCTTTTTGTGCTCGGGGATGTCGATACGCATGTCCGAGCCGATCCTTTAGAGGGCGAAACCGTCATCAGCGGCGATCACGGCCCCATTGATGAAATGGCTTTCGTTGGAACAGAGCATCACGAGCAAAGCATCCAGGTCTTTGGGCTCACCGAGGCGTTTGCGCGGCAGCATTGCGATGAGTTTTTGACCTTGTTCGGTCTGCCAGTGATGGTGGTTGATCTCGGTGTCGATGTACCCGGGACAAATGGCATTGACGTTGATGCCGTACTTGCCCCACTCCAAGGCCATCGCACGAGTCATGTGGATGACCGCCGCTTTGCTCATGCAATACACGCCGATCTGGCCGAGCACCCGCAGGCCCGCCATGGACGCGATGTTGACGATGCGGCCGCCGATGAAGGTGCCTGGCGCGGCACCGCGCGCGCGAGCCAGCATGCGCTTGCCGACCTCTTGAGCCACGAAAAAGGCCCCGCGGGTGTTGGTGTCGAAGACGTAGTCGTAGTCTTCGGGCGTGACATCCACCAGCTTCTGAGTGGTGCTCACGCCGGAATTGTTGACCAGGATATCGATCGCCCCCACCTCGGTCTCGGCATGGGCCACGGCCGACCGGATGCTGTCGGTGTCCGTGACATCCATGCCCACCACATGGGCATCTCCTCCCAGGGCCTCGATCTCCGAGCGCAGGGTTTTGAGCCGCTCGACCCGACGGCCCGCGAGCACGACGGCTGCCCCGGCGCGAGCCAGAGTGCGGGCGAACTGTTCGCCCAAACCGCTGGATGCGCCGGTGATCAGGGCCACACGGCCGGATAAGTCGATGCTGTAACTCATGCGGGCCTCTCGGAAATGCGTGAAATGGGCTCGAAACCCGGGGACCCCAAGCATAACGAGACCCCGAGGCCGGTCCAAGCCTGTCGCACGGCCGACAGCGGCGCCTCGAGCGCCTGCGCTAGAGTGCACTGTCGAGCATCGAATCGAACGATCGTTCGATTTTCCGCCGCAACCCGATAGAATCCTGGTCATGCGGGGTGGACGCGTCGGCATCCCCCCAGGCGACCCCCTATCCATTCAAAGAGGAAGACACGATGACTGCGCAAGAGATCCTGGAGCAGTACGGCCCGCGCGAATCCATGGAATATGACGTCGTGATCGTCGGTGCCGGCCCTGCAGGGCTGGCCACGGCCATCCGGATCAAGCAGCTGGCCGCCCAGAAGAACCAGGACATATCGGTCGTGGTGCTGGAGAAAGGCTCGGAGCCAGGGGCCCATATTCTGTCGGGCGCGGTGATGGATCCTCGCGCGATGAACGAGCTGTTTCCGAACTGGAAGGAGCTGGGCGCACCGCTGAACCAGCCAGTCACCGCCGATGATGTGCTCACGCTCACCGAGACCGGTAGCACGCGCATTCCAGACTTTTTCGTGCCACGCAACTTCCACAACAAGGGGTGCTACGTCATCTCGCTGGGCAAGGTGGTCAAATGGATGGCCGAGCAAGCCGAAAGCCTAGGGGTGGAAATCTTTCCAGGGTTCCCCGCGGCCGAAGTCCTGTATGACGAGCAAGGCCGCGTGCGCGGCGTGGCCACCGGCAATATGGGCATCGGCAAGGATGGCAAGCCCACGGATCATTTCCAGCTGGGGATGGAACTGCTCGGCAAATACACCATCTTCGCCGAGGGCGCACGCGGGCATCTGGGCAAGCAGCTCATCGCTCGCTACAAGCTCGACGAGGGCAAGGATCCGCAGACCTATGCCATTGGCATCAAGGAGTTGTGGGAGATCGACCCGGCCAAAGCCAAGCCGGGCCTGGTGGTACATACGGCCGGCTGGCCCATGGATGATCAGACCTTCGGCGGGGGTTTCCTTTATCACCTCGAAGACAACAAGGTCACGTTGGGTTTCGTGATCGGGCTGGATTATCAGAATCCCTGGCTCAGCCCCTTCGAGGAGATGCAGCGCTGGAAGACGCACCCGGCCATCCGCGCGCACATCGAAGGTGGCAAGCGCTTGAGTTATGGCGCTCGTGCCATCAACAACGGCACACCCCAAGCCCTGCCCAAGACCGTGTTTCCTGGCGGCGCCTTGGTGGGCTGCGATGCGGGCTATTTGAACGCGGCGCGCATCAAGGGCAGCCATGCCGCCATCAAGAGCGGCATGCTGTGCGCGGAGGCTGTGTTCGAGGCCGTCACGGCCGGGCGTTCGGGCGACGAGCTGAGCGCCTACCCCGAAGCCTTCGAAAAGAGCTGGTTGTATGAGGAGTTGCAGCAGTCACGCAACTTCAAGCATTGGTTCAAGAAGGGACCGCTGGTGGGCAAGCTGATGACCGGCGTGGAGCAGTGGTTGCTGCCCAAGCTGGGGATTCAGAGCCCCCCTTGGACTTTGCATCGCGATCAGCCCGACCACGTGTATCTGAAGCCGGCCGACCAGTGCGAGAAGATCGTCTACCCCAAGCCGGATGGCAAGCTCACGTTCGACCGGCTGTCCTCGGTGTTCGTGAGCAACACCAACCATGAAGAAAACCAACCGGCTCATTTGACGCTCAAGGACCCCAGCGTGCCGGTTGCGATCAACCTGGCGCGGTTTGCCGGGCCCGAGAGCCGTTACTGCCCCGCTGGCGTGTATGAGTTCGTCAAGAACGAGGACGGCAGCGACCGGCTGCAGATCAACGCTCAGAACTGCGTGCACTGCAAAACCTGCGACATCAAGGATCCGACGCAGAACATCGTTTGGGTCACACCGGAAGGTGGTGGTGGGCCCAACTATGCGGGCATGTGATCCCCCGCGTCGACCAAGTCACGGAAAAAATGGCGGCGCCTAGGCCGCCATTTTTCTGTCGGGTGAATTACACTGACATCTGTCAGGAGAGAGCCCCCTGGTGGGGCCGCCGAAGGCGCAGGGCGCAAGCCCGAACGCTCAGGCACCCAGGACTGACAAGCGCCTCGTGGACGAGGCGTTCCTCACTGGAGAGAGGCTGGGCGACCGTGGTCACCCAGCCCACCGAAGGGGCAAGCCGCTGCGGCTGAAACAGCCAGGCGGCCAATCTCTCAGGTAAAGCGGACAGCGAGGGCAGCACGTGCCGGACCGATTGTCGGGACGGCAGGTTCGCATCACAGCCCCAGGAGATCGCCATGTCCGCCCAAGTCTCGACGCCCGCGCTGCTGCGCACGCCCCTGTATGCCCTGCACCGAGAGCATGGCGCCCGCATGGTGCCTTTTGCCGGCTACGAGATGCCGGTGCAGTACGAGGGCATCATCGCCGAGCACCGGCACTGTCGGCAAAGTGCAGCCTTGTTCGACGTGTCTCACATGGGGCAGATTCGTTTGGCCGGGGAAGAGGCCGCCCGCGCCCTGGAAACACTGGTCCCGGTGGACGTGGTCGATCTGCCCGTGGGCAAGCAACGCTATGGCTTCTTTACCAATGCCAGCGGCGGCATCCTCGATGACCTGATGATCACGCGCCGGGAACACGATCTGCTGCTGGTGGTCAACGCGGCCAACAAGCAAGCCGACCTGGCGCATCTGAACACCCATATCGGTCACCGCTGCACGGTGCAGTCTCTGCCCGACCGGGCCCTGCTGGCCCTGCAGGGCCCGCTGGCCGTGGAGGCCCTGGCCCGTGTGAATGCCGACGTGCAGCGGCTGAGCTTCATGACCGGCGATCATTTCACACTCGCTGGCAAGACCTGCTATGTGACCCGCTCGGGTTACACCGGCGAGGACGGTTTCGAAATTTCGGTGGCGGCCGAGGACGCCGAGGCCCTGGCCCGCGTGCTGCTGATGCAGCCCGAGGTGAAGCTGGCCGGTCTGGGCGCGCGCGACACCTTGCGGCTGGAGGCGGGTCTGTGCCTGCACGGTCACGACATCGACCCGCATACCACGCCGGTGCAAGCCGCGCTGAGCTGGGCGATCTCGAAGGTACGCCGCCCTGGCGGCGCGCGTGCCGGCGGCTACCCCGGCGCCCAGACGATCGAGTCTCAACTGGCGCAGGGGGCCTTGGTCAAGCGCGTGGGCCTGGTGGGCCTGGAGCGGACCCCGGTGCGCGAAGGGGCCAAGCTGCTCGATGCGGCCCGGCACAATGCCGGGCACGTCACCAGCGGCACCGTCAGTCCTACCTTGGGCGTGCCCATCGCGATGGGCTATTTGCCCGTGAACCATGCAGCCACCGGCGCCATCGTGCATGCCGTGGTGCGTGAGAAGACGCTCCCGATGCGCGTGACGCCCCTGCCCTTCGTGCCGCACCGCTACCACCGCTGATCCACTTGCTCCATTTCATTCCTCCGAGGAGTTCTGCATGACCGTCAAGTACACCCCCGACCATGAATGGATTGAACTCGATGGCGACGAAGGCGTGGCCACCGTCGGCATCACCGCCCATGCGCAGGATGCGCTGGGGGATGTGGTCTTCGTCGACCTGCCCGCCGTGGGGGCCGAGTTCAAGAAGGGCGAGGTGGCTGGTGTGGTGGAATCGGTAAAGGCCGCCGCCGATGTCTATGCGCCAGTCAGCGGTCGCGTTCTCGAGGTCAATGAGGACCTGCGGGCCGATCCATCGCTGGCCAATTCCGATCCTCTGGGCAAGGGCTGGTTCTTCAAGATCAAGCTGAGTGATTTGGCCGAGTTCGATGCCCTGTTGGACGCGCCGGCCTACGACGCCCTCCTCAAAAACACCTGAGCACTGCCTTCGCCGGCGGCCATCGGCCTGCGCAGGCACCGTCGGCGCGTGACTTTCTTCGCCCCAACGCCATGCTCATGTCTGCCCTCACCCCTTTGAGCGACCTCGAAGCTCACGATGAATTCGTGGCCCGCCACATCGGCATCGATGCCGCCGATGAACGAGCCATGCTGTCGGCCATCGGCGCAGCCTCCCGCGAAGGACTGATGGAAGCCTTGGTGCCCAGCAGCATCCGCCGCAGCACCCCGATGAAACTGCCGGCACCCGTGCCGGAGGCTCGCGCCCTCAAGGAGCTCAAGGCCATCGCCGCGCGCAACCGGGTGCTGCGCAGCCACATCGGCCAGGGCTACTACAACACGCACACGCCGGCGGTCATTTTGCGCAACGTGCTGGAAAACCCCGCGTGGTACACGGCGTATACCCCGTACCAGGCCGAGATTTCGCAAGGGCGCATGGAAGCTCTGGTGAACTTCCAGACCATGGTGTGCGACCTGACGGGCATGGCCATTGCCAATGCCTCGATGCTGGACGAGGCGACCGCCGCCGCCGAGGCGATGACGCTGGCCGCCCGGGTGGGCAAGAGCAAGAGCACCGTCTTTTTCGTTGCCGAAGACGTTCTGCCACAGACTTTGGAGGTGGTGCGCACGCGCGCGCGGCCGCTGGGTCTGACGGTGGTCACCGGTGCGGCCGAGCAGGCCGCCCAGACGGACTGCTTCGCCGCGCTGTTTCAGTATCCCGGCGTGACCGGACGCATCATCGATCTGCGCCCGCTGATCGACGCGGTCCATGCCCGCGGGGCCTTGGCCGTCGTGGCAGCCGACTTGCTGGCCCTGACGCTGCTCGCGCCGCCGGGCGAGCAAGGCGCCGACATCGTGGTGGGCACGACGCAGCGCTTTGGCATGCCCATGGGCAACGGCGGGCCACATGCCGCCTACATGGCCACGCGCGACGAGTTCAAGCGATCTCTGCCGGGCCGGCTGGTGGGCGTGAGCGTGGACGCTCATGGGCATCCGGCCTATCGGTTGGCGCTGCAAACCCGCGAGCAACACATCCGCCGCGAGAAGGCCACGTCCAACATTTGCACGGCCCAGGTGCTGCCGGCCGTGGTGGCCAGCATGTATGCGGTCTATCACGGCCCCCAGGGCCTCAAGCGCATCGCGCAGCGGGTGGCCAGCTACACCGCCGTGCTGGCCCAGGGTCTGGCCAGCCTGGGCTGGGCCCTCACGCACGACACGGCCTTCGATACCTTGGAGGTGCGCACTGGAGAGCACACGGAAGCCTTGATGGCCGCGGCCGTGGCCGCCGGCATGAACCTGCGCCGCGCCAGCCCAACGACCATCGGCATCTCGCTGGACGAAACCACGACACGCGAGCATGTGCAGGACTTGTGGCAGGTTTTCGCCCAGGGCCGTCCTCTGCCGGCTTGGGACACGGTCGAAAAAGGGGTCGCGGCGCTCATCCCAGAGGCGCTGCGCCGCACCAGCCCCTACCTGACGCACCCGGTGTTCAACACGCATCACTCCGAGACGGAAATGCTGCGTTACTTGCGCAGCCTGGCGGACAAAGATTTGGCGCTGGATCGCACGATGATCCCCTTGGGTTCGTGCACGATGAAGCTCAATGCCACCAGCGAGATGATTCCCATCACCTGGCCGGAGTTCGCGCAGATCCACCCCTTTGCGCCGCAAGACCAGCTCCAGGGCTACGCGCTATTGAATGAGCAGTTGTGCCACTGGCTGAGCCAAGCCACGGGCTATGCCGGTATCAGCTTGCAACCCAACGCCGGCTCGCAAGGCGAATATGCTGGGCTGTTGATCATCCGGGCCTACCACGAGGCGCGTGGCCAGGGACACCGCAATGTGTGCCTGATTCCGGAATCGGCCCATGGCACCAATCCGGCCTCGGCCCAGATGGCGGGCATGCAGGTCGTGGTCACCCGGTGTGACGCCGACGGCAATGTGGATCTGGACGATCTCCGAGCCAAGTGCGAGCAGTACAGCGAGCGCCTGGCCTGCGTGATGATCACCTACCCTTCGACCTACGGGGTCTTCGAAACACGGGTCAAGGAGCTGTGCGAGTTGGTGCATGCCCATGGCGGACGCGTCTATGTGGACGGTGCCAACATGAATGCCCTGGTCGGCGTGGCCGCCCCGGGCGAGTTCGGCGGCGATGTGAGCCACCTGAATTTGCACAAGACGTTCTGCATTCCGCATGGCGGCGGCGGCCCCGGCGTGGGCCCGGTGTGCGTGGTGGCCGACCTGGTGCCCTTCCTGCCGGCGCACCGCAGCGCAGGCCTGGGGCACGAGTCGCAGGTGGGGGCCGTCAGCGCCGCTCCCTTGGGCAATGCGGCCGTGCTGCCGATCTCCTGGATGTACATGCGCATGATGGGCGCCGAAGGCCTGAAGGCTGCCACCGAGACGGCCATCCTGAATGCCAACTACATCGCCGCACGTTTGGATGGCGCCTACGAACTGCATTTCAGCAGCAATGTGCCGGGCATCAAGGGAGGGGGCGTAGCCCATGAGTGCATTCTGGATTTGCGCCCGCTGAAGGAAACCTCCGGCATCACCGCCGAGGACGTGGCCAAGCGCTTGATCGACTATGGCTTTCATGCGCCCACGCTGAGTTTTCCGGTGGCCGGCACGTTGATGGTCGAGCCCACCGAGAGCGAGTCGCTGGCCGAGCTGGATCGCTTCGTCGAAGCGATGCTGGCCATCCGTGAGGAGATCGCCAAGGTCGAGCGGGGTGAATGGCCGCGCGACGACAACCCGCTGAAGAACGCGCCGCACACGGCCGAGAGTCTGCTCAAAGCCGAGTGGCACCACCCCTACACCCGCGAAGAGGCCGCCTACCCGCTGGCGCGCCTGCGTCGGCAGAAATATTGGTCGCCGGTGGGTCGGGTGGACAATGTCTATGGCGACCGCAATCTGTTTTGCAGCTGCGTGCCGTTGAGCGAGTACCGATAACACCGTCATGAAACAGCAATTCGCCAGCGATAACTATGCAGGGATGTGCCCGGAAGCCACGCACTGGTTCATGCAGGCCAATGCGAGCGGACACCAGCCCGGCTACGGCGAGGACATCTGGACCCAGCGCTCCACGGACAAGATCCGCGAGCTCTTCCAAACCGACTGCGACGTTTATTTCGTCTTCAATGGCACGGCGGCCAATTCGTTGGCCTTGGCCGCGATGTGCCAGAGTTATCACTCGGTGATATGCACGCCGGTGGCCCACATCGAAACCGATGAATGCGGCGGGCCGGAGTTTTTCTCCAACGGATCCAAGCTGCTGCTGGCCGAAGGTGAAAGCCCGTCGGCGCGCCTGGGCAAGCTCACGCCCGACGCGGTCGAGCAGTTGGTGACCAAGCGCAGTGACATCCATTACCCCAAACCCAAGGTGGTCAGCCTGACGCAAGCCACCGAATTGGGCACGGTCTACACCGTGGAAGAAGTGCGCGCGATCTCGGCCATCGCCAAGCGGCGCAAGCTCAAGCTGCACATGGATGGTGCACGCTTTGCCAATGCGGTGGCCGCCTTGGGCTGCCACCCCAGCGAGATCACTTGGCGCGCGGGGGTGGACGTGCTGTGCTTCGGTGGCACCAAGAATGGCCTGCCCATTGGCGAAGCCGTGGTGTTTTTCGACCGAGAGCTGTCCGAGGACTTCGCCTATCGTGTCAAGCAGGCCGGCCAACTGGCTTCGAAAATGCGCTTCATCTCGGCACCTTGGGTGGGACTGCTGGAAAACGACGTGTGGCTGCGCAATGCCCGACACGCCAACGCCATGGCGCAACGCCTGTACGAGGCCATCCGGGACGTTCCCGGCGTGCAAGTGCTGCATCCACCGCAGGCCAACTCGGTGTTCGTCCAGCTGCCAGCGCCGGTGATCGAGGGCTTGTACGCGAAGGGCTGGAAGTTTTACCAGTTCATCGCCGGTGGTGGTTGCCGCCTGATGTGTGCCTGGGACACCACGACCGAAGCGGTGGATGCCTTTGCCGCCGATGTGCGGCAGCTCTGCCAGGTCTGACCTTCCCCCTGCCGCAACCCGACCATGGCCGTCTCGGTCTTCGACCTGTTCAAGGTGGGCATCGGCCCGTCGAGCTCGCACACCGTGGGCCCGATGCGTGCGGCACGGATGTTCATCGAGCGGTTGCGGCAGGAGGGCAGGCTCGATGCCGTTGCACGCGTGCGCTGCGAGTTGTACGGCTCGCTGGGGGCCACGGGCAAGGGCCACGGCAGCGACAAAGCCGTGCTGCTGGGGCTGGCCGGCCACGAGCCCGATACCGTGGACGTGGACCAGGTGCCCTCGATGCTGGCGGCCATCCGCCTGGAGCGCAAGCTCGTGCTGGGAGGCACGCATCCCATCACGTTGGACGAAGCCGAGGACCTGGTCTTCCTGCGCCGGCAGAGCCTGCCGTTTCATGCCAACGGCATGCGCTTCCTGGCCTACGACGCCAGCGGCACCGAGCTGGCTGCGCGCATTTATTACTCGGTAGGTGGGGGCTTCGTGGTCAGCGAAGACGTGGCCGCCGACGGCAGCCGTCAAAAGCGCATCGCGCCGGACACCACCGTGCTGCCCCTGCCCTTCCACAGCGCAGCCGAACTGCTGGCGCTGACCCGACGCGAGGGCTTGTCCATCGCCGGCGTGATGCGTGTGAACGAGCGTCACTTGCGCAGCGATGCCCAGATCGATGCAGGGCTGTTGCACCTCTGGGGCGTGATGCAAGATTGCGTGAAGCGCGGCTGTCAGGCCGAAGGCACGCTGCCCGGCGGCTACAAGGTGCGCCGGCGCGCCGCGGCGTTGTATCGCTCGCTCACGGCCCATCCGGAAGCCGCCCTGCGAGATCCCTTGCAGGTGATGGACTGGGTCAACCTCTATGCGCTGGCCGTCAACGAGGAAAACGCGGCCGGCGGTCGCGTGGTGACGGCGCCCACCAACGGCGCAGCAGGCATCGTGCCCGCCGTGCTGCACTACTACACACGCTTCGTCCCAGGCGCCACCGAGGCCGGTGTGATCGACTTCCTGCTCACCGCCGGGGCGATCGGTATTCTTTACAAGGAAAACGCCTCGATCAGCGGTGCCGAGGTGGGTTGTCAGGGCGAGGTGGGCGTGGCCTGCTCGATGGCCGCCGGTGCGCTCTGTGCGGTCTTGGGTGGCACCCCAGCGCAGGTGGAAAACGCCGCGGAGATCGGCATGGAACATCACCTCGGCCTGACCTGCGACCCCGTGGGCGGACTGGTCCAAATCCCTTGCATCGAACGCAATGCGATCGCCTCGGTCAAAGCGATCAATGCCGCGCGCATGGCCCTGCGCGGCGACGGGGTCCATCACGTGAGTCTCGACCAGGTCATCAAAACCATGCGCGAAACCGGCGCGGACATGAAGACCAAGTACAAGGAAACCGCCCGGGGCGGGCTGGCCGTGAACATCGTCGAGTGCTGAGGCCCGCCAGGCAGCCCCGCCGTGGTGAATGGGCCCTGCCCCCTCGAGGGGCGCGGCAGCCCGGCCCTTCCATAGTGCAAGCCCCAGGGTGGTTTTTTTGTAATTTCGCGTTAAGCTTCCGGCATGCGACTCTTGTTAGCCGAAGACGACGCCATACTCGCCGACGCCTTGGTGGCCAACCTCGAACACGCCGGCTTCGAGGTGGAGACGGCCGACAACGGCGCCGTGGCCGAATATCTGCTCAACCGCCAGCACTTCGATGCGGCCATCCTCGACATCGGGCTGCCGCTGATCGATGGTCTGACCGTGCTCAAGCGCGTGCGCGCCAGCAAGCCAGCCCAGCCCATTTTGGTGCTGACGGCGCTGTGCGATCTGGAACACCGTGTCGAGGGGCTCAATGCCGGGGCCGACGACTATCTGACCAAACCTTTCGAGTTTCCCGAACTCGAAGCCCGGGTGCGAGCCCTGCTTCGGCGGGCTCAGCCGGGCCATGGATCGCTGCTGCAAGCCGGGCAATTGCAGATGGACCGTGACGCACGACGCGCCACCATCGCCGGCGAGGTGGTGGACCTGTCGCCTCGGGAATGGTCTTTGCTGGAGCTCTTGCTCAGTCAGCGCGACAAGGTCGTCACCAAGGAACAGATCACCCAGTCCTGGAGCGGTGAGGCCGCGGCCAAGGGTGAGCCTGCCGGGTCGATCGAGGTGTATATCCACCGTCTGCGACGCAAGCTGGAGCCCTCGGGCTTGTCGATTCGCACGGTGCGCGGCCTGGGCTACTTGCTTGAAACGGATCCCAAGGCGTGAACCTTCCGCGCTGGAGCGCCCTGCAGGCGCGCTTGGGTCTGGCCCCCGGGCGGCGCTCGCTTCATCGCCACTTGATGTGGTGGCTGCTGATGCCGCAGCTCGTGCTGTGGATCGCTGCGGCCTTCGTGACCTACAGCGTGGCCGCGCGTCACGCCAATCTGGCCATCGATCGCAGCCTGTACCAGTCCTCACGCGCGCTGGCGCAGCAAGTCAAACCGATCGACAATGGATTGCTGATCGACTTGCCCAAGGCGGCACAGGCCATTTTGGAGACGGACCCGGATGATCGCGTCTACTACATGGTCAGCACGCCCCCGGGCCAGTTCATCCTGGGTAACAACACGCTGCCGCCCCCACCGCCGATCCCCAATCTGGAACTCGATCGCCCCTACTTCTACGACGGTCTGGTCGATGGCGTGCCGGTGCGTGTGGCGGCCTTGTACCTTGCCTATGGCGATCAGTCCTCGCCGCAGCACATGCTGGTGCAGCTGGCCAAGAGCCGAGCCAGCCGGGAGGAGCTGGCCCGACAGATCCTGATCGATACGGTCTTGCCTCTGTCGGGCTTGATCCTGTTGATGTCACTGATCGTTTGGGGCGGCATCCGCGCCGGCCTGGCCCCGCTGGCACGGCTGCAGGCCGTGGTGGAAGACCGTGCCCCCAACGACTTGGCCCCCATCGAACTCGAAGCCGCCCCCCAAGAGGTGCGTGCCCTGGCCCAAGCCGTCAACAGCCTGTTGGCCCAGGTGCAGGAGAGTGTCAGCACGCAGCGCCGCTTCATCAGCAATGCCGCTCACCAGTTGCGCACCCCTTTGGCCGGGCTGAAGTCGCAAGTCGAGCTCGCCTTGGCCGAGGCCCAGGACCCGGCTCTGCGGACACGGCTGCAACGCGTCCACGAAAGCGCCACTCGTGCGGCCCACTTGGTGGGACAGCTGCTGGTGCTGGCACGCGCCGAACCGGAATCGGCTGCCGCGCTCGGCCGTCGCCGCTTCGATCTGGACCGGCTGGTGCGCGAGGTGACCGCCGAGCAAGTGCCCCGCGCCCTGCAAGCAGGAGTGGATCTGGGCGTGGAGGACCGCGATGCACAGCCTTTGCCTGTCCTGGGCAACCCGTTGTTGATTCGTGAGCTGCTGCTCAACCTCATCGACAATGCCGTGCGCTACGCTGGCCGAGGTGCCAGCGTTACCGTGCTGACCCGCGCGGTGCACGGGCAGGCCGAAGTGGTGGTCGAGGACGATGGGCCGGGCCTGCCCGCCGAGGCCGGCCCCGATGCCCACCAACGGGTCTTCGAGCGTTTCGTGCGCGCCAGCCAGGACGGCCATGGCTGTGGACTGGGATTGGCGATCGTCAAGGAAATCGTCGAGCGCCATGCCGGCCATGTCCACCTGGAACCCGTGCAGCCGCACGGTTTGCGGGCCGTGGTGTGCCTACCGATGGCGACGGACTGACACTCGCTTCCACAGAGGAGGCACCACCAGCAGCAGTGCGGCAATCAACAGCAACGAGCCCGAGATCGGCCGGGTCACGAAGGTGCTCCACTGGCCCTGACTGATGGTGAGCGCCTGACGCATCGATTGCTCCAGCATCGGGCCCAGAATGAGCCCCACGACCAAAGGCGCGACGGGGAAATCGAAGCGCCGCATCGCATAGCCGACCACGCCAAAGACGTACAGCAAGGCCACATCGAACAGCGAGTTGCCAGCCCCGTAGACCCCAACCGTGGAAATCAGGATGATGCTGGCATAGAGCAGTGGCACCGGAATCGACAGCAGCTTCACCCACAGCCCCACCAACGGCAAGTTGAGCATCAGCAGGATCACATTGCCAATGTACAAACTGGCAATCAAGGTCCACACCAAGCCGCCTTGGGAAGCAAAGAGCGTGGGTCCCGGTTGCAAGCCATAGCTCTCGAAAGCCGACAGAATGACTGCAGCGGTGGCCGATGTTGGAATGCCCAGGGTGAGCAAGGGCATCAGCACGCCTGCGGCCGAGGCATTGTTGGCCGCCTCCGGTCCGGCCACGCCTTCGATGGCGCCGTGACCGAATTCGTCTTTGTGCTTGGAAAGCTTTTTCTCGGTGTAATACGACAGCAGTGTCGGCAACTCGGCGCCTCCGGCGGGCAAGGCTCCGATCGAAAAGCCAAAGCCCGCGCCACGCACCCAGGGCCAGAAGCTGCGCCGCCAGTCCTCGCGCGTCAGCCATACCCGCCCTTGCAGCCTGAGCACTTCGCCTTGCCCCGCTCGCCCCTGCCAGGCCAAATACAAAGCCTCACCCACCGCAAACAGGCCCACGGCCACGGCAGTGAACTCCACGCCATCGAGCAGCTCGGCCTGCCCGAAGGTGAACCTTGGCTGACCGGTTTGCAGGTCGATGCCCACCAAGCCCAACAGCAAACCCAGCGCCAGTGCGATGAGGCCACGCAGCATCGAGCGGCCCAACACCGCCGAGACGGCCACCAGCGACAGCAGCATCAGGCTGAAATACTCGGCCGGCCCGAAGCGCAAGGCCAGCTCGACCACCCCGGGCGCCACGAAGGTCAGCGCAATGGTGGCCAAGGTGCCTGCCACGAAGCTGCCGATGGCCGCCGTGGCCAGCGCGGGGCCGGCGCGGCCGTTCTTGGCCATCTTGTAGCCCTCCAAGGCCGTCACCACGGTGGCCGACTCCCCGGGGGTGTTGATCAGGATGGACGTGGTCGAGCCCCCGTACATCGCGCCGTAGTACACCCCGGCAAACATCACGAACATCGCCGCGGCCGGCACCTTGTAGGTCAGTGGCAGCAGCAAGGCGATGGTCAGTGCCGGCCCGATCCCGGGCAACACCCCCACCATCGTCCCGAGCAGACAGCCCAAAAACATAGAGCAGGATCTCGGGCTGTAGCGCGGCGGCAAAGCCGCCCATCAGGGCTGCGAAGGTGTCCATGCAGTCAAGGCAATGGCCAAGGTCATGAGGCGCTCAAGGCCAGGGCAGGAAGTTGGCAAAGCGGCCGAGCGACACACCCAGCAACCGGTCGAAAAGGATCCACACCGCAAGAGAAACACACCCTCCCACGCACAGATCTCGCCCCCAGCGCGCGCTGTCGAAGGCTCGGGCGATCCCCACGAAGGCCAGCACACCGGCCAGCCCGATGCCCACCACGGGCGTGAGCCCCAACAGAGCCGCCAAGCCGCCGACAAGCCAGGCCACCCGGCGGTGCTGCCCCGGCAAGGGCGACTCGTGTTCATCGAGCAGCACGTCGCTGCTGCGGCCCTGCAAGCTCATGGCCAGATACAACACCGACAGCACGGCCAACGCTGCCACCAGGATGCGGGGCATCACTGCTGGCCCCACCGCCGCAAACACCGGGGCCTCGGGAATCCTGCCGACCTGCCAGGCCGCCACCCCGACCACAGCCAACAACGCCAGCCCCATGCCGATGGGGCCTGCACGCGGGCGCAGCGGTCCGGTCATGCCAGGCCCAAATCTTTCATCACGGCCTCGGTGGCCGCGATGTCTGCCGCCAGCATTTGCGCAAAGGCATCCCCGGCCAGGAACACATCGGTCCATTTGCGTTGCTCGAGTGCCTCCTTCCAGGCCGGCGAGGCATGCATGCGGGTCAACAAATCGATCAGCGCTTGGCGCTGTGATGCCGAAATCCCGGGCGCGCCGAACACACCGCGCCAATTTGCGGCCGTCACGTTCAGGCCCTGCTCCTTCAGCGTGGGCACGTCCACGCCCGGGATGCGCACACTGCCGGACACCGCCAGGGCCCGCAGCCGACCGCTACGGATGTGTTCGGCGAACTCGGAATACCCCGAGATCCCCGCCACCACCTGGGCGCCCAACACCGCCGCCGTGGCCGGGCCCCCACCGGCAAATGCCACATAGGCCGCCTCGCGGGGGGTCTTGCCCAGCGCCCGCAGGATGAGCCCCAGCAGCAAATGATCGGTTCCTCCGGAAGAGCCGCCGGCCACACTGACGGCCTTCGGGTCGGCACGCAGGGCGTTCTCGAGGTCCTTCCAGGTCTTGTGTGGACTGCTGGCCGGCACCACGATGACGCCAGCTTCTTCGGTCAATCGGGCCAGCGGGGTGACGTCTTTGATCGTGACCGGGCTTTTGTTGGCAATGCCCCCACCGACCATCACCGAGCCGCCCACCATCATCGCGTTGCCCTGGCCTCGGCGCTGGTTGACGAAGCGCGGCAAGCCCACCATGCCCGCGGCCCCACCGACGTTTTCGAACTGGAAACTCCCCACCAGGCCGGCGGCCTTGCAGGCCGCCTCGATGGCCCGGGCCGTGCCGTCCCAGCCACCGCCGGGAGCCGCAGGCACGAACATCAGGATCGATTCGAACAGCTGCTGAGCCCAAGCCAAAGAGGACAGGCCCCCCAGCGTGGGAGCCAGACCGGCCGTCACGATGATTCGTCGGCGAATGGGGTTCATGAGCGTCTCCAATCAATTGATCCTGTCATGGGGCTGCGGCACTCGCGCCCGCGCCTGTCGAGCGTAATTGGCGGCGCTGATCCTGGCATCAGCGTTTGCGAGGGGTGGGGCAGCGCGCCTATCCGTGGAATCCCTCATTAATACTGCATGGATAATTCTTTAATTTTTTCTTAACATTGGCAGACACGTCCCCGACGTGCATACCCACAACCTGAGGAGCAAGGACATGACCCTGACCCGATCCACACGCTCGCGCCTCGCGCGCCTTTCAAAGCAGGCCTGGGCGGCCTGCGCCGCCCTGGGCCTGAGCACGGCCGTGACGGCCGGTGAGGTGGAAGTGCTGCATTGGTGGACCTCTGGCGGCGAAGCCAAGGCCGCCACCGCGTTGAAAGGCCAAATGCTCAAGCTCGGACACACTTGGCGCGATTTCGCGGTGGCCGGCGGCGGTGGCGACTCGGCGATGACGGTACTCAAATCGCGTGTGGTGTCGGGCAATGCACCGGCAGCCGCCCAGATCAAGGGACCGTCGATTCAGGAGTGGGCCCGCGAAGGCGTGCTGGCCAGCATCGATGACGTGGCCAAGGCCAACAACTGGGACGCCCTGCTACCCAAGCCCATTGCCGATGGACTGAAATACAAAGGCAGCTATGTGGCCGCACCGGTCAACGTGCATCGCGTGAACTGGCTATGGGCCAACCCGGCGGTCTTGGCCAAGGCTGGCGTGAAGATGCCGACCACCTGGGACGAATTCTTTGCCGCGGCCGAGGCCCTCAAGAAGGCCGGTGTGATCCCCGTGGCCCATGGCGGCCAGAATTGGCAGGACTTCACCACCTTTGAATCGGTCGCTCTGGGCGTGGGCGGCGTGGGCTTCTACAAGAAAGCCCTGGTGCAACTGGACCAGACCGCGCTCAAGAGCCCGACCATGGAGAAGGTGCTCACCACCTTCAAGCGCATCAAGGACTACACCGACCGCAACGCCCCGGGACGCGACTGGAACCTGGCCACTGCGATGGTCATCAACGGCCAAGCCGGCATGCAGCTGATGGGGGACTGGGCCAAAGGCGAGTTCGTCGCCGCTGGCAAAGTGCCCGGCAAGGACTTCCTCTGCGCCCCGGCCCCTGGTACGGCCCAGGCCTTTACCTACAACGTCGACAGCTTCGCGATGTTCAAGATCAAGAACGAAGCCAACGTCAAGGCGCAGAAAGACTTGGCCGCAGCCCTGGTCTCGCCGGAGTTCCAGGAGGTGTTCAATCTGAACAAGGGGTCGATCCCGGTGCGCTTGAACATGGATTTGTCCAAGTTCGATGACTGCGCCAAACTCTCGGCACGCGACTTCGCCGCCTCGGCCAAGTCCGGCACCTTGGTGCCCTCCATCGCCCATGGCATGGCCGTTCCCTCGGCCATCGAAGGCGCGATCAAGGATGTGGTCTCGCAGTTCTGGAACAGCGACCGCATGAGCGCGAAAGAAGCCATGGATCGTATCGCTGCGGCGGCCCGCGCGCAGTGATTTCTTTGTCCCCGGCGTGTGTTGCGCCGGCGGCCGCGGCCCTGGGGCCGCGGCCGCCGTCTCTGAAGTTCCTCACCGATCCCGCATGACCTCCTCCCCTGCCTTGCGGCCGCGCCAGCCTTGGCTGCCGCGCTTGGTGCTCGCGCCTTCTTTCGTGCTGTCGATGATCTTCATCTACGGCTTCATCGCCTGGAACGGCTACCTTTCGCTGTCGGCCTCACGGCTGCTACCCAACTACGAATTCGTCGGTCTCGAGCAGTACGTCACCTTGTTCGAGAGCGAACGTTGGTGGCTGGCCATGCGCAACCTGGGCATCTTTGGTGTGCTCTTCATCGGCCTGTCGATGGCCTTGGGCTTGTTGCTGGCCATCTTGCTGGACCAGAAGGTGCGCGCCGAAGGCGCCTTGCGCACCATCTTCCTCTATCCGATGGCGCTGAGCTTCATCGTCACCGGCACGGCCTGGAAATGGATTCTCAATCCGGGCCTGGGCCTGGAGCACCTGATGCACCAATGGGGCTTCGAGAGCTTTCGTTTCGACTGGCTCATCGACCCCGATCGGGCCATCTACACCGTGGTGATCGCCGGGGTGTGGCAATCGGCCGGCTTCGTGATGGCCCTGTTCCTGGCCGGGCTGCGCGGCATCGACGACAGCATCATCAAGGCCGCCCAACTCGACGGCGCCAGCCTGCCGCGCATCTATTGGCGCATCCTCATCCCCAGTCTGCGCCCCGTCTTCTTCAGCACATTGCTGGTGCTGTCACACATCGCAATCAAGAGTTTCGACTTGGTCATGGCGCTGACCGCCGGTGGCCCTGGTTTCGCCACCGACGTGCCTGCCACTTTCATGTACACGATGGCTTTCACTCGTGGTCAGATCGGCCTGGGAGCGGCATCGGCCACCATCATGCTGGCCACGGTCGCAGCCATCGTCGTTCCCTACCTCTACAGCGAACTGCGCACGAAGAAGTCCGCATGAAGCATTTGCATCGATTCCTCATCTTGGGCGCCTTGGCGGTCTTCGCTGCGCTGTTCCTCGCGCCGCTGTATGTGATGGTGGTCACCTCCCTGAAGGACATGGACCAGATCCGTGCCGGCGGCCTGCTGGACCTGCCATCCAACCCAAGCTTGGCCGCTTGGTCCAAAGCCTGGTCCAGTGCCTGCACGGGCACCGACTGCGGAGGGCTGCGGCCCTTCTTCATGAACTCCATCGCGATGGTGGTGCCTGCCGTGCTGATCTCCACCGTGCTTGGCGCTCTCAATGGTTATGTGTTGAGCAAGTGGCGCTTCCGCGGCAGCGAGCTGGTGTTCGGGCTGATGCTCTTTGGTGTGTTCATGCCCATGCAGGTGGTGCTGCTGCCGATGTCGCAAGTGCTGGGCTGGCTGGGGCTGTCGACCTCCATCTGGGGCCTGGTGCTCGTCCACGTGCTGGCTGGCCTGCCCTCCACCACGCTGTTCTTCCGAAACTACTACGTGGGGCTGCCCGACGAGTTGGTCAAAGCCGCCATGATCGATGGTGCCGACTTCTGGCGCATCTTCTGGCGCATCGTCCTGCCGCTGTCCACGCCCATCCTGGTCGTCACCCTGATCTGGCAGTTCACGCAGATCTGGAACGACTTCCTCTATGGCGTGGTGTTCACTGGCGCAGAGTCCAAGCCGGTCACGGTGGGCCTGAACAACCTGGCCAACACCACCGCCAACGTCAAGGAGTACAACGTCGACATGGCCGCCGCCATGATCGCCGCCCTGCCCACGCTGATCGTCTACATCATCGCTGGCAAATATTTCGTGCGCGGCCTCACCGCCGGCGCCGTGAAAGGTTGAGTCCCATGGGAGCCCTCTCCATCCGCCAAGTCCGCAAGGCCTACCATTCCATCGAAATCCTCAAAGGCATCGATCTCGAAGTCGAGGCGGGCGAATTTCTGATCCTCGTCGGCCCTTCGGGCTGCGGCAAGTCCACGCTGCTGGCGATGATCGCCGGACTGGACCACCCGACCTCCGGCAGCATCCACATCGGCGATCGCGATGTCACCCACGCCCTGCCCAAGGATCGCGACATCGCCATGGTGTTCCAGAGTTATGCGCTCTATCCGAACATGACGGTGGCCGACAACATCGGCTTTGCCCTGGAGATGCGCAAGGTGCCCAAAGCCGAGCGCCAAGCCGCGATTGCCCGCGTGGCCAAGATGCTGCAAATCGAGCATCTGCTGGACCGCAGGCCGGCCCAGCTTTCGGGCGGCCAACGCCAGCGTGTGGCCATGGGCCGGGCCCTGGCGCGCAATCCCAAACTATTTCTCTTCGACGAACCCCTGTCCAACCTCGACGCCAAGCTGCGCGTGGAGATGCGCGCGGAAATCAAACTGCTGCACCAGCGCACCCGCACGACCACCGTGTACGTCACGCACGATCAGGTCGAAGCCATGACACTCGGAGACCGCATCGCCGTGATGAGGGACGGCCAGGTCCAGCAGTTCGGCACCCCTGAGGACATCTACAGCCGACCGGCCAACCGTTTCGTTGCCGAATTCATCGGCTCACCGGCCATGAACTTCATCGAGGCCTCGCGCACCGGCTCCGAGGAGCTGCAGGCCCATGGATGGAGTCTGGCGCTCACTCCTGGGCAGCAGCAAGCCCTGCAGGCGCATGCCGGTCAGGCCATCAGTTACGGCCTGCGCCCTGAAGCCCTGCAGTTCTCAGACCACGGTCTGCCCGGTGAGTTGGGCATGGTCGAACCCACGGGGCCGGAAACCTACGCCTTGGTGGACACCCCCCTGGGCCGCCTTACGGTGCGCGTGCCCGGCAAGGTCACGCAACGCGTGGGCGAGCGCGTCCATCTGACCTGGTCTGCCGAGCACAGCCACCTCTTCGACGGACAGACCGAGCTGCGCATCGCCTGATACTCTTGCATGATGCAAGTCTTTCCGCTCTATCGCTCCGCTGCCTTTTTGAAAGAGCACATCTTTCACACGATGGCCTTCTACCACCCGCGCTGCATCGATCGGCGCGGGGGGTACTTTCACTTCTTCCTCGACGACGGCACGGCTTACGACACACAACACCGGCACCTCGTCAACAGCACGCGCCTGATCTACAACTACGCCCAGGCGCATTTGCATTTCCGCACGCCGACCTATCTAGACGCCGTTCGCCACGGCCTGGCCTTCTTGCGCGAAGCCCACCTCGATGCAGCCACCGGCCGCTATGCCTGGATGCTGCGCGTGGAGGACCGCCCCGACGGCAGACGTGAATACATGGTGGAAGATGACGCGCAATATGCCTATGGCTTGGGCTTCGTGATGCTGGCCTATGCCCATGCGCTCAAAGCCGGCGTGGTGCAAGCGCGCGAATGGCTGACCCAGACCTGGCAGACCTTGAATGACCTATTCTGGGACCCATCCCAAGGGCTGTATGCCGACGAGCTGACCGAAGATGGCCGCTGGGGGTCGTACCGCGGCCAAAACGCCAACATGCACGTCTTCGAAGCGCTGCTGGGCGCCTTTGAAGCCACGGGGGACACGACCTACCTCGACCGGGCCGAGCAAATCGCCCGACGTGTCACGGTGGATCTGGCCGACCAGACCGACGGCCATATCTGGGAGCACTACCACGCCGACTGGACGCCCGATTGGACCTACCACCGCGACCAGCCCGACGAGATCTTTCGTCCCTGGGGCTACCAATTGGGTCATCAAACGGAATGGGCCAAGCTGTTGCTCATCCTGGACCGCCTGCGTCCGGCCCCGTGGCTGTTGCCGCGCGCCCAGGCCCTGTTCGACTTTACCGTGGCCCATGGCTGGGACGAAGAAGCCCGTGGCCTGTTCAACCGCATGGCGCCCGACGGCAGCATATGCGACGACCGCAAGGCCTTCTGGGTACAGTCCGAAACCGCCACCGCGGCCGCCCTGTTGGGCCACCGCACCGGCCTGGAAACTTATTGGCGCTGGTACGACCGACTGTGGTCTTACTGCTGGGACTATTTCATCGACCACGAACACGGCGCCTGGTACCACACGCTCACCCGCGACAACCGCCGACTGGGCGAAGAAAAAACCCCGGTGGGCCGGCTGGACTATCACACGCTGGGCAACTGCTACGAGATGCTGCGGGTGGTGGGCGCCTGAAGAGCGCCCCCGCCGCCGGCTACTGCCAATTGCCGCCCGTGCTCACCGATCCGCCCCCAGACGGCGTGGTCACGACGCGATTGCCACCGCCCTCCCAAACCACGTTTCCAGCCCCGTCCTTCTTGATGAACTTGTATTGGTAGGTGGTATTGGCCGGCAAATTGAGCACCGCGCGCCAGTTCCCGCGCGTGCCCGAACCGGAAATCCAAGTCATCGGCCTGGCGGCCGCCGGCGACCAGTTGCCCAGTGCGCTGTGGTTGCCCACGACGAACAGGTTCTGTCCCCAAAAGGTATCGGCCGACGCGTTGAACGTCACCGAGGCGGTCGTCGGCGGCTGAGAGGCGCCGTCCAGACGGGCGCCCACGTGGATGGCCGCCGCACCATTGGGCCCGGCCGTCAGCGTCACGTAGCCGCCGGCATCGACCGTCACCACATGGCCCGTGCACTGACCATTGTTGAAGTCCCCGGAGATGACATCGCAGTACTGGCCGGCTGGCAGGCTGGTCTTGAAGTTGCGCGTCAGCGCGGCGTCTTCGCGGTTGATCACCACGAAGCCCTTGTCACCCCGCCCGAAAGCGATCTGGTTATTGCCGTTGTCCCACCAGTCGGTCACGGTCCAGTTGGGCAGCGTGGCGTTGCGGAAGGCCACCATATTGGCGATGCCCCGCCAGCGGTGCTCACACACCCAGCCACCGATGCTCTGGTTGAAGCAGGCCGGCTGGCTGCCGCCACCATCCCAGGGGCCACGGGTGGCGCCACCACTGTCGTGTGGCGGGCCAAAGCTCGTGTCGTAGGCCGTGCTGCGGTTGAAGGCATAGCTGGACATCAGCGCCGGGTAGCCATAAGGCCAAGCCAGCATGAAGATGTTGGCCAGATCGTAGGTCGAGCCATGGTGGTAGGTCAGATAGTTGCCACCGCCGCCATGACCGCGCTGCTTGTCGTGGTTGTCGATGAAAGCAATCGCTTTGCTGCTGGGCATCAGGCCCCAGGTTTCACCGAAGCTGCGCAGCTCGGCCAGACGGCCGCCACCGGCGAACTTGCCGAAGATTTGCTTCCCATAGTTGAACTCGGTCACGGTGACCTGGCCGCCGCCGAGCGAGAAGTACTGGTTCGGCTGCACTGCCTCGCCGGCCGCGCCAATCACCTCCAGAAACCAGAAAGGGCGGTTCGCGCCGGTGCGGCTGTTGACCGCATCGATGATGGCGCCCAGGTCGGTCGGGCTGATGTGCTTGGCCGCATCCACCCGGAAGCCCTTGACCCCCATGTTGACCAGATCCACCAGATAGTCGGCGATCTTGCCGCGCACATAAGCGCTCCCAGTGTCCAGGTCCTGCAAGCCCGAGAGCTCGCAACGCTGCACATTGTTCGCATCCCCGTAGTTGGTGATGCTGCACACCGGCTGGTGGAAGTCGTTGGGGCCATAGAGCCCAGGGTAGTTGTGATAGCTCCAGCTGCGCCCAGCGCTCGAGGTGCCGCCCGTGCCGCCGGACATGTGATTGATCACGGCGTCCACGTAGATGCCCACGCCCACGGCATTGCATCGGTTGACCATGTCCTGGAACTCGGCGCGCGTGCCGCTGCGGCTGCGGTCCAGGCTGTAGCTCACCGGCTGGTAGCGCATCCACCACGGATAAGGTGCACCATCACCGCTGGTCACCCAGTTGTGCTCGTTCGGGGGCGACACCTGCACCGCCGCGAAGCCCTTGGGCCCGAGGAAGGTCTCGCACTCGCGCGCGATGTCGGTCCACTTCCATTCGAACAGATGCACGAAGGCCGTGCGCGGTGCACTCTGGGCCTGGGCCGTCGAGATGCCCAGGGCCGTGGTGGCCAGCGTCAAGGCGGCCAGGCCCTGCCGGGCCGCGCGCCGCCAGCGCGGCGGCAATGGGTAAAGCTGCGGCATCGATGTCTCCTGCGGTGCTCGATGGGGTGTCGGCCGGTGCCGCCGGCCTCGGTTGGGGAATGAGCCGCAGCATAGGCAGCCTGGCCTGGGGGCGCCAGAGGTCGAGCCCCGGTACGCCCGCGTTACATCGGACTTTTTTGTAAGGACTACGCACACTACACGGCCAAGCCGTCAGCAGCGGCCCGTTTTGCGCCGAAGCATCAGGGAAAACCAGCCACGCTGCGCTCGAGGCTCATCCCTCGATCTGCGCCACCCGCCACGCCGCCAGCGTGGCCAAGCCTGCGGCCAGCGCGGCCGCCCAGAACACGCTGGACCAGCCCCACGCATCACCCAATGCGCCGCCGACCACCCCCCCGAGCACGCCTGGCACCCCATAGCCCAGCACCGAGTACAAGGCCTGGCCGCGTCCGCGCAGGCGATCACCAAAGTGCCGATGGATGAAGGCCATGCACACCGTGTGATGGGTGGCAAACGTCAAGGCATGGCTGAGCTGCGCGACCACCAGCACCACCAGGCTGGTTCCGAACGCGGCGGTGGCTCCGAAGCGCAACGCAGCCACCCCACAGACCAAGACCATCCAATACGACAGCGGCCAGCGCACCAACCAGCGCCCCTGCAACAAAAACCAAACGATCTCCACCATCACCGACACGGCCCACAGCATCCCCACCACACGCTTGCTGTGGCCCAGGGCGTCCAGGTACAGCGAGAAAAAGGCATACAACGCGACATGCGCCAGGATCATGAAGAACACCGAGACGAAAAACCAGCGCACCGCTGGCAGCGCCAACACCGGTGCCAAGGCCGGCGCCGGGCTGCCGGCTGTGGACGCCTCATCGCCAGCCGGCAAGCGCCAGCACACGGCCACCAGGGCCGCCAGCAGGGCCACCGTGCCCGTCGCAAACCAAGCCAAGCCAAAACGCTCGAACACGCAACCGAAGACCAGCACCGTGACGATGAAGCCCACCGAACCCCACACACGCACCTGGCCGTAGCGAGCGAGGTCCAGGCCCTGCGACGTACTCACCCGCTGGGCCAGGGCTGCCTCGGCCATGGGCATCATCGCGCTGGTGTTGAAGAACATCAAAAAGAGCACCACCGCGACAAGGCTCACCGAAGGCGGCACCCACTGCGGCATCCACAACAGGCCCAGACTGCTGGCCAAACCCAGGCTGGCAGCCCAGCGCATCAGCAACGTGCGTCGGCCTGTGTGGTCGGACAGCCACCCCCAGCTATAAGGCGCGATCACCCGAGTGAGGCTTTGGACGGCGGTCAGTCCACCGATGGCCAGCGAGCCAAAGCCCAACTCCTTCAACCACAACGGCAAATACGGGTTGAAATAGCCAATGAAGCCAAAGTAGACCGCCGCCAGTGCGGCAAATCGCCACAGGCCCTGGGGGCGCGCGGGCACGCCGGTGGCCGCCGCCACGGGCTCAGGCCTGCGCTGCGCTGGCGGGGATCTTGGGCGTGGTCACCGCCACATCACCACATTGGGCGCGGTGACGCAAGGCGTGATCCATCACCACCAGGGCCAGCATGGCCTCGGCAATCGGCGTGGCACGGATGCCCACGCAGGGATCATGGCGCCCGAAGGTCTCCACCGTGGTCGGTTGGCCTTGCAGGTCGATCGAGCGACGCGGCGTGCGGATCGAACTCGTCGGCTTGATCGCCAGATGCACCACCAGATCCTGACCGGTACTGATGCCGCCCAGCACACCGCCGGCGTTGTTGCTCAAAAAGCCCTCCGGCGTGAGCTCATCCCCATGCTCGGTGCCCTTCTGAGACACGCTGGCAAAACCTGCACCGATCTCCACCCCCTTGACCGCGTTGATGCCCATCATGGCGTAGGCAATGTCGGCATCGAGCTTGTCGAACAACGGCTCGCCCAAGCCCACCGGCACGCCGCAGGCCTCCACACGCAGACGGGCGCCGACCGAATCACCGGCCTTGCGCAGGGCATCCATGTAGGCTTCCAGCCGCTCGATCATGCTGGCATTGGGGGCGAAGAAAGGATTGTGGGGCACATGCTCCCAGGACTCGAACGGAATCTCGATCTCGCCCAACTGGGTCATGCAGCCACGGAACGTGGTGCCGTACTGCTGGCGCAACCATTTCTTGGCCACAGCCCCCGCAGCCACCATCGGGGCGGTCAGCCGCGCCGAGGAACGCCCGCCGCCGCGCGGATCACGGATACCGTACTTGTGCCAGTAGGTGTAGTCGGCATGCCCCGGGCGGAAGGTCTGCAAGAGATTGCCGTAATCCTTGCTCCGTTGGTCCGTGTTGCGGATCAGCAGGCAAATCGGCGTGCCGGTGGTCCGCCCTTCGTACACACCCGAGAGGATCTCCACCGTATCGGGTTCGTTGCGCTGGGTCACATGACGCGAAGTGCCAGGACGGCGACGGTCCAGATCCGGCTGGATATCAGCCGGCGACAAGGCCAGTCCAGGCGGGCAACCGTCGATCACGCAGCCAATGGCCGGACCGTGGGACTCGCCGAAGTTGGTGACACGAAAGAGCTGGCCGAAAGTGCTGCCGGACATGGAACCCAAGCGATCAAGGGACCGGAGTCGCACCAACATGGCAGCCCCGGCCTATGGAAGAGAACCCCCGATTTTACGGGCCGAAGCACCGCTCGATACGGCGCGGGCTGCGCCAAGACGCCTGGGCCCCGGTGGCCGGGGCTGGGCAGGGCCCGCCCCGCAGCGTTCAGGAGGCCTGCGCCGGCTCGTCGCCCACGGGCCAGTCGCGGATATAGGCCTTGAGCATGCGGTTTTCGAAATCTTGGCTTTCCACCACCGCTTTGGCCACGTCGTAGAACGAAATCACGCCCATCAAGGTGCGATCGTTCATCACTGGCATGTAGCGGGCATGCCGTCCCAGCATCATGCGACGCACCTCGTCGATCTCGGTCTCCAGGGTGCACGTCAGTGGCGCCGCATCCATCACGGTGCGAACGATCGTCTGACCCACCGAGCCCCCATTGGCCACCACGGCCTGGATGCACTCACGGAAGGTCAACATCCCCACCAGCTCGCCGTGCTCCATCACCACCAGCGAACCGATGTCGTGCTCGGCCATGGTCTTCATGGCCTCTCCCAGGCGCTCGTCGGGCGACACCGTGAACAGCGTACCTCCCTTGACACGCAAGATGTCACTGACTTTCATGGTGGCCTCCTCTGGCAAGACTCGGATCGGCGAAACGGAAACGGGACTTCAATATAGCCCACAATGCCGGTGCGCGAGCAGTACGCCTTCTCCTGGATCATCCCAGGAGCCAGACCAAGACCTTGGAGACATCATGCCAGGATATTCCGACCCCGGCTTCGACACACTGGCCTTGCACGCCGGCAGTGCGCCCGACCCCACCACCGGCGCCCGCGCGGTGCCCATTTATCTCAGCACCTCGTTCGTCTTCGACGACTGCGATCATGCCGCTGCGCTATTCAACATGGAGCGCGCCGGCCATGTGTACTCCCGCATCTCCAACCCCACCACGGCCGTGCTGGAGGAGCGCATGGCCGCTCTCGAAGGCGGCGTCGGAGCCATTGCCACGGCCAGCGGTCAGGCTGCGCTGCACTTGGCGGTGGCCACGCTGATGGGCGCCGGCTCCCACATCGTCGCCAGCTCGTCACTGTATGGCGGCTCGCACAACCTCTTGCACTACACCTTGCCTCGCTTCGGCATCGAGACGACCTTCGTCCCGGCTGGTGACCTGGACGCCTGGCGGGCCGCCATCCGCCCCAGCACCCGGCTGTTTTTCGGTGAAACACTGGGCAACCCTGGGCTGGACGTGCTGGACATTCCCGCCGTCAGCGCCATCGCCCATGAGCACGGTGTGCCCCTGCTGGTGGATTCCACCTTCACCCCACCGTCACTGCTGCGCCCCCTCGAGCATGGCGCCGATCTGGTGATGCACTCGGCCACCAAATTCCTCAGCGGCCATGGCACCGTCATCGGCGGCGTGCTGATCGACGGCGGGCGCTTCGACTGGGAGGCTTCGGGGCGTTTCCCCGAACTGACCCAAGCCTACGAAGGCTTTCACCAGATGGTGTTCACCGAGGAAAGCAGCGTGGGCGCCTTCTTGCTGCGCGCACGCCGCGAGGGCCTACGCGACTTCGGTGCCTGCCTCAGCCCGCATTCGGCCTGGTTGATCCTGCAAGGGATCGAAACCCTGTCGATGCGCATGGAACGTCATGTCGCCAACACCCGAGCCGTGGTGAAATTTCTGGCCGAGCACCCGATGGTCGAATCGGTCGCCTATCCCGAACTGCCCACCCACCCCGGCCATGCATTGGCCCAACGCCTCCTGCCCAAAGGCTGCGGTGCCGTCTTCAGCTTCAACCTACGGGGCAGCCGCCAGCAAGGCCGCCGCTTCATCGAAAGCCTGCGCTTGTTCTCACACCTGGCCAATGTGGGCGACTGCCGCTCGCTGGTCATCCACCCGGCCAGCACCACCCATTTCCGCATGGACGACGCCGCACTGGCCCGAGCCGGCATCACACCGGGCACCATCCGCCTATCCATCGGCCTGGAAGACCCGGCCGATCTGATCGACGATCTGGGTCGCGCCTTGAAGGCCGCCGAAAAAGCAGGGGCAAGCACATGAAACTCTCGGTTCAGGGCCGTCAAGCCCATGTCTACACCGGTGGCAAGCCCTTCGATCCGGCTCTGCCTTGTGTGGTCTTCATCCATGGTGCGCTGCACGACCACAGCGTCTTTGCCTTGCAAACCCGTTACCTGGCCCATCACGGCCACGCCGTGCTCGCAGTGGACCTTCCGGGGCATGGGGGCAGTCCCGGACCGGCCCTGGACAGCGTCGAGACGCTGGCCGACTGGCTCATGGCCCTGCTGCAGGCCGCCGGCGTCAGCCGAGCGGCTCTGGTGGGGCACAGCATGGGGTCGCTCGTCGCGCTCGAGGCTGCCGTCCGCCTGGGCGACCGCGCGACCCACCTGGCGCTACTGGCCACGGCCTACCCGATGAAGGTCTCGCCGGCGCTGTTGGACACCGCGCTCAAGAACCCGCACCAGGCCATGCGCATGGTCAACGGCTTCTCCATCGGCACGCTGGCGGCCAAGCCATCGGCGCCAGGGCCCGGCGCCTGGTTGCACGGGGTCAACCTGGCCCTGATGCAACAGACCCAAGCCCGCTATGCCCGGCAACACGACGGCGCCAACCTCTTCCACATCGATTTCTCCATCTGCGACCGCTACGCCGCCGGACTGCAAGCGGCGCAGCGCGTGCAGTGCCCGGCCCTGCTACTGCTGGGCGCCCGAGACCAAATGACCCCACCCGCGGCAACGAAATACCTGAGGGCGGCGCTGCGCGCGCACGTCCAGACCTTGCCTGCCGGGCATTCCCTGATGACGGAAAACCCCGATGGGGTGTTGAATGCCCTCAAAGGTTTTCTGGCCTCGCCTGGGAGTCCCACATGAGCACCCCATTGCCAGCGCAGGGTGTGGACCCGCGCAGCTTCAGGAGCTTTTCCGAGTTTTACCCCTTTTATCTCAGCGAACACAGCAACCGCACCTGCCGTCGGCTGCATTTCGTCGGCTCCACCTTGGCCTTGATCTGCTTGGCAGCGCTGCTCATCACCGGCCAGCCGCTGTACTTGCTCTACGGTTTGTTGGCCGGATACGGCTTCGCGTGGATCGGCCACTTCGGCTTCGAGAAAAACAAGCCCGCGTCCTTCAAGCGCCCGCTGTACAGCTTCATGGGTGACTGGGTGATGTACAAAGACATCTGGACGGGCAAGATCCCGTTCTGATGAGGCTCACTCCAGCAAGTCGGCCAGCGTCATGCGGCCGAAGCCGGCTTTGTCCCAAAAACGACGCACATCGGGAGCCGGATCGAGCAGCAGCTCGGCCACCAAGGGCTGCGCCAACGTGTGCTCTGGCTCGACCAGCAGCACATGGCGCGCCCCGCCCTCCTCGTCCAACCGGCCCACCCAATCCAAGGCACGCAGCTTGTCCAGCAAAGGCTCGATCTGCAAAGGATCCACACGCAACCGCCGCGACAACGCCTCCACGCTCAGCCCATGACTGGCCTGCTGGCGACTGGAGCGCAATTCGCGCAGCACCGACAAGGCCAAATGGAAACGGTGCCCCGGCGTGGGCGGGCGGCGCACCACCCGCATCTGCAAACTTGGTGCATACGCGGCAATCACCGCCCCCAGCAACACCACCACCCACACCAGATAGAGCCACACCAAAAAAATGGGCACCGTCGCAAACGTGCCATACAAGGCCGAGTAGGTCGGCACGCTGCGCACGTACCAAGCCAACAACGCCTTGGCCAGCTCCAAACCCGTGGCCACGAACACCCCACCGGCCAACGCATGTGACCAGCGCACATGGGTATTGGGCACATACCGGAACAAGCCGGCAAACGCCACGGCCATCAATAGGTATTCCAATGCGTTGAACAACAGGTTCACGCCGGCGGGCAACTGGCCGACCCAGCCGCGCGATGCCGTCAGCGCATACGAGGTCAACGTCAGGCTCATGCCCAGCAACAGCGGCCCCAACGTCGCCGCGGCCCAATACACCAGCACCCGCTGCGCGATCGGACGCGACTTGCGCACCCGCCAAATGGCATTGAGCGTGCGATCGATCGTCAGCATCAGCGACAGCGCCGTCAACACCAACACCACCAAACCCGCCGTCCCCAGCCGATTGGCATTGGCTGCAAAACGGGTCAGCGCCTTCAGCACGGGCTTGGCGATGGCCTCGGGCACCAAGGTTTTGATGAAATAAGCCTCCAACGCCGCCTGAAAACTGGCGAACATCGGAAATGCCGTGAACACCGCCAACGTCACGGTGAACAGTGGCACCAAGGAAATCAGCGTGGTGAACGTCAGACTGCCGGCGGTCAGACCCAATCGGTCCTCACGGAAACGCTGACCCAACGTTCGCAAGGTCTCGCGCCAAGGCCAGTCCTGCAAGGCATGGACCAGCGCCGACAGCCGCTCGCGCGCCGACAGCGGCAGCTGCTTGGGAACATTCATGCCCGTTATGATGCCACCGATGGAGCATCACGACCGCATCGACCTCACGCGCGCCTTGGCCGTCGGCAGCCTTACGGGCCTGATCCTGCTCGGCCTAGCGTGGGAGCTGTGGCTTGCCCCCCTGCGCCCCGGGGGCTCCTGGCTTGCGCTGAAGGTCTTGCCCCTGCTTCTTCCCTTGAGCGGCTTGCTCAGACACCGCATGTACACCTACCGCTGGGTGAGCCTGCTGGTGTGGATCTACTTCACCGAAGGCGTGGTGCGCGCCACCTCCGACCGCGGCTTCAGCGCCGTGCTCGCGGCCATCGAAGTCGTGCTGTGTCTGCTGCTGTTCACCGCTTGCGCCTTGCACGTGCGTTGGCGGCTACGCCATGCGCGCAACGCCTCCCCCCATCCCTCGGCCTGAACCCCTTATGAGTCTGCTCGACGATTTACGCGCAGCGGTAGGCGCCTCTCAGGTGCTCACCGATGGTGACCTCTCGGCATACGAACTCGACTGGCGACGCCGCTATCGAGGCAAGGCCCTGGCCGTCGTTCGCCCCGCCAACACAGCCGAAGCCGCCGCCGTGGTCCGCGCCTGCGCCCGACACGGCGTGAGCGTGGTACCCCAGGGCGGCAACACCGGCTTGGTCGGCGCCTCGGTGCCCGACGACAGCGGCCGACAAGTCTTGCTGAGCACGCAAAGAATGCAGCGCATTCGCGACATCGACAGCGCCAACCTCACGATGACGGTGGAGGCCGGCTGCGTGCTGCAAGCCGTGCAAGAAGCCGCCGCGGCAAAAGGGCTGCTGTTCCCCCTGAGCCTAGCAGCCGAGGGCAGTTGCACCATCGGTGGCAACCTGGCCACCAATGCCGGAGGCACCCAGGTGTTGCGTTACGGCAACGCTCGCGAGCTGTGCCTGGGCCTGGAGGTCGTGACGGCCGATGGCGACATCTGGGACGGCCTGAGTGGCTTGCGCAAGGACAATACTGGCTACGATCTGCGCGACCTCTTCATCGGCAGCGAAGGCACTCTGGGCCTCATCACGGCCGCCACCCTGCGGCTGTACCCGATGCCCGCGGCCCGCATGACCGCATGGGCCGCCCTACCCTCGATGGACGCTGCCGTGCGTCTGTTGCAGTGCGCGCAGACCCGCCTGGGCCCCAGTCTCACCGGCTTCGAGGTGATGAACCAGTTCTCACTCGACCTCGTACGCCGCCATTTCCCGCAACGGCCTCAACCGCTACCCCCTTCGCCTTGGACGGTGCTGATGGAAGCCTCCGATCACGAATCCGAGGCCCACGCGCGCGCGCTGTTCGAGCAGCTGCTCGAGCAAGCCTATGAAGCTGGCCTCATCAGCGACGCGGTCGTCGCCGAAAGCCTGGAGCAATCCCGCGCGCTGTGGCATCTGCGGGAATCCATCCCACTGGCGCAGGCCGAGGAAGGCCCCAACATCAAACACGACATCTCGCTGCCGGTGTCGCGCATCCCCGCCTTCGTCGCGGCCACCGACGCGACCCTTGCCGCCCGACTGCCGGGAGTCCGCCTGGTCGATTTTGGTCACCTGGGCGACGGCAACCTGCACTACAACGTCCAGGCCCCGGCAGGCATCTCCGGCGCGGAGTTCCTGGCCGCCCATGAAAAGACCGTCAATCGCATCGTTTACGACGCCGTCACGGCGCATGGCGGCTCCATCTCGGCCGAGCACGGCGTGGGGCAGCTCAAGCGCGACGAACTCGCGGCACGCAAATCACCGGTCGCCTTGGGCTTGATGCGGGCCATCAAACGGGCCCTGGACCCTCAGGGCCTATTCAACCCGGGACGGCTGCTGAGTCCTTGAGCCCAGGGCGCCGCAACCGCAAGGGGCACCGTCTTACTGCAACGGCCCCTTCATGCCCACCGGCAATGGCAGGGTCAGCACCTCGATGCCCTCCTCGCGCAGTGCTTGAGCATCTTCCTGCGTCGTCTGACCACGGAT
Organism: Caldimonas manganoxidans ATCC BAA-369; assembly: GCF_000381125.1. Classification (GTDB taxonomy): domain Bacteria; phylum Pseudomonadota; class Gammaproteobacteria; order Burkholderiales; family Burkholderiaceae_C; genus Caldimonas; species Caldimonas manganoxidans. Next base: position 38,198 of record NZ_KB905936.1, read on the forward strand.
GCCTCGCGAAGGCACCTCGCCGTAATGGATACGCCGCGCCTCCTCGGCGAAGCGCTCCCCCACATCCTCCGTGTGTTCGAGCACATGCCGCACCGCCCGCAGCCAAAGCTGTTCCGGCGTTGGCATCGCCTCCTGCGGCGCGGACGCCTCGGGTTGGCTGCCCGCGCCCAGGTTCAGCCGCGGGGCACTGGGCAATTTTTCGACCGTGGCATCCCCACACAGCGGACAGCTCAACAAACCCCGCGCGAGTTGGGACTGAAAGTCCTCCTCCGAAGCGAACCAGCCTTCGAAGCCGTGGCCATGACCACAGCGCAGATCGAACACCTTCATGGCGTAGATGATGCCTGATTTGAGTCATCCACGTCTTGCCAATCCGGGCACCAAAGCCCAGCTTGCCATTGCTGCCACCACAGCAAACCGATCAGCGTCTTGGCATCGGTGACCGTTCCATCGCGAACCCAGGCCTCGAGCTGCTGCGGCCAGGCCGTGAACACCTCGACGAACTCGCCCTCGTCCAAGCTTGCCGGCCCCGGGCTCAGTCCACGCGCAAGCCACACCTCGATCCCCTCGGTGGAATAGGCCATCGCATTGTGCAACACGCCCGCCCGAGCCCATTGGCGAGCGACATAGCCGGTCTCCTCGCGCAGCTCACGCATGGCGCATCGCAAACCCGGCTCGCCCGCATCGAGCTTTCCAGCAGGGAACTCGATCATCACGCGCCCGAGGGGATAGCGGAACTGGCGTTCCAACACCAAGCGGCCATCGTCGAGCACGGGCACCACCATCACGGCCCCAGGATGCACGACGTATTCGCGCTTCGCCAGCCGCCCATCGGGCAAGCGCACACGGTCGCTGCGGACCTTCAGAAAGCTGCCTTCGTAAGCGACACGGCCTTCCACGCAGGTTTCGAGCAAGGAGCGATCGTCTTCATGTCGACTCATGTCCGCCTCGGATCAGCGATGCCGCCGCCGCAAGTAGCGCCACACGAAGCCGGGAAAGGCCAAGGTCGCGAACAGGCAGACAGCCACGACATAAAACTCCCAGCCCTGCGCATGACGCTGACCCAGGCGGGCCTCCAGCCCCATGCCCAGCGCCAGCACCAAGCCCAGCAAGACCAGCCATTCCAGCAGCCGCCACGCCAGACGCTTCGGATGCTGCACAGGCCCAACGAAAAAGACCCGCTCACTGAAGAAAGGCAAGTTGGCCGCAACAGCCGCCGCAATCACGATCACCCAGATCGACGCCGACTGGTCCATGCGCCAACCCGGCCTCGCTCAGACCGAGAAGGCGCGCACGATGGCCTGGGCGCACATCGCCATCAGACCACCGGGCAAGACGCCCAGCACCAAGACCGCCAAGCCGTTGACCGACAGCACCGCACGCGCCTCGGCACTGGCCTGGATCGGCGTGCGATCCTCGGCCTCATCGAAATACATGACCTTGACCACACGCAAGTAATAGTAGGCTCCCACCAGCGACAGCAGCACCGCAAACACCGCCAAGCCGATGTAAAGCTCCACGTTGGTCGACACCAGCGCCTGCAACACCGCCAGCTTGGCGTAGAAACCCACCGTGGGCGGAATGCCCGCCAGCGAGAACATGAAGATGGCCATCACTGCGGCATACCAAGGGCTGCGCTGATTCAGCCCCTTGAAGTCCTTGATCTCTTCCGCCTCGAACCCTTCACGCGACAGCAGCAGAATCAGGCCAAAGGTTCCCAGCGTCGTGAGAACGTACGTGACCACATAGAACATCGCCGAACTGTAGGCATTGGCTGCGGACAAGGTATTGCCATTGACCACGCCGCTGGTCAGGCCCAGCAGCATGAAGCCCATCTGAGCGATGGTGGAATACGCCAGCATGCGCTTGAGATTGGTCTGCGCAATGGCTGCAAGGTTGCCCACCAACAAGGACACCACCGACAGCACGATCAACATCTGCTGCCAGTCCACCGCCAGGGCGATCATTCCGTCGATGAGCAAGCGCACCGTGATCCCGAAAGCAGCCAGTTTCGGAGCGCCAGCGATCAACAATGTCGCAGCCGTGGGCGCCCCCTGGTAGACATCGGGCACCCACATATGGAACGGCGCCGCACCCAACTTGAACGCCAAGCCAGCCACCACGAAGACCAGGCCGAAGACCAGCACCTGACGGTTGACCTGTCCGGCAGCGATCGCTTTGAAGACTTCGTCGATGTCCAGCGATCCGGTCGACCCATACATCATCGACAAACCGTACAGCAGGAAACCGCTGGCCAACGCGCCCAGCACGAAATACTTCATGGCCGCCTCGGTGGCCACGAGATCGTCCCGCCGCAAAGCCACCAAGGCATACAGCGACAGCGACATCAACTCCAGCCCGAGATAGATCACCAGGAAGTTGTTGCCCGAGATCATCACCATGATCCCTAGCAGGGCCAGCAAGCTGAGCGTGAAGAACTCCCCGCCGCGCAGCATGTCGCGCTTGGCGCTGTACAGATGACCGTAGATCAGCGTCACGAACACCGACAGCGTCGCAAAAAACTTCAGCAAATTGCCCAGCGGGTCATTGACGACCATGCCATGCGCCGCATAGACCGTCTGCCCGTCCAGGTAGTACCCCAAGAAATAGGCCATTTGCATCGCACCCACCACGGCCAACGTGGCCAACGCAAGGCCATACGTCAGGCGGCGCAGAGGATGCGTCACGAACAGGTCGATCACAAGGATGGCGCTGGCCAGCACCAGCAAGGTGATTTCGGGGTAGATGGCGATCCAGTTCATCGTGTTCATGGTCATCGCCCCGTCAGTTCAGCTTGGACACGGCCACGTGTTTGAGCAAATCCACCACCGATTGATGCATCACATCGGTGAAGGGCTTGGGATACACGCCCATCCAAAGCACCGCCAGGGCCAGCAGCGCCAGCATGAAGAACTCGCGCTTGTTCAAGTCTTGCAAGGCACGCACGTTGTCATTCGCGACATCGCCAAAGTACACGCGCTTGACCATCCACAGCGTGTACGCCGCACCGAAAATCAGCGTGGTGGCCGCCAACAGCCCAATCCAGAAGTTCACCTTCACGGCCCCCAGGATCACCATCCATTCGCCCACGAAGCCAGCCGTCCCCGGCAGGCCACAGTTGGCCATGGCAAACAGCACGGCAAACGCGGCAAACTTCGGCATGGTGTTGACCACCCCGCCATAGGCAGCGATTTCTCGGGAGTGCACACGGTCATACAACACACCGATGCACAGGAACATCGCCCCCGAGACGAAACCGTGCGCAATCATCTGCACGATCGCCCCCGAGACGGCCAGCTCATTGAACAAGAAAAAGCCCAAGGTCACGAAGCCCATGTGGGCAATCGAAGAATAGGCCACGAGCTTCTTCATGTCCTGCTGCACCAAGGCCACCAAGCCGATGTACAGCACGGCGATCAGCGACAGGCTGATGATGAGCCAATCCAGCTCACGCGCCGCATCAGGCACGATGGGCAAAGAAAAGCGCAGGAAGCCATACGCGCCGAGCTTGAGCATGATGGCTGCCAGCACCACCGAGCCACCGGTGGGGGCTTCCACGTGGGCATCGGGCAGCCAGGTGTGCACCGGCCACATCGGCACCTTCACCGCAAAAGCCAAGAAGAAGGCCCCAAACAGCAACATTTGCACGTCCAGCGGCAACGGCAACTGATGCCAGCTCAAGATGTCGAAACTGCCGCCCGACTTGTAGTACAGATAGGCCAGCGCCACCAGCATCAACAGCGAGCCCAGCAGCGTATAGAGGAAGAACTTGAACGCGGCATAGACCCGCCGCGGACCGCCCCAGATGCCGATGATGATGTACATCGGAATCAGCGTGGCCTCGAAAAACACGTAGAACAGCAGTCCGTCCAGGGCCGAAAACACCCCCACCATCAGGCCGGAGAGGATGAGGAAGGCCCCCATGTACTGGTTCACGCGTTCGGTGATCACCTCCCAGGCCGAGATCACCACCACGACGGTGATGAAAGCCGTCAGCAACACGAACCAAACGGACAAGCCATCCACGCCCAGGTGGTAATGGACATTGAAGCGCTCGATCCAGGTCACGTGTTCGACGAACTGCATCGCCGAAGTGCTGGTGTCGAAGCCGGCGATCAGCGGGACGGTGACGAAAAAGCTCAACACAGCCCCGGCCAGAGCGATCCAGCGTACCGCGTTGGCATGCTCATCGCGCCCCAGGGTCAGCAAGATGACGCCAAAGAGAATGGGCGTCCAAATCGCGAGGCTCAGCAGACTCATGTTCAGACCACCTCGCTCAACGAACCAGGAAGGACTGCAGGTGTGGCCACAACTGCCAGGTGATCAGCGCGATCACGCCGACGATCATCACCAAGGCATAGTGGTAGATGTAGCCCGACTGCACCAGACGCACCACCGAGGCGGTCCAGCCCACCAGTTTGGCCGAACCATTGACGAACAGGCCGTCGATCAAACCCACATCGCCCCCCTTCCACAAACCGCGGCCCAGCAATCGCGCGCCTGCGGCGACGACCTTCTCGTTGATCCAATCCATGTAGTACTTGTTCTCCATGATGCGCACCAGCCACCCCAGGCGAGCGCGCAGCGCCGCTGGAATCTCGGGTTTGACTAGGTAGAAGACATAAGCCGTGACAACCCCCGCCAACGCCAGCCAGAACGGAAGCGTCTGCAACCCGTGCAAAGCCATCGCCGCTGCACCATGAAACTCCTCGGCCAACACCTTCATCGCGGGATGGGCCTGGGTATCGACGAAGATGGCGTCTTTGAGGAAGTCGCCAAAGAGCATCGGACCAATGGTCATGAAGCCGATCACCACCGACGGCACGGCCAACAGCAGCAGTGGCGCGGTCACCACCCAGGGCGACTCATGCGGCTCATGATGGCCGTGTGCATCGTCATGGTGGCCATGGTCATCCGCTGAGGGATGAGGTTTGTCGTGGAAGCGCTCCGGGCCATGAAACACCAGGAAATACATCCGGAACGAATAAAACGCAGTGATGAACACACCGGCCACCACGGCGAAGCTGGCAAAGCCAGCCCCCGGCAAGGTGCTGGCCTGCACGGCCAGGATGATGCTGTCCTTCGAATAAAAACCCGAGAACAGCGGCGTACCGATCAGCGCCAAGGAGCCCAACAGCGAAGTGATCCAGGTGATGGGCATGTACTTGCGCAGGCCGCCCATGTTGCGGATGTCCTGATCGTGGTGCATGCCGATGATCACCGACCCAGCGGCCAGGAACAGCAAGGCCTTGAAGAACGCGTGCGTCATCAGGTGGAACACCGCGACCGAATAAGCCGACACGCCCAGCGCCACGGTCATGTAGCCCAGCTGCGACAACGTGGAATAGGCCACCACGCGTTTGATGTCGTTCTGGATGATGCCCAGCAACCCCATGAACAGCGCCGTGATGGCCCCAATCACCAGCACGAAGTTCAAGGCCGTGTCCGACAACTCGAACAGCGGCGACATGCGCGCCACCATGAAGATGCCAGCCGTCACCATGGTCGCGGCATGAATCAGCGCCGAGATCGGCGTAGGGCCTTCCATCGAGTCCGGCAGCCACACATGCAGCGGAAACTGGGCCGATTTACCCATCGCACCGATGAACAAACAGATGCAAATCACCGTGATCAGCATCCACTCGGTGCCCGGGAAGCTCAAACGAGCCAGCTCGCCGGCTTTGCCAAAAGCTTCGGTGTAATTGAGCGTGCCGGCAAACGCCGCGATGAGGCCGATCCCGAGAATGAAGCCAAAGTCGCCCACCCGGTTGACCAAGAAGGCCTTCAAGTTGGCGAAGATGGCCGTCGGTTTCTTGTACCAGAAGCCGATCAACAGATACGACACCAGCCCCACCGCTTCCCAGCCAAAGAACAGCTGAAGGAAGTTGTTGCTCATCACGAGCATCAACATTGCGAAGGTGAACAGCGAGATGTACGCAAAGAATCGCTGATAGCCGGGGTCTTCCTCCATGTACCCGATGGTGTAGATATGCACCATCAAGGACACGAAGGTCACGACGCACATCATCATGGCCGACAGGCCATCGATGAGAAAGCCCACCTCCATCTTCAGATCGCCCAACACCATCCACTCGTACACGGTGGCATTGAAGCGCGCCCCGTCCGCCGCCACGGCCTTGAGCACCATGGCCGACAGGATGAACGAGATCAGCACCCCAAGGATGGTGAAGAAGTGAGCACCGCGACGGCCGACGTAACGACCGAACAAACCCGCGATGATGGCTCCGGCCAACGGCGCCAAAGGCACCGCCACCAGCATGTTCTGTGAGAGTTGCGACATCTTGTGGTGTCCTGTGCTGCGTCAACCCTTGAGGGCGTCGAGTTCGTCCACGTTGATGGTCGAGCGGTTGCGGAACAACACGACCAGAATGGCCAAACCAATGGCCGACTCGGCCGCAGCCACGGTCAGGATGAAGAAGACGAACACCTGGCCGGCCAGGTCGCCCAAATAATGCGAAAAAGCCACGAAGTTCAGGTTGACGGCCAACAGCATCAGCTCGATGGCCATCAGCAGAACGATCAAATTGCGCCGGTTCATGAAGATGCCGATGACCGACATCGCGAACAGAATGCCCCCGAGCGTCAGGTAATGTCCCAGCGTGATGCTCATGCCTTGCCTCCAGTGGTGGGCTGTTCACCGCCTGGGGCGGTTGCCGCAGCCGGCTTGTCGACGACCGGATCGATGCGCAGCACGCGCAGGCGCTGTGCTTTGGTCACGCGGATCTGGTCGGCCGGGTTCACATAGCGAGAATCCTTGCGCCGGCGCAGCGTCAGGGCAATCGCCGCGACGATGGCCACCAGCAAAAGCACGGCGGCCACTTGCAACGGATAGAGATAGTGCGTGTACATCTCGATGCCCAGCAGCTTGGTGTTGCCCATCTGCAGCTGCTCGGGGCTGAGCTGCGGTGGGCTGGCTGGCGTAAAGCCCGTCATCAGCACCAAAGCCATCTCCAAGGCAATCAACACCCCCACCAGACCCGCAATTGGAAAGTGCTTCCAGAAGTTCTGCCGCAAAGCATCGACGTTGACATCGAGCATCATCACGACGAACAGGAACAGCACCATCACCGCACCGACGTAGACCAGCACCAAGGCGATGGCGAGGAACTCGGCCTGCAGCAGCATCCACACGCCGGCAGCGTTGAAAAACGCCAGCACGAGGTACAGCGCGGCATGCACCGTGCTTCGCGCCGTGATGACGCGAAATGACGCGAACAGCAACACTGCTGAGAACACGTAGAAAAGCGCGCTTAGGGTATCCATATCTTTGTTCTCGGTTGGCCAGTGGCCCGGCGTGCCTCGGCACTGGCAGGGCCCGAAGGGCCGGAATCACCGGTACTTCGCGTCCGCCTCCTTGTTGGCCGCGATTTCTTTTTCGTAACGGTCGCCCACGGCCAACAACATGTCTTTGGTGAAGTAGAGGTCACCGCGCTTTTCGCCGTGATACTCGAAGATGTGCGTCTCGACGATGGAATCGACCGGGCAGCTCTCTTCACAGAAGCCGCAGAAGATGCACTTGGTCAAATCGATGTCGTAGCGGGTCGTGCGGCGCGAACCGTCCTCACGCACCTCGGACTCGATGGTGATGGCCATGGCTGGGCACACCGCCTCACACAGCTTGCAAGCGATGCAGCGCTCCTCACCGTTCTCATAGCGGCGCAAGGCATGCAAGCCCCGGAAGCGGGGTGACAAGGGGGTTTTTTCCTCCGGAAACTGCACGGTGATGTGCGGCGAGAGGAAATGCCGCCCCGTCAGGGCCAGGCCCTTGATCAGCTCCGTGAGCATGAAGCTGTTGATGAACCCCTTGAGGGAAGCTACAGCAGACATCGTGGGACCTCGTCAGACTTCCGGTTCAGTGCCAGATGTTCCAGGGCGATTGGATCCACAGACCCACCACCACCAGCCACACCAAGGTCACGGGGATGAACACCTTCCAGCCCAGGCGCATGATCTGGTCGTAGCGGAACCGGGGGAACGTGGCGCGCACCCACAGGAAAATGGTGACCAGCACGAAGGTCTTCAGCCCCAACCAGATCCAACCCGGGATCCAGTTGAACAGCGCACTGTCCAGTGGCGGCAGCCAGCCGCCAAAGAACATCAGTGCCGCCAGGGCCGACACCAGGATCATGTTGGCGTACTCGGCCAGGAAGAACATCGCGAAGGACATGCCGGAGTACTCGATCATGTGTCCGGCGACGATTTCCGATTCACCTTCGACCACGTCGAAAGGGTGGCGATTGGTCTCTGCCAATCCGGAAATGAAGTAGACGACACAGATGGGCAGCAGCGGCAGCCAGTTCCACGACAAAAAGTTGAGCCCCAAATCGGCGAAATAGCCCTTGTCCTGGCTGAGCACGATGTCGGTGATGTTCAGGCTGCCGGCCACCATGAGGACCACGACGAAGGCAAAGCCCATGGCGATCTCGTACGACACCATCTGCGCCGACGCGCGCATGGCGCCCAAGAACGCATACTTCGAATTGGAAGCCCAACCCGCGATGATGATGCCGTAGACCTCCAGCGATGTGATCGCCATCAAGAACAGCAGGCCGGCGTTGATGTTGGCCAGCGCCACCTCCGGACCAAAGGGAATCACCGCCCAAGCCGCCAAGGCGGGCATGATGGTCATCACCGGCGCCAGGTAATACAAACCCTTGTTGGCCGCCGTGGGTGTGATGATCTCCTTGAAGATCAGCTTGACCGCATCGGCAATGGGCTGCAACAAGCCAGCGGGTCCGACCCGGTTGGGTCCAGGGCGCACCTGGGTCCAGCCGATGGCCTTGCGCTCCCACAAGGTGAGGTAGGCCACGCAAATCATCAGTGGCACCACCAAGGCCACGATCTTGATCAGGGTCCAGACCACGGGCCACGCACCACCGAGCTGGGCCTGGCCGTATTGAGAGAGGGTCTCAAGCATTTGCAGCGTCCTCGATCACGCCTTGCTCAGTTCAACGGCCGCAAACATCGGCCCCAGTTCGGCGGTGTGGGCATGCCCCGCAGCCACGCGCACGACATTGGCCGCCAAGCTCGCATCACAACGCACCGGCAAGGTGGCCACACCACCACCGACTTGCACACGCACGCGATCGCCGTCCTGCAACCCCAAACGCTCCCAGGTGGCAAGTCCGACGCTCACCACCGGGCCTTGCGCATCGCGCGTGCGCTGCAGCGCGGGCGCGCGTCGCACCAGCATGTCGCTGCTGTAAATGGGTACGTCGGCGATGCGCTCCAGGCCGGCCGAGCCCGCCGTCGGACGCACCGTCACCTGCACCTCGTTGTTCAGCCGCGCAGACAGCGTCGTCACGTCACCCAAAGCCAGGGCCCGCACTTCTTCGGCGGTCTCGAAGGCAAAACCAGGCAGCTCGAGCATCGTGCCCAGCACCCGCAGCACCTTCCACGCCGGGCGAGTCTCGCCCAAGGGCTTGACCACACCATAGAAACTTTGCGCACGACCTTCAGTGTTGACGAAGGTGCCGGCCGTCTCGGTAAAGGGGGCGATGGGCAACATCACGTCCGCATGCGCCGATGCGGCCGACTTGAACGGGGTGAGCGCCACGACCATGTCGGCGGCTTGCAAAGCCCGCGTCGCACGCAACGGATCGGCCACATCGAGCGAGGGCTCGACGTGCAGCAGCACGTAAGCCTTGAGCGGCTGCGCGAACATGCCTGCCACATCCAGCCCGCCCGGCCCAGGCAGGGCCCCTACGAGCTGCGCACCCACGCTATTGGCCGCCTCGCCCAACACGCCGCAGGTCGCACCCGTGTGGGCAGCGATCCAGTGGGCCAGCGCGAGCAACTCCGAGGCCTGCGGATGCTGCACCGCGGCGTTACCCAATAGCACGGCCTTGCGTTGTCCTGAGAGCAGGGAGCGGCCAATCGCGACGGCCTCCTCATCGACTGCGACTTGCACCGGGGCTTCCACGCCCCGCTCGGCCGCGATCGCTGCAGCCACCGACGCCAGGGCCTGCACCCAGGCCGAAGGCGCTGCCGTCAGGCTGGAGGCCATGGGCATCAGCCAGTCATCGCGCAGCGCATGCAGGCTGTGGATGCGCGCCCCACGCCGCGCCGCCTGACGCAAGCGCTGCGCCAACAGGGGATGATCTTTGCGCAGGAACGACCCGACGATCAGCGCGGCCTCCAACTGTGACAGCGAGGCGATGGAGCACCCCAACCAACGCGCTTGGCCGGCAGGCGGCGCCGTGAAGTCGGCATGCCGCAATCGATGGTCGACGTTCTGGCTGCCCAGGCCTCGCATCAACTGCCCCAGCAGGTACAGCTCCTCGGCGGTGGCATGGGGACTGCCCAAGGCGCCGATGGCTTGCGCACCATGCTGCTGGCGGATCTGCTTGAGACCGTTGGCCACATACTCGAGTGCGGTCTGCCAATCGACCTCGCGCCATTGGCCGCCTTGCTTGATCATCGGAACTGTCAGGCGGTCTTCGACGTTCAAAGCCTCGTAGGAGAAGCGGTCACGGTCGGCGATCCAGCATTCGTTGACCTCCTCGTTTTCGAGGGGCACGACACGCATGACCTTGTTGTTCTTGACCTGCACGATCAGGTTCGCCCCGGTGGAGTCGTGCGGACTGACGCTCTTACGGCGCGACAGCTCCCAGGTGCGCGCCTTGTAACGGAAGGGCTTGCTCGTCAGCGCTCCGACCGGGCAGATGTCGATCATGTTGCCCGACAACTCGGAATCGACCGTCTGTCCCACGAAAGTGGTGATCTCGGAATGCTCGCCGCGATGCAGCATGCCCAGCTCCATGACGCCGGCGATCTCTTGACCGAAGCGCACGCAGCGGGTGCAGTGAATGCAGCGGCTCATTTCCTCCATCGAGATCAGCGGGCCGACCTCCTTGTGGAAGACCACACGCTTTTCCTCCTGGTAGCGGGAGGACGAGCCGCCGTAGCCCACGGCCAGGTCTTGAAGCTGGCATTCGCCGCCCTGATCGCAAATCGGGCAGTCCAGCGGATGGTTGATGAGCAAGAACTCCATCACCGCCTGCTGGGCCTTGATCGCCTTGTCGCTCTTGGTACGCACGACCATGCCCTGCGTCACCGGCGTGGCACAGGCGGGCATGGGCTTGGGCGCCTTCTCGACATCGACCAGGCACATGCGGCAGTTGGCCGCGATCGACAACTTCTTGTGGTAGCAGAAGTGCGGGATGTAGGTACCGGCCTTCTCGGCCGCATGCATCACCATGCTGCCTTCGGGCACCTCGACCTTGCGGCCGTCCAGTTCGATTTCAACCATATGCTGCAAGCCTCAAACGTAGGCCGGAACCTGGCAGGTCTTGTGTTCGATGTGGTGGGCGAACTCGTCACGGAAATGCTTGATCATGGCCCGCACGGGCATCGCCGCCGCATCGCCCAAGGCGCAAATGGTGCGGCCCTGGATGTTGTCGGCCACCGAGTTCAGCAATTCGAGGTCTTCGGGGCGGCCCTTGCCATGCTCGATGCGGTGGACCATGCGCCACAACCAACCCGTGCCCTCGCGGCACGGCGTGCACTGTCCGCAGGACTCGTGCATGTAGAAGTACGACAGTCGCAGCAGCGACTTGACCATGCAGCGCGTCTCGTCCATCACGATGACCGCCCCCGATCCCAGCATCGAGCCGGCCTTGGCGATGGAGTCATAGTCCATCGTGCACTCCATCATGATGGATGCAGGCAGCACCGGCGCCGAGGAGCCGCCCGGAATCACGGCCTTGAGCCGGCGCCCCTGACGCACCCCGCCGGCCAGTTCCAACAAGGTGGCAAACGGCGTGCCCATCGGGATCTCGTAGTTGCCCGGACGCTCGACATCCCCCACCACCGAGAAGATCTTGGTGCCACCATTGTTGGGCTTGCCCACCTGAAGGTAGGCATCGCCCCCGTGGCGAATGATCCAGGGCACCGCCGCGAAGGTCTCGGTGTTGTTGATCGTGGTGGGCTTGCCGTACAAACCGTAGCTCGCCGGGAATGGCGGCTTGAACCGCGGCTGACCCTTCTTGCCTTCCAGGGATTCCAGCAACGCGGTCTCTTCCCCGCAGATGTAGGCCCCAAACCCATGGTGGGCATGCAGCTGGAACGAGAAACCGCTGCCCAAGATGTTGTCGCCCAGATAGCCGGCCGCACGCGCTTCTTCGATCGCTTCCTCGAAACGCTCGTAGACCTCGAAAATCTCGCCGTGGATGTAGTTGTAGCCGACGCTGATGCCCATCGCATAGGCGGCAATGGCCATGCCTTCGATCACGATGTGCGGGTTGTAGCGCAGGATGTCACGATCCTTGCAGGTGCCCGGCTCGCCTTCGTCGGAGTTGCACACGAGGTACTTTTGCCCAGGGAACTGGCGGGGCATGAAGCTCCACTTGAGCCCCGTGGGGAAGCCTGCGCCGCCACGGCCGCGCAAGGCCGAGGCCTTCACTTCGGCAATCACCTGGTCCGGCGTCATGCCTGCCCCACCGTCCACGCCCAGCACCTTGCGCAGCGCTTGGTAGCCGCCACGAGCCTCGTAATCCTTCAGGCGCCAGTTGCGGCCGTCCAATCCGGCATAGATCTGCGGCTGGATGTGGCGACCGTGGAAACAGGTCTCAAGGCCGGTGGCCTGGAACTTGGACAGGTCGAGGGCCATCACTTCACCCCTTGCTTGGCGGCCGACTCCAGCTCGGCCAGCAGCGCATCGAGTCGCTCGTTGCTCATGAAACTGCACATCTGGCGATCATTGACCAGCATCACCGGCGCATCGGCGCACGCTCCGAGGCACTCGCATTCCTGCAGGGTGATCCGCCCATCGGGCGTGGTGCCTCCGATCTCGATGCCCAGACGTTGGGCCAAATACTCGGCAGCGGCCAGCCCGCCGCGCAACTGACACGGCAGGTTGGTGCAGACGTTGAGCTTGAACTTGCCCACCGGCTGCTGGTTGTACATGTTGTAGAAGGTGGTGACCTCACGCACCGCCACCGGGGGCATGCCGAGGTACTGGGCCACGCCCAACTCAGCCTCGGCCGACACCCAACCTTGCTCCTGCTGCACGATGGCCAGACACGCCATCACGGCCGACTGCTTCTGATCGGGCGGGTACTTCGCCACCTCGCGGGCAAAACGCTCCAGCGTGGCCGGCGCGAACTGCATCGGCTGGACCTGCTTGGCTTGGGCGCTCATCGGTCAATCTCTCCGAACACGATGTCCATGGTGCCGATCACGGCCACGGCATCGGCAATCATGTGCCCCCTGGACATTTCATCCATCGCGGCCAGGTGGGCAAATCCCGGGGCACGGATCTTCAGGCGATAGGGCTTGTTGGCACCATCGCTGATGATGTAGATGCCGAACTCACCCTTGGGATGCTCGACGGCGGCATAGGCTTCGCCCTCGGGCACATGGAATCCCTCGGTGAAGAGCTTGAAGTGATGGATCAGCTCTTCCATGCTGGACTTCATCTGCACACGCGACGGCGGTGCCACCTTGTGGTTGTCGGTGATGACCGGCCCCGGGTTTTTGCGCAGCCACTCCACGCATTGCTGGATGATGCGATTGGACTGCCGCATCTCCTCCACGCGCACCAGGTAGCGGTCGTAGCAGTCACCATTGGTGCCCACCGGCACGTCGAACTCCATGCGGTCGTACACGTCATAGGGCTGCATCTTGCGCAGATCCCAAGCGACGCCCGAGCCGCGCAGCATCGGACCGGTGAAGCCGAGGTTGAGCGCACGCTCCGGGCTGACCACGCCGATGCCCACCGTGCGCTGCTTCCAAATCCGGTTGTCCGTCAGCAGCGTCTCGTATTCGTCCACATGCTTCGGGAAGCGGCGGGTGAAGTCCTCGATGAAGTCCAGCAGCGAGCCTTGCCGGTTCTCGTTGAGCTTGGCCACCGCCTTGGCGCTGCGAATCTTGGAAGGTTTGTACTGCGGCATGCGGTCGGGCAGGTCGCGGTAGACCCCGCCAGGGCGGAAATAGGCCGCGTGCATGCGCGCCCCCGAGACCGCCTCGTACATGTCGAAAAGATCTTCCCGCTCACGGAAGCAGTAGATGAGCATGTTCATCGCACCGCAGTCCAGCCCATGAGCGCCCAGCCACAACAAGTGGTTCAGCAGCCGGGTGATCTCGGCAAACATGACGCGGATGTATTGCGCACGCTCGGGCACCTGGATGCCCAACAGCTTCTCGATGGCCAGACAGTAAGCATGCTCATTGCACATCATGGACACGTAATCGAGACGGTCCATGTAGGGCAAGGACTGGATGTAGGTCTTGCTCTCGGCCAGTTTCTCGGTGGCTCGATGCAGCAGCCCAATATGGGGATCGGCGCGCTGAATGACCTCTCCGTCGAGTTCCAGCACCAGGCGCAACACGCCGTGGGCGGCAGGGTGCTGTGGGCCAAAGTTGAGCGTGTAGTTCTTGATGTCAGCCATGGTTGCCTCGGGCTCAGTGCAAGCCGCCGTAGCGCTCTTCGCGGATCACGCGCGGCGTGATTTCGCGCGGCTCGATCGTCACCGGCTGGTAGATGACGCGCCGCTGCTCGGGGTCGTAGCGCATCTCGACATGGCCCGTGGTGGGGAAATCTTTCCGGAACGGATGCCCGATGAAGCCGTAATCGGTCAGGATGCGGCGCAAGTCCAGATGCCCTTCGAAGACGATGCCAAACAAATCGAAGGCCTCGCGCTCGTACCAGTTGGCCGAATTCCAGATTTCGTTGACCGAAGCCACCATGGGCAAGTCGTCATCGGGGCAGAAGGTGCGCACACGCAAGCGCCAGTTGTGCGTGATCGACAACAGGTGGCACACCACCGCGAAGCGCGGCCCGTCATGACGGCCGTCGCCATAGGTGCTGTAGTCCACGCCACACAAGTCGATGAGCTGCTCGAAGCGCAAAGCCTCGTCGTCGCGCAGGATGCGGCATACACCGAGGTAGTCGGCGGCAGCCACCTCGACAGTGAGCTCGCCGCGCTCACGCCGCAGCGAACGGATCTGACCGCCCAGACGGGCCTCGAGCGCGCTTTGCAAAGTGTCGAGTCGGGTCATGGGCGTCTCTTCAACGGGCAATGGTGTTTTCGCGGCGGATCTTGGACTGCAGCTGCAAGATGCCATAGAGCAAGGCCTCGGCCGTGGGCGGACAGCCCGGCACATAGACATCGACCGGCACGATGCGGTCGCAACCGCGCACGACCGAGTAGCTGTAGTGGTAATAACCACCCCCGTTGGCACACGAACCCATGCTGATCACCCAGCGCGGCTCGGCCATCTGGTCATAGACCTTGCGCAGCGCCGGCGCCATCTTGTTGCACAAGGTACCCGCTACGATCATCAGGTCGGACTGGCGCGGGCTGGGGCGAAACAACATGCCGAATCGGTCGATGTCATAGCGCGACGCACCGGCGTGCATCATCTCCACCGCACAACAAGCCAACCCAAAGGTCATGGGCCACAACGAGCCGGTCTTGGACCAGTTGACCAGCTTGTCCACCGTCGTGGTGATGAAACCTTCCTTGAGAACGCCTTCGATACTCATGACTGCACTCCTTGGTCATTCCCAATCCAGGGCGCCCTTCTTCCACTCGTACACAAAGCCCACCACGAGAATGGACAGGAAAACCATCATGGCCCAGAAGCCCGCCGGCCCGATCTCGTGCAAGGCCACGGCCCAGGGGAAGAGGAAGGCGATTTCGAGGTCGAAGAGAATGAACAGAATGGCCACGAGGTAGTAGCGCACATCGAACTTCATGCGCGCGTCTTCGAAAGCCTCGAAGCCACACTCGTACGGGGAATTCTTCTCGGGATCGGGCCTTCGCGGCCCGAGGAGCAACCCAAGCAGCTGCGGCGCCACGCCCACCGCGACGCCGACCAGAATGAACAAAAGGACGGGGAGATACTGGTCGAGGATCATAGGCGTTGCGTCGCTTGGCTCATCGTTTCGTGGGTCCTGGCTGCGCCATGTCTGCGTCGTCCGGCCTTGCCGCAAGCGGCAAAAATAAGGCGCGCTGTCCTCAGCGGTCAACCGCTGCTTCAGCACGCCCGATTTCCCTGCACCCGCCTCAATGGACCGGCCTCAGGGTCGGCGAAGCACCGGATGAGGACTCCGCCGAAGATGCATTTCAATGGTGCCGACGGCGAGACTCGAACTCGCACAGCTTTCGCCACTACCCCCTCAAGATAGCGTGTCTACCAATTCCACCACGTCGGCCCGGAACACTTTCGCAGGCCAAGCCTGCGACATGCACCAATCGTTGGGTTGGGTCCCGTAAGCGGCCGCAAAATCTGAGGGGCGCCGCTTACTGCACAGACATAAATTCTAACCCGAAATGCAGGGTTTTCTCCAAGCGTCCTGAGCGATTTTTAAGACCGCTTTCCGGGTTTGCCGCCACGTCATCGGCGCATCGACCCCAACCCGCGGCGCTCTGGCTGCAGGCCCACTGGCAGGCTCCCCTCCCGGAGGTCCCCCCTGCTTCGGCCTCACTGCCCCGAGGCTGGAATCTGCGCGGCTCCAGCCGCCGAAGCCGGCTGCCCAGCCGCAGGGGCCGACGCGGCCTCGGGCGCCGCCGGAATTTGTGCGGCCGCCGGGTTGGCGGGCTGGTCGAGCACACTGGCACCGGGTGCAGCCGCCCCCCGGATCTCGGGCGTGGAGAGATAGGCCAAGGCCAGCGTGCAGGCAAAGAAGACCGTGGCACACACCGCGGTGGTCCGCGACAAGAAGTTGGCGCTGCCGCTGGCTCCGAACAAGCTGCCCGAGGCTCCGCTGCCGAATGAGGCCCCCATGTCAGCCCCCTTGCCGTGTTGGATCAGCACCAACCCGATCATGGCCAGCGCAGCCAGCAACTGCACCACGAGGATCAGGGTCATCATGAACTGCATCAGTGTTCTCCGGTGATTCAGGAGCCGCTCGCCTCATTGGGCCGCGCGGCAGATGGCGATGAAGTCGGCGGCCTTCAGCGAGGCGCCACCGATGAGCCCGCCGTCGATGTCGGGCTGCTGGAACAAGGCAGCGGCATTGTCGGGTTTGACGCTGCCCCCGTAGAGAATGCGCATGCTCTGGGCATGCGGCGTGGCCGCCGCGAGCTGCGCACGCAACACGGCGTGCACGGCCTGCGCCTGCTCAGGGGTGGCGGTCTGGCCGGTACCGATGGCCCACACGGGCTCGTAAGCCACCACGATTTGCGGTGTGCAAGAACCCAAGGCGTGAATCACGGCCGACAGCTGACGCTTGACGACCGACTCGGTCTGCCCGGCCTGGCGCTCGGCCAAAGTCTCGCCCACGCACACCACCGGGATCAGGCCCTTGGCAAGGGCCATCTTCGCCTTGTCGGCCACGAGTGCGTCGGTCTCGCCATGCAGGCTGCGACGCTCGGAATGGCCGACGATCACGTAGCGGCAGCCCAGGTCGGCGAGCATGGCCGCGGACACTTCGCCGGTGTAGGCGCCCTGCTCGTGGGCCGAGCAATCCTGCGCACCCAAGGCGATGCGGCTGCCCTGCAAGGCCAGCACACAAGCCGCCAGATAGGGATATGGGGGGCACACCGCCGTATCGCATCCGAAAGGCTCGGCCGCACGCAAGCCGGCCAGCAGCTCGGCGTTGGAGGCCAGGCTGCCGTGCATCTTCCAGTTGCCGATGACGAGTTTGCGTCGCATGGACGAAGCACTCCGCGCAAAAAGCTGCGAATTTTAAGGGGACGCGGGGTCCGCAGGGCGCCACTGCAGAATCAGCTTGCCAATGTGCTGATTGGACTCCATCAGTGCGTGCGCCTGGGCCGCCTCCTGCGGCTCGAAGCATCGAAAGACGACCGGCACGATGCGTCGCGAGGCGAGCAAAGGCCACACCTGCTGGCGCAGTTCACGCGCGATCTGGGCTTTGAAGGCCACAGAGCGAGGACGCAGTGTCGAGCCCGTCACCGTCAGGCGCCGACGCATCAACGCCCCCAGGTCGAGCTCGGCCTTGGACCCCCGCTGCAAGGCAATGATGACCAGGCGGCCGTCGTCGGCCAGGCAGCTGATTTCGCGCGGCAGGTAGTCACCGGCCACCATGTCGAGGATGACATCGGCGCCACGCCCGCCGGTCAGCTCACGGGTACGCTCGGCGAAGTCCTCGCGACGGTAGTTGATCGCGTGGTCGGCCCCGAGCCGGCAGCAAGCCTCGCATTTCTCGTCGGAGCCTGCCGTGGCGATGACGGTCGCACCGAAGGCCTTGGCCAGCTGGATGGCCGTCACGCCGATGCCACTGCTGCCCCCCTGCACGAGCAGCGTCTCGCCTGCCTGGAGGCGGCCGCGCTGAAAGACGTTGGACCACACGGTGAAGAAGGTCTCGGGCAGGCCTGCGGCCTCGACATCGGACCACCCCGGCGGCACCGGCAAGCATTGAGCCACTGGCGCCACGCACAGCTGCGCATAGCCGCCGCCCTGAACCAAGGCGCAGACCCGATCGCCCAGCCGAAAGCCGGCTTCGGCCAACGCCTGTGCATCTCCGGCCACGATCTGGCCAGCCACCTCGAGCCCCGGGATGTCCGAAGCCCCCGGCGGCACGGGATAGAGGCCCTTGCGCTGCAAGACATCGGGCCGGTTGACCCCCGAGGCGCTGACACGAATCAGCACCTCACCAGGCCCCGGCACTGGATCGGGGCGCTCGGTCAGGCGCAACACCTCGGGTGCGCCGTATTCAACGATCTCGACCGCTTTCATGAGGTCTCGTCCCGTGGCCTGCTCTGGCTCACTGTTGCTGCTGCTGTTGTTGCTGCTGCTCCTGAGCGTCACGTTCGGCCGCGGGCGCCCGTTCGGTCAAGGCCTTCATCGACAGCTTCACGCGCCCCTTGTCGTCGGTTTCGAGCACTTTGACACGCACGATCTGGCCCTCTTGCAGGTAGTCGCTGACCTTGTTGACACGCTCGTGAGCGATCTGGCTGATGTGCAGCAAGCCGTCTTTGCCAGGCAGCAAATTGACCAGGGCACCGAATTCCAGCAACTTGGTGACGGGGCCTTCGTAGATCTTGCCGACTTCGACTTCGGCAGTGATCTCCTCGATGCGGCGTCGGGCCTCCTCGGCGCGCGCGCCATCGGTGGAGGCAATGGTGATCGTGCCGTCTTCGGCGATGTCGATCTGGGTGCCGGTTTCCTCGGTCAGGGCGCGGATCGTGGCCCCTCCCTTGCCGATCACGTCGCGGATCTTCTCCGGATTGATCTTCATGGTGTACAGACGCGGAGCGAACTGCGACACCTCGGCCTTGGCGCCACCGACGGCCTCAACCATCTTGCTGAGGATGTGCATGCGCGCCTCCTTGGCCTGGGCCAGCGCGACTTGCATGATCTCTTTGGTGATGCCCTGGATCTTGATGTCCATCTGCAAGGCCGTGACGCCTTCGGTCGTGCCGGCGACCTTGAAGTCCATGTCGCCGAGGTGGTCCTCGTCGCCCAGGATGTCGGTGAGCACCGCAAAGCGGTTGCCCTCTTTGATCAGGCCCATGGCAATGCCGGCCACATGGGCCTTCAGGGGAACACCGGCATCCATCAGCGCCAAGCAGCCACCACACACGGAGGCCATGGAGGACGAGCCATTGGACTCGGTGATCTCGGAGACCACGCGCATCGAGTAGGCAAATTCGTCTTTGGAGGGCAGCACGGCCACCAACGCCCGCTTGGCCAGACGGCCGTGGCCGATCTCGCGACGCTTGGGGCTGCCCACACGGCCGGTTTCCCCGGTGGCAAACGGTGGCATGTTGTAATGCAGCATGAACCGGTCGGTGAACTCACCGGTCAGCGCATCGATCTTTTGCGCATCGCGATCGGTACCGAGGGTGGCCACGACCAGGGCCTGGGTTTCGCCGCGGGTGAACAGGGCCGAGCCATGGGTGCGCGGCAGCACGCCGGTGCGGATCTCGATCGGGCGCACGGTGCGCGTGTCGCGACCGTCGATGCGCGGCTCTCCGGCCAGGATCTGGCTGCGCACGATGCGCGCCTCGATGTCGAAGAGCAGCCCATCGACTTTGACCTCGTCGAATTCGAGGCCTTCGGTGCTGAGCGCCTCCTTGACGGCGGCATAGGCTTCACGGCAAGCCTGGGTGCGGGCCTGCTTGGAGCGAATTTGGTAGGCCGCGCGCAGTTTGTCTTCGGCCAGGGCAGTGACCTTGGCGATGAAAGCCTCGTCTTTGGGGGGCGGCTGCCAGTCCCATTCAGGCTTGCCCCCCTCACGCACGAGCTCATGGATCGCTTCGATCGCCACCTTGCCCTGCTCGTGGCCGAAGACGACGGCGCCAAGCATGACATCTTCGGGCAACTGGTCGGCCTCGGACTCGACCATCAAGACGGCCGCCTCGGTGCCGGCCACCACCAGGTCCAAACGGGACTGCGCCAGCTGGGTCTTGCCCGGATTGAGCACATACTCACCGTTGATATATCCCACGCGCGCCGCACCGATCGGACCGTTGAAGGGGATGCCCGAAACGGCCAACGCCGCGCTGGTGGCAATCATCGCAGGAATGTCCGGCTCGACCTCGGGATTGAGCGAGAGCACGTGCACGACGACCTGCACCTCGTTGAAGAAGCCCTCGGGAAAGAGCGGACGAATGGGTCGGTCGATCAGGCGAGAGGTCAGGGTTTCGTACTCGCTGGGCCGGCCCTCCCGCTTGAAAAAGCTGCCCGGGATCTTGCCAGCAGCATAGGTCTTTTCGATGTAATCGACGGTCAGGGGGAAGAAGTCCTGGCCAGGCTTGGCATTCTTGGCCGCCACCACGGTGGCCAGCACGACGGTGTCGTCCATGTTGACCAGCACCGCACCGGTGGCCTGACGAGCGATTTCGCCCGTCTCCATCGTGACGGTGTGCTGCCCCCATTGGAAGGTCTTGGTGACTTTGTTGAACATGCTCATGGATATCTCCGGTGATCGACGCGCATGTGGCCGCGCGCCAAGCCTGGAGCCTCGTCACCGGAGCGGAGTGCCATTCCAGGGCGCCTGCCCCGCAGGCGCCTTGGAATGACACAGCAACTCCATTGCAGTGGCGCGGACTCCGACAAAAAAACAAAGAGCCTGTGCTGGGGACGCCAGACAGGCTCTCGGTCATCCTCGGGCGCTTACTTGCGCAGACCCAGTTTCTGGATCAACGCCGTGTAGCGCTCGGCATCCTTGTTCTTCAGATAGGCCAGCAGACGCTTGCGGCGGTTGACCATCTTCAGCAAACCACGGCGACCGTGATGGTCCTTCTTGTGGAGCTGGAAATGCGGGGTGAGTTCATTGATGCGGGCGGTCAGCAAAGCCACCTGCACCTCGGGAGACCCGGTGTCGGCAGCGCCGCGGGCATGGGCCTTGATGATCTCGGCCTTGTTCAGATCTGCGATCGACATATCGTTCCTTGGAATCGACCGCCTCCGCCGGCACGCGAAAAGCGGGCTGCCGGAAGGGACGGTTTCGTGTTCACTTGCGGTCGCGGGCGAAACCTCCCCGCGCCGTGCCTCGTCCTGCAGTTTCGAGCTGCAAAACTTGCGCATTGTACACGATGGCTCGGTGCCGGGCTCAGGGTCGGCGCATCTGGCACTGATGAGGCGGCTCGGTGCTTGCGGCGCTCAGATGGCGCACGGTGGCAAATCCGTAGCCCGAGCCCTCGTTGTCGAAGCGCACGCCTGGGCCGCCGGCCTTTTGCATCAGGCTGACGTACAAGGGCTGGATGAACTGGTGATCGGCAGCACGCATGTAGCCCTGATGGACCCCGCCGAGGGCCGCCCCATCGAAGCGCGCGCCCTCCAAAGCCCGGGCCACGGCCAAGGGATCGGTCGTGCCCGCGCGCTCGACGGCAGCCACCAGCATCTCGACCATGGCCTGCATGCGCATGTGCAGGTAGTCGTCAGCGGCTCGGGGAAAGCGTTCGCGAAACGAAGCATAAAAGCGGTCAGAGGCCGCGCCGCCCGCATTCGGATGCCATTCAGCCACCGCCAGGACACGGCCCACGCCGGCCTCGCCGATGGCCGCCGGGACCCCCAGGGCATTGCCGTAGAAGGTGTAGAACTTGGCCTGCAGGCCCACCTCGCGCGCCGCCTTGATCATCAGCGTCAAGTCGTTGCCCCAGTTGCCGGTCACCACGGCCTGCGCGCCCGAAGCCTTGATCTTGGCCACGTAGGGCAGGAAATCCTTGATGCGGCCCATCGGGTGCAATTCTTCGCCGACGATGTTCAGGTCGGGCCGGCGCTTGGCCAGCATCTCACGGCTTTTGCGCACGACATGCTGCCCGAAGCTGTAGTCCTGGCCGATGAGGTAGACGCTGTGGACCGAACGGTCTTCGGCGAGCACGTCCATCAGCGCGGCCAGGCGCATGTCGGCATGGGCATCGAAACGAAAGTGCCAGAAACTGCAGCGCTCATTGGTCAGGCTGGGCTCGACGGCGGCATAGTTCAAGAACAGCACGCGGCGCTGAGGGTCGCGCTCATTGTGCTTGTCGATGGCATCGATCAGTGCGGCCGCCGTGGCCGAGCTGTTGCCCTGCGCCACGAAGGCAATGCGCTGGTCGATCGCCGAGCGCAGCATCGACAGGGCTTCTTCGGTTTGGCCCTTGCTGTCCAGGCGCACGATCTGCAGCGGCCGCGCGCCCTCGGGCAGTTGGACGCCGCCGCGGGCATTGATCCGCTCGGCCGCCCAGGCAAGATTGCGAAACACGGCCTCCCCGGCATTGGCGAAGGGGCCCGACAAGCCTTCGATGAGCGCCAGACGCACCGGCTCGGGCCTGGGCTGAGCCGCCGCAGGCCAGCTGCCGCACCACGTGGCCGCCAACACGGCAAGCATAGACTTCAAGACACGGTTTTTCATGGGCCGCAGGCGTGGACATCGATCGAGACAGGAACCGGGCCCGGATTGTGCCAGCACGCCGGGCCGCGCCGACGATGGCTGGCTCAGGCGCTGGCCAAGTCCCAGCGGGGGGCCACGTCGAAGGCGTAGTCGCGCCGGGCACGCTCGGGCTCACGTTGCAGACGCATGGCAGCGGCCAAGGCAATCATGGCGCCATTGTCCGTGCACAAGTGCAGCTCAGGATAGTGCACCCGCCAGCCGCGGCGCTGCGCCTGGGCGTTCAGCCGCTCGCGCAGCCGCCGGTTGGCCCCAACCCCACCGGCCACGACCAGACGTCGCAGCCCGGTTTGTCGCAAGGCCGCCAGCGACTTGTGCACCAACACATCCACGATGGCGGCCTGCGTCGAAGCCGCCAGGTTCGCCCGGTCGGGATCGCTCATGGACGGCCCGAGTTTGCGCACCTGGGTCCACACGGCGGTCTTCAAACCGGCAAAGGAAAAGTCGAGGTTGCCGCTGTGCAGCAGCGGGCGCGGCAGCTCGAAGACATCCGGATCGCCAAACTCCGCCAGCCGCGCCAGCGCCGGACCGCCGGGGTATCCCAGCCCCAGCAACTTGGCCGACTTGTCGAAGGCTTCGCCGGCCGCATCATCGATGGTCTCCCCCAGCAGGGCGTAGCAGCCCACATCATCCACCCGCATCAACTGGGTGTGGCCGCCAGACACCAACAGGGCGACGAAGGGAAACTCCGGCGGATCGGCCGACAGGAAGGGCGAGAGCAAGTGCCCCTCGAGGTGATGCACCCCGACCACCGGCCGATCCAGTGCCATCCCCAGTGCGCACGCCAACCCGGCGCCCACCAGCAAGGCGCCAGCCAAGCCCGGACCGCGCGTGTAAGCGATGGTGTCGATGTCGTCCAGGCGGCAGCCAGCCTCGGCCAGCACTTGCCGCGTCAGTGGCAGCACGCGCCGGATATGGTCTCGCGAAGCCAGCTCGGGCACCACGCCGCCGTAGGCTTGGTGCATGTCGATCTGGCTGTGCAGCGCATGGGCCAGCAAGCGGGGCGCCACCCGGCCCGCCTCGGCGCGCACCAAGGCCACGCCAGTTTCGTCACAGGAAGACTCGATGCCAAGAACCAACATCCGGCCAGTGTAGCGCCCTAGGGTCGGCCCGGATGGCAAGAGCCTTGCGCGCGACGCTGTTACAAATTCGCCGAAACCGTTTGCGCTTTGTCACAACTTGGACCTAGGGAATGCACCACACTGCGTCGAAATCACTTTCAGAAAAACGCACGGGCGGTTAGTCTTGTCACCCGTTTGCGCGAAGTAGGGAAACGGCGTTCGACCGTTGCAAAGTCGTTTGGGAACATGAAGGAATACAAGCTCTCGGGCTGGCCCGAATTGCCCCCGGCCTACCAGCGCACCGCCTATCAGCGGATGCTGCACCAAATGTCCCAGGGTTTCGTCCCGTTGAGTTTGCTGGTACGCGCCAGTGGGTTGGGCCGCGACGCGGTTCAGCATTTCCTTGCACAGCTCGACACCCGCGGCGTGCTGGTGGAGCGCACCCAGCCGCGTCCTCCTTTGGGCGCGGGCATGGCTTCGCGGTCACTCGCCTGGCTGCGCCGCGCGCTGCGCGTTTGAGTGCATAGCCTTGGCGTGGCCCGATATTTGCATGCTCGACGGGCATGAGCCCGTCTGCTGCACTACGCATTCTCATCGTTGCACCAGAAACGCTCAGCCCGGACCCTGACGATGCCCTCGCGGGCTGGCATGCCGAGCGCTCGCGCCGCCTGCGCATCGGTTTGCTGGAGGCCGGCTGCAACATCGTGGCCGTGCTGCCGGCCGATGCCTATCTGCCCGAGCGGGTGGCCCAGATCCAACCGGACATGATCATCGTCGATGCCGAGAGCGAGGCACGCGACACGCTGGAACACGTGGTCATGGCCACGCGCGATGCGCGCCGGCCTATCGTGCTGTTCACCGACGATGAAGACACCTCCCATGTGCGCGACGCCATCGCCGCGGGCGTCAGCGCCTATGTCGTGGCCGGGCTTGCACCGGAGCGGGTCAAGCCAGTGCTGGAAGTGGCGATGGCCCGCTTTCATCACGAGGAAGGTTTGCGGCGAGAACTGGCCGACGCACGCAACCAGTTGCATGAGCGCAAGCAGGTCGATCGGGCCAAGGGCATCTTGATGGAGCGCCTGGGCTGCACGGAAGCCCAGGCCTATGCACGACTGCGCAAGATGTCGATGGACAAAGGCTTGCGGCTGGCCGAGTTGGCCCAGCGGCTGATCGACGCCCACGACTTGCTGGCTTGAGGGTGTTCGGGGTCGGGCCCCTGCCCGCCCCATCGTGCGCGATCATTGTGCGCCGCACCATCCCTCAAGGCCTGCCGTCTGCGGCACGTGCACCGTGCCAGGGCAGGAATGCCGGCCGGTTCACCGCCTCCCCGAGGCCACCGCTGGCACGGTTCATGCATAGCCTCCTGTGCCCGGGTCAATGGCGACCCGCGGTCGTGGCCCGGCGGCATCGAGGAGGATGCACCGGCCCCTAGGACGAAGGCGTCCCCACCGGTCTGTCATCAGACCGCGTGAGGACGCCTTTTCTGTTTGGTGCTTCGATGAAATCAAGGACGCGACGCATGAAAGCCCACGATCTGCTCAAGGCCCGCCTGAGCCGCCGGACCCTGCTCAAAACCACGGCCGCCGCCGGCGCCACTGGCATGGTGCCCGGACTGCAAACGGCCGTATGGGCCCAAGGCTCAGACAAGCCCGAGAAAGAGGAGGTGAGAATCGGCTTCATCCCGCTGACCGATTGCGCCTCGGTGGTGATGGCCTCGGTGCTGGGATTCGACAAGAAGTACGGCATCAAGATCATCCCCAGCAAAGAAGCCTCTTGGGCGGGCGTGCGGGACAAGCTGGTCAACGGTGAACTCGACATGGCGCATGTGCTGTACGGCCTGGTCTACGGTGTGCACTTGGGGATTGCCGGGCCCAAAAAAGACATGGCCGTGCTGATGACCATCAACAACAACGGTCAGGGGCTGACCTTGTCGAAAAAGCTGGCCGACGAAGGCGTCACCCACGTCGCGCAATTGGCCGACCTGATGCGGCGCAAGACACGTGAATACACCTTTGCGCAAACCTTCCCCACCGGCACGCACGCGATGTGGCTGTATTACTGGCTGGCCAGCGCAGGCATTCATCCCTTCAAAGACGCCAAGGTGATCACCGTACCGCCGCCGCAAATGGTGGCCAACATGCGTGTTGGCAACATGGATGGCTTTTGCGTGGGCGAGCCTTGGAACCATCGCGCCATCATGGACGGCATTGGCTTTTCGGCCGCCACCACGCAAGACATCTGGAAAGATCATCCGGAAAAGGTCTTGGGCACGACGGCCGACTTCGTCAAGCAATATCCCAACACGGCCCGCGCCGTGGTGATGGCCATGCTGGAGGCCAGCCGCTGGATCGACGCCGGTTTGCAAAACAAGCTCAAGATGGCCGAGGTCGTGGCGCAGAAGGCTTATATCAACACCAGCGTGGATGTGATCAATCAGCGCATCCTGGGGCGCTATCAAAACGGCCTGGGCAAGACCTGGGACGACCCCAACTACATGAAGTTCTTCAACGACGGAGCGGTGAACTTCCCCTACTTGAGCGATGGCATGTGGTTCCTGACCCAGCACAAGCGCTGGGGGCTGCTCAAGGAACATCCGAACTATTTGGAAGTGGCCAAACAGATCAACCGCATCGATCTGTACAAGCAAGCGGCATCGGCCCTGAACGTGAGCATCCCCAAAGACGTGATGCGCACCAGCAAGTTGATCGATGGGGTGGTGTGGGATGGCAAAAACCCAGCCGCCTATGCCGATGGTTTCAAGATCAAAGTGTGAACGCGCAGCCTCAGGAGCCCCATCATGGTCAGTGCAGTGTTCCATTCCTCGGTAGGTCAGGCCCCCACAGCCCAGACTCAAGCCGCCCAGACTCAAGCCGCACCGAGTCGAACCCAAACGGCGGATCGCCTCCCCTCGACGGCCCGTGGCCCAGGCCCCAGGATCGATGTGCGCGCCGCCGCCGCGGCATGGCTGGCCCCGATGCTGGGCATGGCCTTGTTGATCGGCCTGTGGGCTTTGGCCACCACCGGGGGCTCGGGCTTTCCGACGCCAGCACAGACGTGGCAAGCGGCGGTGGCCTTGTTTTCCGACCCGTTTTATCACCACGGCCCCAATGACCAAGGCATCGGCTGGAACGTGTTGAACTCGCTGGCCCGGGTGGGCGTGGGCTTCGGCCTGGCCGCCGCAGTGGGCATTCCTTTGGGGTTCCTCATCGGCCGCTTCGCCTTCGTCCACCGAATGGTCTCTCCCGTCATCAGCCTGCTGCGCCCGGTCTCGCCGCTGGCGTGGCTGCCCATTGGGTTGTTGGTGTTCAAGGCCGCGCACCCGGCGGCGATCTGGACGATCTTCATCTGCTCGATCTGGCCGATGATCATCAACACCGCCGTGGGCGTGCAGCGGGTGCCGCAAGACTATCTGAACGTCGCCCGCGTGCTCAATCTGTCCGAATGGAAGGTGATCACGAAGATCTTGTTGCCTTCGGTCTTGCCCTATCTCCTGACCGGCGTGCGTCTGTCCGTGGGCACGGCATGGTTGGTGATCGTGGCCGCGGAAATGCTCACCGGAGGCGTGGGCATCGGCTTTTGGATATGGGATGAGTGGAACAACCTCAATGTGCAGCACATCCTGGTGGCGATTTTCGTGATCGGCATCGTGGGCTTGGTGCTGGAGCACACCCTCGTCACCGTGGCCAAACGCTTCAGCTACACCGACTAATCAAGGTTCGATCATGTCTACCCATTTCATTCAAGTCCAGGCCGCCGAGATGGTGTTTCAGACCCGCCAGGGGCCATTCCATGCGCTGCGCGACATCCATCTGACCGTTCAGCGCGGGGAGTTCGTCAGTCTCATCGGGCACTCCGGCTGCGGTAAATCCACGCTGCTGAACCTGATTGCCGGACTGCTCAAGCCCACGGCCGGGGTGCTGCTGTGCGACAACCGAGAAATCCGTGAGCCCGGCCCGGAACGCGCCGTGGTGTTCCAAAATCACTCGCTGCTTCCTTGGCTGACTTGCTTTGACAATGTCTATCTCGCGGTGGACCGTGTGTTCGCAGCCAAGGAGTCCAAAGCCCAGCTCAAGGCGCGCACCCAGGCGGCGCTGGAGCTCGTGGGCATGGGCCATGCCGCCACCAAGCGGCCGCACGAGATATCCGGGGGCATGAAGCAGCGCGTAGGCATTGCCCGGGCCCTGGCGATGGAGCCCAAGGTGCTGCTGATGGATGAACCATTCGGGGCGCTGGACGCCCTCACCCGGGCTCACTTGCAAGACGAGTTGCTCAAGATCGTGGCGCGCACCCACAGCACCGTGGTGATGGTGACCCACGACGTGGACGAGGCCGTGTTGTTGTCCGACCGCATCGTGATGATGACCAACGGGCCGGCGGCCACCATTGGTGACATCGTGCGGGTGGACCTGCCGCGTCCTCGCGACCGTGTCTCACTGGCCGAGGACGCGCGCTACATGGCGTGCCGCAAGGCGGTGCTGGACTTTCTCTACACCCGGCATGGACGAAAAGAAAAGCTGGCCGCCTGACTCAGCGCGCCGGCGTCGGCCGGGGGCCCGCCACGTCTTGTCGGCGCCCGGCCCACCACCACAGCACGGCGCCAGCGACCACCATCGGCACACACAGCCACTGGCCCATGCTGAGGTTGAGCGCCAGCAGTCCGAGGAAGCTGTCGGGCTCGCGGAAATACTCGGCCAGGAAGCGCAGCACCCCGTATCCCACCAAGAAGGCCCCCGAGACCTGCCCCATGGCACGCGGCTTGCGGGCATACCACCACAGCACCACGAACAGCAACAATCCCTCCAACGCAAACTGATACAAGGGCGAAGGATGGCGGGGTATCGCGGTGCCCGACTGCGGAAACACCATGGCCCAGGGCAAGGACGGGTCGGCCTCACGCCCCCAGAGTTCACCATTGATGAAATTGCCCAAGCGACCCGAAGCCAAGCCGGTGGGCACGCAAGGCGCAATCAGGTCGGTCACTTCGAGAAAGGGACGCTGGCGCTGCCAAGCAAACAAGGCCACGGCCAACAAGACCCCAAGCAGTCCACCATGAAAGGACATGCCGCCCTTCCACACGGCAATGATCTCCAGCGGGTGGACCATGTAGTAGCCGGGCTTGTAGAAGAAGACGTAACCCAGACGGCCCCCGATGATCACACCGAGCACCCCATAGAACAGCAAGTCCTCGACATCCCGGCGCGTCCAGCCGGCGTCTGCATAGGGCGAACGGCCGACCCGGATCGAAGCCAACCAGAGGAACAGACCGAAAGCCACGAGATAGGTCAGGCCATACCAATGGATGGCCACCGGCCCGATGTGCAGGGCCACGGGGTCGAACTGGGGATGCACGAGCATCAGAGCTTTTCCTTCTCGAACGATGGCACTGAAGCCATCACATGATCGACGAAGCGGCTCACGACCGGGGGCTGCGGAAGCCGCCACACCAAGCTGGTCTCGCAGGCCAGGCCCGCATCTTCGACGGTGCGGTAGACGACCCCGGGACGCTGCAGCCGCGTGACCGTCTCAGGCACCCAAGCCACACCGATGCCCGCAGAAACCAAGTTCACGATCGTCTGCATTTGAATGGCTTCCTGGGCGATACGCGGAGCACGCTGCCGGTCGCGATAGAACGCGAGCATCGCATCATATAGCGACGGGCTGATGGCGCGTGGGAAGATCACCAGCGGCTCGTCCAACACCTGCGCTGCCTTCAAGCTCGGATGAGCCGTCAGTCGATGGTCGCCCGGCAGGGCCAGCACCAGCGGCTCGCCCTGCACCCGCACGGCGCCAAATCCTGCCAGTCGTTCACCCGGAGCATGCAGCACGAAGCCGGCATCGATCTCGCCAGCCTCGAAGGCTGCCAACTGCACATCGAGGGTGGCCTCACGCAACGCCAACTCCACGCCGGGATGGGACTCGCGAAACGTCTTGAGCCAGCCCGGCAGCGGGCCGTAGCCGATGGTGGAGACGAAACCCAGGCGCAGCCGCCCAAGCGTGCCGGCCGCAGCAGCGCGCGCCATGGGCCCGAGCTGCTCGGCCTGTGCCAGCAGGCGGCGCGCTTCGGGCAACAGGGCGTGCCCGGCAGGACTCAGCAGCACCGAACGCCGCGTGCGATGGAACAAGGGCGCGCCCAACAGCGACTCGAGTTGACGAATGCCCATCGTCAACGGTGGCTGGGTCATGTGCAAGCGCGCGGCGGCGCGGCCGAAGTGCAGCTCCTCGGCCACGGCCACGAATTGACGGAGGTGACGCAACTCCAGCATTGATATTTAGAACGAATCAAAATGGTTTGAAAGATATATTGGAATCGATTTTGATAGCGCTGCATACTGTGCGGCCGACGGCCCTGCGAGGCCTGCTTCCCCACGACTGCATTGCTAGGACGAGCCATGAGCTACAACCGCCGCTCGAAGAACATCACCGAGGGCATCGCCCGTGCGCCCAACCGTTCGATGTACTACGGCATGGGCTACAAAGAAGAAGACTTTGGCAAACCCATGATCGGCGTGGCCAACGGCCACTCCACCATCACCCCGTGCAATTCCGGCCTGCAACGCTTGGCCGACGCGGCGGTCGAAGGTCTGAAAGCCGCCGGCGCCAACCCGCAAGTGTTTGGCACGCCCACGATCAGCGACGGCATGGCCATGGGCACCGAGGGCATGAAGTATTCGCTGGTGTCACGCGAGGTGATCTCCGATTGCGTGGAGACCTGCGTGGGCGGCCAATGGATGGATGGCGTGATGGTCATCGGCGGCTGTGACAAGAACATGCCCGGCGGCATGATGGGCATGCTGCGCGCCAACGTGCCCAGCATTTACATCTACGGTGGCACGATCCTGCCGGGCAAGTACAAGGGTCAGGATCTCAACATCGTCAGCGTCTTCGAGGCCGTGGGCCAGTTCACCGCGGGCAAACTGAGCAAGGAAGACTTCTGCGAGATCGAGCGTCGCGCGATTCCCGGCAGCGGCTCCTGCGGCGGGATGTACACCGCCAACACGATGAGCTCGTCCTTCGAAGCCTTGGGCATGAGCCTGCCCTACTCGTCCACGATGGCCAATGTCGAGGACGAGGTGGTGGAGAACGTGAAAAAGGCTGCCGCCGTGCTGGTGGAAGCCGTCAAGAAAGACTTGAAACCGCGCGACATCGTCACGAAAAAAGCGATCGAGAACGCCGTGGCGGTGATCATGGCCACCGGCGGCTCGACCAATGCCGTACTGCATTACCTGGCCATTGCGCATGCCGCCGGCGTGGATTGGACCATCGACGACTTCGAGCGCATGCGCAAGAAGATTCCCGTGCTCTGCGATCTGAAACCGAGCGGCAAGTACCTGGCCATCGACCTGCACCGCGCCGGAGGCATCCCGGCGGTGATGAAGGAACTGCTCAAAGCCGGCTTGCTGCATGGTGAGTGCATGACCATCACGGGCAAGACGGTGGCCGAGAACCTGGCCGACGTGCCCGACCTTTCCCCGCATCAAGACGTGATCCGGCCGGTCAGCCAGCCCATCTATGCCCAAGGTCATTTGGCGATCCTGAAGGGCAATCTGGCCCCCGAAGGCAGCGTGGCCAAGATCACCGGCTTGAAGAACCCGAAGATCACCGGCCCGGCCCGGGTGTTCGACGACGAACAGTCGGCCCTGGCGGCCATCATGGACAACCAAATCAAGCCCGGCGACGTGATGGTGCTGCGCTATCTCGGCCCCAAGGGAGGACCGGGCATGCCCGAAATGCTGGCACCCACCAGCGCGCTGATCGGCCAAGGTCTGGGCGAATCGGTGGGCTTGATCACCGACGGGCGCTTCTCCGGCGGCACCTGGGGCATGGTGGTCGGCCATGTCGCCCCGGAAGCCGCCGAGGGCGGCGCGATCGCCTTGGTGCGCGAGGGCGACTTGATCACCATCGACGCCCACACGCTGAGCCTGCACTTGCATGTCAGCGACGAAGAATTGGCCCGTCGCCGCGCCGCCTGGACGCCGCCAGCGCCGCGCTACACCCGCGGCGTGCTGGCCAAGTTCGCCAAGCTGGCCAGCAGCGCCAGTTCAGGCGCGGTGCTGGACAAATTCGAGTGATCGCCTCAGAGCCTGCGCTTGCGCGGCTCTTGCCCCAGGGCGGCCAAGTTCTTCTTGCGCCGCTCTTTCTTTTTTTCTTCCAGCTTGTCCATTTGCCGGCGCTTGGTATAACCCGAAGCGTCGGCCCAAGCCCACCACACCACCGCCAGCGCAAACGGCGACAAGACGACCCACCACGACCATTGGGCCACGGCGCCGAACTCGGCCAGCTTCAGCACGATCAGCAAGACACCCAGGACGACGAAATACATGCCAAGACTCCGTGAAGCCGCCGGGGCCATCGGCTCGAAGGCCCACCCAGGCACCGGGCGCAAAGCCTAGAATGCATGGTTGCGACTGTCAATCAACCCCACGATCGCAGGAATCACGACATGAAGCCTTTCCTCGCCCTTGCAGCCCTTGCCTGCCTGAGTGCCCCCGTCCTGGCCAGCCCCCAGCTGGCCCAGCAAAAGGCCTGTGTGGCTTGCCACGCCGCGGACAAAAAGATATTTGGCCCGTCCTTCAAGGACATCGCAGCCAAATACGCTGGACAAAAAGACGCCGTCGACAAACTGGCCCAGAAGGTCATCAAAGGCGGTGTGGGGGTCTGGGGCCAAGTGCCCATGCCGGCCAATTCCTCCGTCAGCGAAGCCGAGGCCAAGACACTGGTGCAGTGGATCCTGACGCACAAGTGATCGACGTTCGGCCCCCGGTCTGAATCGGCACCCCGCTTGGGCGGGGTGTCGTCTTTTCAGGAGATCAACTCGGCATCCAGCCAGCCGCGCAAGCTGTTGAGGAAGGCCAGCCCTTGCGCCCGCGCCAGAGCGTCCCGGTGCACCACTTGCTCGACCAGACGGCCTTCACGCAGGGCCACGGCCCGGCCGATCCCCCCCAACAGCCCGCAGGCCAGAGGAGGCGTCACCCAACGGCCATCCAGTTTCACCGCAACATTGCCGCGGGTGAATTCGGTAAGCTCCCCCGCCTCGTTCCACAGCAAGGTGTCGAAAACCGCCGCATCCACAGGCGCGAAGGCTTCATAGTGCGCACGCCGGGTGGTCTTGAAGCGCACGAATTCGCTGCCAGCCGCCTCGAAGGGACGCTCGGCCAGCCGAACCCGCACCGGGCTGGCCAGCTCGTGCAGTTCGAACGCCTCGGCGCGGCAACCCCCGTCGGCCCTGGCCAGCAGTCGCACCCGCCACAAACCGTGCGGATGCTCAGCCACCAGCCGGTCCAGCGCCCGCTCGGCTGCATCGATCTGCCAAACAAAGCCAAAGTGCCGCGCCGCGGCGGCCATGCGCGCCAGGTGTTCAGCGCGGTGGACCACCTGGCCAGACTCCAGCCGCAGGGTCTCCAGCAGCTCGAAAGCCGATTGGGCCCGCACGAGAAAGGCCTGCTTGCTGCGCCATTCCGCCCACTCGCCCGCGGCATCGGCATCGGCCGTGATGCCGCTGCCAATGCCGCAACGGGCTTGGCCAGCGGCCAAACGCACGGTACGGATGGGCACATTGAAAGTGGCCGAGCCGCCCGGGCGCACCACACCCACGGCGCCGCAGTAGACGCCACGCGGGCCGCGCTCGAGCCGTGCGATCCAGTGCATGGCCCGCAGTTTGGGCGCCCCGGTGACCGAGCCGCAGGGGAACAGCGCCTGGAAAACGTCCTCCAGACCCACCCCCGCTCGGGTGCGCGCGGTCACATCCGAAGTCATCTGCCAAACGGTAGGCAGCGCCTGCACCTGGAACAGACGGGGCACCTGGACGCTGCCCGGCTCGGCCAGGCGCGACAGATCGTTGCGGATCAGATCGACGATCATCAAGTTCTCGGCACGCTCTTTCTCGCTGCTGCGCAAATGGGCGGCGCGGCGCGCGTCGGCCTGTGGATCCGCCTCACGCGCGGCGGTGCCCTTCATCGGCCGGCAAAGCAAGCAGCCATCGCGCCAGTCGAAAAACAATTCAGGCGATACCGACAGCACCTGCTGGGCGCCGGTATCGATGTAAGCGGCATAGCCATCGGGCTGGGCCCGCAACAAGGCCTGGAACAAGCCCAAGGGCTCGCCATGAAAAGCGCTATGCCAAGGCGCAGTGAAGTTGATTTGGTAGACCTCGCCATCGGCGATGGCTGCGTGGATGCGGGCCACTGCCCGGTCGAATTCGGCGCGGTCGATGCCTGCGGTCCACGACAGCGGCTCATATGGCCACAGCGGCCCATCCGGCCAAGGACGCGCCTGGTCGAACACGCCGAACCAGGCCAACGGCCCATCTTGCGGCCGATGCACGGCCATCGCGGCATCGAAGGCCGGCGCCGCCTCGTACGCAACGAAGCCCACACACCATCGCCCCTGCCGAGCTTGGGCATGGACCTGTTGCAACACGTCCCGTACCTGCTCCAGCCGGTTCGCCTGGAGCACGGTCAGCGGCTCATAGAAAGCCAGACGCTCGCGTGAGGCGCCATCGGTCGGCGCGATGAAATCGATCAGGGCGGTCGGGGCAGACACGAAGACGGGGCAGAAGACGGCATTGGGGCCGACAGTCTAGCGCCCGGCCGCTATCGGGGGGTTCTGGTGAGCCCATCACGTCGCTGCGCGACATGAGTGCTCCCCGTCCCCTCTCGGGCGCTACCGCGCCCGGCCGCCATCGCGGGGTTCGGGTGAGCCCATCACGTCGCTGCGCGACATGAGTGCTCCCCGTCCCCTCTCGGGCGCTGCCGCGCCCGGCCGCTATCGCGGCACCTCGATCAGTTGGACTGCGCCAACTGATCGAGGATCGCGGGGTTCTGGTGAGCCCATCACGTCGCTGCGCGACATGAGTGCTCCCCGTCCCCTCTCGGGCGCTGCCGCGCCCGGCCGCTATCGCGGCACCTCGATCAGTTGGACTGCGCCAACTGATCGAGGATCGCGGGGTTCTCCAAGGTGCTGGTGTCTTGGGTGATGGGTTCACCGCGCGCGATGGAGCGCAACAGGCGACGCATGATCTTGCCCGAACGGGTCTTGGGCAGGTTGTCGCCGAAACGAATGTCCTTGGGCTTGGCGATGGGGCCGATTTCCTTGGCCACCCAGTTGCGCAGCTCATTGGCGATCTTCTTGGCTTCCTCGCCAGTCGGGCGCGGACGCTTGAGCACCACGAAGGCACAGATGGCCTCGCCCGTGGTTTCGTCCGGACGGCCCACCACCGCGGCCTCGGCCACCAGTTCGGTGCAACTGACCAAGGCCGATTCGATTTCCATCGTCCCCATGCGGTGCCCCGAAACATTGAGCACGTCGTCGATGCGGCCGGTGATGGTGAAGTAACCGGTTTGAGGATCTCGGCTGGCGCCATCGCCCGCCAAGTAGTAGCCCTTGAGCTCAGGCGGGTAGTAGCTCTTCTTGAAGCGTTCCGGATCGCCCCAGATGGTGCGGATCATGCTGGGCCATGGCTTTTTGATGACCAGGATGCCACCTTGGCCATGGGGCACGTCCTGGCCGGTCTCGTCCACGATGGCCGCATCGATGCCCGGGAAGGGCAGCGTGCACGAGCCCGGCACCAGCGGCGTCGCTCCGGGCAGCGGAGTGATCATGTGGCCGCCGGTTTCGGTCTGCCACCAGGTGTCCACGATCGGGCAGCGCCCGCCGCCCACGTTGGCGTGGTACCACTCCCAGGCCGCGGGATTGATGGGTTCGCCCACCGACCCGAGGATGCGCAGACTGGACAGATCGTAGCGCTTGGGGTGCACCGCCTCGTTGCTTTCAGCCGCTTTGATGAGCGAGCGGATGGCCGTGGGCGCGGTATAGAAGATCGTGACCTTGTGGTCCTGGATCATGCGCCAGAATCGGCCGGCATCCGGGAAGGTGGGCACGCCCTCGAAGACCAGTTCAGTGCCGCCGAGCGCCAAGGGGCCGTAAGCGATATAGGTGTGGCCAGTGACCCACCCGATGTCGGCCGTGCACCAGAAGATGTCCTTGTCCTTGAGGTCGAAGGTCCACTTGGTGGTCAGTGCGGCATGCAGCAAGTAGCCGCCGGTGCTGTGCTGCACGCCCTTGGGCTTGCCGGTCGAGCCCGAGGTGTAGAGCAGGAACAGCGGGTGCTCGGCCTCGACCCATTCAGGCTCGCATGTCGTCGGCTGGTTCTGGGTGACCTCGTGCAGCCACAGGTCGCGCGCGGCGTCAAAGGCGACTTGGCCACCGGTGCGACGGTAGACGATGACCTTGCGCACCGTCTCGCACCCTCCCATGCCCAAGGCCTCGTCGACGATGGCCTTCAGCGGCAGCTGCTTGCCTCCGCGCACTTGCTCGTCGGCGGTCAGCACCATCACCGCACCAGCATCCTGGATGCGGTCGCGCAGCGACTGGGCCGAGAAGCCGCCAAAAACCACCGAGTGCGTGGCACCAATGCGCGCGCAAGCTTGCATGGCCACGACGCCCTCGACCGACATGGGCATGTAGATCACCACCCGGTCGCCCTTCTTGACGCCCTGGGCCTTCAACGCATTGGCCAGGCGACAGGTGCGCTCCAACAGCTCGCGGTAAGTGACCCGGGTGATCTTGCCGTCATCGGTCTCGAAGATGATGGCCACCTTGTCACCCAGGCCACGCTCGACGTTGCGGTCCAGACAGTTGTACGATGCATTGAGCGTGCCGTCTTCGAACCACTTGAAGAACGGCGCGTTGCTGTCGTTCAACACCTTCGTGAACGGCTGCTTCCAGCTCACCATCTCGCGCGCCAGGCGGGCCCAATAGCCAGGATAGTCGGCCTGGGCCTCGGCACAGAGCTTTTCGTAGGCCGCCATGCCGGAGACATGCGCGCCGGCAACGATCTGGGGAGGCGGGGGGTAGAGCTTGCTGTGCGAGTCGGACATGGGTGCGTCTCCTGTGGATGGTCGGTCAATCCGCTGGGTGCCAAACCTTAGGGCGAAGCTCTTACGAAAGGCTGACTCCCCGCCCCTCCGGTTTTACCCTGGCATGCAAAGAGCACAAAGCCCTGGAATACTGCCGCCCGCTTGAGCTCGCGGGCTCGGTTGCAAGTGTCGGCTCGCTCTAGAATTTGCGACATTCCGTAGTATCCCTAGGCCATCGATGAGTGCCATCCCAGATCCCCGCACCACACGGCTGCGTCCGCTGCCCAATCTGATCTTTGCCAGCCGCTGGTTGCAACTGCCCCTGTATCTGGGGCTGATCGTCGCCCAGGGCGTGTACGTTTTTCACTTCTGGGTGGAACTGGTCCATCTGCTGGAGGCAGCCTTCGGCAGCCAGGCCGCGCTGGACAAGCTGGTCACCAGCATCGGCTACAAGGCCGACGCTGAGGTCACCGCGCTGAACGAGACCATCATCATGCTCGTGGTGCTGGCGCTGATCGACGTGGTGATGATCTCCAACCTGCTGATCATGGTGATCGTGGGTGGTTACGAGACCTTCGTCTCTCGCCTGCACCTGGAGGGGCACCCGGACCAGCCGGAATGGCTCAGTCACGTGAATGCCTCGGTGCTGAAGGTCAAGCTGGCCACGGCCATCATCGGCATTTCGTCCATCCACCTGCTCAAGACCTTCATCAATGCCGGCAATTACGAAGAGAAAGTGCTGCTGTGGCAAACCGTGATCCACATTGCCTTCCTGTTCTCGGCCCTGGCCATCGCCCTGGCCGACCGGCTGATGAGCCACTCCTCCCCGCGCGACGACCGCTGACTTCCCATGAAGCGTTGGCTGCCCACGCGTGAGCAACTGCTGGCGTCCAAATGGCTGCGCCCGGTGGCGCACCGCCTGCAGGATGATCACCTTTGGCACCTGGACCGCGGCAGCGTGGCCCGCGCGGTGAGCATCGGCCTGTTCTTCGGCTTCATGCTGCCGGTGGCGCAGTTCCTCTTTGCGGTGGTGACGGCGGTGTTCTTTCGCGCCAACGTGGCGGTGGCCGCCGCCTCGACGCTGGTCACCAACCCCTTCACCTTCCCGCCGGTGTACTGGTTGGCCTATCAGATTGGCAGTTGGGTCCTCGGCCATCGCAGTGGCGAAATCGTCGCACAGGCCCTCGAAAGCCAGATCGAAACCTTGGCTCAACAACAGGGCTGGTGGCAGGGACTGTGGCAGTCCATTCAGTCCACCGGCACCCCCTTGGTGGTGGGGCTGGCCATTCTGGCCGTGGTCAGCTCGACCCTGGGCTACGTGCTCGTTTGGGTCCTGTGGCGCCCCCACGAGCCGCCTCAGGAACGGGGTTGATCCGGCGGCACCGGCGCCTTCGATGGGCTACGCCGGTGCAAGGCCGCTTTGGCCAGCAGATTGGCAGAAACCGGCGCGGTCACGAACAGGAACAGCGTGATCAAGAGCTCATGCAAGCCGAATTGCCCCGCAGCCCATTGACTGACCATGCTGGCGATCAGCACCCCGCCGACGCCGAGGGTGGTGGCTTTGGTCGGCGCATGCAGACGCATGAAAAAGTCGGGAAAGCGCAACATGCCAATGGCACCGATCAAGGCGAACGCCCCACCGACCACCAAAGTCACCGCGATGACGGCCTGCACGGCCCAGTGAATGTCGTTCCACATGGCTCACCTCACTCGATCACATCGCCACGGCTGAGGTAACGAGCCAGCGCCACCGTGGAAGCAAACCCCAGCAAGGCAATGATCAACGCGGCCTCGAAGAGCAGCTCGGTACGAAACCGCATCCCCAACAGGATGACCAGAGCCACGACATTGATGTACATGGTGTCCAGCGCCAGCGCACGATCGGTCAATTCCGGGCCACGCAACAGCCGCCAGACGCACAGCACCAGCGCCATCCCCACGCAAGCCGAGGCGATGTCCAGCGCCCACGGAATCACAGGCCATTCATTCATCCGAAGATCTCCCTCAAGGGTTGCTCGTAGCGCGACTTGATTTGCGCAGCCAAAGCCTCGGGGTCCTGGCAGTCCAAGGCATGGACGAGGATCTCGCCACGTTCTTCATCGACCACACAGGAGACCGTCCCCGGTGTGTTGGTGATGATCGTGGCCAGCAAACTGATCGCACCGGGATGTTGGAGCTGCAAAGGCACCCGCACCCAGGCCGGCTGCGGGTCTGCCCCTGGCCACAGGACGATGCGGGCAACAGTGAGGTTGGAAACCACGATGTCCCACAGCACGATGGCAGCCAGGCGCACAACCGTGCGCATCCGCCGCGGCTGCAGCGCCGGCCCAAGAAAGCCGGCCGTCAGTCGTGGCAGCCCCCAACCGAGCACGGCTGCCGTGATCAGGTGAGGCACGGCCACACTGCCTTGCAACAGCAGCCAAGCCAAGGCCAGCAGCACCGACAACGCCAGGTG
Organism: Caldimonas manganoxidans ATCC BAA-369; assembly: GCF_000381125.1. Taxonomy (GTDB): domain Bacteria; phylum Pseudomonadota; class Gammaproteobacteria; order Burkholderiales; family Burkholderiaceae_C; genus Caldimonas; species Caldimonas manganoxidans. The sequence goes on from NZ_KB905936.1 coordinate 77,375, forward strand.
GCTTCCTGCAGGCATGCGGGAGCGATCGCGAGGGCCGGAGGATCGATCGTTCATCGTGAGGTCTCCTGCGCGGGGCGATACGGCCGTGTGGTGCGCGCGGCCTCGCCGCCCATTTCGGGCAAGGCCGCCCGCGCATAGGCGGCGCGATCCACGAGCTGCAATGCCGCCGCCTCGGTATAGCGCTGAATGGGCGCAGCCCAAACGCTCAGCGCAACACTGGCGGCCAACAAGGCCAGCGTCGGAACCAGCAGCCTGGGGCTGGCGCCGGAGGCGCCGATGGCCGGGCGATCATCACGCACGTGCCAGAACAGGATGCTGCCGGCCCGCGCCAGACCGACCAGCGTGAGAAAGCCCACTCCCAGCACGACGCTCCACACCATGGCCTGCCAGGCATGATGGCTGGCCGCCTCGAGGATCATCAGCTTGCCGATGAAGCCCGGCAGCGGTGGCAGGCCCGCCGTGGAGGCGGCCGCCAGCAGCAGCATCAGCCCCAGCAGCGTGGGTTGGGCCACCGGCGACGCCGGCACGAGCTGCGTGGCCGCATCGCCCCGCTGGGCGCCGACGAGTTCGGCCAGCAGGAACAGTCCGGCCGTCACCAGCGTGCTGTTGAGCATGTAGTACAGCGCCGCCGACCAGGCCTGGGAGGAAAACAGCCCCAAGCCGGCCAGCACGGTGCCCACCGAAGCCACCGTGAGCCAGGCCACCAAGCGCGGCAACGTGCGCGCCGCCAGTGCGCCGATCACGCCCACGACGCTGGTGAGGAGGGCCAGCGGCAGCAGGACCGGCTGCACGGTGAGGGCCGCATCACCTGCCTCGGCGCCGAAGATCACGCCATGCACCCGCACGATGGCATAAACCCCGACTTTGGTCATGATCGCGAACAGGGCGGCCACCGGCGCACTGGAGGCGGCATAAGTGGCCGGCAACCACATCGCCAGCGGCATCAAAGCCGCCTTGAAACCAAACACCACCAACAGCACCAAGGCTGCGGCCTGCAGCACCACCGAGTCCGGCGCGGCCACTTGGGGCACGCGCAGCGCCAAATCGGCCATGTTGAGCGTGCCCGTCTTGGCATAGATGAGTGCCACGCCGATGAGGAACAGTGAGGATGCGGCCAGGTTCAACACCACATAGTGCACGCCCACGCGGAAGCGCTCCTTCCCCTGCCCATGCACCATCAAGACGTAGGACGCAATGAGCAGCACCTCGAAGAAGACGAAGAGGTTGAACAGGTCGCCGGTGACGAACGCACCGTTGAGCCCCATGAGCTGAAACTGGAAGATGGCGTGGAAGTAGCGGCCGTGTGCATCCCAACCGCCCGTGGCATACCACAGCACCGGCAGCGCCACGCAGGAGGTCAGCAGCAGCATCAGCGCGCCCAAGCGATCGACCAATACGAGAATGCCAAAGGGAGCCGGCCAGTCGCCCACCCGGTACGCCAGCAGCTCGCCACGACCGACTTCGACGACCAAGCCGACGGCAATGCACAGGCCCAGCACCGTCGAGGCCAAGCCGATGCGGCGAGCCCACAGCAGTTTGTGGTGTCCATGCCCGCCATGGGAGTCGCCCCCATGATCGCCAAGGAGCAGCAAGACGATGGCGGTGAAGGCCGGCAGCAGCACCGGCAAGATGGGCAGGTGGTGGATCAGTCCGCTCATGCCTGCTCCGTCTTGTCTGCGCGCCCATCGACATGGTCGGTGCCGCTTTCGTGCCGACTGCGCAGCGCCATCTCGATCACGAAGCCGGTGGTGGCAAACCCGATCACGATGGCAGTGAGCACCAGTGCCTGGGGCAGCGGGTCGGCCACCTCGGCGCCTCGTGTCAGGATGGGCGGTGCACCGCTCCACAGACGGCCCATCGCGAAGATGAACACGTTGACCGCATAGCCCAACAGACTCAGACCGAGCACCACCGGGAAGGTGCGCCCGCGCAGCATCAGGTAAATGGCGCAGGCCGTCACCCAGCCGATGCCAGTGGCCACGAGGAACTCCATCGTCATGCGCTTGCTCCCTTGTCCTTGGACGTTTCCTTGCTGGCCGCCCCCAGCACCGACAGCATCAGCATGGTCGCGCCCACCACGGTGATGTAGACCCCCAGATCGAACAGGGCGGCGGTGGCCAACGGCAGCTCTCCCAGCACGGGCACGACCGGATGACCATGGGCGCTGGTCAGGAAGGGCTTGCCGAAGAAGAAGGCCCCCACGCCGGTGGCCCAGGCAATGCCCAGGCCGATGCCGATCCAACGCACGAAGCGCCGACCGGCTGCGCTGCGCAGCACGGCCTCGGCACGGGCTTGCCCCATGGCCATGTACTGCAAGACCAAGGCCACGGCCGTGATCAATCCGGCAATGAATCCGCCGCCCGGCAGGTTGTGGCCACGCCAGAAAATGTAGACGCTGACCAGCAAGGCCAAAGGCAAGACCAAACGGGCGACCACCCGCAGCATCAAAGGTTCCTGACCATAGCTCCAGGGGCGCCCCTCGGGATCCAAGCGGGGCCGCCGCACGCGCAGGCCGTCCAGCAGCGCCAAGACGCCCAAGGCCGCAATCCCCAGCACGGTGATTTCGCCAAAAGTGTCGTAGCCACGAAAGTCGACCAGGATCACATTGACCGCATTGGTGCCGCCGCCAGCCGGCACGGACTGCTCGAGGAAGTACCAGGCGATGGACTCGTGGTTGCTGGTCAGCATCAACCACGTGACCCAGGCCACGGCCCCGCCAGCGGCCAGCGCCAGCGTCCCATCGCGCCATCGGCGCCAGCGGCTGGATTCGGCCGGCGTCGTCTGCGGCAGCAAGGCCAAGCCCATCAGCAGCAGCACGGTGGACACCACGTCCACCGACAGTTGCGTCATGGCCAGGTCCGGCGCGGACAGGGCCAGGAAGGTCAGTGAGGCCGCCAGCCCCACGGCCCCGGCCAGTATGGCTGCCACATAGCGCTGGCGGTGATTGAGCAGCAAGGCTGCACCAACGACGAGCAGCACGCCCCACACCCCCACGGCCACGGGCGATGCCGGCAACAACTCCCGATCGCCCGGCCCCAGCGTCGGGGCTGCTGGCGTCCAAAACGGCCAGGCTCCCAGCACAATCGCCAAGCCGATCATCCAGGCCAGGTAGCGCTGCAGCGAGCCGTTCTCGAAAACGGCCGTGATGCGACCGGCAAGCCCGAACAGACCGTCAATGAACGCCGTGAAAACGGCCTTGCCGCTGAAGGCGCGCGGCTCGTGGCGGTGCAGGCGACCGCCTGCCTGCAAAGCAAAGTAGTAGATGGCACCACCACCGACGGCGATCACGCTCATCAGCAGCGGCAGGTTGAAACCATGCCACAGAGCCGGGTGGAACTCCGGCGGCGGCGCGCCCAGCACCGCGGTGGCGGCGGCCACCACCAGCGGCCCGGTGATCAACGCCGGCATCAGGCCCACGGCGATGCAGATCGCCACCAGCAAGGCCACCGGGGCCTTCATGCCCCAGGGGGGTTCGTGCGGATGGACCGGCAGATCGCGGGCTGGGCCGTTGAAGAACACGTCGTGCACCAGGCGCAACGAGTAGGCCATCGAGAACAGCCCGCCGACGGTGGCCAGCGCCGGCACGAGCCAGCTCAACGAGCCCCAGAACTGCGCGTGCACGGCCTGCTCGAACATCATCTCCTTGGACAAGAAGCCGTTGAACGGCGGCAGTCCAGCCATCGAGGCCGCAGCCAGCATCGCAAAGCTGCCCATCCACGGCATGGCCGTCATCAGCCCGCCCAAGCGGCGCATGTCGCGGGTGCCGGTTTCATGGTCCACGATGCCGGCGGTCATGAACAGCGCCGCCTTGAAGCTGGCATGGTTGAGGATGTGGAAGAGCGCCACCACGGCCGACATCGGCGAGGACAGGCCGATCAAAAAGGCGATGAAGCCCAGGTGGCTGACGGTGGAGTAAGCCAGCAAGCCTTTCAGATCGTGCTTGAACAATGCCACGAAGGCGGCAAACACCATCGTCACCAGGCCCACGGTGGCGACGATGCCCTCGAACAAGGCGTTGCCGCCGACCACCGGGTACAGCCGCGCCAGCAGGAAGAGCCCTGCCTTCACCATGGTGGCTGAGTGCAGGTAGGCCGACACCGGCGTGGGCGCGGCCATGGCCTCGGGCAACCAGAAGTGGAATGGGAACTGCGCGCTCTTGGTGAAGCAACCCAGCAGGATGAGGACGAGCGCCACCGGGAACATCGGGTGGGACTGGATCTCGGCTCCGCGACCGAGCATCTGCGACAGCTCGTAGGTGCCAGCGATTTGGCCCAGCACCACGAAGCCGGCCAGCATCGCCAGCCCACCACCGCCGGTGACCGCCAGCGCCATGCGGGCCCCGGCGCGCGATTCTTCCTTGTGGCCCCAGTAGCCGATGAGCAGGAAGGACGACAGGCTGGTGAGCTCCCAGAACACCACCAGCAGCAGCAGATTGTCCGACAGCACGATGCCCAGCATCGCCGCCATGAAGAGCATCAGCGTGCTGAAGAACTTGCCGGCTGGATCGTGCTCATGCAGGTAGTAGGCGGCATACAGCACGATGAGAACGCCCATGCCACTGATCAGCGCGGCGAACATCCAGGCCAGGCCGTCCAGCCGCAGACCGACATTCAGGCCGATGGCGCTCACCCAGGGCCAGTGCGCCAGCAAGGTTTGGCCGGCCAACACCGGCGCGGCCGAGACGAGCAACAGCCCCAGCACGGCGATGGCCACCCCGCCGGCCGCCCAAGCGGTGGCCCGGCGTCGCGCCGGCGTCTGAATGCGCCCCAACCAGAAGCACAACCCAGTGCCCAGCACCAGGGGGAGCAAGACGACCGTGGCCAGCAGGTTCATCGTATCCATGCAAGCGAATGGGTGGCTCAAACCGCCGACATGGCACCCCATGACGGCGCGCAAAAACCGGCAGATTGTAGAAACATGTGCCGCCTCGTTTTCCGTGGTCGTCACTCGGACATTTCGCGGCAGCCGGTCCACCTCGTGCAAGCATGGTCCCGATCGCTCAGGCCAACGGGTGCTTGCCCCTTCGGCCAGCTAAAATCATGGGCTGCCCGGGCTTTCGCCGGTTTGCCCCACTCACACACTCCTCCAGCCAGCCCCATGACCACCACGATCCAGTACGACGATCTCGTCGAAAGCGTGGCTTCTGCCTTGCAGTACATCAGCTACTACCATCCGGCCGACTACATTGCGCATTTGGCCCGCGCCTATGAACGCGAAGAGTCACCGGCGGCCAAGGATGCAATTGCGCAAATCCTCACCAACTCGCGCATGAGTGCCGAGGGACGCCGCCCGATCTGTCAAGACACCGGCATCGTCAACGTGTTCCTCAAGATCGGCATGGATGTGCGGTTCGCCAATTTCCCCGGCTCCATCGCCGACGCGATCAACGAAGGTGTACGCCGCGGCTACCTGCATCCAGACAACAAGCTGCGCGCCTCGGTGCTGGACGATCCGCAATTCGAGCGCAAGAACACCAAGGACAATACGCCGGCAGTCATCCACATGGAGCTGGTGCCCGGCCACACCGTGGACGTGACCGTGGCGGCCAAGGGCGGCGGCTCGGAGAACAAGACCAAGTTCGTGATGATGAACCCCAGCGACTCGTTGGTGGACTGGGTGCTCAAGACCGTGCCCACCATGGGCGCGGGCTGGTGCCCGCCGGGCATGCTGGGCATCGGCATTGGCGGCACGGCTGAAAAAGCCATGTTGCTGGCCAAGGAAGCCCTGATGGAAGACATCGACATGTACGAGCTCCAGCAGCGCGGCCCGCGCAACAAGCTCGAGGAGCTGCGCCTGGAGCTGTACGAAAAGGTCAATGCGCTGGGCATCGGCGCACAGGGCTTGGGCGGACTGACCACGGTGCTGGACGTCAAGATCAAGATGTACCCGACGCATGCGGCGTCCAAGCCGGTGGCGATGATTCCCAACTGTGCCGCCACGCGGCATGCGCATTTCGTGCTCGATGGCTCCGGGCCGGTCTACCTCGATCCGCCGAGTCTGGATCTGTGGCCCGATGTGCACTGGGCCCCGGATTACAACAAGAGCCGCCGGGTGGACTTGAACACGCTCACGCGTGAGGAAGTCGCTAGCTGGAAGCCCGGGCAAACGCTATTGCTGTCTGGCCGGATGCTCACCGGCCGCGATGCGGCCCACAAGCGTATCCAAGACATGCTCTCACGCGGCGAGAAGCTTCCGGTGGATTTCACCAACCGGGTGATCTATTACGTGGGCCCGGTCGATCCGGTGCGCGACGAGGTGGTGGGCCCGGCAGGCCCGACCACGGCCACGCGCATGGACAAGTTCACCGAGATGATGCTCAGCCAAACCGGGCTGATCGCCATGATCGGCAAGGCCGAACGCGGCCCTGCAGCCATCGAGGCCATCAAGAAGCACAAGAGTGCTTACCTGATGGCCGTGGGCGGGGCGGCCTATCTGGTCAGCAAGGCGATCAAGGCCGCCAGGGTCGTGGCCTTCGAAGACCTGGGCATGGAGGCCATCTACGAGTTCGACGTGGTGGACATGCCCGTGACGGTGGCCGTGGATGCCGGCGGCACCAGCGCCCACATCACCGGCCCGCGAGAATGGCAAGCCCGCATCGGCAAGATCCCGGTGGCAGCCGTCTGAGGCCAGCCACCGCCCCCGCCTGAGCGGCGGCGGCACGCGCATCACCCGCGGGGCGGCAACCATGACCTTGCATGCCGCAGCCCTTCATGCACGCGGCCCATCGGCCGCGTGGACTTGCTGTTACGCTGGAGCCTGTCCGCAGGTCCGTGCATGGATTTCAATTTCATCAATGTCCCCCTCCTCATTGCCTCCGCCTTGCTGCTGGGCAGCGTGTTGGCCGGCATGTTGTCGGCCCGGGCGGGTTTTTCCTTTTTGCTGATCTTTCTGATCGCCGGCGGCCTGGCCGGAGAGGACGGACCGGGAGGATTGAAGTTCTCGGACTTCACGCTCAGCTTCTGGGTGGGCAACGTGGCGCTGGCCGTCATCCTGCTCGACGGCGGGTTGCGCACCGCGTTGTCGACCTTCCGAACCGGGCTCAAACCATCGCTGCTGCTGGCGACCGTCGGGGTCTTGATCACCGCGGTGCTCACGGGGGTGGGCGCCATGCTGCTGCTGGGCTTGCCGTGGCAGCACGGCTTGTTGCTGGGGGCGATCGTCGGCTCCACCGATGCGGCTGCGGTGTTTGCCCTGCTCAAGAGCTCGGGGGTGCAGCTCAATGAACGCGTGGCCGCCACGCTGGAGATCGAATCGGGCATGAACGACCCGATGGCCGTCTTCTTGACGATGGCCTTCATCGCACTCATCACCGCCGCACCCACGGCCGACACGGGCATGGCCATGATGCTGTGGTCTTTTCTGCAACAGTTCGGACTGGGCACGCTCGTCGGCGTGGGCGCGGGCTTTCTGATGAGCGAAGTCGTGCACCGCCTGCCTCGTCAGCAAGCCGGCGGCGGCATCATGGGTTTGCTGCTGGTGGCCTCGGGTTTGCTGGTGTTCTCGCTCACCGGTTGGAGCGGGGGCTCGGGCTTTCTGGCGATTTATCTGTTCGGCATGGTCCTGGGCAACCGCGGTGGCCGACGGGTGCGGGCGGCCTTTTCCGCGATGGACGGCTACGCGTGGTTGTCGCAGGCGGTGATGTTCTTGTTGCTCGGCCTGCTGGTGACGCCCTCACGGCTGCTGGACAGTGGCTTGGCGGCCTTGGGAGTCTCGGCCGTCTTGATGTTTCTGGCACGCCCCTTGGCCGTCTGGATGTGTCTGGCGCCTTTTCGCTTTGCCGCCCGCGAGGTGTGGTTCATCTCTTGGGTGGGCTTGCGCGGGGCGGTGCCGATCGTGCTGGCCATCTTCCCGCTGATGGCCGGAGTGGGCGATGCGATGCTGCTGTTCGAGGTGGCCTTCGTGGTCGTGCTGGTGTCCTTGGTCTTGCAAGGCACGACCATCGGGTGGGCCGGCCGGCGCTTCGGTGTGGCCCTGCCCGAACGGGATGATGAAGAACTCAGCCGCGCCGTCTTTGGCGACTTCGTGCTCGACGGTCACCAACCCATCGGCTTGTTGTGCGAGTTCTACGGGCTGCCAGCCGTGCCCGATGCCCACCTCCCGCTGGCCGAATGGGTCGCCCAGCATCTGGGTCGCCCCGCTGTCGTGGGCGATCGGGTCACGCTGGGCGAGGCCATCCTGAGCGTGCGCGAGATGGACGGCCCTCGCATCCGTCGCCTGGGGCTGTCGATTCCGCTGCGCACGGCCGAGGGCGACGCGCCGTGAGCACGGTTCAGCGCGCGGGGTCGGCTGCGCCCTCGGCCGGCGCCGGTGCGCGCCAATGCACCACCCGTTGGGGGAAGGGAATCTCCACCCCGCGTTCTTGGAACAGCGCCAGGATGGCGAGATTGACACTGGAGCGCACATTGGCCTGACCGTTCTCCGGATCGGCGATCCAGAAGTAGACCGTCAGCTCCAACCCGTCGCTGGCGAAAGCGGTCAAGTGCGCCGACGGGCCCGGCTCCGACAGCACCCGGGGCACCTGTTTGACCCGCTCGACGATGTGCTCCCGCAGGGTTTGGACATCCGTGCCATAAGCCACCTGCACCACGGTGGACAGCAGCACGTTACGGTCGGCCAGCGAGAGGTTTTCGACCCGCGTGGTGATGAGCGTTTCGTTGGGCACGATGGACTCCCGACCATTGGGTGCGCGAATCACCGTGTAGCGCGTGGTGATGTCGGTGACATAGCCCTCGAAGTTGTCTACGCGCACATAGTCGCCGATGCGCAAAGACCGTTCGGCCAGGATCACGAAACCGCTGACATAGTTGGCCGCCAACTTCTGCAGGCCAAAGCCGATGCCCACGCCCAGTGCCCCGCCCAACACCGACAGCGCCGTCAGGTCGATGCCCACCGAGGACAATGCCACCAGCAAGCCGACGAACAGCAGCAGCGCGCGCACCGCATTGGATGCGGCTTTGCGCAGCGACAGGCGCTCGCCCACGGCCCCCTTGAGCAATTTCGATTCGATCGCCGCCGAGATCCACAGGGCCACCATCATCACGAAGCCGGCGGACAAGGTTCCTTCGAGCACCTGTCGCAGCGACAGGGTCGTGCTGCCCAAGGTCCAACGGATGCCGTCGAGCTCGTCCAACAACACCGGCAAAGCGCCTGTGATCCACAACACCACGGCCAGCCAGGCGAGCCATGAAATCGTGCGCTCGGCCGCCCGCATCAAGGCCGAAGCCGGAAACGCCGCTGACAACACCCGCACGCTCATGCGGATGATCACCAACGACATGAGCACCGGCACGGCCACGCGGAACACGGCAATCGGCACCCGGCCGTCCACGATCACGCGCGCCAGGTACACCAAGGCCAAGGCGGCCACCGGAAAGAGCACGCCATCGACGATGCGTCGGCCAAACCAGATGGACGACTCCGGGATGCGCGGGCCTCGCAGCAAACGCACCAGCAGCCAAGCCAATGCAAGGCAGACCGCAATGACGCCGATTTCGATCAATGCAGAGGGCTGGACGATGGCCTCCAGCAAATCTTGCAAATCCTTCGGAGCCGCAGCAGGAGAAAACGCCATGAGTCAGGATGTCGTGAGTGGTTGCGGCGCAAAGCATAGCGCCCGCGCCCAGAGGCTGCCGCTCACACGCCGGCCAGCACGCGCAGATGGGCTGCGACGCTGCGTGCCAGCGCGCCGAGGTGATAGCCCCCCTCCAGGCTGGACACCACCCGCCCTTTGGCGTAGCGCTCAGCCACGTCCATCACCCGCCGAGTGATCCATTCGTAGTCGGCTTCGACCAAGCCAAGCTGTCCCAGGTCGTCGTCGCGGTGGGCATCGAAGCCGGCGGAGATGAAGATCATCTGCGGTCGGAAGCGCTCCAGACGCGGAATCCAGATCATCTCGATCAGCTCGCGCACGTCCATGCCTTTGGTGTAGGCAGGCACCGGCACGTTGCACATGTTGTCCGCCGCGGGCTGGTCTCCGCTGTAGGGGTACAGCGGGTGCTGAAAGAAGCTCACCATCAACGCGCGGTCGTCGCCGGCGAAGATGTCTTCGGTACCGTTGCCATGGTGCACGTCGAAGTCCACCACCGCCACGCGCTGCAAGCCGCGCACATCCAACGCATGGCGGGCGGCCACCGCGATGTTGTTGAAAAAACAAAATCCCATCGCCTGGGCGCGTGTGGCATGGTGGCCCGGCGGACGCACGGCGCAGAACGCATTGTCCAGCTCACCATCGAGCACGGCGTCGGTGGCGGCCACCGCCGCCCCGGCAGCACGCAGAGCAGCCTGCCAGGTGTGCGGCCCCACCACCGTGTCCAAGTCGATGGCCCGGCGCTCGCCCGAGGCCGCCACTTGTTCCATGACGTCCTTCAGATGCGCGACATAGCCCGCGTGATGAGCCCGCTGGACGTCGCGCAAATCCACCAGTGGCGCTTCCCGCCGGTCCAGGGCCACGTCCAAGCCCGTGGCGATCAGGTGGTCTTCGATGGCCGCCAGGCGCTCTGGACACTCGGGATGACCGGGCCCCATGTCATGGCGCCTGCAGTCGGGATGACTGAAATAGCCGGTGGCCATCGTGAACTTGTCCCCTTGGGGTCTTTCTGTTTTCGGGTAAGGTCCGCGCCATGAATGCGCCGGCCTTTCCCCACTTGCACAGCCAACTCCAGCGGCTGCGTGATCAGATTAACACGATCATCGTCGGTAAGCCGACCCAGGTGGAAGACGCCCTGGCCTGCTTGTTGGCCGGCGGTCACCTGCTGATCGAAGACGTGCCGGGCGTGGGCAAGACCACGCTGGCCCATGCCTTGGCCGTGTCTCTGGGGCTGCGCTTTGCCCGGGTGCAGTTCACGGCCGACCTGATGCCCACCGACCTGGTGGGGGTGAGCATCTACGATCGCGGCAAAGAAGCCTTCGTGTTCCACCCCGGCCCCGTATTTGCCCAAGTGTTGCTGGCCGACGAAATCAACCGGGCCGGGCCTAAAACACAAAGCGCGCTGCTCGAAGCGATGGAGGAGCACCAGGTCAGTGTGGAAGGCGAGACCCGCCCTCTGCCCTCGCCGTTTTTCGTCATCGCCACGCAAAATCCGAATGACCAGCTCGGAACCTACGCCCTGCCGGAGTCCCAACTCGACCGCTTCATGATGTGCATCACCCTGGGCTACCCGGACCGGGCGGCCGAGCGGCAGCTGTTGGCCGGGCAGGATCGTCGCGAGGCGGTGGCTCGGCTGCAGCCGGTGATGAGTCCGGCCGAGCTGTTGGCCGCCCAGCAAGCCGTCGGCGCCGTGCATGCGGCCCCTGCGCTGCTGGACTATCTGCAAGATCTGCTGGCCGCCACGCGCGACGGCCGCTGGTTCGTCGAGGGTCTGAGCCCGCGCGCGGGCTTGGCCGTGCTGCGCGCCGCGCGGGCGCGGGCCTTGCTGGCGCAGCGCGACTATGTGGCCCCCGACGACATCCAAGCCATCTTGCCACAGACCATCGCGCACCGGCTTCAGCCCGTGCCTGGCAGCGGGCGCGGGCGTGTGGAGCAGGTGCGCGCCCTGCTCGAGGCCGTGCCCCTGCCCTGACGCGAATGAGCGCCCTGTCCCTGCCCCGCCGGATCTGGCGCGAGCGATGGCAGCGCTGGTGGGCCTTGCGTCATCCGCGCAGTGACACCCTGCAGCTCACCCACCGCAATGTCTACATCCTGCCGACTCGACCCGGCGCATTGTTCGCCCTGACCTTGCTGGTGCTGCTGCTGGCCTCGATCAACTACCAGCTCAATCTGGGCTACCTGCTGACCTTTCTGCTGGCCGGGGCTGCGGCCGTGAGCATGCCTCTGACCCATGGCACCCTGCGCGGCCTGCATCTGTCACTGCGTCCGGGCCCGCCATGCTTCGCTGGCGAAGACGCCCACCTCGAGATCACGCTGCAGCACAGCCAGCCTCGCGCTCGTCATGGCATTGGGCTGAGGGTGGCGCGGCCCGAACGCCACCGTCCCCACTGGGCTTGGACGGACGTCCCGCCTGCCGGCATGGCCCGGGTGCATCTGGGCGTGCCGGCCCCACGGCGCGGCTGGTTGGACCTGCCACCGCTGCGCATCGAGACGCGCTTTCCGCTGGGCATTTTCAAGGCCTGGGCCCCCTGGCGCCCGGCGGCCCGCGTGCTGGTCTATCCCCGCCCCGACCCGAGCGCAACCGCGCTGCCACCGGCCGAAGCTGAGGGCGAAGGTCCAAGCCTGCGGGCCGACCCACGCGGCCTGGAACCCGACGGCGTGCGCGCCTACCGACGGGGAGACTCGCCCCGGCGAGTGGTGTGGAAGAAGGTCGCCAAGACCGACCAGCTCGTCAGCCGAGAAAGCACGAGCCATGCCCAGCACGAACTCTGGCTGGACTGGCAGGCCGCCGGCGCAGCAGACACCGAGCAGCGCCTGTCCCGCCTGTGCGCCTGGGTCTTGGCCGCCGAACAACGCGGCCTGCGGTACGGCCTGCGACTGCCGGGCCTGGAACTGCCCCCTGACCGCGGCTTGGCACACCAGCGTGCCTGCCTGCAAGCCCTGGCCTTGTGGTCATGACCCGTTCGATGTCTCGCCCTGCCGCCTTCGGGTCGCGTCTGCGCGCCATGCCGCGCGAGGTCCGCGACACCTTGTTCTTGCTGGCCGTGATCGCCTGGGTGGTGGCGCCTCACGCAGCTCACCTGCCGCTGTGGTGCACGGGTCTGGCCGCGGTCATGCTGGCCTGGCGCGCCCGCTTGGCCGTGCTCGGCCGCGCATTGCCGGGGCGCTGGGTGTTGGGAGGACTGCTGCTATTGACCTTGGCTGCCACCGCCTGGACCCACCGAACCCTGCTGGGCAAGGAGGCCGGCGTGACCCTGCTGGTGGTGTTGGTGACCTTGAAGACCTTGGAGCTGCGCGCCCGACGCGATGCGTTCGTGATCTTCTTCCTGGGCTTCTTCCTGGTGCTGACCCATTTTCTGTACTCACAGGCCCTGCCGGTGGCCATCGCGATGGTGGTGGCGGTTTGGGGCTTGCTGACCGCCTTGGTGTTGGCCCACATGCCGGTGGGCCAGCCCAGCCTGCGCCAAGCGGCAGGCTTGGCCGCTGGCCTGTGCGGGCTGGGAGCACCGATCATGGTGGCGCTCTTTTTGCTGTTCCCCCGTATCGCCCCGCTGTGGGGCGTGCCCGGTGACGGCCTGGATGCCCGCACCGGCTTGTCCAACCGCCTGAGCCTGGGCAGTGTGGCCGAGCTGGCCCTGGACGATAGCGTGGCGATGAGCTTGCGCTTCTTCGGTGCGCCGCCGCCGGCCGAGCAGCTGTACTTCCGTGGGCCGGTGCTCAGCGAGTTCGACGGTCGGCAGTGGCGCCCGCTGTCACCCAGCATCGCTTTGCCGGGCCTGCTGCGCCCGCACACCCGCCCGGATCTGGCCAGCGGGGTCGACTACGAGATCACGCTGGAGCCCACCAAGGTGGCCGTGCTGCCTCTGCTGGAACTCACGCCCGCAGTGCCCACCGGCTTGCCCGAGGCGTGGCCGCTGCGTCAGCGCGCCGACCTGCAATGGGCCACGGACCGTCCGCTGGATGAGCGGTTGCGCCTGCGCTCCACCGCCTATACACGCTTCGAGCACGGCCCTGCGGAGCCGGTGGCCGGCTTGCGGCACTATGTGGAGCTGCCCGCGGGCTACAACCCGCGCACCCTGGCCTGGGCGGCCCAGATGCGCCGCGATCCGCGCTGGGCCCAAGCCAGCGCCGACACCCTGGCCCAAGCCCTGCTCGATCACATCCGCCGCGCAGGCTACACCTACACCCTGAGCCCTGGGGTCTACGGCGACGCACAGGGCCGTCACGCGATCGATGAGTTCTGGCTCGATCGCCGCGAAGGCTTCTGCGAGCATTTCGCCGCGGCCGTCACCGTGGTGCTGCGCGCCATGGACGTGCCGGCCCGCATCGTGACCGGCTACCAGGGGGCCGAGCGCAATCCGGTGGATGGCTACTACCTGGTGCGCAACAGCTTCGCCCATGCCTGGGTGGAATATTGGCAGCCGGAACGAGGCTGGGTGCGCCTGGACCCCACGGCGGCCGTCGCGCCGGAGCGCATCATGCGGCATGCCGCGCTGCGCCCGCCCCCCGGGCTGCTGGCCACCGCCCTGGACACCGTCACCCCAGGCCTGCTGACGCAATGGCGCCACCAGTGGCAAGCCCTGAACACCGCTTGGAACCAATGGGTGCTGAACCACTCGCGCAGCCGTCAGCTCGAGCTGTTGCGCCATTTGGGCGTGCGTTCGCCCGGCTGGCAGGACTTGGTGCTGGTGCTACTGGGGTTGATGGTGGCCGCCAGTGCAGCCGTGGTCGCCTGGGCCTGGTGGAACGGACGCCAAGTCGACCCTTGGCTGGCCACATGGCGGCGCATGCGCGCCGTGCTCGGGCGGCGCGGACTGGCCAGCAGCGATGCCAGCACACCGCGCGAACTCGCCCGGCAGGCCCGCCAGCGCTGGGGCCCCGCAGCGCGTGCGGTCGAAGGCGTTTTGCTGGAGATGGAGGCCCTGCGTTACGCCCCGGGGGCTTGGCCAGCCCTGCGCGCTGCCACTACACTGAGACGCAATCCTTCACGGACCCTGTTGCGCCGTTTGCGCCAGCATGTCCGACACCTGCCCGATGCCTGACACCCTGTTGCGCCCCCCACGCTCGTCCCTGGCCTTGACGCTGTCGAGCCTCGTCTTGGCCAGCCTGGTGGTGTGGACTGCCCCTGCTGCGGCCCGCGCCCCTTCCAAACGGCCGGTGGCCGACAACACCGAGCTCACCTATGCAGGCCGCGCCGAGGCCATGGCGCTGGCCGACGAGATTGCCCAACGCCATGGGCTGGACGCCGCATGGGTGCGCGGCCATTTGGCCCAGGCGCGCGTGCTGCCGGCCGTGCAGCGCTTGGTCATGCCCGCGCCGGCCGGCACGGCCAAGGATTGGGCGGCCTACCGCGCCCGCTTCATCGAGCCGCGGCGGGTGCGCCTGGGCGCCCAATTCTGGCGCGAGCATGCGGCTTGGCTGCGCAAGGCCGAGCAGCTGTACGGGGTGCCGGCGGAAATCGTCGTGGGCATCATCGGCGTGGAAACCTTCTACGGACGCCACATGGGCGGCTTTCGGGTGCTGGACGCCCTGGCCACCCTCAGCCTGGACTTTCCCTCCGGCCGACGCGACCGCAGTGCGTTCTTCCGGGAAGAGCTGGGCCAGCTCTTCGTGCTGGCCGCCAGCGAGGGCCTGGATCCGGCCTCGCTGCGGGGCTCCTACGCAGGGGCACTGGGCCTGCCGCAGTTCATGCCCAGCAGCTGGAACCGCTATGCCGTGGATTTCGATGGCGACGGTCGGGTGGACCTGCACAACAACGTCCCGGACGTGATCGGCAGCATCGCTCACTACCTGGCCGAGTTCGGCTGGACCCGCGGGTTGCCCACCCATTTCGAAGTGCGCCCTCCCGAGGACGCGACTCGGCGGGCCGAGCTGTTGGCCCCGGACATCGTCCCCAGCTTCACGGTGCAAGAATTCCTCGACCGCCAAGCCTGGCTGCCCGAAGCGGCCACCGAACACACCGGCCTGCTGGCCTTGGTGGAACTGCAAAACGGCAAGCAAGCACCCAGCTATGTGGCCGGCACCTCGAACTTCTACACCCTCACGCGCTACAACTGGTCGAGCTACTACGCCATGGCCGTCATCGAACTCGGTGCCGCCGTGGCGCAGGCGGTGCAGTCGCAGGCCGCCACCGCCCCGCTCAGCGCGGGCCGGACGCACTGAACAGCTCGTCGGGCGGCTCGGTGATTTCGGTCACCTCCAAGCCCTGCTCGAGCTCGTGTGCCGAATCCATCCACCAAGCCTTCTCGGCGGCCGACTCGGTCGGCCGAACGATGCCCTGTTCCAACGACGCCCGAAGTGCCTGCGAGGCCCGGGCAGCCGCCTTGCCGGACTTGCTCGTGAAGGTAAACATGGGACACCTCGGGGCGGCTGAACGATGTCACCCATGATGCGCCTGTGGGGGCGCACGGCATACCCCGCATTCACGTGGGACGCTGTCCCAGCCCTTGCCGCCCGTGCCAGATCTCACGGCCCGCGGCCCGCCCCGTTGGACTGGCTGCCGTGCCAAGCCAAGCGGCGACTCAGGCCGTGGGCACCAAAAAGTCGCGACTGATGCCACGGCCCAGATCGCCGATGCGATCGAGAAACTGCGTCAAGTAGGCATGCAGCCCGGTGGACAGGATCTCGTCGATGCGGGCGTACTGCAGATCGGCATGCAGCCGTCCGGCCCGCCTTCGGGTTTCCGCGGACTGATCGTTGGCCACGTGCGCGAGGTTGGACACCACCTCGGCCACGCAGGCCGCCAGTGAACGCGGCATGTCCGGGCGCAGGATCAGCAGCTCGGCCACCTTCTCGGGCCGGATCACGTCGCGATAGACCTTGCGGTAGACCTCGAAGCCCGACACCGACCGCAGGATGGCCGACCAGTGGTAGAAGTCATATTCCTGCTCCCGCGCCGCGAACGTGCCGAAGTAGTCGCCCTCCATGCCTTGGAACTTCACGTCCAGCAGCCGCGCCGTGTTGTCCGCACGTTCCAGGAAGGTGCCCAAGCGCAAGAAATGGAAGGCCTCGTCCTGCAACATCGTGCCCAGGGTCACGCCGCGCGACAGGTGGGAGCGGAACTTCACCCATTCGAACACTTCGCCCGGCTCACGTTCGAAATGCCCTTCGGCGATCAGCCGCCGAAACTCCAGCCAGGTCTGGTTCTGTGTTTCCCAGACTTCGGTGGTGAGTGCCCCGCGCACCGCGCGGGCATTCTCGCGGGCCGCGCGCAGGCACGACAGGATGCTCGAAGGATTGCGCTCGTCGCACACCATGTAGTGCATCACCTGGCGGGAGTGGATCGCGCCATAACGCTCGCTGTAGTCACCGGCCAGCTCGCAAATGCCCAGCAAGCCTCGCCACAGCTGCTCGGCCGACGCTGCGCCGCGAGGCATCAACAGCGTCTGGTAGTTCACGTCGAGCATGCGCGCGGTGTTTTCCGCGCGCTCCATGTAGCGTGCCATCCAAAAAAGGTGGTCTGCCGTGCGCGACAGCATGTTCAGGCCTCCAATACCCAGGTGTCCTTGGTGCCCCCGCCCTGCGAAGAATTGACCACGAGCGAGCCTTCGGCCAGCGCCACGCGAGTCAAGCCCCCCGGCACCATCTGGACGGTCTTGCCAGTCAGCACGAACGGACGCAGGTCGATGTGACGCGGTGCAATGCCGCTGTCGACGAAGGTCGGGCAAGTCGACAGGCTCAGCGTGGGCTGGGCGATGTAGCGGGCCGGATCGGCCAAAAGCCGGGCTCGGAAGTCCTCGATCTCGGCCCGAGTGGCCGCCGGCCCCACGAGCATGCCGTAGCCACCGGCGCCGTGCACTTCCTTGACCACCAGATCGGCCAGATGGTCCAGCACGTACTGCAAATCCTGCGGCTCTCGACACAGATAGGTCGGCACGTTGTCCAGCAGCGGCTTTTCGCCGAGGTAGAACTCCACCATCTTCGGCACGTAGGGATAGATGGACTTGTCGTCGGCAATCCCGGTGCCGATGGCATTGGCCACCGTCAGGTTGCCTGCGCGATAGACGTCGAGCAGGCCCGCGCAGCCCAGCACGGACTCGGGTCGGAACGCCAGCGGATCGAGGAAATCGTCATCCACCCGGCGATAGATCACATCCACCCGACGCGGGCCGCGCGTGGTGCGCATGTAGAGAAAGCCGTCCTTGACGAACAAGTCTTGCCCTTCCACCAGCTCGACCCCCATTTGCTGGGCCAAGAAGGCATGTTCGAAATAAGCCGAGTTGTACATGCCCGGCGTGAGCACCACCACCGTGGGCTCGCTCACGCCCGAGGGGGCCACCGCGCGCAGCGTCTCCAACAGCAAATCCGGGTAATGCGCCACCGGCGCCACCGCGTGCTCGCTGAACAGCTCGGGAAACAGCCGCATCATCATCTTGCGGTTTTCGAGCATGTAGCTCACCCCGCTGGGCACGCGCAGGTTGTCCTCCAGCACGTAATACCGGCCACTGCCATCGGGCTGGGCGGCGCGCACGATGTCGATGCCCGCGATATGCGCATACACCCCAGCGCTGACATCCACGCCCTGCATCTCGGGGCGGTATTGACTGTTGCGCAACACCTGCTCGGCCGGCACGATGCCGGCACGCAGGATGTCCTGGCCGTGGTAGATGTCGTGAATGAAACGATTGAGCGCCGTGGCCCGCTGCACCAGCCCGCGCTCCAGCACGCGCCATTCGGCCGCCGGAATGATGCGCGGGATCAGGTCGAAGGGAATGAGCCGCTCGGTGCCCGAGCCGTCCTCGTCCTTGTCCCCATACACGGCAAAGGTGATGCCCACGCGACGGAAGATCATCTCCGCTTCGCGACGCCTGGCCTGCATCAAATCACGGGGCTGACGGGCAAGCCAGCGGTCATAGGCTTTGTAATGATCACGCACCGTGGTGCTGGTGGCGTGCATCTCGTCGAAGCTCGGTCTCATCACTCGATTCCCTTGGCCGCAGTTGAAGCAATTTCCGGGCCCAGTTCAACTCCAAACTGGGGAGGCCCCCCTGTGCGATGGTGCCAGTATCGCCGGCGCAGGTCACGCTCGCAGCGCCCGCGGCCGGCCATCCAGCGATACGCCCCGCAGGTCGGGGTGGCGATGCGCTCGATGCCCTGCTGCCCGTAGCGGGCCCACACCGAAGGGGCCGGATGGCCAAAGCGGCTGCGATGCGCCACCTGAAACACGGCCACCCGCGGTTGGACGGCCTGCAAGAACTCCTCGCTGCTGGAGCTACGGCTGCCATGGTGCGGCACGAGCAGCCAGTCGGCAGCCAGTCGCTCGGCCTGGGTCTGGACGAGCCGCAACTCCTCGCGGCGGCCGATGTCCCCGGTCAGCAAGGCGCGGTGCTGTGGGGTCGAAACCCTGAGCACGCACGACACCTGGTTGGGCTGAAGCGGTGGCGAACGGTCTTCGGGCCCCGGATGCAGGATCTCGAAATCCACCCCGTCCCAGCGCCAGGCTTGGCCGGCCGTGCAGGGCGTGTGCGAAGCCACCGCGCCAAGCAGCTCATGCGTCGGCTCCAGCGAACTCATCACGGGGGTGTCCGGGTAAGCACGCAAGAAGGCCCGTGCCCCGCCCACGTGGTCCGCATCGCGATGCGACAGCACGAGCCGGTGCACCTGCCGTTCGCCCAGCGACTGCAGCACCGGCACCAGCACACGCTGCCCCGCGTCATCGTCGGCCGTGTATGCCGGGCCGGTGTCGTACACCAGCGTATGGCGCTCGGTGCGCACCACCACCGCGGTGCCCTGCCCCACGTCCAGCGCGATCACCTCGAACTGCCCTGGCGCCGGACGCGGCACCGGGGGCCATAGCAGCGGCAACATCAAGGCCAGCCCGAGCAGACGCAAGGTCAGCGGCCAAGGCAACACCGCCAACACCCCGCCGGCCAGGCCGACGGCCACGGCCCACATCGGCGCAGCCGCCGTCACCCACTGCGCCTGCGGCCAAGCCGCCAGCCAGGTCAAGCCGGCCGTCAACGCGGCCAACACCTCAGCCGCCCCGTCCCACAGCGCGGGCCACATCACGCCGAGCAGGGCCAGCGGGGTCACCACCAGGGTCACGACCGGCACGGCCACCAGATTGGCCAGAAAGCCCACGAGCGAGACCTGCTGGAAGCACACCAGCGTCAGCGGGGCCAGTCCCACGGTGGCGATCGCCTGGGTGCGTACCCCCGCGCCCACTGAGCGTTGCAACCAGTCCCGCCAGCGGGCCCGGCTGCCGGGGTCGGCCGCCAAAGTGGCTTGCACCCCGTCGCGGTCTGCACTGGCCAACAGCAGCGCCACTGCCACGAAGGACAGCCAAAACCCCGCTTGCAGCAAGGCCCAGGGATCGACCGCGGCCACCACCGTGGCCACCACCAGCAGCATCAGGCCCCAGGGCCAGCGCCGCCCCAGCTGCGCCAGCACCGCCACGGTGGCCAACATCCACACGGTGCGCTGGGCCGGCACGCCCCAGCCCGAGAACACCGCATATCCCGTGGCCAGCGCCAAGCCCCCCCAGCGTGCTGCCACCGGCGCGGGCAGGGCCAGCGTCCAGGCCGGCTGCATGCGCCACAGCCGGCGCAACGCGGCCGCGGCAAGCCATGCGAACATCGTGATGTGCAAGCCGCTGATGGCCATCAAATGGGCCACGCCGGTGATGCGAAAGAGATCCCAATCGGCCCGGTCGATGGCCGATTGCTCGCCCACCACCAGCGCGGCCAGCACCCCTGCCAGACGCGCATCGCTCACCCGCTCGGCGATACGCACCGCCACGGCCTGGCGCCAGCGGTCCACCAGATGTCCGTCGGCCTCGTCGAGCTTGCGATGGCGCTGGCTGCGCAGCGCACGCACATGGCCGGTGGCGCCAAACCCGTTGTCGAACAACCACAGCTCGGCGTCGAACCCATTCGGGTTGAAACGGCCGTGCACCTGCCGCAGGCGCACCACGAGCTGCCAACGCTGGCCAGCGGTCAAATCGTGCGGCGGCCGCTGCTGCAAGCGCCCCTCCTGCAGCCCCCCGCGCCAACTCAGCAGAACCCGCCGCGGCACCCCGAGCTCCTGCGGAGCTCGCGCGCCCTGCGCCGGGTCGGCCCAGGCCGGCCGCACCGTCTCCACCTCGAAGGCAAAGCGCACAGCGCCCTCGCGCCACAGCGGCACACCGGCCACGCGCCCCACCAGTTCGAGATCTTCCCCCTCGCGCGCCGGGTCGAGCCGATCGGCCAAACGCCCATGGGCACGCAGCTCCGTCAGACTGAAGCCCAGCAGGGCCGCCACGAGCGCCACCGCGAGATACCACCCCCGGTGTTGGCATGTGCGGCACCGCCACAGCGCGGCTGCGCCCAGCCCCGCCAGCGCCAAGACCGCCGCATCCAGCCACCCAGGCCACAGGGCCGCCTGCTGCAACTGCCACAGCGTGCCCATGCCATAGCCTGCCAGGGCCCACACCAGGCCCCACCTGCCCCTCGTCGCCATCCGACGTCCTCCCTGAACGCCTCGTGATGTGAAGTGTAGGATTGCTGGCTGTCCTGCAAGGAGCCATGACATGTCCGTTTACAACCAGCTCAAAGCCCTGAACATCGAACTGCCGCCGGTGGCCACCCCGGCGGCCGCCTACGTGCCTTTCGTGCGCTCGGGCAACCTCGTCTTCCTCTCCGGCCACATCGCCCGCAAAGACGGCAAACCCTGGGTGGGGCAGCTCGGCAAGGATTTGGGCACCGAAGAAGGCAAGGCGGCCGCGCGTGCGGTGGCCATCGACCTGTTGGGGACCTTGCAGGCGGCAGTGGGTGACTTGAACAAAGTCAAGCGCATCGTCAAGCTGATGAGCCTGGTCAACAGCACCCCCAGCTTCACCGAGCAGCACCTGGTGACCAATGGCGCCTCCGAGCTGCTCGGGCAAGTGTTTGGCGACAAAGGCGCCCACGCGCGTAGCGCCTTCGGAGTGGCCCAGATTCCGATGGGCGCCTGCGTCGAAATCGAATTGATCGCCGAAGTGGAATGAGGGCCGCGCCTTGAACCGCTGGAACCTCAAGACGGCCTGCGCGACCGTCATCGTGCTGTGCCTGGGCGGTGTGGCCGCCGCCTTGGTATCACAGTACGTTTTCGACATGCAGCCTTGCCCATGGTGCATCCTGCAGCGCGTGATCTTCCTGCTCATCGCCTTGCTGGCCGCGCTGGCCCTGCTGCTGCCCGTGCGGGGCCTGCAGCAGGGCTTGGCTGGTGTGGGCCTGGCCCTGGCCGCCTCAGGCATTGCCGCGGCGGTCTATCAGAATCGGGTGGCGGCCCAGGAGTTTTCCTGCAACCTCACGCTGGCCGACCGCATCATCGGCGCCCTGGGTCTGGAAAGCGCCGTGCCGTTTCTGTTTCGCATCTCGGCCTCGTGCATGGACGCCGCGGTCAACCTCTTGGGCCTGCCGTATGAAGCCTGGAGCGGCTTGCTTTTCCTGATAGTGGGGCTGGTGCTGTGGGCCGGCTTGCGTGCGCGCTGAGATGACCGTCTCCAGGGGCTGCCATGGCGGGTTTTTTCGACACTCTGTCCGACCGGCTCGGCCAAGACTGGAAACCCCAACGCCAGCCGCGGGCTTGGCGGGCCTACCGTTGCGTGTGCCGGCGCCCGGTGTTCTTTCGCAACAGCCAATGCCTGGCCTGCCATGCCCCTTTGGGTTACGAACCCACGCGCGCTCAGGTCCTCGCGTTGCAAGCGGACCCACAGGCACCCGGGCTGTGGGCATTGGCCGACGGCAGCGCCTCGCCGCGCTACCGCCGCTGCGCGAACTTCGACTCACCGGCGGGCTGTAACTGGCTGGTGCCCGAGCACGACCCCAACCCGCTGTGCCGGTCCTGCCGCCTGAACCGAACCATCCCCGACTTGAGCCAGCCCGACAACGCGCAGCTGTGGCAGCGCATCGAAGCGGCCAAGGCCCGGCTCGTGTCGTCCCTGCTGGCGCTGCAGCTCCCCGTGCGCTCACGTCTCGGTGAAGACCCGCAGCACGGCCTGGCCTTCGACTTTTTGCGCGCCGTGCCGGGCGGCCCTGCCGTGGTGACCGGGCATGCGCAGGGCATCATCACCCTGGACATCGCCGAGGCCGACGACGCTCACCGCGAGCGCGTGCGCCGACAACTGCATGAGCCCTATCGCACCCTGCTGGGCCACTTGCGCCACGAGGTCGGCCACTATTACTGGGCTCGGCTGGTGGCCCAAAGCGCTTGGCTGGATGAATTTCGCGCCGTCTTCGGTGACGAGCGGCGCGATTACGCCGCGGCCTTGCAACGTCACTATGCCGAGGGGCCGCCCGCGCAGTGGTCGCTGCACCATGTCAGCGCCTATGCCAGCGCCCATCCTTGGGAAGACTGGGCCGAAACCTGGGCTCATTACCTGCACATGGTGGACACCCTGGACACGGCTTTGAGTTTCGGGCTGGAAGCCGATGAACTCGAAACCGGCTATGAACCCTTCACCACCGACTGCCTGTACCGCCCGCAAGACCCTGATGCACAGCGCTTTCTGTCCGTGGTCAACGCCTGGACCGAACTGACCGGCGTGCTCAACGAACTGTCGCGCAGCATGGGCCAGCCCGATTTCTACCCCTTCGTGCTGTCGCGCACGGCCGTGGCCAAGCTGCAGTTCGTGCACTTGGTGGTGACGCAAGCGGCCAGCACCGCCGGGCAGGACTCAGCCGGGTAGCACACGGGTGGCCTTGAAACCCAGGGCCTTGCCTTTGCGAGAGCGCCGACCGGTGAATTCGGCCAAGGCAGCGCCGCGATAGTCCTCTTCCTTGGCCTTGCCCCCGCGGCCGGTGCCCAGCACCTTCACCGTCCCGGCAAAGACCGCCACCGACACCAGCGGATCCTTCGCATCCACGTCCATCAAGGTCAGCCCACGCCCGCCCTTGGGCTGAAGCTTCAGCTCGCTCAACGGAAAGACCAACATCCGCCCGCTCAGCGACAAGCAGGCCACCTGATCGGCCCCGGGAGCCACCGGCGCTGGCGGCAGCAGGCGGGCAGCTTCATCCAGGTCGAGGAAACTCTTGCCGCCTTTCTGACGCGACACCATGTCACCGATGCGTGCCAACAAGCCATGACCGGCCGTGTTGGCCAACAGGAACGTCGCATCCAGCGATCCGGCCACGAAATGAGCCAGCTGGGTGCCCGGCTCCAGCTCGATCATCGTGGTCACCGGCTGCCCATCGCCGCGGGCGCCCGGCAAGGCACTGACTGCCACGGTATAGACGCGCCCATTGCTGCCAAAGACCAGCAGCGTATCGACCGTGCGGCACTCGAAAGTGCCGTACAAGCCATCGCCAGCCTTGAACGCAAAACTCGCCGGGTCGTGGCCGTGACCTTGGCGGGCACGCACCCAGCCCTTTTGACTGACCACCACCGTGACTGGCTCGTCGATCACCTTGACCTCGGCCACCGCCTTTTTGTCCTCCTGGATCAAGGTGCGTCGTTCGTCGCCGTATTGCTTGGCATCCGCCTCGATTTCCTTGACCACGGTGCGCTTGAGCGCGGCCGGGCTGCCCAGGATCTCCTCCAGCTTGGTCTGTTCGCTGCGCAGCTCCTTGAGCTCCTGCTCGATCTTGATCGCCTCCAGGCGCGCCAGCTGACGCAGCCGGATCTCGAGAATGTCCTCGGCCTGGCGCTCGCTCAAGGCAAAGCGCTCGATCAGCGCCGGTTTGGGCTCATCGGCGTGGCGGATGATGCGAATCACTTCATCGATGTTCAGCAGCACCAGCTGCCGGCCCTCCAGCACATGGATGCGGTCAAGCACCTTGTCGAGCCGATGGCGCGTGCGACGCGCCACGGTGGCCAAACGGAAGCCGATCCACTCGGTCAACACCTGGCGCAAGGACTTCTGCGTGGGCCGGCCGTCGCTGCCGACCATGGTCAGGTTGACGGGCACCGAGCTTTCCAAACTGGTGTGCGCCAACAGCGTGTTGATGAGCTCTTGCTGATCGATGCGGCTGGTCTTGGGCTCGAACACCAGGCGCACCGGCGCCTCCTTGCTCGATTCGTCGCGCACGGCATCGAGCACGGCCAGCACGGTGGTCTTGAGCTGGATCTGCTCGGTGCTCAGCGCCTTCTTGCCGGCCTTGACCTTGGGATTGGTCAGCTCCTCGATTTCCTCCAGCACCTTCTGCGCGCTGGTGCCCGGCGGCAGCTCGGTCACCACCAGCTGCCACTGGCCGCGCGCCAGATCCTCGATCTTCCAGCGAGCCCGCACTTTGAGGCTGCCGCGTCCGCTGCTGTAGGCCTCGCGGATGTCGGCCGCGCTGCTGATCACCTGGCCACCTCCGGGAAAATCCGGGCCGGGCAGCAGCGCGAAGAGCTCCTCATCGGTGAGCTTCTCGTTCTTGATCAAAGCCACCACTGCGGCGGCGACCTCGCGCAGATTGTGCGAGGGAATCTCGGTGGCCAGGCCCACCGCGATGCCGCTGGCGCCGTTGAGCAGCACGAAAGGCAGCCGTGCGGGCAGCTGACGCGGCTCCCGCGTGGAGCCATCGTAGTTCGGAACGAAATCGACCGTGCCCTCGTCGATCTCATCGAGCAGCAGCCGGGCGATCGGCGCCAGACGCGCCTCGGTGTAGCGCATCGCCGCCGCACCGTCGCCATCGCGCGAGCCGAAATTCCCCTGCCCATCGATCAACGGATAGCGCTGGCTGAAGTCCTGCGCCATGCGCACCAACGCATCATAGGCCGCGGTGTCTCCGTGCGGGTGGTAGCGGCCCAGCACATCGCCCACCACGCGCGCGCTCTTGACCGGCTTGGCCCCGCCGCTGCCGGTAAAGCTCAGCCCCATGCGCTCCATCGCATACAGGATGCGACGCTGCACCGGCTTTTGGCCATCACACACATCCGGCAAGGCGCGGCCTTTGACCACGCTCAGCGCGTACTCCAAGTAAGCCCGTTCGGCATAACGGGCCAGGGTCAGGCTGTCGCCGCCTTGGCCACCCATCGAAAAATCCAAGCTCGTCTGATCCATCATGACTTGTGTGGTGCCGCCCATCAGTCGGCCGTTTCCAGGCCCCTGTCCACGCGGGCACGATATTCGTCTTCCAGCATCGACATCACGATCAGCGACTCGAAGCCATGGTCGGTGAGCACGCTTTCGCGCAGCCGGCCTTCCTCCACGAAGCCCTCGGTGTCGTACAGCGCCTTGGCACGGGTGTTATTGGGCCGCACATCGAGCCAAAAGCGATGCGCGCCCAGGTCATTGAAGGCAATGCGCTTGAGCAGCCGCAAGCAGGCGCGCCCCAGACCCTGCCCCTTGGGCTGGATCACCATGCGCTTGAGTTCGATCGAGCGGTGACGGTTGCGACAGCCCACCAAAATCACGAACCCCACCGGCACATGCGAATCCCCGGTCTCCACGATGAAATGCCGGAAATCCGGGAAGCGCACCGCCGCCTCGTGCTGCGTGCGGTCCCAGGGGGTGATGGTCGGCCGGTTGACCGGGTCGTTCTCCATCGCCACGACCTCGTCCAGGTCGTCGATCAGGGTGGGCCGCAAGCGGACCCGGGTATTGCCCAGCACGGTTGGCGCCCCTCGTCAGATGTCCACCTCGACCGCGTGGCCGTGCAACTCCATCAGTTCGCGCCGGGCCTGCGCCTCGCCCTTGCCCATGAGCTTGTTCATGAGCTGCTCGGTGTCGGTAAAGCCGAGGTCCCCATAGGCCACGCGCAACAGGCGCCGGGTGTCGGGGTTGAGCGTGGTCTCCCACAGTTGCTCGGCACTCATCTCCCCCAAGCCCTTGAAACGGCTGATCGTCCACGCCCCTTCCCGGCACCCTTCCTTGCGCAGTTTGTCCAGGATGGCGGCCAGTTCGCCCTCGTCCAGCGCATAGAGCTTGGCCGCGGGCTTCTTGCCGCGCGCCGGGGCATCCACGCGAAACAGCGGCGGCTTGGCCACGTACACATGGCCACGCTCGATCAGCTTGGGGAAATGGCGGAAGAACAGCGTGAGCAACAGCACCTGGATGTGGGAGCCGTCCACATCCGCATCCGACAAGATGCAAATCTTGCCGTAACGCAGCCCCGACAAATCGGGATCGTCCGTCGGCCCATGCGGGTCCACGCCGATGGCCACGGCAATGTCGTGGATCTCATTGTTCTTGAACAGCAGATCGCGCTCGACCTCCCAGGCGTTGAGCACCTTGCCGCGCAACGGCAAGATGGCCTGGGTCTCCTTGTCGCGCCCCATCTTGGCACTGCCGCCGGCGGAATCTCCTTCGACCAAAAAGACTTCATTGACCGACAGGTCACGGCTTTCACAGTCGGTGAGCTTGCCCGGCAGCACGGCCACGCCCGAACCCTTTTTCTTCTCGACCTTCTGCCCGGCGCGTTGGCGTGCCTGGGCCTGTCGAATCACCAACTCGGCCAGGCGCTTGCCCTGGTCCACATGCTGGTTCAGCCACAATTCCATCGCCGGCTTCACATACGCCGACACCAAGCGCAGCGCATCGCGGCTGTTGAGCCGCTCCTTGGTCTGCCCCTGGAACTGCGGGTCCAGCACCTTGGCCGACAGCACGAAACTCGCCCGTGAGAACACATCCTCGGGCATCAGCTTCACCCCTTTGGGCAGCAGGCCATGCAGCTCGATGAAGCCCTTGACCGCGGCGAACAAGCCGTCCTTCAGCCCAGCCTCGTGCGTGCCCCCGGCCACCGTGGGAATGAGGTTGACATAGCTCTCACGCACGGGCGCTCCCTCCTCGGTGAATGCCACACACCAGGCTGCGCCCTCGCCTTCGGCGAAGTTTTCCGTCTCCCCTTCCTCGGCGTAGTGCTCGCCCTCGAAGAGCGAGATCAGCGGATCGGCCGGCAAGGTTTGCAACAAATAGTCTCGCAAGCCCCCTTGGTACAGCCAGGTCTGGGTCTCGCCGGTTTTCTCCTCGGTGAGGGTGACCGTCACCCCGGGCATCAACACTGCCTTGCTGCGCAGCAAGTGCACCAGCTCGGGCCGAGGCAGTTGGGCGCTGTCGAAATACTTTGGATCAGGCCATACCCGCACCGTCGTGCCGTGACGACGCGCCCCGGGCTCGGCTTTTCGAACGGCCAGGGGCTCGATCACCTCGCCACTGCCAAACGCCAGACTGGCCACCTGGCCGTCGCGCCAGACCTGCACCTGCAGGCGCTTGGACAGCGCATTGGTCACGCTCACGCCAACCCCGTGCAACCCGCCGGAGAAGCTGTAGGCCCCGCCGCTGCCCTTGTCGAACTTGCCGCCGGCATGCAATCGCGTGAAGACGATCTCCACCACCGGCACCTTTTCCTCGGGGTGCATCCCGAAGGGAATGCCTCGACCATCGTCTTCGACACTGACCGACCCATCGGTGTGCAAGGTGACCGAAATCCGCCGCCCGAAGCCAGCCAAGGCCTCGTCGGCCGCGTTGTCGATGACCTCTTGAATGATGTGCAGCGGGTTGTCGGTGCGCGTATACATGCCCGGACGCTGCTTGACGGGCTCCAAGCCCTTGAGCACCCGGATCGACGCCTCGCCGTAGGAATGTTGCGCTTTGCTCGCCATGGCGGCGCATTCTAGGCCGACCGCGCCGCCGACCGCCAAGCTGAATGACAGCTGAACCCAAAGTGCGCAGCACCAGCAGACTGGCGGCGGCTTGGCTACAGTTCAGTCATGAACTCCACCGCCACCCCGAAGCTGTCCATGACGCAGGTGCTCATCTGTGGCGCCTTGATCGTGACCCTGTCCATGGGCATCCGCCACGGCTTCGGGATGTGGCTGCAGCCGATCACGATGGAACGTGGCTGGAGCCGCGAGACCTTCGCGTTTGCCATTGCGGTCCAAAACCTCATGTGGGGAGCCACCGGCCCCTTGGCCGGCATGCTGGCCGACCGCTTCGGCGCCTTTCGCGTGCTGCTGGCCGGCGCCGCGCTGTACGCCGTCGGTCTGGTGCTGATGGCCCTGGCCACGTCGGGTCTGGCCTTCACCGGCAGCGCCGGCCTGTTGTTGGGCATGGCCCAGGCAGGCACCACGTATGCCGTCGTCTACGGCGTGATCGGCCGCAATGTGGCCCCCGAGAAGCGTTCCTGGGCCATGGGCGTGGCCGCTGCGGCCGGCTCCTTTGGCCAATTCCTGATGGTGCCGGTGGAGAACTGGCTGATCGGCAGCTTCGGCTGGCAAAACGCCCTCTTCATCCTGGGCTGCCTGGCGCTGGCCATCATGCCGCTGGCCCAGGGCCTGAAGGAGCCCCGACGGGCCGCCTCGGCCGCGGGCTTCGAGCAAAGCATCGGCCAAGCCATACGAGAAGCCCTCGGCTACCGCAGCTTTCAATTGCTGATGGCCGGCTACTTCGTCTGCGGCTTCCAAGTGGTGTTCATCGGCGTGCACATGCCCAGCCACCTCAAGGACCAAGGCCTGTCGCCCGAAGTGGCCACCTATGCGCTGGCGCTCATCGGTCTGTTCAATGTCTTCGGCACCTATGCCGCTGGCGTCCTGGGCCAACACCTGGCCAAACGCCACATCCTGGCGGCGATCTACTTCCTGCGCTCGGTGGCCATCGTGGCCTTCCTGTGGGCGCCGCTCACGCCGATGAGCGTCTACGTCTTCTCGGCCGTCATGGGCCTGCTGTGGCTGTCGACCGTGCCGCCCACCAATGCCGTGGTGGCCCAGATCTTCGGCGTGCAATACCTGTCGATGCTGGGCGGCTTCGTCTTCTTCAGTCACCAAATCGGCTCCTTCCTGGGCGTGTGGCTGGGGGGCCGGCTCTACGACAGCACGGGCAGCTACGACATCGTCTGGTGGATTGCCGTGGCCCTGGGCGTCTTTGCGGCCTTGGTCAACCTGCCCGTGCGGGAAACCGCCATTCGACGGAGCGCCCCGGCTGCGGCATGATGTGACCATGATCCCGAAGCGCCCCCTCTTGCGCCCACTCCAGGTCTTGGCCTGGACGCTGGGCCTGCTCGTGCTGCTGGCAGTGTTCGCCTGGTATGCCCAGCCGGCCATGGTGTTCGAGCTGGCCCAGCAGTTCTGGAATTGCTTCTAGGCGTCCCATGCAAGTGATCGTCTTGACCGGTGCCTCCGAAGGCATCGGCGCCGAAATGGCGCGTCAGCTCGCGCAGCGTCACGGCCCGCAGGCCGCCTTGGTGCTGGCCGCACGCCAACGGCAACGCTTGGACGCGGTGGCCGCCCAGTGCCGAGCACACGGCGCCGAGGTGCTGGTGCAGCCGACCGATGTGAGCGTGCAGGCCGAGTGCCGCGCCCTGATGCAGGCCGCCGTTCAGACCTATGGTCGCATCGACACCCTGATCAACAATGCCGGCATGTCCGCCCATGCCTTGCTGCGCGAGGTCCAAGACCTTGGCTGGTACGAACAGCTCATGCGCATCAACCTGTGGGGCGCGGTCTGGTGCACCCATGCAGCCTTGCCGCATCTGCTGGCCAGCCGAGGGCGCTTGTGCGCCGTCAGCAGCCTGGCCGGCCTGGTGGGCGTGCCCGGCCGCACGGCCTACAGCGCCACCAAGTTTGCGATGACGGGCTTTTTCGAGGCGCTGCGCGTCGAACTCATCGGCACCGGCGTCAGCGTGACCATCGCCTATCCCGGCGTGGTGGCCACCGAAATCCGCCGACGCGGCTTCAATGCCGCCGGCCAGCCGGCCGGCGTCAGTGGCCTGGACGAGCGCGGCGCCATGCCGGTGGACACCTGCGCCCGCCTCATCCTGGAAGGCCTGGAACGTCGCCGCCGTGACGTGGTGATGACGGCGCAAGGCCGACTCGGGCGCTGGCTCAAGCTCATCGCGCCGGCCATCGTCGACCGCATGGCCCTGGCGGCCCTCAGTCGGGAGGCCCGGCCCCGATGAGCAAGCCCAGCACCCACGGGAACACGCACGTCTCGGACTGGGTGCGGCGCTGGGCCGCGCTGATCCCGGCCGGCGGCACCGTGCTCGACGTGGCCTGCGGCAGTGGGCGCCACCTGCGCTGGCTGGCCGCGCACGGGCACCCGGTCACCGGCGTGGACCGCGACGCACAGGCGGTCGAGCCGCTGCGCCCGCTGGGCGAGATCGTCGTGGCCGACATCGAAAACGGCCCCTGGCCCTTCGAAGGCCGGCGCTTCGACGCCGTGGTGGTCACCAATTACCTCTGGCGACCCCTGCTGCCCATCCTCGTTGACACCGTGGCTCCCGGCGGTGTGCTGATTTATGAGACCTTCGCGCTCGGTCACGAGACGGTGGGCCGGCCGCGCCATCCCGACTTCCTGTTGCGTCCGGGCGAACTGCTGGAGGCTGCGCGCCCCCACTTGCGCGTGGTGGCTTACGAAGAAGGGTGGCTGCGGGCCCCGGAGCGCCTCGTGCAGCGCCTGGCAGCCGTGCGGGAAGCCGCCTCCTGCGTGGCGCGGCACCGCTTGGACTGAACCCGCCCCAAGCCGCCAGTGTGCGGATCGGCCGTGGGTAGAATCGATGAATTCATAGGATGACCCGCATGAAACCCATCACTGGCAGCATCGTGGCCCTGGTCACGCCCATGCATGACGACGGCAGCATCGATTACGACGGTCTGCGCAAGCTCATCGACTGGCACATTGCCGAAGGCACCGACTGCATCGGCGTGGTCGGCACCACCGGTGAGTCTCCCACCGTCACCGTGGAAGAGCAGGCCGAAATCATCCGTGTGGCCGTCGAACATGCCAAGGGCCGCGTGCCCATCATGGCCGGGGCTGGCGCCAACTCCACACGCGAGGCCATCGAGCTGTCGAAGTTCGCCAAACAGGCCGGGGCCGACTGCACTCTGCAAGTGGTGCCGTACTACAACAAACCCACCCAGGAAGGCATGTATCGCCACTTCCGGGCCATCGCCGAGGCGGTGGATATCCCGATGGTGCTGTACAACGTGCCCGGTCGCACAGTGGCCGATATGCAGCACGAGACCGTGCTGCGCTTGGCCCAGGTGCCTGGCATCATCGGCATCAAAGAAGCCACCGGCAACATCGATCGGGCTGCCTGGTTGATCAAACATGCTCCGCGCGGCTTTTCGATCTACTCGGGCGACGATCCCACGGCCGTGGCCCTGATGCTCCTGGGCGGCCATGGCAACGTCAGCGTCACCGCCAACGTCGCTCCGCGGGCCATGCACGAGCTGTGCATGGCGGCCATCGCCGGCGATGCGCGCCGCGCCGCCGAAATCCATCTGCGCCTGCTGTCGCTGCACAAACTGCTTTTCGTCGAACCCAACCCCATCCCCGTGAAGTGGGCCTTGCAACGCATGGGGCGCATCCGCGGGGGCCTGCGCCTGCCGCTCAGCCCCTTGAGCGAAGCCCACCACGGCGCCTTGGAACAAGCCCTGCGTGAAGCGGGTCTGATTTGAGCCTGCCGCCGCCCCGGCCCGACGAGGCCGGCGGCATTCCACGGTCTCGTCTTCAGCGCTTACGGAGAATGCCTTTGCAGAAACTGCCCCTGTCCCGGCCCATCGTGGCTGCCTGCGCCTTGGCCCTGGCCGGCTGCTCGTCGGTGTCCAATGTCCTGTCGGGAGACAAGGTTGATTACCGCAGTGGCAGCACCATGCGTGAAAGCACGCTGGATGTGCCCCCGGATCTGACCCAGCTCTCGAGAGATTCACGCTACCTGCCCTCTGGCGGCAGCGTCAGTGCGGCCAGTTACCAA
Organism: Caldimonas manganoxidans ATCC BAA-369; assembly: GCF_000381125.1. Lineage (GTDB taxonomy): Bacteria > Pseudomonadota > Gammaproteobacteria > Burkholderiales > Burkholderiaceae_C > Caldimonas > Caldimonas manganoxidans. The sequence continues at coordinate 109,532 of NZ_KB905936.1, forward strand.
AGCGCGCGCGCTTCGTCCGGTGCCACGGTCACGGTGGCTCCGAACCAGCTGGGGACGGCCCGCATCGAGCGCGCCGGCAATCAACGCTGGCTCGTGGTGGACATGCCGCCGGAACAACTCTGGCCCAAGCTGCGCAGCTTCTGGCAAGAGCTGGGCCTGACGCTCACGCTGGACTCGCCCGAAGCCGGCGTGATGGAAACCGAGTGGGCCGAAAACCGCGCCAAGCTGCCCAACGACATCATCCGACGCACGCTGGGTCGCGTGCTGGACTCTCTGTACTCCACCGGCGAAGTCGATCGCTACCGCACCCGCGTGGAACGCACCGCGCAAGGCGGCAGCGAAATCTACATCAGCCACCGGGGCATGGAAGAAGTGTATGTCGACCAGCGCCAAGAAATCACGCGCTGGCAGCCTCGTCCAGCCGACCCCGAGCTGGAAGCCGTGATGCTGACGCGGTTGCTCACCCACTTGGGCCAATCCCCCGAGCAGGCACGAACCCTCCACGAGCAGGCCCGCCAAGCGCCCGCCCGTGCCCGCGTGGTCGAACAAGGCGGCACCATCGGTGTGCAAATCGACGATGGCTTCGATCGCGCCTGGCGCCGCCTGGGCCTGTCGCTGGACCGCAGCGGCTTCACCGTCGAAGACCGCGACCGCGCCCGTGGCCTGTATTTCGTGCGCTATGTGCCGCCCCGCCCCCCGCAACCCGAGCCCGGTTTGCTGGGACGGATGTTCGGGCGCGGCAACGACGAGACGCCCTCGCCTCAGCGTTACCGCATCGCCCTGCAATCCGAGGGCGATCGCAGCTTGGTGCTCGTGCAAAACGAGCAAGGTGAGCCCGATCGCAGCCAGACGGCCCGGCGCATCGTGAACCTGCTGGCCGAAGACCTCCGATAACCCCACCAGCCTGAAAAACCCTTGAAATATTTGTCACCAATATATTCAAGGGTTTGTTGGTTTGTTACTTGGCATCCCGATTTACCGATCGAGAATCGCCGGCTCCATGTCGTTTCGTGTGGAAAGCAACACCGTCACTGGGGCATCGCCGGCGCGAACGGACTGGCCGGCAGGTGCTTGAGCTTAGACATGCGTAGGTAGGCGATGGCGATGAAGTTCTGGCTCGTCCTGAAGCCGCGCGCGGCGCGCTTGGCCTGCTGCAGCAGCCCGTTCATCGCCTCGACGAAGGCGTTGCTGCGGTGATCGACCATGCCGCGCACCACCGCGTCGAACCGCTCCTTGAGCGTGGCGGCCAGCTTCTTGAACGGCTCGAGCCG
>NZ_KB905937.1 GCF_000381125.1 Caldimonas manganoxidans ATCC BAA-369
CGTGTACCGTCGGCTGCGGGGTCGGCGTGAGGAGGAGATTCCCAGCGAGCCTGGGGATTGCTTTGCGCACGGCTTTTGGATGGGAGCGCAGGCCGAAGCGGCGGAGTTTTCTGTGAACTACCACCTCATGGGGGCGCCGGATGTGTATATCAACCTGTTTAGTGTCAGTGGCGATGAAGGCGTTGCTCGCCCGGAGACCGGGCTGATGCAACGACGCAAGGAGATTGAGCGCCAAACGCGCATGGCGGGCATCAAGCTCTTGAGGTTCGCTCCGCGCACGATTGGTGGGCATGCTTATGAAGAATCCATCGGGCGTGAACCTGCCGAAGTATCTTCGGCTCGGGTTGCTGGGCATACGGCCATCATCGAGTCTGTCCGGAATTTTGTGTGCGAGGCATAGCATGACCACAAGGAGCATGTATGCCAAGCAGGAAGACGACGAAGGCGGCTGCGGCTGCCGTGGCGGCGATGCCGTCGATCCCCAAGAGGACACGACGTTCGAGGAAGAGGTCGATCCCCGCTCGCGCGGGGCAGCCGACGCCGGTCGTACACTCAGGCGCGCGAGCTGGGGTCGATCCCCGCTCGCGCGGGGCAGCCATGCACGCCATCGCGGCAGCGCTATCGCAGCGCGGTCGATCCCCGCTCGCGCGGGGCAGCCCTGGACATGGGGGATCGAGAAATCGCGCCTCCGGGTCGATCCCCGCTCGCGCGGGGCAGCCAGTCGCTGTCTTCGCCGTACTCGTCGATCCATGGGTCGATCCCCGCTCGCGCGGGGCAGCCTTGTAGAACTGAAAAGCAGTTGCAGGCATGTCAGGTCGATCCCCGCTCGCGCGGGGCAGCCGGCATGACCTGCTGATAGTAGGGACCAGACTGGGGTCGATCCCCGCTCGCGCGGGGCAGCCCCCAAATGCCGTGCGTGTCAGATACACCGCTGGGGTCGATCCCCGCTCGCGCGGGGCAGCCGAGGCGGCGGCGAAGGGGATTCAGCCTCTGCCGGGTCGATCCCCGCTCGCGCGGGGCAGCCGCCGGTAGTCTGCGCGACAGCAGCCACCGGATGGGTCGATCCCCGCTCGCGCGGGGCAGCCGATCAGTAAGCGACCAGCAAGGGGCGATCGACGGGTCGATCCCCGCTCGCGCGGGGCAGCCACCACACCGAGGCTGGACAAACCTCGCACACTGGGTCGATCCCCGCTCGCGCGGGGCAGCCTCTTCAAAGGTGGAGCGCGGCCCGACCACGCCAGGTCGATCCCCGCTCGCGCGGGGCAGCCTACCTCATCCGCGACGTGATGGGCATGACGCTGGGTCGATCCCCGCTCGCGCGGGGCAGCCACGCCGCTTGCTCGCGTGCCGCTTTGTCCGTGAGGTCGATCCCCGCTCGCGCGGGGCAGCCACTCCACCAGCAACTCGCCGATGCGCCACCATGGGTCGATCCCCGCTCGCGCGGGGCAGCCTGGGCGGCCTGGACCATGCCGGCAATCGCGGCGGGTCGATCCCCGCTCGCGCGGGGCAGCCGCCGACGCCGACGACCGGGCTTTCCGCCGCGCAGGTCGATCCCCGCTCGCGCGGGGCAGCCCGCAGGGGGCAGAAGTCAGTCCGTTTCCTGTCGGGTCGATCCCCGCTCGCGCGGGGCAGCCCCATGAGCAAGCCGCCCGCGAGGCGGCTTTTGTGGTCGATCCCCGCTCGCGCGGGGCAGCCCCGGTGATGAGCTCGATGCGCTGCTCGGTCTTGGGTCGATCCCCGCTCGCGCGGGGCAGCCGTTCGCAAGGGGGAGAAGGCCACGCATGTGGAGGGTCGATCCCCGCTCGCGCGGGGCAGCCGCGTGGGCTGCCACGCCCTACGGCTACGGCGTGGGTCGATCCCCGCTCGCGCGGGGCAGCCCAGCCGGCGCAGCGCCTGCCCCTCCTGCTGGAAGGTCGATCCCCGCTCGCGCGGGGCAGCCTAGGGCTCGGGGTACGGCATCGAGGGAGCATCGGGTCGATCCCCGCTCGCGCGGGGCAGCCTGGTCTCTTCACTCAAACTCGGCGCGGCGGCAGGGTCGATCCCCGCTCGCGCGGGGCAGCCATGTGATCGGGGGACGGCGGCGATCCATCGAGCGGTCGATCCCCGCTCGCGCGGGGCAGCCGCCGTTTGGGCAGCGGCTGCTGCCGCTGTGATGGGTCGATCCCCGCTCGCGCGGGGCAGCCGTCCCCCACTGGATGATCAGCCCGCCCGGCAGCGGTCGATCCCCGCTCGCGCGGGGCAGCCGCTGGCGGTGTTCAAGCGCGAGCGCAGCGGCCAGGTCGATCCCCGCTCGCGCGGGGCAGCCCGGCACATCGAGCAGACGAAGGCCACGCGTCCGGGTCGATCCCCGCTCGCGCGGGGCAGCCGCAAGGCGGGCCGCACCGAGGTGCAGTTCATCGGGTCGATCCCCGCTCGCGCGGGGCAGCCGCATCGTAGTCCCGGATGTGGTGCTCGTAGTAGGGTCGATCCCCGCTCGCGCGGGGCAGCCTGGGTGAGGCGCTGTGCTCGGCCGAGGCGGTGGGGTCGATCCCCGCTCGCGCGGGGCAGCCCAGCACGCAAGGAGCCTGAGCCATGGACGAGCGGGTCGATCCCCGCTCGCGCGGGGCAGCCTCGCCACGGGCAAGCAGGCCCGCATAGCGCATGGGTCGATCCCCGCTCGCGCGGGGCAGCCGCCAGATTGCCGACTGCGCAGTCCAAGGCCTCGGGTCGATCCCCGCTCGCGCGGGGCAGCCATGCAGCGCATCCTGACCGCGACGCGCTCGTCGGGTCGATCCCCGCTCGCGCGGGGCAGCCGGCCTACGTCTATGACCGTCACCCCGGCTCGGGGGTCGATCCCCGCTCGCGCGGGGCAGCCATGCCACGCTCTACGGCTACGGCGTGTTCGAGGGGTCGATCCCCGCTCGCGCGGGGCAGCCGCTCGCCGATCCGGGCAGCTACAGCCCGGCGCGGGTCGATCCCCGCTCGCGCGGGGCAGCCTCTTGCCCGCGCTGGAACAGCTCGTGGAAATAGGGTCGATCCCCGCTCGCGCGGGGCAGCCAAGAAATACCAAGTCGAAGAGGTGCGAGCCTGGGGTCGATCCCCGCTCGCGCGGGGCAGCCACGCCGGGCAACAGCCCGAACAAGTTCACCGAGGGTCGATCCCCGCTCGCGCGGGGCAGCCACCATCGCGTCGGTCACTACCGGGTCATGCGGGGGTCGATCCCCGCTCGCGCGGGGCAGCCACCACCGACCCGCTGGCCGACGCCGTGCAGGCGGGTCGATCCCCGCTCGCGCGGGGCAGCCCGCAAGACGTTCGATGCCATCGCGCTCGATAGGGGTCGATCCCCGCTCGCGCGGGGCAGCCCCTGTACCAATCCCTGTCCTGGTATCCCACGAGGGTCGATCCCCGCTCGCGCGGGGCAGCCGCCCAGGAGAAGAAGCGGGGCCGGACATCTGAGGGTCGATCCCCGCTCGCGCGGGGCAGCCGTGGATTTGCCGATCACGCCAAGGTACGGCGAAGGTCGATCCCCGCTCGCGCGGGGCAGCCCACCCCCAGCCGCTCGCGCAGGGCAGGAATGAGGGTCGATCCCCGCTCGCGCGGGGCAGCCATCTCCCCGATCAGCCAAGCATCCGCCAGCATGGGTCGATCCCCGCTCGCGCGGGGCAGCCTGAAGTTCCCTGTGTATCTCGCAACCCCAACGGGGTCGATCCCCGCTCGCGCGGGGCAGCCGAAATCCGAGACGCCATCCGGGCGATGAAGGAGGGTCGATCCCCGCTCGCGCGGGGCAGCCCGCTTGAAACCGACGACTTTGAAACGTGCCATAGGTCGATCCCCGCTCGCGCGGGGCAGCCTGGATCGCACTGGGCGGCGCGTTCGTTGTCCTGGGTCGATCCCCGCTCGCGCGGGGCAGCCTCGGTCGCGTGATGGTTACGGCGCTTCTGCTGCGGTCGATCCCCGCTCGCGCGGGGCAGCCTTCGCACATGGGCTGAAAAAAATTTCGCCACGAGGTCGATCCCCGCTCGCGCGGGGCAGCCGATCGGACGCGCAAGTGCCTGTCACGCCTGACGGGTCGATCCCCGCTCGCGCGGGGCAGCCACCGGTAGGTTCGTGATGACCTTGCGGCCTTGCGGTCGATCCCCGCTCGCGCGGGGCAGCCAAGCAACCGATGGCTCCGTACACGCTCCAGTGCGGTCGATCCCCGCTCGCGCGGGGCAGCCGCGAACAGCGGAGACTCAAGAAAGGCAGCGCGTGGTCGATCCCCGCTCGCGCGGGGCAGCCGCGAAGAATCCTGGGCGGTGCGCCAGACTGTGGGGTCGATCCCCGCTCGCGCGGGGCAGCCGGGGCAGGCTCAAAACCAATTCGGGGGGTGTAGGGTCGATCCCCGCTCGCGCGGGGCAGCCAGGTGCAAGCAGTTCGTCGATGGCGACCCAGGAGGTCGATCCCCGCTCGCGCGGGGCAGCCGCCCCGACTCTCTCCGAGAGTGAGAGGGATGCGGGTCGATCCCCGCTCGCGCGGGGCAGCCATCGTCACACCTGAGCCCGCGACCAAAGTGAGGGGTCGATCCCCGCTCGCGCGGGGCAGCCGTGGCGTCCCCGATGTTGGCCGCGTTCGTGTTGGGTCGATCCCCGCTCGCGCGGGGCAGCCTTGTCCACCGCCAACCCTGCGGTCTGCACCATGGGTCGATCCCCGCTCGCGCGGGGCAGCCTCGATGCTCATGCGGGTGTGTCCTCTGGACGGGGGTCGATCCCCGCTCGCGCGGGGCAGCCTGGCGATGGTCAGGCTGGTGGCGCCCTTGACGGGGTCGATCCCCGCTCGCGCGGGGCAGCCCCGCCAGCGCCACCCAGCGCGCCGGAGAGGAAGGGTCGATCCCCGCTCGCGCGGGGCAGCCAAGTCCTTGAAGGACGTGCGGGCCGGGTCCCAGGGTCGATCCCCGCTCGCGCGGGGCAGCCGACTCGATGTAGCCGGCCGGCAGGTTCTTCCCGTTCTCGTAAGGTCGATCCCCGCTCGCGCGGGGCAGCCAAAGTGCCTGGGCTCCGCTGACGAGCGCTCCGAGGTCGATCCCCGCTCGCGCGGGGCAGCCGCTGGCCCCCTTCCTTTTCCTTCGGGTCCATAGGGTCGATCCCCGCTCGCGCGGGGCAGCCGCTTGCAGTTGATCGAGCGTCCAGGCCATAGGGGGTCGATCCCCGCTCGCGCGGGGCAGCCCATGCATTGGCCTTCAGCAAGCCGTCTGGCACGGGTCGATCCCCGCTCGCGCGGGGCAGCCGGCGGCTCGCCGATAGCGACGACGCATCGAGCAGGTCGATCCCCGCTCGCGCGGGGCAGCCCGTGGCGCTTTCCTTCGCTGACAAGCAGTCGCAGGTCGATCCCCGCTCGCGCGGGGCAGCCCGAAATCTGCGCGTCTATGTCTCGATGTATTGCGGTCGATCCCCGCTCGCGCGGGGCAGCCGTGCCTCGGTATGCGTCGGCGGGCTTTGTCTGGGGTCGATCCCCGCTCGCGCGGGGCAGCCAGGCGTGTCGCCACTCGATCACGCGGCCGTCGAGGTCGATCCCCGCTCGCGCGGGGCAGCCCCGGAGATCGGCTTTCTGAAAGATGACGCGCAGGGTCGATCCCCGCTCGCGCGGGGCAGCCGCAACTCGGCGGCGGCCCGCTGGCGGGCGTTGAGGTCGATCCCCGCTCGCGCGGGGCAGCCCTGAAGGCAAGTCCAGAAATCGAAGCCGAACAGGGTCGATCCCCGCTCGCGCGGGGCAGCCTCGTTTTCTGCTACGTCGCCGAAGGCGCGACGAGGTCGATCCCCGCTCGCGCGGGGCAGCCCGCCCGTCGCCGTCGCATCCGTTGACACGCTCAGGTCGATCCCCGCTCGCGCGGGGCAGCCCCGCGCCCGCCAAGTCGGCCGACCTCAACGACGGGTCGATCCCCGCTCGCGCGGGGCAGCCCCGGCGCGCAGCCGCGCAACCCGCTGCGGTTCAGGTCGATCCCCGCTCGCGCGGGGCAGCCGACACCCGAAGCGCCTGGCGATCTCGGACTGATGGTCGATCCCCGCTCGCGCGGGGCAGCCTTCTCCTCACTCAGACTCTCCACGGCGGCACTGGGTCGATCCCCGCTCGCGCGGGGCAGCCTGTCCAGTGTAACTCATTGATTGTTAAAGAATTTACGCTGACCTGGTGATTCAGCGCTCAGACGGCCGGCGGGCAAGGATCAGGCCGTCGACCTCGGTCAACTCGATCGGAGGGCTGCCCAAACTGCGGACGGTTTGTCCGCCAGGCATGTTTCGCTCCTGCCAAAGCATCACGATCGAAGCCTCCCGCTCGTTGGGAAACCAGGCTTCGAGCACGTCCCAAATGCGACTGCGCACCGCTGGGGACAACCGTGGCGCACTGTAAACGCCAGGGGCGAGTTCCAGCATCGCCGAGGCCAAGAAGCCGCGCACGCGCGAAGACACGTTACGCGTCACCACCACGGTCATCGACATCGAAAAGCTCCTTGATGCGCTCGATCATCTTCGGGATGAGCTTGTCGCGCCGGAAGGCTGCTGCCGCTCGGCGGCGCACTTCCCGTTCCAAGCTGTCGGCTTTGCCGTCGAGCATGGCCCGCACCGCACCAAAGGCAAGCGGCACGGTGAGGTCCACTCGCCAAAGGTCGGCAATGTCGAGCGTGAACGCATTGCTCGAATCCTCGTGGATGAAGCCCAAGGGGGGCAATGCTCCCACGGCGGCCACCGCAATGTCGGCCGCAGCCTCGACGAAGGTGGCCGCGTGGTTGATGGCCTGGTTGGGCAGATCCGCAGCATTCGGGTTGTCTCGGTCATAGCGGCGACCGTGCCAGTCGATGCCAAAACGCTGGGCGAGGAGTTTGTAGCTTTCCTTGATGCGCGCGCCTTCGATGCCCCGCAGGGTTTCGATGTCGCGGTGCGGTAGCACGCGCCCGAAGCGCCAGGCGTAGAGCCTGCGAGCCGTGTCGAGTCGGCGGCGGGGATCGGCCCACCGCTCGGCATGGGCTCGCGCCACCTCGGAGCGGCCCTGGCCCATGGGCGGGGCGGTGTAGCTTTTGACGCCCCCTTCGCCGACGGCGGCAATCAGCGTGCCGTGGCGGGCACACAGGCGCAGCACGTCTTGCGTGAGGCTGGTGCCAGGCCCCAGCAGAATCATCGAGACGGCTTGATAGGGAATGGCGTAGTCGCCGGCATCGAGCGTCTCGCTCTGGGCAGCGACGAAACGCAACGTACCGTCTTCCACCGACAGGCGGCCGTACTCCAGCCACAGCAGCCCGTGCCGGTCGGCATGGGGGATGCGTGAAGCAGCAAGGCCCAGTCGGCCGGGGAATAAGCCAGGTGCGGGACTCATCGCGGCGGAGCCAGCAAGACCATGCCAAAGCCAAACGCACGGTGGCGGCCGATACCGCGTGCTAGCTGCTCGGCAAATCGAGTGGGATCGACGATCACCGCTTCGGCGCCAAAGAGCGCCCACGGCCGTTCGATGGTCTTGAGCCGATGGCCGTTGCGGTGGTCGCGCCGCAACAGTCGCGCTTGCGCCGCCATGCCGAGGAGCTCCACCTGCTCCAACTGCACCACCCCTTGCCATTGCCGGGCAAACCACTCCCGATAGACCTCGCCGCGCGGTGGGGCGGCATCGCCCAGCCGGTCCAATGCGCGCAGGTACACGTCCTTCTCGTCGCCCTCCTTGCGCGAGACCGGGCAGGCAAGCACTTCGAGGTGCAAGCGTTGCCCCGCGCGCCACTCGCTGGGCATCGGTTTGCTCGCCACGCCTGCGGCATCGAGCGCTTCCCAAGCCAAGGGCGAGGCGTAAGTTTGGGCATGCTCGAGCAACTTCGCGGCGTCGACACCCGCATAGGCCAGCACTTCCCGTCGGCGCTCGACATAGCGAAACGGCTTCGGTGCGTGTTCGCCAAAGAGAGCCGCGAACCAGGCGTGCAGGGTGTAGCCCCAGGTTTCGTCTTCCTGGGTGATGCCGTGCGCATGGGCAAAGCGCATGAGGCGCGGTGGGTCGATCGGGAGACGCACCAGGTGCAAGCCACTCATGGGGCCACCTCCAATAGGCCCACGGCGTAGCGCTCGGCGCCGCGGTGGATGTTGTTGGCCCAGTCGCGCCGGTCGAAGCGCTCCTCCTCACCCGCCCCTTCGCCTTCGTCGAGCGGCCACAGGGCGGTGATGCGCGCAGGTCGGCGGCGCGGGCCGATCTCGGCCAGCGGTTCGGCGGCGAGCGCTGCTTTGACGCCTTCGGCCACGCGCCGGCCCAGGAGAATGGGCGCGGCCGGAAGGCACGGCTTGCGCCCGATGAAGAGCGGACGCGCCGGGCGGCGCAGCGCGGCTTCCAGTTCGTCGAGGGTCGGCGTGCCGTCGCCGTCGAGGGCAAGAGCGACGGTGGCCACGCCATTGGCCCAGTGGTCCCGCCAGCGTTGATGGGTGCCGGTGGCGGCAGATCCCCCCTTGCGGTCTTCACGCCGTCCGCGGGTGGTCCAACCGGTATCGACGAGGAAGGGCTGACCGAGATCGACCGTCTGGTACTCCGTCAGCGGTTCAGGCTCGGCGTCCCAGCGTGCCGCAAAGCGCAGCCGGTCTTGCAAGGCTTGCAGTTTCGCGGTGTCGCGGTGGTCAAGCCCCAAGGCGTTGCCCAAAAGCCCCGCGAGCATGGAGCGCCCCGGAAAACGCCAGGTGGGATTGTTCTGGTCCACCACCACGCTGCCAAAGCTCATGAGGGGCGCATCGAGGCGCAGAATCAACACGTCCATGGCAAGCCGCCTCAGCGTTGCGGGCCAAAGAGGGCATCGAGCGCCGCTTGCACTGCCGTGGGCACGGGCTGTTTGGGCGGAAGATGGGGCGGCTGGTCGAGGGTGGTGGACAAGAAGCGCCCATCGTCGGAACCGGGGCTGCCGTACATCTCGTCGAGGGCCTTCACATAGGCGGCCAGCCGCTCGAGCGCCACCTGGCGCAGATCGCGTTTGCCGTCGGCTTTGAGCGCATCCAGATAGGCGTTGGCGAGCGTGCGCGGCTGCGCGGTGCCGGTTTCCAAGTACAGAGCATCGGCCCAGGCATAGGGGGCGGTGCTGCCCTTCTTGGCGCCGGGGCTTTGCCGCAGGATGCTCTGGATCAAGGCGTCGAGCACGCGGCGGGTGTTGGCAGGGTCTTGCGCTTTCCAGTCCTTGGGGTCGCAGCTGGTGAGGTTGGACACCAACAGCGGCACGTCTACGGCCACATAGCCGTAATAGAGGCCGGCGCCGAGTTCGGTCTGGTTGGCGTGCGCGGCGCCGGTTTCGTCATCGCGGTTGAGGTCATCGACTACGGTGAAATAGTCCATCTCGGTGTGGGCGGCATGGACGGTGAAAGCGTGGGCGACATGCACGGGCGCGTCCACCCGCGCGAGCGGGTCCGAGGTGACCATGCGGCCGAACAGCACCCCCGTGAGCCCGGCGGCCGCCTTGCCCATGGCTTTGATGTTCTGTTCCTCCTCCTTCGATTTGAGCCGTTCGGTCAGCGCCTTGACCGGATCGCTCTGTTCGCTGGCCCAACGCAAAAGCGCGGCGAAGTAATCGGCTTCGCGCAGGCCAAAGAGCATGGGCTGATTCAGGTCACCGCCCTCTTTGACGCCACCGCCGATCACCGTTCTGGCCAGCGGCTCGATAAGAGCCTGGGCCTGCGTTTCGGGCACGCCAGCGGCTACGGCCTTGGGCAAAACCGTGCGGGTAAAAAACGACCGCGTGCGCTGCGCGTCGGGCACATCGGGAAGCTGCTCGACCAAATCCTCGCGCCAATGGCGCTTGAGGCACTGCGAAGAGACGCGCAGCCGCACGGCATTGCCGAAGGGGATGCGCTTGGCAAGGTTGGCGTCGTCGCGGTTCAAGAGGCTCGCTGGATAGGCGGTGAGGGTGTGGATTTGCAGGAACATGGGCTTTACTCCTTGGCGTTAGTGTCTTTGGGAAGGTGACGGTAGTAGGCGGCGGCGATACGGCGGTAGAACGGCTCGAGCTTGTGCGGGTCGTGCGTGAGCAGAAACTGCGCAGCGTCGCACCAATCGAAGCGCTCGCCTTTGGCGGCGAGGAAGCGCACCGCGCTCATGAAGAGATCGAGGCGCAGATCGTCGGGGGCCGAGAGCAGCCGTTCCAGCCGCCCCTCGGCGAATTGGCTTTCGGCCAGCGCTTGTCCGAGCGAGCGTTTGGGATCGTGGGAATCGGCGCCACCGGTGGCCAGGCCCCAAGCAATCGCCATCCAGGCTTCGGTTTGGGATGCGCTCGGTAGCTCATCCCCGAGATGGCGCAGCCACAGCCGGTAAAAGGCCAGCGGCGGGGGTTGCCCCGGCGCCCAGCGGCGCAGCGCCGCGCGGTCGCCTGTTGGGTAATGGGTTTGGCCGATGACTGCGGCGAGGCGGCCGATGCGGGTGCCGAGCGTGTCTTGCTGGGTGTCGGTGCTTGCGTTCGGGATCATGCCAGGCTCTCCTCTTCGAGAACGTCAGATGGTGCGGGGCTGCGGCGAGGCAGGGGGAAGTCGTGTTTGCGCAGTAGGCCGTGCCAAGCGCGATGAGCCTGGGTGATCGCCCGCCAGCGGCGGTTGGCGGGCAGCGGCAGGCGCTCCTGCGCTTGTTCGAGCAGGTCCTGTGCGGCATCGACCAGTCGTTGCCGCCAATCGCGGCGTACGGCGTCGTGGTCTTCCTCGGCGCCGCGCCACAACGCCGGAAAGAAATCGGCTTCCCATCGCCGCTGAAACGCGCGACGTGCGGCTTCGAGTGCGCTCTTGACGCGCTCGAAATCCGGTTGCTCGGGTCCACCTTCGGCCAGCACGGCGAGCGCGGTGGCCAAAGTGTTTTGCACCGTCTTGGCATCCGTCAGTTGCTTTTCCGCCAGATGGCCGAGGGTGTCGCGGCTTTGTTTGCTGAACAAGGCCATGCGAGCTTTGGGCGGCACGGGGACGTCTGCTTGATGGTAACCCTCCGTGGTGCCTTGCCCGCGCACCAGGCAGGAGGCGAGAAACCAGGCTTGGCCCTGGCCCGCCCGGGGCGTTTGCAAGGGGGTGAGTTCGAATCCCTGTTCAAAGAGCAAATGGCACAGGCGCTGTGGGGTAAAGCCATCGGCGGAGAGGGTGAGCGCCGAGCGCCCCTTTTTCTTGTCCTGCACATTGATCGGCGTCCAAGGGTCGCCAACGTCACCGTTTTCCAGAGTCTTGGGGCCGATTTGCCGTGCCTTGCTGGTCGCACCCAGCGCGATCACACGACCCGATGCATCGCGCACCAGGCGCACTGGGCGGCAGGCTTCGATGAACCAGGGTTCGAGATCCTTGATGTCATACTGATGGGTGCTTCGCGGCCAGGGCTTGAGCCAGGTCAGCACCACGCCACGCGAGGCGTAACCGTAGGGTTGGTTCAGCGTTTCGGCGCGCAGGCCGCAGACGATTTTGGTTTCCTCCCGAAACCGCGCTCCCCACGCAGGCGAACTCACCCAGGAGACGATGGCGCGGCTGGCAAAGCCGCCGTTCATCCGCACGATGCCGTAGTTGCCTTGCCCCAAAAAGCCGCTCGTCGTTTGTAGCAGGAGCAAGGCGTAGAGCCATGCTTCGGCCTCCCCCGGCTCGACGCGGGCCATCTTGACGTCGTGGTTCTTGGCCGTGACGAGCACATCGAGTTCGTCCGGCCGGGTGGCTTTGGCGTCGAACACGGTCTTGCCGCGGCTCGTCTTGACGCCGTAGTCCTCTGCCTCTTCCTCCCAGCTCTTCCAGGGATGCTGCAAAAACGCCGGCTTGGTCACGTCCTCCACCACGAGCTGCCAGGCTTCGGGAATGCCTTCGGCGAGCTCCAGCAGGCCCTCGCGCCAGTAGTCCGGATCGGTGGGGAGGTCGTCGGTGGGTCGGCGCGCCTGGATGCTGGCGGCCAGTTGCACGAGGAAGACATGCCAGGGGTCGGCCTGGTGGGCGCGCAGCCCCGTGTAGCCTTCGATGGCTTCTGCGCAGAGCAGGGCGAGGAGTTCGGGGAGGCTGACGCGGCGCTCGCCCTGCGCCGTGCGTACGCCGATCAAAGGGTCTTGAAGGAGGTCATGCATCGTCTTTCTCCAGGCCAAAGCGGGTGTAGCGGAAGCCTTGATGGCCGATCGCAAACCGAAAACCGTCTGCCGTCGGCTCGGCGCGCACCGATTCCGGCACGGCGGCGCCTTCCAGCCAGCGTGCGGGGATGGAAACACGGCCAAGGTCGGCGCCGAACGGCGAGCGCATCGGTGTCTCGAGGGGAATGTCGAACGTGGGATCCCCCAGCCGGGTGAGCACGCGCTCGCCCTGGTCCGGGTAGTGGAGTTCGCCGAAGGGTTTGCCATCGAGCACCGAGCGCAGGGCTTGGCGCAGCTCCGCTCCTTCCCGCCCTTCGATCGATTGCCCATGCGCCCGCCAGGCGTCCCCCAGCGTTTGGAAGGCTTCCGTGTGGGTGGTGCGCTCGATCCGTTCGCGCGCCTGCTCTGGCAGCACGAGCATCGAATCGCGGCGCAGTTCCGCCCAGGTGCAAGCGAGCACGCGGCCGTCGGCATAGACGCTGCCAAGACCCGCGGGGGCGCGCAGCGCATCGTTCTTGTCGAGGTAACCAATGAGCTCCTTGTCGGGCACGCGCACGAGCGCCCGCGGCGCTTCGAACCCCGGCGGGCGCAGCCGCCCCGCATGGCGGTGGAGTCTGCCCAGCCGCTGGATCAGCACGTCCATGGGTGCGAGGTCGGTGATGAGCCAATCGGCGTCGATGTCCAGGCTCTGCTCCAGCGTCTGCGTGCCGATGATGAGCTTGGCTCCTTGGGGCGAGCCTTTGCCGAGTTGCGCCGTGACGGCGGCGTCGAGCACTTCACGATCCTCACGGACAAAGCGGCCATGGTGGGGACAGCGCACGCCCGATACGGCGAACAAGGCGGGCAGCAGCTCTGGTTGGGCTTCGAGCGCGCTTTCCACGCGGCGAAAGAGCGCATTGGCGCGCGTCACCGTGTTGCAGACCACGAGCACCCGCGCGCCGGCTTGCAAGGCGGCGATGAGGCGTGGCAAGAGTGCGTCGTCATCGGTGAGCGTGGGGGACAGTTCCACCGAAATCTGCCGCTCGCGCGCCGCCGGCATGGGCCAGGCACCGGTGCGGGAGGACAGGAGCGGATAGGGGCGTGCGATGGCCTCATTCAAAGGCGCCGCCGCCCGCTCGAAATAGGGCGCCGCTGCCGACTCCCCCAAGGTGGCCGACAGCAGCAGCGCCCAGCCACCGCGCCCCACATGGCCTTTGAGAAGCGCGCGCAGCACTTCGCGCATGTAGGGGTCCGAGGCGTGGACTTCATCGACCACCAAGAGATGCCGGTCCAGGCACACCGAACGCAGCAGGCTGTGCTTGACCTGCAGCACCGACAGCAGCGCCTGGTCGATCGTGCCCACGGCAATGGGTGCGGCGAGGAAGCGCTTGGGCCGCTCGGCCGACCACAGCCGCTCGCGCTTTTGGTCTGGCTCGCTGTCGTCCCAAAGGACACCTTGGGGGTTGGGCAGCACAGGCTCTCCATCGACCTTCACGTAGCCCGGGGCGGCAAGGAGCACCGGGCTGGGCCGAGCATCGGGTTCGAACGCCGCATCCACCGCGCGGCGCACTCGCTCGTAGAGCTCGCGCGCAGCCACCCGCGTGGGCAGGGCGAAGTAGAGCCCATCGACATGGCCCTCGGCATAGAGGCGGAAGAACCAGGCAAGCGCCGCTTCGGTCTTGCCCGATCCGGTGTCCGATTCCGCCAGGAGCAGGCGGGTGTCGTCGCTGGGCTCGAGGGTTTCGGCAAGCGCCCGCTGCAGCTCGGTGGGCTGGAAGGGAAAGACTTCCGCAAAGGGTTTGGGTGCGCGCGGCTCGAGGGGGCTGAGCCCGATGGCGCGCAGGGCACGCTGGGCGGCCTGGGTGGCAAATGCACGACGGTCCTGGTCGTCGCTGGCGCGATAGGGAAAAAACTGGGTGTCCGAGCCGATCCAGTCGGCCAGCATCACCAGGCCCGCAAAGCGTTGCTGAAACTCCGGCGTGGCGTCGATGGGCGGCACGTTTTCGGTGAAGGCTTCGGGAAAGGCCTGCCGTGCGGCCACCGCCAGCGCATCAAGTGCGGCAAGGGGGTCGTAATCCGAGGCGGCGCGCCACCATCGCTTGGCAGCGTCGCCCCCGCATGCCTTGTAGTCGCTCAACGAGACCGGCCGGCCGTGGTGGGAGAGGCTGGCCACAAGCATTTGGCATGCCTGCTCCTCATCCCGAAACCAGCCTGCGATGTCCGTGATGAGCCGCGTCCACTGCGGTGGCCAGGCGTTTTGCAACTCCATGAGCAAGGCCAGTGCCTCGAAGACATGCCCGGCTTTCTCGCTTTCACGCGCCTTCGGATCCGCCTTGGCCTGAAAGCCCCGGTTGCATTTGCCGAAATCGTGCAGGTAGGCCAACACGGCCAAACGTTCTGCCTGCCCGGGCTGCAAGCGCCCCCATCGCGCCACTGGCGGCAATTGGAGCAAGGCGCGACAAACCAGGGCCACATCGAGGCAGTGGTCGACCAGGGGATGACGTGTTCCGCAGTCCGACACTTTTCCCCAGGGAACGGGAGCCGTTTGAGTCATGGTCTTGGGCACCTGTCATTGGAGGTCTCTGCCCCCACCGCTCAGCGGACGGTCGGGCGCAGGACATTCTCGCCAACAGGCCGCACCTTCCCTGATCCCCCCAAAGAGGGATCGGCCCATGGGGGTCGGCCCCTGCGATCTGGGAAGATGGCGGCCTCTGCATCCATCCCCCGCTCTGTGGAGGCCATCATGTCTGCCTTGGGTCCTCAGGTGCTCGTCCAGCTGTCAGACACCCACATCACCACCCCTGGCCAGTGTGTGGACGGGCGTGTGGACACCGCCGCCGCGCTGGCGCGCGCGGTGCAAACGATCCAGCGCTGGCGCCCCTCGCCGGCGGCGGTGTTGATCAGCGGCGATCTGGTCGAATCCGGCACGGCCGAGGAATATGCTCATCTGCGCGCCCTGCTGGCCCCGTTGTCGGCGCCGTTGTATGTCATTGCGGGCAATCACGACGAGCGGCAAGCCTTGCGAGCGGCTTTTCCCGAACATGCCCATCTCGGGCCGGCCCAGCGCGAGGCGTTCATCCAGTACGCAGTCGATCTGCCGGGCGCCTGGCGCTTGGTCGCGCTGGACACCGTGGTGCCGGGTGCCAGCCACGGCGCCCTGTGTGAGCAGCGGCTGGCCTGGCTGCAGGCCACTTTGGAACAGGCACCCACACGACCGACGATCGTGGCCATGCACCACCCACCGTTTCGCACCCACATCGCCGCCATGGATGCCTTGGGCCTGCGGCACGGGCGCGATGCCTTCGAGGCGATCGTCCGGCGCCATCCGCAGGTGCAACGCATCGTCTGCGGTCACCTGCACCGCAGCATCCAAGCCCGCGTGGCGCACACGGTGGCGCTGACCGCGCCATCGCCAGCCCATCAGGTGGCCTTGAACCTGCTGGACGATGAGCCGCTGAGCTACACCTTCGAGCCGCCTGGCCTGGCCTTGCATGTCTGGACGAGCAGCACCGATCTGGTCAGCCATGTGCTGCCTTTGGGTGAGTTCCCGGGCCCGTTCCCTTACTAGCCCAATGCGCAGGGCCACCCGGGCTGTCCGCATCGTCGCCGCGCCGGCCCCAGACGATTTGCCTCCAGCGACGGCAGGCCGAGGATGGCTCAGAACGCGGGAATCGTGCCGTCGGCGATCAGCAAGGTCTCCAGCGCCTGATCACGGATGCCGTAGAAGCGCTTGATCTCGCGAATCTGGTCCAGCACGTCGCCGACCGGCTTGGGATGGGCTCGCCGGACGGCCAGAATCATCTTGTTCTTGTTGGTGTGTTCGAGCGAGATGAACTCGAAGACCCGGGCGTCGTAGCCACAAGCCTCCAGCAGCAACGCGCGCAGCCCGTCGGTGAGCATTTCGGCCTGCTGCCCCAGGTGGACCCCATGCTGCAGGATCGGTCGCAAGGGTTGCGGGCTGAGCAGCTGCGGACGGATTTGCTTGTGGCAGCACGGCGCACACAGGATGATCGCCGCACCACCACGCACGGCCTGGTGGATGGCCAGATCGGTGGCCGTGTCGCAGGCATGCAGGGCGATCATCACGTCGATGGGCTCGGGCGCACGCCGGGCGATGTCGCCTTCGTCGAAGCGCAAGCCTTGCAGGCGCAGCCGCTGCACGACACCATTGCACAACGCCACCAAGTCGCCGCGAAGCTCCACGCCCACCACATCGGCCTGGCGCTGCAGGCCGTGCAGCAGATGGTCGTGTACGGCAAAGGTGAGATAGCCCTTGCCGGCGCCGAAGTCCAGCACCCGCACGGGTTGACTGGCTGCGCGCGCCGCCAGCGGGGACTCGGCAAAGGCATGCGCAAAGATTTCGACGAATTTGTTGATCTGCTTCCACTTGCGGGCCATGGTCGGCACCAGGCGGTGCGCGGCATCCATCACGCCCAATTCGACCAGGAAGGGCCGCTGCGGATCGACCCAGCGATGCTTCTGGCGGTTGTGCTCGGCCGGGGCGGGCGCTTCGACGCCCGCCCCATGGAGACGGCCGCTGCGCAGGCTTGCCTTGCCCTTGCGGCTGTAGGCCAGCTGCACTTCCTGCGTGGGCGTGAACAAATGGGCATTGCGAAAGCCCTGGGCGATCCATGCGCGCAACGCACGGGCCACCTCGGTCGCCGGCAGGTTCTTGGTGATGTCGCGGGTGCGGTAGCGCCACACGAAGGACCAGTGCGGCTGGCCGCGCAGCAGCACCGGGCGGCCCGTGAGGCGTTCGAGTTCGGGCTCGGCCCCTTCGTAGCGCGCCAGCACCAGCTTGTGGGCCGTGCCCTGGGCCACTTCGGCCGCCACGCGGGCAAGGAAGCGTTCGAGGGCGTCAGTGGCAGCAGCGGTCATGGACGGACAGGGCAAGGCATGAAAAAGCCCGGCAGCAGCCGGGCTTGCAGGCGGCCGCAGCGGCGGCTCACTGAAGGTGGCTGTTGATCAGCTTGGTCATCTCGAACATCGAGACTTGGGCCTTCTTGAAGATTTCTTTGAGCTTGGCGTCGGCATTGATCATGCGCTTGTTCACCGCGTCCTGGAGCTTGTTCTTCTTGATGTAGTCCCAGACTTTCTTGGTAACTTCGGTGCGGGGCAGGGCCTTGTCGCCCACGATCGCGGCCAAAGCGCTGCTGGGGGTCATCGCCTTCATGAAGGCGGCATTGGGGGTGCGCTTGACCTTGGGCTTGGCCTCTTTTTTGGCCGCGGCCGTCTTGGCCGGGGCCGCCTTCTTCGCCGCTAGCGCCTTCTTCGCCGGCGCCGCCTTCTTCGCGGCCGGGGCCTTCTTGGCCGGCACGGCCTTCTTCGCTGCCGCCTTTTTGGCGGGAGCCTTTTTCGCAGTTGCCATTTCGAATCTCTCCATCATGAGTGGTTGATGTGCGGGGTCGGGGCGAGAACCGCATGAGCCCTCGTTCCTGCCGAACGCCTGCGTCGCGAATGGTACTGCGTGCGCATGCCCCTGAGAAGCCGTTTTCAGAGGGACAACCGGCGCACCACCCAGTATTGATGCGGTTTTGTCGCGGCTTGGCATCACAAGGCAGGGCCAGCCCCCCTGCCCACGCTCCTGGACGGTGCAACAACGGGCTGTTACCCATCGTCGGCAGAGGCTGCCCACAATGGTTGGCCCCCTTCGTTCAACCCGTTCAGACAGGAGACAGCCATGGCCAAGAAGATCCTCATGCTCGTGGGCGATTTCGCCGAAGACTACGAAACGATGGTGCCATTCCAGGCGCTGTCGATGGTGGGCCACACGGTGCACGCCGTGTGCCCGGACAAGCGCGCCGGCGATTGGGTCATGACGGCCGTCCACGATTTCGACGGCTACCAGACGTACTCGGAAAAACCGGGGCATCGCTTCACCCTCAATGCCAGCTTTTCCGAGATCCGGGCCGAGGACTACGATGCCTTGGTGGTGCCTGGCGGTCGCGCGCCGGAGTACTTGCGCATGAACCGTGAGGTGATCGCCCTCGTGCAGCATTTCGCCAAGGCCGACAAGTCCATCGCCGCCATTTGCCACGGCGCCCAGTTGCTGGCAGCCGCCGGCGTGATCCGCGGCAAGCAGGTCTCGGCCTACCCGGCATGCGCCGCCGAAGTGGAGCTGGCCGGCGCCAGTTATGCCGCCGTCGCGGTGGACCAGGCCATCACCGACGGCCGCTTGGTGACCGCGCCAGCCTGGCCGGCGCACCCGGCTTGGCTGGCGCAGTTTTTGAAGGTGCTGGGCACACGCATCGAAGCCTGAGCTTGGCAAGCCCGCGGCACAGCGGCTATGGTTGAAGCGGACCGCGCGCCGGCGCGGCGAGGAGACACCGATGTGCGAGATCTTCATCCGCGCCAACCCCCAATCCTATGAATCGCGCACCCGCTCGGTGCGTCTGCACGGCGTGGTCACCAGCATCCGGCTGGAAAACCTGTTTTGGGACGTGCTGACCGAGATTGGCCAGCGCGACGGATTGGGCGTGACGCAGCTCATCGAAAAGCTGTATGACGAGCTGGTGGCCGCGCGCGGACGGGTGGGCAACTTCGCCTCGTTCCTGCGCGTCAGCGCGCTGCGCTACCTGGCGCTGCAGGTGCACGAACGCATCCCCAGCGATCTGTCGGTGCCCATCGCGTCGCTGGACGCGCGCCAGGTGCTCGACCGCCTGCCCGAGCGCTGGGCCGCGCCGCGGCCGCACTGACGCACCGAGTCGGCGCTCAAGGGCGCGACGGATCGAACAAGCACTCCGCGGTGATGTCCTGCAGCGTGGCGCAGCCGCACAAGGCCATCGCGATTTCGAGTTCGTCACGCAGCAGCCGCAGCAGATGCGCCACCCCATGCGCGCCGGCGGCGGCCAGCGCCCACACCTGCGGACGGCCGATGAGCACCGCCCGCGCCCCCAAAGCCAGCGCCTTGAAGACATCGGTGCCTCGGCGAATGCCACCATCGACCAGCACCGGCAAGCGGTCTTCGACGGCTTGCACGATCTGCGGCAAGACGAGCGCCGTGGGCGCTGCCGTGTCCAAGGTCCGCCCGCCATGGTTGGAGACGATGAGGCCAGCCACGCCATGGCGCAGCGCCTCGCGCGCGTCGGCCGGGTGCATCACCCCTTTGAGCAGCACCGGCAATTCGGTGGCGGCGCACAGCCAGTCCACGTCGTCCCAGGTGGGCGCGGCGTGCAGCAGGCCGTCGAACAAGGCGCTGCGGCCAGGCCCCACCGGCGCGGCCACCGCAGGCGGCCGCCCGGCCAGATGCACGGCCGACACGCCTGGCGGCAGCCGAAATTGCGCCCGCCGCTCGCGGTCGCGCGCGCCGCTGACCGGCGCATCCACCGTGAGCACCAGGGCCTCGCAGCCGGCGGCCTGCGCGCGCTGCACGAGTTCGCGCCAAAAGCCGCGGTCGGGCTGAGGGTAGAGCTGCATCCACAAAGGCCCGGCCTGCGGCTCGGCATGGACGACCTGCGCCACGACCTCCACCGCCGTGTTCGACTGCAGGCTCAGCACCATGCCCGCCTGCAAGGCCGAGGCGGCCAAGGCCGTGGCCAGCTCGCCATCCGGATGCGCCAGGCGCTGATGGGCCACCGGCGCCAACAAGATGGGATGCGCCAAGCGGCGCCCCAGCAGGCTCAGCTCGGTATGCCCGCCGGCCGTGGGGCGCAGCACCCGCGCTTGCAACTGCACGGCGCGCCATGCCTCGACATTGGCACGCACGGTGAGTTCGTCGCCGGCCCCGCCGGCCAAATAGGCCCAGGCATTGTCATCCAGCCGCTGTCGCGCCAGCGCCTCGTAGTCGGCTGGGCTGATGGCCGTGGCGCTCATGTGTCAGCCCACATGCGCAGCAGGTTGTGATACGTGCCGGACAGGCCCACCACCGCCGCCTCGGTGCCCGCCAGCTCGCGCAAGGCCACCAAATGGCGGTCCAGATCGAACAACAGGCGACGCTGCTCGTCACTGCGCACCATGCTTTCGATCCAGAAGAAGCTGGCCAGACGCTCGCCACGCGTGACCGGGCTGACCGCATGCACACTGGTGCCCGGATAGATCACCGCATCGCCGGCGGGCAGCTTGACGCTGCGCGGACCAAAGGTGTCGTCGATGATGAGCTCGCCGCCGTCATACTCCTGCGGCTCGGACAAGAACACGGTGCAGCTCACGTCGGAGCGCACCCGCTGCCCCGTGGCTTGCGAATGCATCACCGCCCCATCGACATGCGCGCCATAGGCATTGGCCGCCCCCCCGTAGCGGTTGAACAAGGGGTTGAAGATCTTCTTCGGCAAGGTTGCCGAGAAGAACACCGCATGCCGCTGCACCGCTTGCAACACCAGCGCCTGCAGCTGGCGCGATGCCGGGCTGTCTTGTTTGAGCTGCAGGTTGTTCTTGGCGTGCACCGCTTGGCTGCCGGCCGTGGCGCGCCCATCGATCCAAGGGCCTTCGGCCAGCCACTGGCGAGCTTGGCGGACTTCTTCGGCGCTGAGCACCTGGCGCAAATGCAAGAGCATGTGGAACGATCTCCGCAATGAAAAATGCCGCTGTGCACGGCACAGCGGCTGCGATTGTCGCGCCAAGGCCGAGATGTCGGCCCCGGGGCAGATCAAAACACGGCTTTGAGCGTGGCCTGCACCGTGCGAGGTGCGCCCGGCGCATAAAAGCCGCGGTACAGCGAGTCGGCGTACAGCTTGTCGGTCGCATTGTTGACGTTGACTTTCAGCGACAGCGACTCGTTGAACGCATACTCGGCCATCAAATCCAGCGTGGTGAAGCTGGGCGCCTCGATGGTCCGGTTGCCTTCCGGATTTTGCTTGCCACGGTGGTTCAACCCCGCCCCAAGGCGCAGCTGCGGCAGCACCCGGTAAGTGGTCCACACGCTGGCCATGTGCTTGGGCGTCAGGCCCGGGCGGTCGCCCTTTTGCTGTGCAATGGCACTGGTGACATTGCTCTCGTCGATGCGAGCATCCGGAATCCAGGTGTAGGACAGGAACGCATCCCACTGGGGTGTGATGCGACCGGCCACATCCAGATCCAGGCCCGCGGCATGCCGCTTGCCCGACAGCAGCTCCTGCGTGGCCGCCGTGTCCGGGTCGGTGTTGCGCTCGTTGTATTTCTCCGAGTAGAACAAGGCCGTGCTGATCCACAACCGGTTGTCCAGCAGGTCGAACTTGCCACCGATCTCGAAGTTGCGGCTCTTTTCCGGCGGCGTGTTGATCAGACGCTGGTTGTTGGTCGAACCCAGGTTGGCATTGATCGCATGCTGGTACGTGTCGGCCGAGGTGTTGTACGACGTGCCGTACGACACGTGGTAGGACGACCAGTCGTTGGGCTGGAACAGCAGGCCCACGCGCGGGCTCCACAGCGACTCGTCCATCTCCGCGCGGTTGCCCGCCGTGTCACGGAATTCGGCTTTGAACCGGTCATAGCGCAGCCCGGCCACCAGCTTGATCGCATCGGTCAGCTCGGCCGTGTTTTGCGCGTAGGCGCTGTAGTTGCGCGCGTCGAAGCGGTTCATCGGAATCACGCGCGTATCGGCGATGCTGGCGCCGTCGTCGGGCGTTCCCACGGTGGTGTTCGGTCGCGCCCCGCCGGCAGCGTTGTTGTTGCGCTGGGCATCGTCACGGGTGAACTCCACACCGGCGATCAATTGATGGCGCATGCCCAGTGCTTCGAAGCGATTGGAGAAATCGCTTTGCAGCGTGGTGATGTCGCTGACCCCGCGGCGGCCCTTGCCGGTGCGCGTCAGCACGGTGTCGGGGCCGAGGTTCTCGGGCGTGACCGTCTGTCCATTCGGTTGGGCCGAGGCATTGGCAAACCGGATCACCGAGGCCCACAGATCCCGCTCATAGCGGCCATGCGTGAGCGTGGTTTTCAGCTCCGCATCGGCACTGAAGCGGTGGATGTGCTGCAAGGTGCCGTAGGTCGAGCCGCCTTTGTTGTAGTCGCTGTCCAGCCCGTAGTAGTTCTTCGCCGGCAGCGAAGGCTTGATCTTGCCGTTGATGTTGAACCACGGATGGTTGTACAGCGGCTTGTTGTCGTACTCCAGGTGATAGAAGCCCACCAGGAATTCGTCGGCCGTGCCGATGCCCCAGTTGTAGGTCGGGGCAATGCCCTTTTTGTCGATGCTGGCGCCCCAGTTGTCGGCCTCGTGGATCAAGGTGTTGATCCGCAAGGCGGCATCCTGGCTGGTCTTGACGTTGAAGTCGGCGCTCAGGCGATGGTTGTTGCCCGAGCCCACCGAGACATTGAGCTCGTGCCGGTTCATCAGGAAAGGTCGCTTGCTGACCTGATTGACCACCCCGCCGGTCGAGCCATGACCGAACAGCATCGAGGCCGAGCCCTTGAGCACCTCCACCCGCTCCAAATTGAAGGTGTCGCGCTCTTGCAGGCCCGGGTCGCGGCGGCCGTCGATGTAAATGTCGCCGGCTTGCAGCAAGGAAAAGCCACGCAGCCGCACGTCTTCCTCACCGGTTTCGCCGGCTTGGAAGGTCACGCCGGCGGTGGTGCGCAGCACTTCGCGGAAATCATCGAGATTGCGATCGTCCATCAAGCGCTCGGTGATCACCGTCACCGACTGCGGGATGTCACGCAGGGCCTGGTCGCCCTTGCCAATGCCCGTGCGATTGACACGCAGGCTTTGCTTGGGATCTTGTTCGACCGTGGCTTGCACCTTGACTTCGGGCAACGCCGACGATTGCGTGGTGGCGGGCGTCGTCGTCGATTGCGCCCAAGCGCCGCCGACGGCCAGGCTGGCCATCAGTGCGGCCGCCGGGCCGACCCGCGGCACCCCGTTCGGCGCATCGGTGCAACGGTGGATCGGGCGCAAACGCGCCTTGGCGCGAGCTTTACGTGCCATGCAGTTTCTCTCCAGCGAGGGTGATGAAAGAAGACACCTCCGAACGGCGGGTCTTGGCTGGCGAGAAACGAGGCCCGATCAGGGCCTCTCGAAGCTGGCGGGGACGGCGAGTTCGGAACGAAAATTTACATAATGATAATGATTCTTATTGAGATTGGCCAGCCTCGCCGAACGAGCCGCGCGCTTGGCGCACGGACGGCACCAGCCCATCCGGCCCTCAAGAGGTCAAGAGGACTTGCGCTGCGGCAGCTTGGGTGCGGTGCGCACGCTCAGGATCATCGTGATGGCCAAGATCGCCGCCACCACCCCCAAGGAGACGAACACCGGGATCTTCACCACATCGATCAGCAGCATCTTGGTGCCGATGAAGGCCAGGATCACCGCCAAGCCATAGCTGAGCAGGTGGAACTTGGTGGCCATGGCGGCCAGCAGGAAGTACATCGCACGCAGGCCCAGGATGGCAAAGATGTTGGACGTCAGCACGATGAAGGGGTCGGTCGTGATCGCGAAGATCGCCGGGATGGAGTCCACCGCGAAGATCACGTCGATCACGCCCACCAGGGCCACGACGAGCAGCAAGGGCGTGGCGATGCGTTTGCCGTTTTCGATCGTGAAGAACTTTTCGCCGTCGAAGTTCTTCGACACGGGCATCAGGCGGCGCAGCCATTTCAGCGCGGGGTTGTCGTCCAGATTCGACTCCTGTCCCGCAGCCCACCACATCTTGATGCCGGTGATGACCAAGAAGGCACCGAAGACATACAGCAGCCAGTGGAACTGCGCCACCAGCCAGCTGCCCAGGAGGATCATCACCGTGCGCAGCACGATGGCGCCGATGATGCCGATCATCAGCACCCGCTTCTGGTAAGCCGGCGGCACCGCGAAGTAGGTGAAGATCATCAAGAACACGAAGATGTTGTCGACCGCCAGCGACTTCTCGATGAGATAGCCGGTCAAGAACTCCGTGGCCTTTTCATTGGCCACGGCCGTGCCATGGTCCTGCGCCACGGCCCACCAGAACAGGCCGTTGAAGGCGAAGCTCAACGCGACCCAGACGATGGACCAGTTCAGCGCTTCTTTCACCGACACCTCGTGCGCCCCCTGCTTGCGCAGGACCACGAAGTCGATGAACAGCGCGACGAGCACGGAAACGACAAAAAAGACCCACAGCCAAGTCGGCGCAATGGTGTTCATGAACACTCCACGAAAGGTTGGATTGCGCCGAAAGGTCTTGCGGGGCGAAGCGCCGACCTGGCGGGCGGGCTTCCTGCGGGGCCCGGGCGCATCCGGGCGAATGCGTCCGTACTGACGGGCCGTCGCCTCGGCGGGGGGCCGAGTGCTACTCCCCTTTCGACAGGCCACATTGTCGAGCCGCCCGCCCAAGCTCGGCAAGTAAACCCGTCAAGTTTTGGGGCTTTAGACCTTGGGACGGTCCGACGGACCAGACTTGGATCCTTCCCATCCCCTGCCGATGAGCCCGATGCGCACGATGGTCATTCTCGTGGACGACGCGGCCCACACGCGCGAGCACATGCCGCCTCTGCTGCAACACCCCTCGATGCAGGCGCAGCCCGTCGAGATCGTCTTGGTGGGCTGCGCGCCACGCCTGACGCACCGGGTGTCCAAGTGGGTCTCGCATGGTGCGCGCGAGCATTGGCGCCACAAGTGGGCCCACCGGCTGTTCGGGGAACTCCAACCCTGGTTGGCCGCACGCGGCCTGCGAGTGCGCTGTGTGCTGGCACGCGGGCCGCTCGATGCGTTGCTGGACAGCCTGCAGCCGGATCGGGTCGTGGACCTGCGACGGCCCAAGGCCGCCGCCCCTGCCGTGGCGCCGCCTTCGCGGTCGCGGTGGCAGCTCAGCCTGATGGCCTTGGGGCTGGGGGCCTTGATCGCATGGTCCGAAGTCTGAGCACCCGCCTCGCTTTGGGGGGGGCCTCGGGCCGCGGCAGGCTTGCGCTATGCTGGGCGCATGATGCTCATGCTGGTGCGCTGGGGCCTGTTGGCCGCCGCGCTGATCTTCGTCGCCTATGTCTACCCCACGGTGCAAGTGGCCAGCTTTGGGGCTGCGCTGGTCGCCGCCTTGGTGCTGGGCCTGCTCAATGCCGTGGTGCGTCCGGTCCTGGTGCTACTGACCCTGCCGGTGACCCTGGTGACGCTGGGGCTGTTCCTGTTCGTGATCAATGCGCTGCTGTTCTACTTCGCGGGCTACCTGTTGGATGGCCTGACCGTGCCCCACTTCACCGCGGCCTTGGTGGGCTCGCTGATCTACAGCGTGCTCGGCCTGGTGATCGATGCGGCCTTGCAGCGGCTTTTCGGGCCCAGCCGCTGAGGCTCGCGGCCTGGCCAGAGGGTCAGGCCACGCGCGTGCCGACCCAGCGCAGGAGCGTGGCATGAAGATCGTGCATGTCGATGGGCTTGGACAGGAAGTCATTCATGCCGATGTCGCGCGCTCGCTGCTGCTCCGTCACGATGGCCGCTGCCGTGAGCGCGATGATCGGGAGGGCCTCAGGCCCATGACGGCGGCGGATTCGGGCCGTGACTTCGTAGCCGCTCATGTCGGGCATGTGCAAGTCCATCAGCACGGCGTCGAAGCGGCCGGCATCGCGTTCCAAGACCTCCAAGGCCTGGCGCCCATGCTCCGCCTGCACGACCTCGACGCCCCAGCGCTCGAGCATGCTGGCCGTGATCAGCATGTTGACCGGGTTGTCTTCCACCACCAAGACCCTGGCCCCGTGCAGCACCGATCCCTCCGGGGCCCCCAACATCTGCGGCAGGGTGTGAGGCTGCACCTCGCGCAGCGGCAGTTCCGCCCAAAACACGCTGCCGTGGCCGGGCTGGCTGTGCACCCCCACCTCGCCGCCCATCAGGCGCGCCAATTGGCGGCAGATCGACAGACCCAGCCCGGTGCCGCCGTAGCGACGGGTGACGGAGTCATCCGCCTGGGAGAAGGGCTCGAACAAGCGCCCGTGCAAGGCCGGCTCGATCCCTGGGCCACTGTCCTCCACCTCGAAGCGCCAGCATCCCCGGGCCCCACGACGCACCCGCAGCGTGATGCGGCCACGCTCGGTGAACTTCAGCGCATTGCTGAGGAAATTGTTCAGGATCTGCCGCAACCGCACCGGGTCGGCGCACACCCGTGCTGGCAAGTCCACGGGCCGCTGCAGCGTGAAGTCCAGCGATTTGGCTCGCGCCAGCTCGACATGGGTGTCATGCAAGGTCTGTAGCAGTTCGTGCAGATCGAACTCGACGGACTCCAGCGTCAGACGGCCGGCCTCGATTTTGGACAGATCCAGCACATCGGAAATCACCGCCGACAGACCGCGGGCACTCTCCATCAGGCGCTGCAAGTAATCCTCGCGCCGTGCAGGCTCGACATCGGGCTGGGCCGCCAGCTGGGCCAGCCCCAGCACGCCATGCAAGGGCGTGCGGATCTCGTGGCTCATGTTGGCCAGAAAAGCGCTCTTGGCCCGGCTGGCCGCCTCGGCTTGCTCTTTGGCCGCGGCAAGCTCGGCAATGGCCTCGCGCTCGGTGGTGACATCTTCGACGATCCAGATCGTGTCGCGTGCGTCCTGCGTGGGCGCCGGCGAGGACATGTCCCTCAGCATGGTGGCCCGCGAGCGCGCCCAGAACGGACGGCCATCACGCCGCCACATCTGCCACTCGAAGTCCAGCGGCTGCCCCGAGACGAGGGCTTGCCGCACGGTGGCGCGCACCTGGGAGAACACCTCTTGACTGGGCCAGATGTCGCGCACCGAGCGGCCGGTCAAAGCGCCGACCGGCCAGCCCAGCATGCGCTCGAAACGCTCGTTGACCTGGTGCATCCGCCCCTGGCGCACCAACACGATGCCCACCGAGGCGTTGTCGAAAATGGCGCGGTACTCGGCCAGCACACGCTGATGCTCGCTCATGTCGCGCGACATCACCAGCAAATGGCGTTGGCCCTCGACCTCGAAGACGCGCCCGGCGATCCGCATTGGAATCTGACGACCGTCTCTGGCGCGGTAGCACATCGGGAAATCGACCACGCACCCTTCGCGCTCGATCACAGCCAGGAAGCGCTGCCGCTCGGCCTGGTTGGGCAACAGGCCCAATTCGAGCACGGTGCGCCCCACGGCCTCTTCCGAGGTGTAGCCGATGATGTCCGTGAAGCGGCGGTTGACGCGCACATAGCGCCCGGTCTCGGGCTCGGTGACCGTGATGATGTCCGGACAGGCTTCGAACAAGCCCGTCAGCAACGCCTCGGACCGACGCAAGGCCGATTGGGCCTGACGCAGCGCAGTCACGTCGACGAACATCGATTCGATGGCCGGCCCGTCGGGCAGGGCCACCCGCGTGCACGTGGCTTGGACGATCACCTGCCCCCCACCGGGCTGGACGATCACCAAATCTTCCAAGGGCAGGCTCTGGCCCGGCGCCAGGTCGGCCAGCGCCTGCAGCCGCTCCAGTGCGCACGCGCGCGAAGCCTCGTCGAAGAAGGACAGCAGGTCGCAGCCCGTCAGCGCCTTGGGCTCGGGCAGGCCCATGAGGCGGGCCGCGGCCTCATTGCTGGCGACGATCTGCCGCTCCCGATGGAGGATCAGCGCCGCCGGCGAGTGCAAGAACATGGTGCGATGAGCGCGCAGCTGCGCGTGCGCTTCGCGCAGCATGCTGCGCAGGTGCCACCCCAAGGCCACGGCCAAGGCCGCCTCGCCGGCCCCCAGCGTCCAGCCCCCCAAGCCAGCGTATCGGCCTCCAAGGGCGAGAACGGCTAGCGCCAAGGCCAGAACGCTCAGAGCCGAGACACGCCGGCGCTGGTCGGCACGAGGTAAAAGCGCGCTCCATCGGCGCTTCGAGGCAGGCATGGCGCGTGGGTCGATCCACAGGTGAGACAACGTCGTGCCGGATTCTAGGCGGCCGGTCGCGCCAGCGCCCTAGGCGATCACCCCAGGACAAGCCTGGCCAGCCCCAGGGGCCGGGCCCTGGCGTGAATTCCTACCGATATCTCCTACCGATGGCCGCAAGGCCCAGCCGGCGGCATGCAAGGGGCATGCCGACCCAGGGGATCGCCCCGATGCCCGGCGCTGGCGGCTTCGCCCACACTGCACGGCATCCCCGATCGATGATGGAGACTGCATGAAACGCCTCACCCGCCGCGGCCTGTGTCTGGCCGCTCTTGCGCTGGCTTGTGCGCCCGGCCTGCAGGCCCAGTCGGCCTGGCCCACCAAGCCGGTGCGCATCGTCGTGCCCTTTGCCCCGGGCGGCACCACCGACATCTTGGCGCGTGCGCTGGCCCCCGAGCTCAGCCGGGCCTTCGGACACACCTTCGTGATCGACAACAAGCCTGGCGCCGGCGGCAATCTCGGCGCCGCCGAAGTGGCCCGCGCCGCGCCCGATGGCTACACCTTCCTGATGGGCACGGTGGGCACGCACGGCATCAATGTCTCGCTGTATGACAAGCTGCCCTATGACCCGGTGCGCGACTTCGCCCCCGTGACCTTGGTGGCCGCCGTGCCCAATGTGTTGGTGATGAATCCGGCCAAGGCGGCGCAGTACAAGATCGACTCGGTGCCCGATCTGATTCGCTATGCGCGCGCCCATCCGGGCCAGCTCAACATGGCCTCCAGTGGCAACGGCACGTCCATCCATCTGTCGGGCGAGTTGTTCAAGACCATGACCGGCACCTTCATGGTGCACTTTCCCTACCGGGGCTCCGCGCCAGCCTTGACCGATTTGATCGGCGGCCAGATGGACTTGATGTTCGACAACCTGCCGTCCTCGATGCCGCACATCAAGGCCGGCAAGCTCAAGGCCCTGGCCGTGACCAGCGCGCAGCGATCCCAGGCGCTGCCCGAGGTGCCCACGATTGCCGAGGCCGGTCCGCTCAAGGGGTACGAGGCCACCTCCTGGTTCGGGCTGTTGGCCCCTGCGGGCACACCGGCCGATATCATCCACCGCCTACAGCAGGAAACCGCCCGAGCCCTGGCCAACCCGGCGATCAAAGAGCGGCTGCAGTCGCAGGGCGCCATTCCCAGTGGCAACACCCCGGCGGAATTCGCCCGTCTGATCGATAGCGAGATCAAGAAATGGGCGGCCGTGGTCAAGGCCTCCGGAGCGAAGGTCGACTGACGAGCCCTCACCCCCGGGCCAGGCGGCGCTCGACGAAATCGAGCCGGTCCTGGCCCCAGAACAATTCGCCCTCGATGACATAGCTGGGCGCACCGAAGACGCCTGCGGCGATGGCCTGTTGGGTGTTGGCTTCGTAGCGCTCGTGCGCCGCCTGGCTGTGGGCATCTTCGATGCGCGAGGTCGGCAAATCGCTTTCGCGCAGCAGTGCCACGAGGACCGACTCATCGGCAATGTTGCGCTGCTCGGCCCACACGGCCCGCGTGATGGCCGCCACCAGCCGCATCGCGGCCTCGGTCCCGTCTTTCTGGTCCACGGCCACGATGAGCTTGGCCGCATCATCCCCGGCCACTGGAAAGTAGGCAGGCTCGGGATGGATGGGAATGTTCAGATACTCGCCAAATCGCTTGAGCTCCAGCAATCGATAGGCTTGGCGCTGGGGGGCCCGCTGCTTGAGCGGCACACCGCCCGAGACCGGGAAGACCTTGCCGCCGAGATCCATCGGCAGCACGCGGATCGTCGCGCCATGGCGCTTGGCCATGTCCCAGAAGCGCAGATGCCCCAAATAGACATAGGGTGACTGCGGAGCGAGATAGTAATCAACGATCAAGGGCATGGGGACACCCTCCACAGAGGCCGTGCCCGCCACTGTAAGCCAGACGCCCGGCCCGCGCCGCCGTGCCTTCGCCAGCCCCCCAGGGCCGCTCAAGATCCCGGATCTGGCGCAAGCGCCTCCTGCGCAATGGCCTCACGCAAGGCCTCGGGCAGCTGCGCGCGCAACGCCGCCAGGCGCGCCTGACGCGCCTGCGGGTCCAGCGAGGGGTCGCGTGCGACGAACGCAGCCTCCATGAGCAGACGCCCGTGGCGCAAGTCCTGACCGAACAGGGCCTCAGCGACCTCGTCCCCAAAGTGCCGGCGCTGCACGGCCTCCATCTGCGCGAAAAAGGTCTGTGCGTCCTGCCAGCTGGCAGGAATGCCCAGGCGCTGGTACTCGGCTCGCATGTCCTTCAGATAGGCCCGGTAGCCCTGCACCAAGGCCAGGGCCTGTTGCGCATCGGCCGCCGGCAAACCGTCGCGCAGGGTCCATTCCAGCCGCTCGAGGTCTTCGGCGCTGGGTTCGTCGGACCACTGGGCCAGCAAGATCTCCAGCGCATCGCGAGTGTGTGCATCGATCAACAACCCGCCGGCATAGCCGATTTCGAACAAGCGTGCCGCATCCACGGTCAGACCCATGAGATCGATGGGCTCACGCATGCCCGGCAGGTCCGCGGCGCTGCGTTCCGCCGCCGGCCCGCCCGCTGCCGCAGCATGGGGCGATGGCCCTGCCGGCTGCGAGGGGGCAGCCTGCCAAGGGGCCAGAACGATGGCCGCCGTCGCCCACAGTGCGGCCGCCAGCAGCCAACCGAGAGTGCGTCGAGAAATCCGCATGGGTGCATCCTGCGCCACCACCGGCTCGCCAAGCTTCAGGGATTGCCCTGAACCGGGGTGAGCCCCGGGAGACAGGACCTTCCCGCATCCTTGGGAAAACCCGCGGCAGCAAAAAAGACGGGTGTGCAATTATGGAAATGCACGGCCGTGCACTTCAAGGGGATGACCCCGAGTCGAGCCCACGCTGCGCGTGGACTCCCGCCGTGTGCAGCACTCGTACCACAACCTTCGGAGACACCCATGAGCCCATCGACCCTCTCAACAATCCTGCTGGCCGCCTGCGCCGCGCTGGCCGCACCGGGCCTGGCCCAGGCGCAGTATCAACAAGGCCCCGATCCCACGGCTTCGGCCTTGGAACGCAACGGGCCGTTTGCCATCCGCAGCACCTCGGTGTCGCGCACCTCGGTCAGCGGCTTCGGCGGCGGACGCCTGTACTATCCGACCGCCAGCGGCACCTACGGCGCCATCGCGGTGTCGCCCGGGTTCACCGGCACGTCCTCGACCATGACCTTCTGGGGCGAGCGCCTGGCTTCGCACGGCTTCGTCGTGCTGGTGATCGACACCATCACCTTGTACGACCAGCCCGACAGCCGCGCCCGTCAGCTCAAGGCAGCACTGGACTACCTGGCCACGCAGAACGGCCGCAGCAGCAGCCCGATCTACCGCAAGGTCGACACCAGCCGCCGCGCCGTGGCCGGCCATTCGATGGGCGGCGGCGGCTCGCTGCTGGCCGCGCGCGACAATCCCAGTTACAAAGCCGCCATCCCGATGGCACCCTGGAACACCTCGTCCACGGCCTTCCGCACGGTCAGCGTGCCCACGATGATCTTCGGCTGTCAGGACGACAGCATCGCCCCGGTGTCCAGCCATGCGATCCCGTTCTACAACGCCATTCCCAACAGCACGCGCAAGAACTATGTCGAGATCCGCAATGACGACCACTTCTGCGTGATGAACGGCGGTGGGCATGATGCCACGCTGGGCAAGCTGGGCATCTCGTGGATGAAGCGCTTCGTCGACAACGACACGCGCTACAGCCCCTTCGTCTGCGGCGCGGAATACAACCGCGTGGTCAGCAGCTACGAGGTCTCGCGTTCGTACAACAACTGTCCGTACTGAGCTTGGCTCAGTCCAGCAAAGGCCGCAAATAGCGGCCAGTGTGGCTCGCCGGGTGGCGGGCAATGTCCTCGGGCGTGCCTTGGGCCACCACGGTGCCACCACCGGCCCCGCCTTCGGGGCCCATGTCGATGATCCAGTCGGCGGTCTTGATGACATCCAGGTTGTGCTCGATCACGACGATGGTGTTGCCGTGATCGCGCAGTTGATGCAGCACGCGCAGCAGCAACCCAATGTCGTGGAAATGCAGGCCCGTGGTCGGCTCATCGAGGATGTACAGGGTGCGCCCGGTGTCGCGCTTGGACAGCTCCAACGCCAGCTTGACACGCTGGGCCTCGCCGCCAGACAGCGTGGTGGCGCTCTGGCCCAGTTTCACATACCCCAGGCCCACGTCCAGCAGGGTCTTGAGCTTGCGCGCGATCGCCGGCACGGCGCTGAAGAAGTCATAGGCGTCTTCGACCGTGAGGTCCAGCACCTCGGTGATGTTCTTGCCCTTGTAGAGCACTTCCAGCGTCTCGCGGTTGTAGCGCCGACCGTGGCACACATCGCAGGGCACGTACACATCGGGCAGGAAGTGCATTTCCACCTTGATCACCCCATCGCCCTGGCAGGCCTCGCACCGCCCGCCAGGCACGTTGAAGGAAAACCGCCCCGGCCCATAACCACGCTCGCGGGCCGTGGGCACCTCGGCGAAGAGTTCGCGAATCGGCGTGAACAAGCCGGTGTAGGTAGCAGGGTTGGATCGGGGGGTGCGTCCGATGGGGGACTGGTCGACGTTGATGACCTTGTCGAAGACCTCCAGACCTTCGATCTCGTCGTGCGGTGCGGGCTCGAGATGGCTCTGGTAGAGCTTGCGCGCCACGGCGGCATAGAGGGTGTCATTGACCAGCGTGGACTTGCCCGAGCCGGACACCCCGGTGACGCAGGTGAACAAGCCCACCGGAATCTCGACCGTGACGCCGCGCAAATTGTTGCCGCGGGCATTGACGATCTTCAGCACCTGGGGGACGGTGCTGTCGGCCAGCTTTCGGCGGCGCGCCGGCACGGCGATTTTGAGCTTGCGTGCCAAGTATTGGCCGGTGAGCGATGCCTCGCAGGCCGCCACCTCCTCGGGCGTGCCTTGCGCGACGACGCGCCCGCCGTGCACACCGGCGCCTGGCCCCATGTCCACCACGTGATCGGCGGCGCGAATCATGTCTTCGTCGTGTTCGACCACCAGCACCGAATTGCCCAGATCGCGCAGGTGCTTGAGCGTGGCAATGAGACGGTCGTTGTCGCGCTGGTGCAAGCCGATGCTGGGCTCATCGAGCACGTACATCACGCCGGTGAGGCCCGAGCCAATCTGGCTGGCCAAGCGGATGCGCTGCGCCTCGCCACCGCTGAGGGTCTCGGCGCTGCGGTCCAGGCTCAGGTAGTCCAGCCCCACGTCGTTGAGGAAACGCAAGCGCGAGCGGATCTCGCGGATCACTTTGTCGGCGATCTCGGCCTTGGCGCCTTGGAGCTGCAAGCCGTCGAAATAGCCCAGCGCCTCGGCCAGCGTGGCGCGCGAGATTTCGTAGATGGCCATCCCCTGACCGCTGCGCGCATCGACCAGCCGCACGTGCCGGGCCTCGCGACGCAAGCGCGTGCCTTGGCAAGCCGGACAGGGCTTGTTGCTTTGGTAGCTGGCCAGCTCCTCGCGCACGGCCACCGAATCGGTCTGGCGCCAGCGGCGCTCGAAATTGGGAATGATGCCCTCGAAGGGATGCGATCGCTTGACGCTGCGCTTGCGCCCGCCGCGGCCTTCGGCCTCGTAGACGAACTCGATGGATTCCTCCCCGGAGCCATACAGGATCACGCGACGGACCGCTTCGGGCAATTCCTCGAACGGCGTCTCCAGATCGAAACCGTAATGCCGCGCCAGGCTTTCGAGCATGGAGAAGGTGTAGGGATTGCGACGGTCCCAGCCCTTGATGGCGCCGCTGGCCAGACTCAGCGAGGGGAAGGCCACCACGCGCTGCGGGTCGAAGACCGTGACTTCGCCCAGCCCGTCGCAGCTGGGGCAGGCGCCCACCGGTGAATTGAAGGAGAACAGGCGCGGTTCCAGTTCGGGCAGCGAGTAGCTGCACACCGGGCAGGCGAACTTGCTGGAAAACAGATGCTCGACGCCCGTGTCCATCTCCAGCGCGATCGCGCGGCCATCGGCAATGCGCAAGGCCGCCTCGAAGCTCTCGGCCAAGCGCTGCTGCAGCCCGGGCTTGATTTTCAAGCGATCGACGACCACGTCGATGTCGTGCTTTTCGGTTTTCTTCAGCTTGGGCAGTTCGGCCGCCTCGTAGATCACGCCGGGCTGAGCGCCCGAGCCGATGCGAAAGCGCACGAAGCCTTGGGCCTGCATGTCTTGCAAGAGCTCGACGAACTCGCCTTTGCGCTCGCGCACCACGGGCGCGAGGATCATCAGCCGCGTCTGCTCCGGCAGCGACAGGACGGCATCGACCATCTGACTGACGCTTTGGGCTTGCAGCGGCAGCTCATGATCCGGACAGAAGGGCGTGCCGGCTCGGGCATAGAGCAAGCGCAGGTAATCGTGGATCTCGGTGACGGTGCCTACCGTGGAACGCGGATTGTGGCTGGTGGCCTTCTGCTCGATGCTGATGGCCGGGCTCAGGCCCTCGATCACATCGACGTCGGGCTTGTCCATGAGCTGCAGGAATTGCCGCGCATAGGCCGAGAGGCTCTCCACGTAGCGGCGCTGTCCCTCGGCGTACAAGGTGTCGAACGCCAGCGAAGACTTGCCCGAGCCCGACAGCCCCGTGATCACCACGAGCTGCTGCCGCGGCAAGTCCAGGTCGATGTTTTTGAGGTTGTGGGTGCGCGCGCCGCGCACGCGGATCATGGGGGCATCGGCCGACGGGGCAGAAGCAACGGGCGCTCGCTCGGACATGGATCGCTGCAGGCAGGAAAAACCGTTCATCATAGTGCGACAAGCCCTCGAGGGTGAGCAGGCCCCATGGCCACGCAGCGGCTCATGGCGCTAGGATGCGCTCATGGCCCATCCCGAACGAATGTCACCCCGCCGCTGGCCGGCCACGCTGGCCGGCCTGGCGCTGGCCGTGCTGGGCGGCTGCGGCGGGGGCATTTACTTGGGATGGGAGCACGGCTGGATCGGTTGGCAGGAGGACTGGGATCGTCACCCCCCGGCTGTCTCGCTGGTGGTCTCGCCCACCAGCGCCCCGGCCGGCGCCACCATCACCCTGTCGGCAGCCGCCAGCGACGACCAGGGCATCGAGGAAGTGATCTTCTATCGCCGCAGCAGCAGCGGCGGCAGCGTGCTCTTGGGCAGCGTGGGGCGCAGCCCCTACACCTGGAGCACCGTGCTGCCTTCGGATGCCAGTGGCTCGGTGGGCTATTTCGCGCAGGCCGTCGATGTGGTCGGGCGCCGCACCGACAGCGCCACCGTCAGCGTCACCCTCCTGCCCTGAGCGGGCCGGCTTCGATCAGCTTGACCAGGGTCCACAACGCCCGGTTGACCGGCGTGGGCACGCCGTGCCGCTGGCCATGGCGCACCACCAGGCCATTGAGGTGATCGATTTCGGTGGGTTTGCCGCGCGCGAGGTCTTGCGCGGTGGAGGAATACTGGGCCGGCATGGTGTCGGCCAAGGCACGCACCGCTTCATGCATGTCGCCGGGCACCCTCACGCCTTCGGCACGAGCCACGGCCAGGCATTCGTCCACCACGTCACGCATCACCTCGGCCACGCCCGGGCCCTGCACCAAACGACCGTAGGGCTGCCGAGCCAGGGCCGACAGGGCGTTGTAGGCGCAATTGAGGATGAGCTTGGCCCACAGTGCGCCGATCACGTCATCTGACACCTGCACCGGCACCCCGGCCCGGCCAAAAGCCTCGACCAGGCGGTCGCTGCGCGGGCTGGGGCCGATCACCAGCTCGCCGCGCCCATGATGGCGCACATGACCGGGGCCGGCCATTTCGGCGGCGACATAGACCACCGCCGGCAGCACCTCCTGCGCGAGCACGGCACGCAGCCGCTGGGCATTGTCCACCCCGTTTTGCAGGCTGAGCACCAGGGCATCGGCGCGCAGATGGGGTTGCATCGCGCGCGCGGCCGCCTCGGTGTCCGAAGATTTCACGCAGCACAGCACCACGTCGGCCCGGCCGACGGATGCGGCCTCGGTGTCCGCATGCACCTGCACCGTCTCATCGAAGTACGTGGTGTGCAACCGCAGCCCAGCGGCCCGGATGGCCTGCACATGCGCTGCTCGGCCGATGAGTACCACCTCGTGGCCTGCGCGCGCCAGCATGCCCCCGTAGTAACAGCCCACGGCGCCAGCGCCCATCACCGCCCATTTCATGCCGTCTTCCTCATGGCGTCCTCCTCATGGCGTCCTGCGCATCGTTTCGTCAAAGCCCTCGCATCGGGGCCGGAGGCGTCGGCCTCCAAGACCCGCGCAGGCCGCCGAGCGCGCCCGCCCGCGGCCACCGGCACGCCCCGATGATCGCATCGAACGAGCGGGCTCAGCGCTTGGCGCCCGTGGCATGCGCCACGTACAGCGCCAACGCCTCGATTTGCGTGGGACTGAGCGTTTGCTCGTATGACGGCATCACGCCGATGCCGTTGCGCACGGCCTTGGCCACGCGCTGGGCATCCGGACGCAGTTCGTCCAACGAGGGGCCCACGGCGCCTTGTGCGCCGGCATCGGCCAAGGTGTGGCAGACGGCGCAGGCTGGGGTGGCGCCCCGCAAGAACAGCTGCTTGCCCAGGGCCAGCCGCTCGGCCTCATTGGCCTGGGCGGCCGCCAGGCCGAGCGTCGAGGCCAAGGCCACCGCAGCGGCCCGGCACCCGCGCCAGACTCGAGAAGAAGCGAATTCGCGCATCGTGGGAACGGGGCAGGTCTTCGTAACGCACACCGTGCGCCGCACGGTGTGCCTGGATGCACCGCGGCGAGGCCGAAGCCTCGCGCGCAGCATGGCTTCAGGCCACGGTGATGGTCACCGCATGGTCGGCCCAGCTGTTGTTGTTGTAGCCGCTCTGGTTCTCCACGCGCTGCTCAGGCTGGACATTGCCTTTGGCATCGGTGGCCCGGCTGGCCAGGGTGTAGGTGCCGGGCTTGAGGTCGGCAGCGAACACGAATTGGCGCCAGGCGTATTTGCCCAGATCGGGGCCCACCAAGCGCGCGGCCTGCCAAGTCTTGCCCCCATCGATGGACACCTCCACGCCCTTGAGCGCTTCGATGCCACCAAAAGCCACACCGTGAATCTGCACCCGGCCGGCCTTGAGCGGACCTTGCTCGGGCAGCGGGCCGTTGATCCAGGATTTCACACTCATGGTCAGTACCGATTCATGCTCGGGGCTGCCTTTGGTGCCCACGGGGCTGAGGCGGTAGCGGTTGGCCATGATGCCGGCCGTGGTCTCGCGCGGCGTGAAGGCCACGTTCTTCACATACTTGATGTTGTTGACACCGGTGTAGCCCGGCACGATCAGGCGCAGCGGGCCGCCATGCGCCAGCGAGATCGGCGCGCCGTTGAGCTCCCAGGCCAGCAGCGCGTCGTCCAAGGCAGCGATCGGCACCGAGCGCTCGACCTTCACCGTATTCGGATCCACGCCCTCGGGGATCTTCTCGCCGCCGGTGCCGGTGATGTAGCGGGCCCCATCGACCAGGCCGCCCAGGGCCTGCACCACGTTCTTCAGCGGCACGCCACTCCAGACCACGCAGCCGGCCGCCCCCACCGTCCAGGGCGTGCCGCTGGGCTTGTGCGGGAAGAAACCACGGCCGTTGCCCGAGCATTGCAGCACCATCGCCACGGTCTCGATGCCCAGGGTCTTCAATTCGGCCAGGGTGAGCTCGCGCGGATTCTTCACCCCTTGGAAGGCCACCGTCCAAGCGTCTCGATCGTCCAGGATCGAGGGGTCCGGCGCCGGCAGGTTGTTGCGAACGAAAAGCTGCTCGCTGGGCGTGATCACGCTGGTGCCAAACGCACTGCGCTTGGTCTCCAACGTGTTGCTGCTGTGCACGATCAGCGCCGAAGCGCTCTTCCAGTTCGCATACGTCGGCAGCGGCTTGGCCGCTGCCGCGGTTTCAGCCACGGCCCCGCGGGTCCAGGTGGCCAAACCCACGCCGGCCAACGCACTGGCACTGCCCACGAGCAAGTGGCGGCGCGGCAGCGAGGTCGGAGTCTCTTGCATGGTCTGTCTCTCCTGATGCATCGAAAGATCAGCCCCTTGCCAGCCCACGCCGGCAAGCGGCCACCGCGAAGTGTGACAAGAGCTTATGACGCTGACGGTAAATGTTGCGCCTTGTTACACACTCGGCGCGCCAAAACTGCGCCCGGCTCATGGGTTTGCGCCACCGCAGCACGAGCGCGCCACCGCCCGTGCCGCGTCAGACGCTGTCGAGCACCCGCAGCAATTCGTGCCCATAGGCCTGTAGCTTCTTGGCCCCCACGCCGCTGATGCCGGCCAAGGCTTCGAGGCTTTGGGGACACTCGCGCGCCATCTGCGCGAGCGTGGCATCGTTGAAGACCAGGTAGGCCGGCAAGTTGTGCTCGCGCGCCACTTCGGCGCGCCAGGCCTTGAGCGCCTGCCAGCGGGCCTGCGCCGGCGCATCCAAGTCGGCCGCCGCCAGGCGGGCTCCCTTGGCCCGTGCGCCCACGGCCGTGCGGCCCCACCGCGCGTCGTGGGGCACGCGCAGGCGCAGCGACACCTCGCCACGCAGCACGGCGCGCGCACCGTCGGCCAACGACAGGGTGTTGAATTCGCCCTCGGCCACCACGTAGCCCCGGGCAATGAGCTGTCGCAGCACGGCACGCCATTGGGCTTCGGACAAGTCCGCGCCGATGCCGAAGGTGCTGAGCGCCTCATGCCCGTATTGCTGCACCTTGGCGGTGCGCTGGCCCCGCAGCACGTCGATCAGGTGGCCGGCGCCGAAACTCTTGGGGCGGAAGCGGTAAATGCAGGACAGCGCCTTGCGCGCGGCCTCGGTGGCGTCCCAGGTGGCCGGCGGGTTGAGGCAGTTGTCGCAATTGCCGCAGGGCTGGCTGGTTTCCCCGAAATAGCCCAGCAGCCGCACGCGGCGACAATCGTGCGCTTCGGCCAGGGCCAGCAAGGCATCGAGCTTGGCGCGCTGCACACGTTTGAAGTCTTCGCTGGCCACGCTGTCGTCGATCAGGCGACGCTGCTGGACCACGTCGGCCAGGCCATAGGCCATCCAGGCCTGGGCGGGCTCGCCATCACGGCCGGCACGGCCGGTTTCCTGGTAGTAGCTTTCGATGTTCTTGGGCAGGTCCAGATGGGCGACGAAACGCACATCGGGCTTGTCGATGCCCATGCCGAACGCGATGGTGGCCACCATCACCAAGCCGTCTTCCCGCAAAAAACGGTCCTGATGCTGCTGGCGCACGGCTGCCTCCAGCCCGGCGTGGTAAGGCAAGGCCGGGATGCCCTCGGATGTCAGCCAGGCGGCCGTCTCTTCCACCTTCTTGCGGCTTTGGCAGTAGACGATGCCGGCATCGCCGGCGTGTTCGGCGCGCAAAAAGCGCAGCAGCTGCACGCGCGGGTTGTCTTTTTCGACGATGTGGTAGCGGATGTTGGGCCGGTCGAAGCTGCTGATGAACACCCGCGCCTCATGCAGCGCCAAGCGCTGCAGGATGTCGGCGCGGGTGTGCTCGTCGGCGGTGGCCGTCAGCGCGATGCGCGGCACCTCGGGGTAGCGCTCATGCAGCACCGACAGCCCGAGGTATTCGGCGCGGAAGTCATGGCCCCATTGACTGACGCAATGGGCCTCGTCGATGGCAAACAGGCTGAGCAGGCCGCGCTCGCGCAGCGAATCGAGCTGGGCGAGAAAGCGCGGCGTGGTCACGCGCTCGGGCGCGGCGTATAGCAGCACCAGGCGCCCATGCCGCATCTCGCGCTCGACCTGCTGCGCTTGCTCCAGGCTGAGCGTGGAATTGAGAAAGGCCGCATGCACGCCGAGTTCCTCCAGCGCACCGACTTGGTCGTGCATCAGCGCAATCAGCGGGCTGACCACCACGGTCACACCGCAGCCGCGGCGGTGGCGGGCGATGGCCGGCACCTGGTAGCACAGACTCTTGCCCCCGCCGGTGGGCATCAGCACCAAGGCATCACCGCCTGCGGTCACGTGCTCGACGATCTCGGCTTGGCGACCGCGAAAGGCGGGGTAGCCAAAGACTTCCTGAAGGATGGACAGCGGATCGCTGGGAGCAGTCACGGAATGGACAATCACACGAGGACGGGCCGGCAGGCAAGCCGCGATGCTACGTCAAGCCCGCCTCGGGCGGCGAGCCTGCACGATCTGGGACAATACGCCGTTGACCCATGCCGAACTCCGCCCATCGCTTCACCCCCGACGAGCGCCGCGCCAGCGCGTGGCTGGCGGCCATCTTCGCCCTGCGCATGCTGGGGCTGTTCCTCATCCTGCCGGTGTTCGCCGTGCATGCCCGCAGCCTCCCCGGGGCGCAGCAGGTCACGTTGGTGGGGCTGGCCATCGGCATCTACGGGCTCACACAAGCCCTGCTCCAACTGCCTTTGGGCTGGGCCTCGGACCGCTTCGGCCGCAAGCCGGTGATCGTGGTCGGGCTGCTGGTGTTCGCGCTGGGCTCGTTCACGGCCGCAGCGGCGCAGGATTTGATCGGGGTGATCATCGGACGGGCCCTGCAAGGCGCCGGCGCGGTGTCGGCCGCCGTCACCGCCTTGATCGCCGACAGCACGCGTGAGACGGTGCGCACCAAGGCCATGGCAATGGTCGGCGGCTCCATCGGGCTGGTGTTTGCGCTGTCACTGGTGGCCGGCCCCTGGCTGTATGCGCTGATCGGGATGTCCGGCCTGTTTGCGCTGACCGGCACCCTGGCCCTGGGCGGCATCGCCGTGGTGCTGTGGCTGGTGCCGCAGCCGCCCCGCCACGGCCCCGCAGCCCCGTCCTCGCGATGGACGCAGGCACTCGTCCACCCCGAGCTGTTGCGCCTGCACGGCGGCATCTTCGTGCTGCACATGGTGCAGATGGCCATGTTCGTGGCCGTGCCGGTGGCGCTGGTCCAGCACTTGGGCCTGCCGGTGCAGCGCCATGGCTGGGTCTACCTGCCGGTGGTGCTGGCCTCCTTTGCGCTGATGT
The DNA here is from genome assembly GCF_000381125.1 of Caldimonas manganoxidans ATCC BAA-369. Classification (GTDB taxonomy): domain Bacteria; phylum Pseudomonadota; class Gammaproteobacteria; order Burkholderiales; family Burkholderiaceae_C; genus Caldimonas; species Caldimonas manganoxidans. The sequence goes on from NZ_KB905937.1 coordinate 40,602, forward strand.
TGCCGCCACTGCTGTGGGGCGAGCGCAGCGGCCATGTGCGCGCCGTCTTCCTGGGCAGCGTGGCCTTGTTGGCCCTGACCATGGCCGCGCTGGGCTGGTGGTGGCAGCAGCCGGTGGCGCTGGTGGCACTGCTGCTGGCCTTCTTCGTGGGCTTCAACATCCTGGAGGCTTCGCTGCCCTCGCTGGTCTCGCGGGTGGCCCCGCCGTCGGCCAAGGGCCTGGCCTTGGGGATCTACAACACGGCGCAGTCGCTGGGCCTGTTCGCCGGCGGCGCCTTGGGCGGCTGGCTGGCCACGCATTGGGGCTACGCGGCCGTTTTTCATGTCTGCGCGGGCGCGCTGTGGGTCTGGCTGGTGCTGGCCTGGCCGATGCGCCCGCCTTCGCGTCAGCGTACCGCGCCCGCCTCGCCCGATGGGCCGGCGTCTGCCGCCGTTTAGGCGTCAGGGGGCCCCGAGCCCTCAACCACGCGGCATCACACGCAGCAACTGCAGTTCGGCCAGTGCCCCATAGAGCGGCCGGCTGAGCAAGCGCGACACCAGGCTGGACGACATGGCCACGGCCATCAGGCTGAGCACCATCGCGTGACCATCGACCATCTCCATCACGATGATGAACGCCGTCAGCGGCGCCTGCGTGGCCGCAGCCAGAAAGCCGGTCATGCCCATGGCGATCAAGGCCGGCGTGGCAGGGTGGCCCAGCAACACCGCCACATCGTGCCCCAAGCCCGCGCCGATGGACAACGAGGGCGCAAAGATGCCCCCCGGCACCCCCGACCAGGTCGACAGCCAGGTCGTCACGAATTTGAGCAGCACGAACAGGCCGGCTTGGTGTTCCCCGCTGCCGGACAGCAGCTCGCGCGTGTGGGCCTCTCCACCGCCGGAAGTGGCCCCGCCACTGACCCAGCCGATCACGGCCACCCCCACACCACAAGCCGCGGCAAAGCGTAGCGGATGTTGGGCGCGCCAGCGGCTGATGCGATCGGGCAGGCCAGCGGCCGACAGCACCAGCAGTCGAGCCATCAGGCCGCCCAGCAAGCCGCAGGCCAGCACCACCCCCACGGCCGGCAGCAACAGATCGGCCGACAAAGCCTGCACCTGGATGCGACCGAAATAGGTGACGTTGCCGAACACCGAGACGGCCATCAAGCCCGCCAGCACGATGGCGCCGATCACCACCGTGCTGGCCCGGCTGTCCAGCCCACGCCAAAACTCCTCGATGCAGAACACCACCCCCGCCAGCGGCGCGTGGAAAACCGCTGCAATGCCCGCGGCACCGCCAGCGGCCAACAGGGCATGGTCGTCGATGCCCGAGCGCGGCGACAGCCAGCGCCGGGCATGCAGCATGACGCCGGCGCCCACCTGCACCGCCGGCCCCTCACGGCCCACCGACAGGCCCGCCAACATCGAACCCGAAGTGAGCAGGAGTTTTGCGCAACTCAAGCGCAACGAGACGAACCGCTTGCGCGTATCGGGCGTGACTGCCGCATCCATGGCTGCCGTGACTTGCGGAATGCCCGACCCCGCCGCACCGGGGGCCACGCGTTGCGTGATCCACACCAGGGCCACCACCCAGGCCGGCGTCCACAGCAAGGCCAGCCAGGGCCGCGGACCGGTGAGCGCTTCGAATTGGTGTATGGCGGCATTGCTCAGCAGCGTGAATCCCACGATGAACAGGCCGGCCGCCGCAGCATGGGCCAACACGATGAGGCGATCCACCCAAACTCGGGCATCGCTGAGCTCCCGGCGCACATTGGCCAGGAAATCGGGTTCATGGGAAGGAGGGGTCATGGTCTTGCCAACTGTAAGCGCAGCCCGCTGATGAGGGAGCCCCTGCAAGAGCCGGGCCCGGCATAATGCCTGATCGAACCCATAGTTTCTCAGGAGCCGGCCATGGCCTCGATCAACAAAGTCATCCTCATCGGCAACCTCGGCCGCGACCCCGAGGTGCGTTACACCCCCAACGGGGCCGCGATTTGCAATGTGACCATTGCCACTTCGCGCAGCTGGAAGGACAAAAACTCCGGCGAGCGCATGGAAGAAACCGAGTGGCATCGCGTGGTCTTTTACGATCGGCTGGCCGAAATCGCCGGCGAATACCTCAAGAAAGGCCGCTCGGTCTATGTGGAAGGCCGTCTGAAGACGCGCAAATGGCAGGACAAGGACGGCGTGGACAAGTACACCACCGAGATCATTGCCGAGCAGATGCAAATGCTCGGCGGCCGCGACGGCAGCGCCGAGGACGGCGCCAGCGGCACCAGCTCGCCCCGAGCGGCCGGCCGCCCCCCTGCGGCATCCATGCCTGCGCCTCAGAAGTCCAGCACGGGCTTCGACGACATGGACGACGACATCCCGTTCTAAGCGCCCTCGCATCGGTCGCGCCCCCCCCCGACCTGCACCCCAGGCCCCAAGCCCCCAAGGCTTGGGGCCTTTTTGCATCCCCACCGGCCGGCATCGTCCGCGCTGCTGGTTTCCCCTAGGTTCACATGATCGTCCAGCACTTATATTTGTATGTGCTTATATCGTTATGTCTGAAACCCGCACGGATCTCGCCCAGCACGACGCCCAGCTCGTCTTCGAGCAGGCCGCGGAGTTGTTTGGCCTGTTGGCCGCCCCCATGCGGCTGCGCATCATCAGTGAGCTCTGCGAGGGGGAACGCAATGTGTTGCAGCTGCTGGAGCGCACGGGGGCCACGCAGGCGAACATGTCGCAGCATTTGGCGATGCTGTATCGCGCCGGTGTGCTGACACGCCGACGCGATGGCTCGCAGGTGTATTACCGCCTGGGCGACCGGCGGCTGGCCGGACTGTGCCGCACGCTGTGCACCGATGTGGCCGCCGGGCTGCATGCGTCGGTGCCGCGGGATCCGTGATGCGGGATTGCCCCAAGGAGCAGGCCGTGGATGATCGCCCCTTTTCCCCCGCAAGAATCAAGAAAGCGCCAGAGAATTTTCTCGACGCTCGAGGTCTGCGGATCGTGCGTGAGCAAGCCCGTCAGGGGCGGCGCGATTTCATCCGCACGGCCTTTGCCGCGGCTGCGGCCACGGCCGCAGCCGCGGGCGTTCGGGCTCAAGGACAGACCGGGCCCGAGCAAGCGGGCGATCCGGAAATTTTGAACCTGCCGGCGCACACCACGGGCTTGGGGCAGCCGGTGGTCACCGACGGCTACGGCAAGCCCTCGAAATATGAGGCCAATGTGCAGCGCCGCCAAAGCCCGGGCTTGACGCAAACCCGGCAGGCTTCGGTGTCGTTCACGCCGCTGCAGTCCTTGTTCGGCATCATCACCCCCAGCGGCTTGCACTTCGAGCGGCACCATCAGGGATGGTGGGACATCGACCCCAGCCGGCACCGCTTGATGATCAACGGCTCGGATGAGCGCATGCTGCGCCGTCCGATGGTGTTCACGATGGATGAGCTGATGCGCCTGCCCAGCGTATCGCGCTTCCACTTCATCGAATGCGGCGCCAACACCGGCATGGAATGGGGCAATGTGGCCGTGCCCACCGTGCAGTACACGCACGGCATGATCAGTTGCAGCGAGTTCACCGGCGTGCCGCTGCGTCTGCTGTTGGAGATGTGCGGCGCCGACTTCAAGCGCGGCCGCTTCGTGCTGGCCGAAGGGGCCGACGGCTCCTCGATGACGCGCACCATCCCGATGAGCCTGGTCGAAAGCGGCGAGGTGCTGGTGGCTTACGGACAAAACGGCGAAATGCTGCGCCCGGAAAACGGCTACCCCTTGCGCTTGGTGGTGCCAGGGGTGCAAGGGGTCAGTTGGGTGAAGTATTTGCGCCGCATCGAACTGGGCGACAAGCCTTATGCCACCAAGGACGAGGTGCTGCACTATGTCGATCTGATGCCCGATGGCTTGCACCGGCAGTACACCAGCATCCAAGAGGTCAAGAGCGTGGTGACCACGCCTTCGGGCGGCCAAGTGCTGCTGGACAAGGGCTTTCACACGATCTCCGGTTTGGCCTGGTCGGGGCGCGGCAAGATCACGCGTGTGGATGTCTCGGTCGATGGGGGCCGATCTTGGCGCCAGGCGCGTCTGCAAGCCCCGGTGCTGAGCAAGTGCCTGACGCGCTTCACCCTGGACTGGGTGTGGAATGGTCAACCCGCCTTGGTGCAAAGCCGCGCCACGGACGAGACCGGCCATGTGCAACCCACGTATTCGCAGTTGCGCGCCGTGCGGGGCACGCGCTCGATCTATCACAACAACGCCATCCAAACCTGGCTGGTGGGCGAAGACGGCGAGGTGAAAAATGTTCAACTCTCTTGAACACCGCCGTCTGTGCGGCCGCCGGCTGCTGACGGCGCTGAGCTTGGCATGCGCAGCGTCGGTCGCGCTGGCCACCAGTGCCGAGCGGTTTCCTGGCATCGGACGCACGGCCACGCCGGCGGAAATCCGCGCATGGGACATCGATGTGCGCCCCGACTTCGCCGGACTGCCCCCGGGCGCCGGCTCGGTCGCACGCGGACAGCAGGTGTGGGAAGCGCAATGCGCTTCATGCCACGGGGTGTTTGGCGAATCGAACGAGGTGTTCTCGCCTTTGGTGGGCGGCACGACCCGGCAAGACATGCTCACCGGGCGGGTGGCGCGCCTGACCGACCCCAGCTTTCCCGGCCGCACGACGATGATGAAGCTGTCGCAGGTCTCCACCCTGTGGGACTACATCCGGCGTGCCATGCCTTGGACCCAGCCGAAGTCGCTCAGCGTGGACGATGTGTATGCGGTCACCGCTTACCTGCTGAATCTGTCCGGGGTGGTGGAGGAGGACTTCGTGCTGAGCCAGCACAACATCGCCCAGGTGCAGCAGCGTCTGCCCAACCGCCATGGCATGACCACCGCGCATGCGATGTGGCCGGGCCCGGAATTCTCCGGCACCGCAAAGCCCGATGTGCAGGGCTCCAGCTGCATGCGCAACTGCCCGGTGGAGCCCAAAGTCACGTCCTATCTCCCCGAACATGCGCGCGATGCGCACGGCAATCTGGCCGAACAAAATCGTTTGGTCGGCCCGCAGCGCGGTGCGGTGACCACGCGCACGGCCGCCGCGGCGCCGGCGGCCGCCGCCGCCGACAGGGGCGCCGTGCCGACGGAGCTCTTACAGCAGCACGCCTGCACGGCCTGCCACGGCATGGACCGCACACAGGTCGGTCCCTCGTTCCAAGAGATTGCGCAGCGCTATGCCCACCGACGCGATGCGGCCGACTATCTGCGCAGCAAGATCATCGCCGGCGGCGTGGGTGTTTGGGGGCAGATCCCCATGCCAGCGCAGTCGCTGCCAGAATCGGATGCACAGGCCATTGCCGAATGGCTGGCCCGTGGCGCGACTCGTCCTTGATCCTCTTGCGCCACGTTTTTGAGGAGTTCGACATGCTCAACCGCCGACTCATGCTGCAACGCAGTGCCACTGTGGCTTCGCTGATGGCCGCCGCCGGTGTGTGGCCGACGTGGGCTGCCGCCCAGTCCGGGTATCCCAAGGCCGCCTTCGAGGCGCGCTCGATGGCCGATCTGACCAAAACCTTGGGGCTGTCGACGCCGACCGAAAGCAAGGCCGTCACCGTCACGGGGCCGGACATCGCCGAAAACGGCGGTGCCGTGCCCTTGGGCGCGGCCGTGGCGCTGCCCGGGGTCAAACGCCTCATGTTGTTGATCGAAAAGAACCCCAACTTGCTGGCCGCCATGTTCGATTTGACCGAATCGATGGAGCCGTCTTTGTCCACCGGCGTCAAGATGGGCCAATCGTCCGACGTTTACGCCGTGGCGGTGATGAACGACGGTCGTGTGCTGTTCGCACGCAAGGAAATCAAAGTGACCTTGGGCGGCTGTGGCGGCTGAGCCGCCCCCCACGGCAACTAGAACCCTCTGGAGCAAGACCATGGCAGAACCGATGCGCATCCGCGCCCAATTGGCCGGCGACAAAGCCACCGTGCGCGTGCTGATGTCCCATGAAATGGAAACCGGTCAACGCAAAGACGCCAGCGGCAAGATCGTGCCGGCTTGGCACATCCAGGAAGTGGTTGCCAAGCACAATGACAAGGTGGTGATGACGGCCCATTGGGGCCCGGCCATTTCCAAGAATCCGTACTTGCAGTTCGTCGTCAAGGACGCCAAAGCTGGCGACCGCATCACCTTGACCTGGGTAGACAACCGCGGCGACACGCGCACCGACTCGGTGGCCGTGACCTGAGCCGCCCCACCAGCGCAGACCCATGTCGCTGTCCAAGCGCGAGTTTCTCGGTGTGCTGGCCGCGGCAGCCGCCGCAGGCCTGCCGCTGGCGCGTCATGCGCAGGCCGACACCGCCTCGGCCCAAGCCGGGCTGTACGATGTGCCGCCTTTCGGCAACGTGAGCTTCCTGCACCTGACGGACTGCCACGCGCAGCTATTGCCCTTGTATTTTCGTGAGCCCAGCGTCAACCTGGGCGTGGGGCCGATGGCCGCGCGCCCCCCGCACCTGGTGGGCGAGCATTTGCTGCGGTATGCGGGCCTGCGCCCGGGCAGCGCGGCCGCGCATGCGTTCACGTTTTTGGACTTCGACACGGCGGCGCGCCGCTATGGCAAGGTGGGCGGGTTTGCGCATCTGGCCACGCTGGTGCGACAGCTCAAAGCCAGCCGCCCTGGCGCCTTGTTGCTCGATGGGGGCGACACCTGGCAAGGCTCGGCCTTGGCGTTGTGGACGCGCGGACAGGACATGGTGCAAGCCTGCTTGCAGCTGGGCGTGGACGTGATGACCGGTCATTGGGAATTCACGTATGGCCAAGCCCGGGTGCAAGAGCTGGTGGACAAGACGCTGGCCGGGCGCATCGAGTTCCTGGCGCACAACGTGAAGACGGCCGACTTCGGCGACCCGGTGTTCAAGGGCTGGACCTTGCGTGAGATCAACGGCGTGCCCTGCGCCATCATCGGTCAGGCGTTCCCTTACACGCCGATCGCCAACCCGCGCTACTTCGTGCCGGAGTGGACCTTCGGCATCCAGGAAGAAGCTTTGCAACAGCTGGTGGACCAGGTCCGTGCGGCCGGTGCGCAGGTGGTGGTGCTGCTGTCGCACAACGGCATGGACGTGGACTTGAAGCTGGCCTCGCGGGTGCGCGGCATCGACGCCATCTTGGGCGGGCACACGCACGATGGCCTGCCGGTACCGGTGCTGGTGGACAACGCTGGCGGCAAAACGATCGTGACCAACGCCGGCAGTCACGGCAAGTTCCTCGGTGTGCTGGATTTGCAGGTGCGCAGCGGCCGGGTGGCCGATTTCCGCTACCGTCTGCTGCCGGTGTTTGCCAACCAACTCCAGCCCGATGCGGCCATGGCCGCACTGATCGAAGACTTGCGCGCCCCCCACGAGGCTCGCCTGAACGAGCCCTTGGCCGTCACCGAAGGCTTGCTGTATCGACGGGGCAATTTCAACGGCACATGGGACCAGCTCATCTGCGATGCCTTGATGGAAGTGTGTGACGCCCCCATCGCTTTTTCGCCTGGGTTTCGATGGGGATCGACCCTGCTGCCCGGCCAGACCATCACCCGTGAACGCATGATGGACCAAGTGGCCACCACGTATTCCTATGTCACGGTCACCGAGATGAGCGGCCAGACGATCAAGACCGTGCTGGAAGACGTGTGCGACAACTTGTTCAACCCCGACCCGTACTATCAGCAAGGCGGCGACATGGTCCGCGTGGGCGGGCTGAGCTATGCCTGTGAGCCCAGTGCGCCGATGGGCCGGCGCATCCAGGATCTGCGCCTGGACGGTCAGCCCTTGCAGGCGGACAAAATCTACCGAGTGGCCGGCTGGGCCCCGGTGTCGGAGGCGGCCGCCGCAGCCGGGGGGCCCATGGTGTGGGAGGTGCTGGAGACTTGGTTCAAGACCCATCGGCAAGTGCGCTTGCGCCGCCCCAACCAGCCTCGACTCATTGGCATGCAAGGCAACCCGGGATGGGCCGCCTTGGGCACTTGAAACCTCTGTCGGCCTGGAGCAGCCGACGATGGCGCTGCGGCTCAATATCGTTTGATCTGCATAAACCACTACTTGCAAGCGCGGCGTTATCATTGATTGCGTGTGTTGACCGGGTGTTGCCGTGACTGCCATTGCCGAAGCCGACGAAGTGTTCGATTCCGCCGCCGAGCTGTTTGCACTGCTGTCCACGCCGGTGCGGCTGCGCTTGATCAGCGCGCTGTGTCACCAGGAGAAGAACGTCTCGGAACTGCTGCGCGAAATCGACACGACGCAACCCAATTTGTCTCAGCATTTGGCGGTGCTGTACCGTGCCGGCATTCTGGGGCGTCGGCGCGAGGGCACGCAGGTGTTCTATCGCGTGGTGAGCGAACGCGCCGCGGCCTTGTGCCGCGCGGTGTGCAACCAAGTGGCCTTGGAAATGGATGCTCAGGCCGCGCTGCCCGAACACGAGCGCTTGATGCCGGCGCTGCGGCGCCGCTGATGGATCGCGCCGCGCGGCCGTGGCTCACACCACGGTGGGTGGCGCATCGAGCAACACGCGGGCGTCGTGCCCGCGCCACTGGCTCGCCCAAGTCGCGAATTGCGCGACGCTCAAGGGCCTCGCAATGAGATAGCCCTGCGCGTAGTCGCAACCCAGACCCCGCAGCACGCGCCAGTGCGAGGGCGTCTCCACGCCTTCGGCCACGACCGACAAGCCCAGGTTGTGCGCCAAATCGACGGTGGAGCGGACGATTTTGGCGTCGTCGCTGTCGCGATCCATCTGCATCACGAAGGATTTGTCGATCTTCAGCTCATCCACCGGCAAGCGTTTGAGGTAGGCCAGCGAGGAATAGCCGGTGCCGAAGTCATCGATGGCCAGACGCACACCCATCTCGTGCAAATGCTGCAAGGTCAGCTGGGCACGCGCCGGGTCGTCCATGATGGCGCTTTCCGTGATTTCCAGGCACAGTGCTTCGGCCGGCACGCCGTGGCGCTGCAAGGCGCTGGCAAATTTTTGCGGCAGATCCAGGTCCATGAGGTCGCGCGTGGACAGGTTGACCGACAACGGCACGGCCAGGCCCTGGGCCTGCAGCACGCTCCAAGTGCGCAGGCATTCGTCGAGTATCCACGCCGTCAGGGATCGGATGAAGCCGGTTTGCTCGGCAAAGGGGATGAACTCCATCGGCGGCACCCAGCCTCGCTGTGGATGCTGCCAGCGCACCAGCGCTTCGGCCCCTTCGATGGCCGCCGTGCGCAGCGACACCTTCGGTTGCAGCGCCAGACGCAGCTCGCCTTGGTCGATGGCGCGGCGCAGCGCGCCCAGCAGCGACAGCGTGCGGGCACTGCCGCTGTCCAATGCGGGGTCGTAGCTCAGGGCGCCCGCGCCGCGACGCTTGGCAGCGTACATGGCCACTTCCGCGCGGTTGAGCAAAGTGTCGGCGTCTTGCCCGTGATCCGGACTGGTGGCCACGCCGATGCTGGCGCGCAAGTCGATGGTTTGGTCTTGCAGCACCAACGGCGCCTCCAAAGCCGCGGCCACGCGCTCGGCCACCCGCAGGGCCCCCAGGGTGTCGGCCCCCGGCAGCAGCACCGCAAACTCGTCGCCCCCCAAGCGCGCCACGAGATCGCCTTGACGCATGCACACCTGGGCCAGGCGCCGTGCCACTTGCTTGAGCATGTCGTCTCCGATGTCATAGCCCAATACATCGTTGACATGCTTGAAGCGGTCCATGTCGAGCATCAGCACCGAGACATGGGTAGAGGCACCGTCGCGACGATCGCCCGGCCGCAGCACCACCGGACGCTGCGCCTCGGCCAAGGCCGCCGAAGCCGAGACCCGAAACTGCGCTCGGTTGGGCAAGCCGGTGAGTCCATCCCAATAGGCCAGACGGGTGATCTCGCGCTGCTGGGCATCCACGCTCTGGCGCATGTGCTCCAAGGCTTGAGCCAGGTCGCCGATTTCGTCGGCCGCCTCGATGGCGATCGGGGACCCATAGTCTCCGCGACCGAGCCGCTCGGCGGCTTGCGCCAACGCGCGCACCGGGGTGGTGATGCGCCGCGCCGTCAACACGCTGCCGGCGGCGAAGACGACCACCCCCAAGCCGGTGATCATCGCCAGCACGAGCTGAAGCTGGCGGTAAGGCGCCACCGCCTCGTCCACCGAACGCATCAACACCGCGCGCAGGCGATGGTCGGCGTGCGCATCGAGGACCAAGCTGCGGGCGCTGAAGTCTTCGCCGGCGATCAGCAGGCGCTCGCGCCACGCCCGTGATCCCCCCGTCCAGTCCAGCCCACCCAAGGCGTCGGCCTGGTCCGAGCGCAGCGTCGAGGCCGCGATGCGCCACCGGGCCCCGTCGTCGCCGCGCACCAGCAAGCTGGCATGCAAGGCGGTGATCTCGCGCAGCTCCTGCACGAGCGTTTGCGCCATGTCGAAGCCCATCACGACCCAGCCGATCAGCAAGGGCGCCCGCACCGGCACCATCACCAACTGATAGACCTGCCCGTCGAAGGCCGCGATCTCACCGACCGGCCCTGCCGCGGCAGCGCCGCTTTGCTCGGCCAGCCGACGCACCACCGGCATCAAGGCCTCGGCTCGAGGATGGGCGGTCGCGCGCAGCGCAAAGTCGGCATCCAACAGCAAGGCGATCGATGCCCCGATGCGCTGGCCATGATTGAGCAGCACCGAAGCGATGGTGGCCGCATCCTTGGTGGCCACGGCCGAGCGAAAACCATAGTCCGAGGCCAGCAGCATCGCCCCGTCGCCGAGTTGGTGAGCCCGTTGCTCGAGCAAGCGGTGAAAAACGCGCTCGCCCAACTGCAGCTCTCGTCCGATCTGCGCGCGGGCATTGCGGGCCACGCTCTCGCGCGTGGCCACGAAGCTGAGGGCCTGCACGGCCAGCAGCAACGCAAGGAACAACGCCACGATGCGCCGACCCAATCGGCGCGACAACCATCGCGCCGCCTCACGCCACGCGCGCGGCAGGTTCATGGCGCAAGCTCCAACTGCACACGCAGCTGCGTCCCGCGCTCATCGATGCGCACTGGCTGACGATAGGGCGCGCGCCCAGACGGCCATCGCGGATGCCACACCTGGAGTTGGTACGCTCCAGGAGGCACCGGCCCCACGCGGGCCTGCCCTCGGTGGGTCACGGCAAACCACGGGGTGTCGACCACGTGCACCCAGGCCACCATCTGATCGTGAATGTTGCAGCCCAAGACCGCCGTGCCGGGTTGGTCGAACACCACCGGATGCGCCGGAGTGCCCACGTAGAGCTTGATCTCGAATGTCTTGATCGGTGAAAACGAGTACACGTGGTGGCGCACGGTGTCATGGTTCGGAAATTGCACCGGCGTGCCGGTTTGCACCACGGTCACGCGCGGCACGAACTGCCGATCGCGCTGCACGATCACCGCCTCGGCGCCCGCGGGCCGAGGTGGCGCCGGCCCTTGCGGCAGCAGCGCCACGGCCGCCTCGTCGAGGTCCTGGCCCTGTGGATCGACCACATGGATCCGCAGCTCGCCGCTGACGGCGGCGCTGCTGGCACTGCCCAGCATGACCACGGCCAGTACGGCGCGCAAGGCTCGCATGGTGCCACCACCCTTTACGGCTCGATGGCCAGCGCACGCACCGGCTCACCCGTGCCGATCACGCCCACGATGCGGGCCTCGCCACGGTCCAAATCGATACGCACGAGCTTGGCCGCGGGCTGGCCGGACCATCTCATCGCCGCCCAGGCCGTGTTGTCGAGATCCGCGATGTCGAATGACACGTCGCGCAAAGGCGTGGGCAAGCCCAACGAGCCCACGGTGAACAGCCAGCCCGTGTTGGGCGACACCACCGGCTGCGCGCCCTCCAACGAGCCCTGGCGCACCAGCAGGCCCAGGCCGGCATCGATCGCATAGTTGGTGGTGAGCTTGTCGTCGCGCTTGTTGTAGGTATAGGCAGCGGCCTCGATGCGCGGCGGGCGGCCAGCGTTGGGGTCGCCCTCGGCATAGCGCAGCACACCGTCGGGCTGGATCCCTTCGACCGCGGCATCGGCATCCACCAGCGCGCCGGTGTCTGGATGCATCCGCAGGTTCTGACCACGATCGGTGACGATGCGGATGCGGTCGGCCACTGGATTGAAATCGAAGCCGACGGCTCGTCCGTCCAGGCGTGGGCGCCCGTCGGCCGTGCCCACAGGCTGCAACCGGCCTTGGGTGGGGTCCAGCGTGTACAAGCGTCCCTGGTCGCTCAAGGCATAGAGCTGGCCACGGGCCACCCGGTAGTCCATGCCCACGATCGACTCTCCCTCGGCCACACCGTGCAGCCGCACCCGCTGCAGCACCTGTTGCGGGCGGTCCGCATCGATCTGCAAGAGCTCATGGGCTTCGGTCAACACCCAAATCCGCAGCGCAACGGCCGCCGGACGGCTGGGCGGTGCCTCTGCGACCGCCGGGGCCACGATCCCGCCACCCAACGCCACCCCCAGAATGCATGCCAGCACTCGACACCCACCACGACGACTCATCGACATCCTCTGGCCCCATGCACTGTAGCCCCCTGCTGTCTGGCTTATCGGCCGGCACGCCTCCGACTTGACCCCTGGCACCCCCCCGGGCGGCGCCCGCATCGCCCCGCGCCCTGCGGGAGAGCCGCAAATCGAGATGGCGCAAGTGCCACGCAAGATGTCGCACCTCGCCGTGCAGTTATCCTCCCTTGATTTGATCTGAGGCCGGTCTTGGGGCACAGTCGGTTGGCTCTTCCACTTCCATGGAGGCAGCACACCGATGTGTGGTTTTGCAGGCGAGGTGCACTTCAGCCCCTCCACCGCCGACCCCGGCACGGTCGCCCGCATGGGCGAGGTTCTTCGGCCCCGAGGCCCCGACGGCGCCGGCCTCTTTCAACAAGGCCCGGTGGCTTTGGCCCATCGCCGACTGCGCGTCATCGACCTGTCGGAGCACGCTCAACAGCCCATGACCGATGCCGCGCTGGGACTCAGTTTGGTCTTCAACGGCTGCATCTACAACTACCGCGCTCTGCGCCGCGAGCTGGAGGCGCTCGACTACCGCTTCTTCTCCGATGGAGACACGGAAGTGGTGCTCAAGAGCTTCCATGCGTGGGGATGGGAGTGCGTCAAGCGCTTTCACGGGATGTTCGCTTTTGCGGTGTGGGAGCGTGACCGCGGCCGACTCACGCTGGCGCGCGACCGCTTCGGCATCAAGCCGCTGTACTTCGCCTCCACGCCGAAGCGGCTTCGCTTTGCCTCGACCTTGCCCGCCTTGCTGGCCGCTGGTGACATCGACACCGCGATCGACCCCATCGCACTGCACCATTACCTGAGTTGGCATGCCGTGGTGCCAGCCCCGCACACCATCGTGCAGGGCATCAAGAAACTGCCGGCGGCCACGGTGGCCACCTTCGAGCGCGACGGCACCGGCCGCGAGCATCGCTACTGGTCGCTGTCCGTGCGCGAGGACCCAGCGTTGGCCTCACTGAAGGACGTGGAGCGCGAAGCCATGGTCGAAGAAGCGCTGCGCACCGCGGTGCGCCGGCGCATGGTGGCCGACGTGCCTGTAGGCGTGCTGCTGTCCGGCGGCGTCGATTCCAGCCTCATCGTGGCGCTGCTGGCGCAGATGGGGCAACGCGAGCTGCAGACCTTCTCGATCGGGTTTGCCGACGCCGGTGGTGAGGCAGGCGACGAGTTCCGCTACTCCGACCTCGTGGCTCGGCGATTCGAGACGAATCACTACCAAATCCGCATCCCCACGCCGGACCTGCTGCAGGTGCTACCCGACACCATCGCCGCGATGAGCGAACCCATGGTCAGTTACGACAACGTGGCCTTCTACCTGCTCTCGCGCGAGGTCTCGCGACATCTGAAAGTGGTGCAAAGCGGCCAAGGCGCCGACGAGGTGTTCGCCGGTTACCACTGGTATCCCAAGCTGGCGCACAGCACTCAAGCTGTCGCCGACTATGCGGCTGTCTTTTTCGACCGTGACCACGAAGCTCTGTTGGCCACCGTGCAGCCCAGATGGCATACCGATGACGTCAGCCGCGCCTTCGTCGAGCGGCATTTCGCCACGGCTGATGCGGCCACCGCCTTGGACAAAGCCTTGCATGTGGACAGCACCGTGATGTTGGCGGACGACCCGCTCAAGCGCGTGGACAACATGACCATGGCCTGGAGCCTGGAGGCCCGCGTGCCTTTCCTGGACCACGAACTGGTGGAACTGGCTGGGCGCCTGCCCGCCCAGGACAAGCTCAAGGATGGCGGCAAGGGCGTGCTCAAAGCCATCGCACGGCGCCTGCTGCCGCGCGAAGTGGTGGACCGACCCAAGGGCTACTTCCCGGTGCCGGCGCTCAAATACCTGGATGGCCCGGTGCTGGACCTGGTCCGCGATGCCTTGAACAGCCGCAGCGCCCGCGAGCGCGGCCTCTTTCGTCCGCAGGCGCTGGCCCCTTGGTTGGCCCAGCCGGGCGAACACCTCACGCCACTGCGCGGCTCCAAGCTGTGGCAGGTGGCCTTGCTAGAGCTGTGGCTGCAAGCGCGCGGCCTATGAAACTCTCAGGAGATCTTGCCATGATCGCTGCCCTCGATCCGCTGGACCCGGCTCGGATGGCCAGCCTCAAGCATTGGGGCGATCCTCCGCCGCATGTGGACCTCGGCGCCATGAAACCCCACGCCTGGGTGGACTGCGGCTGGGGCCGCTTGCTACTGGGCCAGACGTTCGACAGCCCCCAAGCCTTGGCCGATGAGCTGCGCTGCGAAGCGCCCGGTCAGCGAGATGTGGCGCTGTATATCCGCGACCCGCATGTGGCCGTCGCGGTGGCGCCGCAGCACCTCTTTCTCGACCCCTCGCACACCTACCGACTCGACCTCAAACGCCACCGCTTGGAGCCGCCGATCGAGGCAGGCTATGCGCTGCGCGCCGCCCGTGCCGAGGACGAGGCGGCTCTGAATCGCATCTACCGTGCCTGCCGCATGGTGCCGCTGCGGCCGGGCTACCTGGCCGACGGCGCTGCGCGCGATCCGGCAGTCATCGTGCTGGTGGTGCACGACCAGGCCAGCGACCAGGTGGTCGGCAGCGTCACCGGTGTGGACCACGTGCGCGCTTGCGGGTGCCCGGAGCAGGGCGCGAGCCTGTGGTCGCTGACCGTGGACCCACAGGCCATTCGCCCGGGCGTGGGCGAGGCGCTGGTGCGCGCCTTGGCCCACCACTACCGATGCCAGGGCCGGCGCTACATGGATCTGTCAGTGATGCACGACAACCACCACGCCATCGCGCTGTACGAGAAGCTGGGCTTCGAGCGTGTGCCGGTGTATTGCATCAAGCACAAAAACCCGATCAACGAGAAGCTCTTCACCGGACCCGACGACTGCGCCAAGGTCAACATCTACGCGCGCATCCTCATCGACGAAGCGCGGCGCCGCGGCATCGGCGTGGAACTGCAAGACGCCGAGCATGGATTCTTTCGCCTCACGCATGGAGGCCGCACGGTGAACTGCCGCGAATCGCTGTCAGACCTCACCTCGGCCGTGGCCATGAGCCGCTGCGACGACAAGCGCGTCACACACAAAGTGCTCAGCGCTGCCGGGCTGCGCCTGCCTGCACAAACCACGGTGCGCGACGAGGCCCAGGTGGCCGACTTCGTCAGGCGGCATGGCCGTGTGGTCGTCAAACCCGCCCGCGGCGAGCAAGGCCGTGGGGTGAGCGTGTACTTGCGCACGCTGCAGGAGGTGCAGCGTGCAATCGACAGCGCACGCGCTCACTGCGATGAGGTGATCCTGGAGGAGCTGGTGCAAGGCCTGGACTTGCGCATCGTGGTGATCGACGACCACGTGGTGGCCGCTGCCACACGACGCCCCGCCGAAATCACCGGCGATGGACAGACGACGGTGCGGGATCTCATCGTCAAGCAAAGCCGTCGGCGCGAAGCCGCCACTGCCGGAGAAAGCCGCATTCCGCTGGATGCCGAGACAGAACGCTGCGTGCGCGCCGCTGGCTACACCCTGGAGACGGTGTTGCCGCTCGGTCTGGTGCTGCCCGTGCGCAAGACCGCCAATCTGCACACCGGCGGCACCCTTCAGGACGTGACCGAACGACTCCACCCGACCTTGCGCGAGGTGGCCCAACGCGCTGCGCGCGCCTTGGACATCCCGGTGGTGGGACTGGACCTCATCGTGCCGCGACTCGACGGCCCGCAGTACGCCATCATCGAAGCCAATGAACGCCCGGGCCTGGCCAACCACGAACCCCAGCCCACGGCCGAACGCTTCATCGACCTGCTGTTTCCGCAAACCCGTGCCACGCCGTTGCCGCAGACGAAGGACAGCTCTTGACGCACAGAACGATCGCACACATCGATCGCACACATCGATCGCGACCATCTGCAGCACACACTGGAGCGCTTGCTGCGGACCCCCAGCCCGACGAGCATGACCGATGACATCGTGGTCAAAGTGTGCCGGGAACTCGAACACTTGGACATTCCCTATGGCCTGACACGCCGACATCGAAGGCGTGCAACACAGCCCCGATCGGGCCATCGTCGCGCACCTCGATACCCAGGGGGCGATGGTCAAGCAACTCAAGCCCAATGGCCGACTCGAACTGGTGCCCATGGGGGATGGGTCCTCCCGCTTTGCCGAGGGTGCGCGCGTCACGCTCTACGGAGACGATGGCCTCATGTGTCGGGGCACCATCCTGCCGTGCAAGGCCTCGAGCCACACCTTCAACCATGAGATCGACGGGGCAGCCGCTGTCCTGGACGAACGTGGATGTGTTGCTCGGAGACGTGGCCGAGCTGATCTCCGTGGACAACGGCACCGTTGCCCAAGGCCAGAACACTTGCGAATACGGCGAGACCATTTGCATGCAAGACTCGGCCGGCCCGTTCGACTGGCACCTCACGCGCCACTTGCTGGCGCTGTGCGGCCAACACCGCATCGAGCACGGCCGCGATGTGTTCCGCGACTCCCGTAGCGATGCCGCCGCGGCACGGCAAGCCGGCAACGACCTCCGCACGGCGCGGGTGTGTTTCGGGCTCGATGCTTCACACGGCCACGAGCGTGTGCACATCGATTCGTCGATGGCCTTGGCCGAGTCGCTGCGGGCTCAGGTGCAAAGCCGGCCGCGGTTCAAGCGCGATGCGGCCCTGCTGGGCCCGCTGGCGGACTTCCCGACGCACAACGATCCGACGCAGGCCGAAGCCGCGGCAGCCCGAGCCGATCCCCGCGGCCGGGCACGGCCGACCCGGACGAATCCGCCAGGCCCCGCCCGATGGCTCGCTCGGGCCTAGACGCCCGCCTCAGCCGTCCACCGTGTCGATCACCCCACCGCCCAGGCAGACCTCGCCGTCATACAGCACGGCCGACTGCCCCGGGGTGACCGCCCACTGAGCCTGCGGAAAGTGCAACGCAAAGCCGCTGGCCGACACCTCGGCCAAGCAGCAGGCCGCATCGCTTTGGCGATAGCGTGTCTTGGCCGTGTACGTCCCCGGCGCAGGGGCGACGCCTGCGGTCCAGCTGAGGTCGCTGGCCGTCAAGCGATGCGACAGCAACCACGGGTGGTCGTGGCCTTGCACCACGTACAGCGTGTTGGTGGCCATGTCCTTGCGCGCGACGAACCACGGCGCATGATCACCGCCGCCGCGTGCGGCGCCCTGGTCCTTGACGCCACCGATGCCCAACCCCTTGCGCTGCCCCAAGGTGTAGAAGCTCAGCCCCACGTGTTCGCCCAGCACGCGGCCGCGGTCGTCGCGAATGGGCCCTGGCGTGTTGGCCAGATAGCGGTTGAGGAACTCGCGAAACGGCCGCTCGCCAATGAAGCAAATGCCGGTGGAGTCTTTCTTCTTCGCATTGGGCAAGCCGATGTCGGCTGCGATGCGGCGCACCTCGGTCTTGCGCAGCTCGCCCACCGGAAACAGGGTCTTGCTCAGTTGCGCCTGGTTCAGCCGATGCAAAAAGTAGCTTTGGTCCTTGGCCGGATCCAGCCCTTTGAGCAGCTCGAAGCGCCCGTCGCGCTCGCGCACACGGGCATAGTGGCCGGTGGCGATTTTGTCGGCACCCAGCCGCATCGCATGGTCGAGGAAGGCCTTGAATTTGATCTCGGCGTTGCACAGCACATCGGGGTTGGGCGTGCGCCCGGCCTGATACTCACGCAGGAATTCGGCAAACACCCGGTCCTTGTACTGCGCCGCGAAGTTCACATGCTCGATCTCGATGCCGATCACATCGGCCACCGAGGCCGCATCGACGAAATCGACGTTGGAGGAGCAATATTCGCTGTCGTCGTCATCTTCCCAGTTCTTCATGAAGATGCCGACCACTTCATGCCCCTGCTGCTTGAGCAGCCAGGCGCTGACGGCCGAATCGACGCCGCCGGACAACCCCACCACCACGCGCTGCTTGCGTGTCATGGCCGCGCCCCCTTGATCTCAGGCTCGTAGACGGTGGGGTCCACCGTGAGCAGATCCAGCGGATAGCGCCTGCCGGCCAGATGATCTTCCATGCAGCGCAGCACCAACGGGCTGCGGTGCCGATCGCGACTGGCGCGGATTTCATCGGGCGTCAGCCACAGCGTGCGCACGATGCCCTCGTCGAGCACCCAGCCCGGCTGTGGCTCGCTGACCGTGCCGCAAAAGGCAAAACGCACATACGTCACGTCCTCGCCCGTGGCCGGTCGATGGAAACGCGACAAATACACGCCCAGCAGCGCCTCGGGCGCGAACACACAGCCGGTTTCCTCCAGCGCCTCGCGCACCACGCCTTGCACCGGAGATTCACCCGGGTCGAGATGCCCGGCCGGGTTGTTCAGCTTCAAGCCCTCGGCCGTGTGCTCTTCCACCAGCAGGAATTCGATGCGGCCGTCTCGCTCGCGCGCCACGATGGCCGCCACCGTGACACTGGGTTTCCAACGATCGTTCATGGCGCCCGATTATCGCGGCCCGTCGGCCCGCGTGCCGCAGCCCCCGGCCGCGCGGCGCCCGGTGCTCAAGACATGGCCTGCTCGTGCCGCGCCTTGCCTTCGGCCACCGACAGGCGGGCCCAGGGCGCCACGCCGTTCTTCACCGCCACCAGCTCGGCCAGAATCGAGACGGCGATCTCCGCGGGCGTCTTGCTGCCGATGTACAGCCCGATCGGGCTGCGCAGTCGGCGCAGCTCGTCCTCGTCGAGACCGAAATGCTCTCGCAGCCGCTGGCGCCGCAACGCCGCGTGGCGGCGCGAACCGATGGCCCCCACATAAGCGGCCGACGAGCGCAAGGCATCGATCAAGGCCAGGTCGTCCAGCTTGGGATCATGGGTCAGCGCCACCACGGCGGTGCGCGCATCGGGCTGCAAGCGCAAGACCAAGTCGTCGGGCATCTCGCGGCTGAGCACCACGCCGGGCAGATCCCAGCTGGCGTGCGGCTCTTGGCGCGGGTCGCAGACGATCACCTCGAAGCCCAGGCCCAGCGCCATCTCGCTCAGAAAGCGCGACAAATCCCCCGCGCCAATGACGATCAGACGCCAGCGCGGGCCCCAGTGAGTGACGAACTGGGTGTCGCTCAGCCAAGGCATCCCGTCGCGCCCACTGCTGCGCAGTTGCACTTGGCCGCTGCGCAGATCCAGCACCCGCTCGACGCTGCGCCGCTCTTGGCAAGCCTGCAACAGCGCCTCCAACTGGCTGTGCGGCGCCACCGGCTCCAACACCAGTTCCACCGTGCCCCCGCAAGGCAGGCCGAAGCGGTGCGCCTGGTCGGCCGAGATGCCATAGCGCACGGTGGTGGGGCGCCCTTCCAGGCACACGGCCTGGATGCCTTCTTCCCGCACCCGGGCGATGAGGTCGTCTTCGATGCAGCCCCCCGAGACCGAGCCCACCGCATGCCCCTGCGCATCGATGGCCATCAGCGAGCCCGGCGGACGCGGCGAGGACCCCCAGGTGCGCGCCACACTGACCAGCAGCACGGGCCGCCCCTGGGCATGCCATTGCTGCGCGGTGCGCAGCACCCGGGTATCGAGGTCTTCCATGGCTTCAGCTTAGCCCAGATCGAAAGGCATGCGCCGCATCGGTTTGCCCGTCAGACGCGCCAGCGCATTGGCAAAGGCCGGCGCCAGCGGCGGCAGCCCCGGTTCGCCCATGCCGGTGGGCGGCTCCATGCTCGGCACGGTGTGCACCTCGATCTCGGGCATCTCGGTGATGCGTGCCACACGATAGTCGCCGAAATTGCTTTGCTCGACCTGGCCGTCTTTCAGCGTGATGGCCGCCCCCGGCAAGCACAGCCCCAAGCCCATCAACGCAGCGCCTTGCACTTGCGCTTCCACCGTGCGCGGATTGATGACGAGGTTGCAGTGCACCCCGGCGGTCACTTTGTGCAGCACGGGCTGGCCGTCCTTCACCGAGGCTTCCACCACATAGGCCACCACCGAGTCGAACGACTCGTGCACCGCCACGCCCCAGGCGCGGCCGGCCGGCAGCGCCCGGCGACCGTAGCCGCTGCGATCCACCGCCAACTGCAAGGCCGCACGGTGCCGGGGATGCCGATCGCCGAACATGGCCATGCGATAGGCCACCGGGTCTTGGCCGGTCGTGCGGGCGATCTCATCGATCAGGGTCTCCATCACGAAGGCCGTGTGGGTGGAGCCCACGCTGCGCCACCACAACACCGGCACGTTGACCTTCGGGTGATGCACCGTCAAACGCATCGGCAAGGGATAGGGCTCACGCATGCCTTCGACGGCGGTCTGATCCACGCCGTTCTTGATCATGCCTTGCTCGAAGATGGTGCCCGCCGTGATCGACTGGCCCACGATCACATGGTCCCAGGCCAGCACGCGTCCTCGATCGTCGAAGCCGATGCGGGCGCGGTGCACATGCATGGGGCGGTAGTAGCCGCCGCGGATGTCGTCTTCGCGGCTCCAGACCGTGCGCACCGGCCCTTCCAAGCCGGCCTGCCGGGCGGCTCGGGCCACGGCGCAGGCTTCCACCACGTAGTCGCTGGAGGCCACCGCCCGGCGCCCAAAGCCCCCACCGGCTTGCTGCACCCGGACCTCCACCTGCTCGGGCTTCAAGCCCAGCACGCGGGCGGCCGCCGCGCCGTCCAGACCGGGCATTTGCGTGCCCACCCACAGCGTGGCCCCGGCGGACGTCAGGGCCACGGTGCAATTGAGTGGCTCCATCGGGGCATGGGCCAGGTAGGGGAAGACGAACTCGGCCTCCAGCACGTGCGGCGCGCTGGCCAAGGGCGTCATGTCGGCGTCGAAGTGGCGCGCGCCGGGCTGCGTGGCCAGCTCGCGGTACTGCGCCAACAGGCGCTGACTGTCCACCTTCTCCACTGCCTCGGTGTCCCAGGTCAGCTTCAAGGCCTCGCGCCCCTGCCCTGTTTGGCCGGCCAATAACCGTCGGCGATCACCGCCACCCCCTCGGCGCCGCGGTCCAGCGGCACGCGCAAGACGGCCTTCACCCCCTTGACCGCCCGCGCCGCCGCATCGTCCACCGTGCGCAGCTTGGCGCCGAAGACCGGCGGGCGGGCGATCAACGCCGTCCACTGCCCAGGCAGCCGCACATCGATGCCGAAGACCTGCTGCCCGCTGCTCTTGGCGCGCGCATCCAGTCGCGTGGTGGGCCGGCCGATGAGACGGAACTGCGCCGGATCCTTCAGTCGCACCTGCGGCGGCACGGGCTGAGCCATGGCCTCCTGGGCGAGCTCGCCATAGCTCAGGCGCCGGCCGTCGGCGGCGATCACGAAGCCGGCTTGCGTGCGCAGCCCCGCAGGGTCGAGCCGCCACCGGGCCGCAGCGGCGGCCACCAGCATCGCGCGGGCACGTGCGCCCAGCTCGCGGTATTGCATGAAGCTGTGCTTGATCGACGTGGAGCCCCCGGTCAAATGCATCCCCCACAACGGATCGGCATAGGCCGGATCATTGCTGCCCAGCTGGCTGCGCACCCGGGACCAATCGGCATCGAGCTCCTCGGCCAGAATCATCGGCAGCGCCGTGTGCACGCCCTGGCCGAACTCCAGACGATTGACCGTCACCGTCACCGTGCCATCGGAGTCGATCCGGACGAAGGCGCTGGGCTGCTGCGTGGGCTTCAGCGGGGCCGCTTCCGACGACGTCTGTGCCAGCAGCGGATAGGCGCCCAGCGCAAAGCCGCTGGCCACCGCCATCTTGAGAAAGCTGCGCCGCGGCCATGCGGCCGACCCCTCGGCCACGGGCGCAGCCTCGGCCTGGCGCGCCAGCAGGTGGCGCAAGGCGGGGGGCAGTTCGTGCAACGCGTCGTGCCACATGATCCAGCTCCTTTCAGGCCAAGGTGCGCGCGGCATCGGCCACCGCCGCCCGGATGCGCGCATAGGTGCCGCAGCGGCACACGTTGCCGGCCATGGCCGCGTCGATCTCCTCGGCACGGGGCTGCTGGCCCTTGGGCAAAGACTTCAGAAAGGCCACCGCCGTCATGATCTGGCCGCTTTGGCAGTAGCCACATTGCGCCACGTCATGACGCACCCAGGCCTCGTGCACCGCCCGGCCGACCGGGTCCTCGCCGGCGGTCACCGCCTCGATGGTGGTGATGCGCCGACCGGCCACGGCCGACACCGGCGTCACGCACGAGCGCACAGCCTGGCCGTCGACGTGCACCGTGCACGCCCCGCACAGGGCCGCGCCACAGCCGAACTTGGTGCCCGTCAGGCCCAGCGTGTCGCGCAGGGCCCACAGCACCGGGGTGGAAGGATCGACGTCGAGCCGGTGCTCGCGTCCATTGACGTTCAAGGGGATCATGCCGTTCTCCAGGTGGGGGCTGAAGCCGCCACGCGGTCACGCAAACCGCGCCGCGAGCATGGCCCGCAGTGTGCGCCTCCCCCGAGATCCCTCGGTAGCCTGATGCTGCTCGATTCTTGCCTGATCCTCCGACCAGGCAGCTGCGCAGGCCAACACCCCGGCCACAATCGCGGTCATTCCATCGCAGGCATCGTCACGCCCGAGGGCCTTCTCCCATGTCGCCATTCCAACCCGTTCGTCTCGAACACGCCAGCCGCCTGCTCAACCACGGCCCCACCGTGCTGGTCACCAGTGCCCACGGTGGGCGCCGCAACGTGATGACCGCGGCCTGGTCCATGCCGGTGGAGTTCACCCCGCCGCGCATTGCCATCGTGATCGACAAAAGCACCTACACGCGCGAGCTGATCCAAGCCAGCGGCCACTTCGGCCTGTGCATTCCTGGCGCTGGCCTTGCCGAACTCGTCGACGCCGTGGGCACCCTCAGCGGCCGCGAGGTGGACAAGTTCCAGCGCTTCGGCCTGCGCGCCCATCCCGGCCCGATGACGGGGGCGCCGCTGCTCGAAGACGGCTGCGTGGCCTGGCTGGAATGCCGCCGCCTGCCCGAGCCGCACGCCGAGCACACCTACGACACCTGGTTTGCCGAAGTGCTGTGCGCGGCGGCCAACCCGCGCATCTTCGTCGACGGCCGTTGGTCGATCCGGTCCGACAATGCCGATCTGCACACCCTGCATCACCTTGGCGCCGGGGTCTACGCCCGCGCCGACCACACGGTGTCGATCCGCCGGACCTGATCGTCCCGATGCCCGCCTTCCTTACGACAGGCTGAAATTTGTAACCGGGTTACGAGGACACCAGGTGTCAGCTTGTGTAAGCTGCACGGGTTTGTGTGCCGCGTCGGCGCAAGGGCGCGGCCTGGCGGTTTCAGAGAATCACACGAGGAGGGCTTCATGCTCATTGGCGTACCGCTCGAGACGGTGGCGGGCGAGACCCGCGTGGCCGTCACCCCCGAGACGGCCAAGAAACTCAAAGCGCAAGGACACACCGTGCGCATCCAATCCGGCGCCGGCATCCGAGCCGCCGCCCCCGACGAGGCGTACGCGGCCGCTGGCGCCGAGATCGTGGACGCGGCCACGGCCTTGGGCTGCGAGTTGGTGCTCAAGGTGCGTGCCCCCCAGCCCGAAGAACTGGCGTCGATGCGACCTGGCGCCACCTTGGTGGGCATGCTCAACCCCTACGATGCCGAAGGCTTGCAGCGGCTGGCCGCCGCCGGCCTGACCAGCTTTGCACTGGAGGCCGCGCCGCGCACCACGCGCGCGCAGAGCATGGACGTGCTGTCCAGCCAGGCCAACGTGGCCGGCTACAAGGCGGTGATGCTGGCGGCCAACCACTACCAGCGGCTGTTCCCGATGCTGATGACGGCCGCCGGGACGGTCAAAGCCGCGCGTGTGGTGGTGTTGGGCGTGGGCGTGGCCGGTCTGCAGGCCATTGCCACGGCCAAACGTCTGGGCGCGGTGATCGAAGCCTCCGACGTGCGGCCTTCGGTGAAGGAGCAGGTGGAATCCTTGGGGGCCAAGTTCATCGATGTGCCCTATGAAACCGCCGAGGAGCGCGAAGCCGCCGAAGGCGTGGGCGGCTACGCCCGCCCCATGCCGCAAAGCTGGCTGGACCGCCAAAAGGCCGAGGTGGCCAAGCGCGTGGCCCAAGCCGACGTGGTGATCACCACCGCGCTCATCCCCGGGCGCCCCGCGCCGGTGCTGGTGACCGAGGACATGGTCCGGTCGATGAAGCCCGGCTCGGTGATCGTGGACCTGGCCGCCGGCCGGGGCCCGCTGGGCCCGCACGGCCAACCCGGCGGCAACTGCCCGCTGACCCAACCCGACCAGGTGATCACGGCGCACGGCGTGACGATCATCGGCCACACCAATCTGCCGGCCTTGGTGGCCGCCGATGCCTCGGCGCTGTACGCACGCAACGTGCTGGACTTCCTCAAACTCATCGTCACCAAGGAAGGCACGCTCCACGTCAACCTCGAAGACGACATCGTGGCGGCCTGCCGCGTGACGCACAACGGCCAGGTGACCCGCTCATGACGACCTTTCCCATGCAGCGCGTGATGCTGCGCGCCAAATTGCACCGCGCCACCGTCACCGAAGCCGACCTGCATTACGAGGGCAGCTGCGGCATCGACGAAGCCTTGATGGAGGCGGCCGACATGCGCGAGTTCGAGCACATCGACCTCTACAACGTCAACAACGGCGAGCGCTTCTCGACCTACATCATCAAGGCCCCGCGCGGCAGCGGCACCATCTCGCTCAATGGCGCAGCCGCCCGCAAAGCCCAGGTCGGCGACTTGCTCATCATCTGCACCTACGCGCCGATGAGCGAAGACCAGGCCCGCGACCACAAACCCCGCGTGGTGCTGCTGGGCGAGGGCAACCGCATCCAAGAGATTCGCCAGTTCTGAGACTTCCCCTCAAGGAGACACCGGCATGGACACGCTCAGTCCGGTCATCATCAACCTGATCATCTTCGTGCTCGCCATCTACGTGGGCTACCACGTGGTGTGGAATGTCACGCCCGCTTTGCACACGCCGCTGATGGCGGTGACCAACGCGATTTCGGCCATCGTGATCGTGGGGGCCATGCTGGCCGCGGCGCTCACCGACACCGGCCTGGGCAAGGCCATGGGCGTGCTGGCCGTGGCGCTGGCCGCCGTCAACGTGTTCGGTGGCTTCCTGGTGACCCGCCGCATGCTCGAAATGTTCAAAAAGAAAGAGAAGAAGGCATCGAGCACCGGAGGCCAAGCATGAGCATGAACCTCGTCGTGTTGTTGTACCTGGTGGCCAGCGTCTGCTTCATCCAGGCGCTCAAGGGGCTGAGTCACCCCACCACCTCCATCCGCGGCAACGTCTTTGGCATGACGGGGATGGCCATTGCCATCCTCACCACGGCCGCACTCATCGTCGAGACCGCCGGCCGCATGGGCCAACACGGCGCCTCGGGCATGGTGTGGGTGCTGGCCGGCCTGCTGGTGGGCGGCGCCATCGGCACCGTGATGGCCCAGCGGGTGGAGATGACCAAGATGCCCGAGCTGGTGGCCTTCATGCACAGCATGGTGGGCTTGGCCGCCGTCTTCATCGCAGTGGCCACGGCCGTGGAGCCCTGGGCCTTTGGCATCACCGCCAAGGATGCCGCCATTCCCACGGGCAACCGGCTCGAACTGGGCCTGGGCGCGGTCATCGGCGCCATCACCTTCAGCGGCTCGGTCATCGCCTTTGGCAAGCTCAGTGGCAAGTACAAGTTCCGCCTGTTCCAAGGCGCGCCGGTGGTGTTTTCGGGTCAGCACCTGCTCAATCTGGTCTTGGGCCTGGCGATGCTGGCCTTGGTGGGGGTCTATACCGCCACACAGAATCCGGCCGCACTGTGGGTGTCGATCGCGCTGGCCTTCGCGCTGGGCGTGCTCATCATCATCCCGATCGGCGGGGCGGACATGCCGGTGGTGGTGTCCATGCTCAACAGCTACTCGGGCTGGGCCGCGGCGGGCATCGGCTTCTCGCTCAACAACCCCATGCTGATCATCGCCGGCTCGTTGGTGGGCAGCTCCGGTGCGATCCTGAGCTACATCATGTGCAAAGCGATGAACCGCTCGTTCATCAACGTGATCCTGGGCGGCTTCGGCGGCGATGCCTCGGCCGCTGCGGCCTCGGGCCAGCCGCAGCGCACGGTCAAGAGCGGCAGCCCCGAAGACGCGGCCTTCATCCTGAGCAATGCCGAAACCGTCATCATCGTGCCCGGCTACGGCCTGGCGGTGGCGCGCGCGCAGCATGCGGTCAAGGAGCTGGCCGACAAGCTCACCCACAAGGGCGTGACGGTGAAGTACGCCATCCACCCGGTGGCCGGACGCATGCCGGGGCACATGAACGTGCTGCTGGCCGAAGCCGAAGTCCCCTACGACCAAGTCTTCGAGATGGAAGACATCAATGGCGAGTTCGGCCAGGCCGACGTGGCCATCGTGCTGGGTGCCAACGACGTGGTCAACCCCGCGGCGCTGCAAAAAGGCAGCCCGATCTACGGCATGCCCATCCTGGAGGCCTACAAGGCCAAGACCGTGATCGTCAACAAGCGCAGCATGGCCGCAGGCTATGCCGGCCTGGACAACGAGCTCTTCTACATGGACAAAACCATGATGGTCTTTGGCGACGCCAAGAAGGTCGTGGAGGAGATGGTCAAAGCGATCGAGTGAAACCCCAGGGCTGCCATGGCTACTCACCGGCCGCTGCCCCACCGCGGGCCGCCCGCCGGATGACTCGGCGCCGCCTTGACCATCCGCGTTTCCCATGAAACCACGATGGGCCCAAACCTTGCATGCTTGAGGTCTGGCCTGCCCACGAGGCCGGCCTGAACCTCGCCAGCCACTGGCGACTGCGCCACAGCGGTGCAGTCGCTTCCATGTCAAGAAAGGGTGATCGAGATGAAGACACGTTGGATCCACGGCCTTGCCGTCGCCGCCATGGCACTGCCCGCGCTGCTGCCGCTGTCCGCCTCGGCCGGGCCGACGCTGGATGCCGTCAAGTCGCGCGGGACACTGCGCTGCGCCGTCAACAGCGGCCTACAAGGCTTCTCCGCCCCAGACGCACAGGGCCGCTGGACCGGCCTGGACGTGGACTTCTGCCGCGCCGTGGCCGCCGCGATCCTGAACGACCCCAACAAGGTGCAGTTCGTCCCCACCACGACGCAAAACCGCTTCACGGTGTTGCAATCGGGTGAGGTGGACATCCTCTCGCGCAACACCACCTGGACTTCCTCGCGCGACTCGACGCTGGGCTCGGTGTTCGCCGGCACCTGGTTTTATGACGGCCAGGGCTTCATGGTGAAGAAGTCGGCCAATGTGAAGAACGCCTCGCAGCTCAACGGCGCCACCATTTGCGTACAGCCTGGCACCACCACCGAGCTGAACCTGAGCGACTACTTCCGCAGCAAGCGCATGAGCTTCAAGCCGGTGGTCATCAGCGACCTGGCGCAGATCCAACAGGCCTTCTTCGCCGGGCGCTGCGACGTGTTCACCACCGACATCTCGGGCCTGGCCGCCACCCGTCTGGCCGCGCCGAACAAAGACGAGCTGGTGATCCTGCCCGAGGCCATCTCCAAGGAGCCGCTGGGCCCGATGGTGCGGCGTGGCGACTGGGAATTCTTCACCATCGTGAAGTGGACCTTGTTCGGCCTGATCGAAGCCGAGGAGTACGGCGTCACCTCGTCCAACGTGGACAAGCTCAAGGCCGAATCCAAAGACCCGCAGGTGCAGCGCATCGTTGGTGTCTCCGGCGACGTGGGCAAGGGCCTGGGGCTGGACAACGACTGGCTGGTGCGCGCGATCAAGGCCGTGGGCAACTATGGCGAGATCTACCAGCGCAACATCGGCCCGCTGGGCTTGGAGCGGGGCCAAAACGCGCTGTGGAAGGATGGCGGCCTGATGTACGCGCCGCCGCTGCGCTGACCCTGACAGCCACCTGCCGGACGGCGGCTTGCTGGCGCGGGCCGCCTCGCATCGGCAGCTGCCCATCGCCTTCGAGAGGTCGACGCACCGATGTTCAGCAACGAACGTGTCCGCGGCATCGTCTATCAGGTGCTGCTGCTGGCTGCCGTGGTGGGCGTAGGCTGGTACCTGGTGTCCAACACCTTGCACAACCTGTCCACGCGGCAGATCCAAGTGGGCTTTGGCTTCCTCGACCGTGAGGCCGGCTTCGAGATCGCCGAGACCCTGATCACGTACGACGCCACCCACACCTATGCGCGAGCCTTCGCGGTGGGCCTGCTCAACACCCTGAAGGTGGCGGCCTTGGGCATCGTGTTGGCCACGGTGCTGGGCACCTTGATCGGCATCGCCCGGCTGTCGAGCAACTGGCTGTTGGCGCAGCTGGCCTCGGGCTATGTGGAGGTGATGCGCAACGTGCCGCTGCTGCTACAGCTGTTCGTGTGGTATGGCCTGTTCACCGAACTGCTGCCGCCGGTGCGCGAGGCCCTCGTGCTGGGCGACTGGTTCTTCGCCACGCAACGCGGCTTCTGGTTCGCGTGGCCGGCCGAACATCCGGCCTGGTCGGCCGCAGGCTGGGCGCTGTTGGTCGGCATCGGTGCGTCCTGGGTCTGGCACGCCATGGCGGCCCGCCATCAGCGGCTCACGGGGCAACGCTGGCCGGTGGGCTGGGTCAGTGCGGGCCTCATCCTGGGTCTGCCGGTGCTCGTGTGGGCCCTCATGGGCGCCCCCACGGCGATGGACGTGCCCACCGTCGGCGGCTTCAGCCTGCAAGGCGGACGCTCGATCTCGCCGGAGTTCACCGCCTTGCTGCTGGGGCTGTCCACCTATACCGCCGCCTTCGTGGCCGAGGTGGTGCGTGCAGGCATCCTGGCGGTGGACCGTGGCCAGACCGAGGCGGCGCAAGCCTTGGGCCTGAATGCCGGACAGCGCCTGCGCCTGGTGACACTGCCGCAAGCCCTGCGCGTCATCATCCCGCCGATGACCAGCCAGTACCTGAACCTGACCAAAAACTCCTCGCTGGCCGTGGCCATCGGCTATCCCGACCTGGTGGCCGTGGCCAACACCACGATGAACCAGACCGGGCAGGCCATCGAGGCCATCGCGATCTTGATGGCGGTGTACCTGTCGATCAGTCTGGCGATCTCGCTGTTCATGAACTGGTACAACGAGCGCGTCAAGCTCGTGGAGCGATGAGGACGGCCATGGACAAGACCTTGGAGGCCCGCCATCCTTCGTCGCCCCCGCCCCAGCGCAGCCTGGGCCCTTGGGCCTGGATGCGCGACAAGCTCTTTTCCACGCCGCTCAATACCGGCATCACGATCGCGACGCTGGCCCTGCTGGCCTGGGTGCTGCCCAAGGTGCTGAGCTGGGCCGTGTTCGAGGCGGTGTGGGGCCCTGCGCCGCTCGAACGATGCCAGGCCGCACGTGGCCAAGGCGCATGCTGGGCCGTGGTGTGGGAGAAGTTCCATTTCATGATGTTCGGCGTCTACCCCTACGAAGAAAGCTGGCGGGCGGCGCTGGCCATCGGGGTGATGTGCGGCTTGTTGATCGTCTCGGCGCTGAAGCGCTTCTGGAATGCCTGGCTGATCCTGATCTGGGCGCTGGGCCTGGCGCTGACCTTTTGGCTGATGGGCGGCGGCCTGGGGCTGGCGCCCGTGCGCGCCGAGCAGTGGGGCGGCCTGCCAGTGACGCTGATCTTGTCGATCTTTGGCATCGGCTTGGCCTTTCCGCTGGGCGTGCTGCTGGCGCTCGGCCGGCGTTCGAAGCTGCCGCTGATTCGCGCCTTTTCGGTGATCTACATCGAGGTGATTCGTGGCGTGCCGCTCATCACGGTGCTGTTCATGGCCTCGGTGATGTTCGCGCTGTTCCTGCCCGAGGGCCTGCGCATCGAGCAACTCGTGCGTGCCCAGGTGGCCATCATCCTGTTCGTGGCGGCCTACCTGGCCGAGGCGGTGCGCGGCGGCCTGCAGGCCGTGCCCAAAGGTCAGTATGAGGCGGCCGAGGCCTTGGGGCTGCCCTATTGGAAGATGATGGGTCTGGTCATCCTGCCGCAGGCGTTGCGCCTGTCGATCCCGCCCATCGTCAACAGCTTCATTTCGCTGTTCAAGGACACCTCGCTGGTGGTGATCATCGCCATCTACGACTTCGCCTACGCGGTGAAGAAGTCCGTCGAAACCGATTTCAGCTGGAAGCCTTTCTTCATCGAGGCCTTCCTGTTCTCGATCCTCATCTACTGGATCTTCTGCTACGCGATGTCGAAATACAGCCAATGGCTGGAGCGCGACCTCGCCCGCGGCCATACGCGTTGAGGTTCATTTCGGAGACCCACAGACATGGCAGAGGCTGTCCCCCAGACATCGGCCGCCGGCACGGTGGCCATTCGCATCGAAGGCTTGAACAAGTGGTACGGCGACTTCCATGTGCTGAAGAACATCGACCTGGAAGTGGCCAAGGGCGAGCGCATCGTGATTTGCGGCCCCTCGGGTTCGGGCAAGTCCACGCTGATTCGCTGCATCAACCGGCTGGAATCGCATCAACAAGGCCGCATCGTCGTCAACGGCGTGGAGCTGACCGACGATCTGAAAAACATCGACGCCATCCGCTCCGACGTGGGCATGGTGTTCCAGCACTTCAACCTGTTCCCGCACCTGACCGTGCTGGACAACTGCACGCTGGCGCCGATCTGGGTGAAGAAGCTGCCGCGCGCCCAGGCCGAGGCCACCGCACGGCATTTCCTGGCGCGCGTGCGCATCGCCGAGCAGGCCCACAAATACCCCGGGCAGCTCTCCGGCGGCCAGCAACAGCGCGTGGCGATTGCGCGCGCGCTGTGCATGAACCCGTCGATCATGCTGTTCGACGAGCCCACCTCGGCGCTGGACCCGGAAATGGTCAAAGAAGTGCTCGACACCATGATCGACCTGGCCCGCGAAGGCATGACCATGCTGTGCGTGACGCACGAGATGGGCTTTGCGCGCGCCGTGGCCGACCGGGTGATCTTCATGGACGCCGGCGAGATCGTCGAGCAAAACACCCCCGAGGCCTTCTTCAGCCAGCCGCGCAGCGAGCGCGGCCGCCAGTTCCTCAGCCAGATCCTGGACCGCTGAGCCCGCGCCCCACAACGGGGCGCAGCGGGCGGCATCGTCGCCTGGGAGACATCCCAATAGAGGCGCCACTCCAAAACCGTCTAGCGAAACACCCGATAGGGTTCGCGTCAGCCATGCGTCAGAATTCCGGGTTCATTCGGAGGAACCCATGGAAAAAGTCTGGCTGAAGCACTATCCCGAAGGCGTGCCGCATGAGATCAACCCGGACCAGTACCCCTCGCTGGTCGCGCTGCTCGAGGAGAGCTTCACCAAGTACGCCGAGCGTCCGGCCTTCAAGTTCATGGGCAAGACGCTGACCTATGCCCAGCTCGACGAGTACTCGCGCATCTTCGCGGCCTACCTGCAGTCGCTGGGCCTCAGCCAAGGCGACCGCGTGGCCATCATGATGCCCAACGTGCCGCAGTACCCCATCGTGGTGGCGGCCATCTTGCGTGCCGGCTACGTCATCGTCAACGTCAACCCGCTGTACACCGCGCGCGAGCTGGAGCATCAGCTCAAGGATTCCGGCGCCCGCGCCATCGTCATCATCGAAAACTTCGCGCGCACCTTGCAAGAATGCCTGGCCAAGACGCCGGTGCAGCACGTGGTGCTGGCCGCCATGGGCGACCTGCTGGGCTTTCCCAAAGGCGCCCTCGTCAACTATGTGGTGCGCAAAGTGAAAAAACTGGTGCCGGCCTTCGATCTGCCCGGGGCCGTGCGCTTCAATGACGCCATCGCCAAGGGCCGCAGCCTGACCTTGCGCAAGCCCGACATCAAGCCCAGCGACATTGCCGTGCTGCAATACACCGGCGGCACCACGGGCGTGAGCAAGGGCGCCGTGCTGCTGCACCGGAACATCATCGCCAACGTGCTGCAGTCCGAAGCCTGGAACGGCCCGGCGCTGAAGAAGATCCCACCGGGCGAGCAGACCGTCACGGTCTGCGCACTGCCGCTCTATCACATCTTCGCCTTCACGGTGAACATGATGCTGTCCATGCGCATGGGCGGCTGCAACATCCTGATCCCCAACCCGCGTGACATCCCCGCCGTGCTGAAGGAGTTGTCGCAGCACAAGTTCCACAGCTTCCCGGCGGTCAACACCTTGTTCAACGCGCTGGCCAACCATCCCGACTTCGACAAGGTCGATTGGAGCTCGCTCAAGCTCAGCGTGGGCGGTGGCATGGCGGTGCAGTCGGCCACGGCCAAGCTGTGGCTGCAGAAGACCGGCTGCCCCATTTGCGAGGGCTACGGCCTGTCGGAAACCTCGCCCTCGGCCAGCTGCAATCCCACCGACAGCACCGAGTTCACGGGCACCATCGGCCTGCCGCTGCCGTCCACCGAGTTCAAGCTGCTCGATGATGAAGGCAACGAAGTGCCCATCGGCACCCCTGGCGAGATTGCCATCCGCGGCCCGCAGGTCATGGCCGGCTACTGGCAGCGCCCGGACGAAACCGCCAAGGTCATGACGCCCGATGGCTTCTTCCGCACCGGCGACATCGGCACGGTGGACGAGCGCGGCTACTTCAAGATCGTCGATCGCAAGAAGGACATGATCCTGGTCTCGGGCTTCAACGTCTACCCCAACGAGGTGGAAGACGTGGTGGCCCAGATGGACGGCGTGTTGGAGGTCGCCGCGGTGGGCGTGCCCGACGAGAAGTCGGGCGAGGCGGTCAAGCTCGTGATCGTCAAGAAGAACCCCGCGCTCACCGAGGCCGACGTGCGGGCCTATTGCGAGCAGAACCTCACCGGCTACAAGCGGCCCAAGGTGATCGAGTTCCGCAGCGAATTGCCCAAGACGCCCGTCGGTAAAATTCTGCGCCGCGAGCTGCGCGACAAGAAGTGAGCTCGTCGGCCCGGTGCGACGGCCGCACTGGGTGATGCATTCCCTGGTTGCGGCGCCGGCTCGTCCGGTGCCGCACTGTTTTTTTCAGAGCCCGGCTGCGCTGGCGCGCAGCACCAAGGCGTCGAACCGCTTGTGAGTCTTCCGATGCGCCTGGCCCTCATCGCAGCAATGCGCGAAGAACTGTCGGCCGTGTTGGCCCGCATGCCCGACGAGCAGCGCCAACGGGTCGCCGGCCGCGACTTCTGGGTCGGGCATTGGCACGGTCACGAGATCGTGGCCGTGCTGTCGGGCATCGGCAAAGTGGCCGCGGCCACCACCGCCACGCTGGCCATCCATCGCTTCGGGGCGCAGGCGGTGCTCTTCACCGGTGTGGCCGGCGGTCTGGGGCCGGATGTGCGCGTGGGCGACCTGGTGGTGGCTCGCGAGCTCTTGCAGCACGACATGGACGCCTCGCCGATCTTTCCACGGCATGAGCTGCCCTTGTACGGCCTGTCGCGTCTGCGCACCGATGCGGCGATGAGTCAGCGCCTGCTGGCCGCCGCACGTGCGGTGGCTGCCGAGGCCAGCGACCTGCTCGGCGCCGACACCTTGGCCACCTTCGGCATCGGAACCCCGGCCGTGCACGAGGGGTTGATTCTCAGCGGCGACCGCTTCGTGTCCACCAGCGCCGAAAGCGCGGCCCTGCGCCGCGAGCTGCCCGACGCGCTGGCCGTGGAAATGGAAGGGGCGGCCGTCGCCCAGGTCTGCCATGACCACGGCTTGCCCCTGGCCGTGCTGCGCACCATCTCCGACCGCGCCGACGACCACGCGGGCGGGGATTTCACCGCCTTCGTGCAGGCGGTGGCCTCGCGCTACTCGGTCGCGCTGCTCGATCGCTACCTGGCCGCCGGCTGATCCTCGCCCCGCATCGAGCCGCTGACCAGATCGAAGCGAAACAGGCGGCACTCGATCGGGCCATTCCACATCGGAATGCGACGGCTCTCCTTCAGGCGCATGCGCGAGGGCAGTTTCATGTCCGGGCTGAGCACCCAGGCCGTCCAGCCGCCGAAATGGCGCTTCCAGTGGGCGGCCAGACGGGGATAGAACTCCTCGGCCATGCCCGTTTGCTCGGCGCTGCGCGCCACGCGACCGCGCGCCTCGATGCGTTCGCCATAGGGTGGATTGAGCATCAGCGTGCGCGCCAAGCCCTCGCTCAGGCGCGGGGCCACACGCTCCAACACATCGCCACCATGGAATTCGATGGCATGGGCCACGCCGGCACGCTGTGCATTGCGGCGCGCGAAATCGACCATGCGAAACGACACGTCGCTGGCCAACACCGGCACCGTCGGCGCATGGATGCGGGCCTGCGCGGCCTGCTTCAGGGCCTGCCACTGGGAGCGCCCTTGCGCGGTGGCAAACGGCGCCAAGCGTTCGAACGCGAAGCGGCGTGTGAGCCCCGGGGCGATCCCGCAGGCGATCTGGGCGGCCTCGATGGCAATCGTGCCCGAGCCGCAACAAGGGTCGAGCAAGGCGCCACCAGCCTCGGGCGTGCCACGCCAGCCGGCTGCCGCCAGCATCGCCGCGGCCAGCGTTTCCTTCAACGGCGCATCACCCTTGTCCTGCCGCCAACCGCGCTTGAACAGTGGCTCGCCCGAGGTGTCGATGTACAGCGTGGCCTCTTGTTCGGTCAGATGCAGCATCACCCGCACATCGGGGCGCTGCCGATCCACGTTGGGGCGCTGGCCGGTGGCCTGGCGCATCGCATCGCACAGGGCATCCTTGATGCGCAAACCGGCGAAGTGCAGGCTGCGCAGCGGCGAGCGTTGGGCCGTCACGTCCACCTTGAAAGTCTGCGCCGGGCTGAGCCACTGCGACCAGCGCACCTGGCGGGCCAGGGCATACAGATCGTCTTCCTGGCGGTACGGGCCCTGCGCCAGCCGCAGCAGCACGCGCTGGGCCAGGCGGCTTTCCAGATTGAGCGTCATCACCGCACGCGCATCACCGCTGAGCGCGATGCCGCCACGTTCGATCGAGCCGTGGGTGTCGGGACCGAGCAAGGCCATCGCCTCCTCGGCCAACCAAGCTTCCACCCCAGCGGCGCAGGGCAAGAACAGGGAATAACTCACAAGGCCTTTCGCAAATTGGCCGGCGCGATCTTCAGCGCCTCGCGGTACTTGGCTACCGTGCGGCGCGCCACCTGGATGCCTTGCTCTTCGAGCATCTGGCTGATCTGGCTGTCCGACAAGGGGCGGGACGGATCTTCGGCGGCGATGAACTGTTTGATCAGCGCGCGCACCGCCGTGCTGGAGGCATTGCCCCCGGCTTCGGTGTTCAACGAGGAGCCGAAGAAGTACTTCAGCTCGAAGGTGCCAAAGGGCGTGGCCATGTACTTGGCCGTGGTCACGCGCGAGATGGTCGACTCGTGCAGGCCCAGCTCGTCGGCGATCTCGCGCAGCACCAGCGGCTTCATCGCGATCTCGCCATGGGTGAAGAAGTTCTTCTGCCGCTCGACGATGGCCTGCGAGACGCGCAAGATGGTGTCGAAGCGCTGCTGGATGTTCTTCATGAACCAGCGCGCCTCCTGCAGCCGCGCGCCCAGGGCCTGGCTGGAGGCGCTGCCACGTTGCTGCCGGAGGGCCTGCGCATACAGGTCGTTGATGCGCAAGCGCGGCATCACCTCGGGGTTGAGCACGGCCTTCCAGCCGCGGCCAGACTTCTGCACGATCACATCGGGTACGATGATGTGGGCCTCGGCCCGCGCAAACGGCCGCCCCGGCTTGGGCTCGCAGGCCACGATGAGGGCTTGCGCCTGCTTGATCAGTTCTTCATCGGCGCCGGTGGCGGCCATCAGCTTTTTCACGTCGCGCCGCGCCAAGGCCTCCAGGTGGCCCTGGCAGATCATCAGCGCGATGATCTGGGCCTCACTGCGCGGCAGGGCACGCAGCTGCAAGCACAGGCACTCGGACAAGTCGCGCGCGCCCACGCCCGTGGGCTGCAGGCTGTGCAACCACTTCAGCGCGCAACGCAGCCGCTCCAACAGCTCTTGGCGGGCGTCCTCGTCCTGGCCGGCCAGGTGCGCGGCGATGTCCTCCAGCGAATCGGCGAGATATCCATCGTCGTCGAGCGATTCGATCAACACCTGCACTGCCGCAGCATCTTCGGGCGACAGGCGCATGCCGAGCAACTGCTGGCGCAAGTGGTCCTGCAAACTGATGCCGGGGCTGGCGCGCTCGATCGGGTCGAGCTCCTCGTCGTTGCTGCCGCTGCGGCTGCCCGGCGTCTCGCGGATGCCATCGAAGTCGTCGGCCTCGGTGCCGTTTTCCCAATCGTCGCGCTCGGTGGCGCCGACCTCCAGCGCATCGAGCCCAGGCGCTTCGGCCGCCTCCAAGCCCTCGCCGGCTTCGGCCTCGGCCTCGCGCTGGCGGGTTGCCGGTGCCTCGGGCAGCAGGGACACGCCCGTCATCGGGTCGCCGTCGTCGTCCTCGGTGTCGAGGAAGGGGTTTTGCTCCAGCATCTGCTCGACCTCCTGGTGCAGTTCGAGCGTGGACAGTTGCAGCAAGCGGATCGATTGCTGCAACTGAGGCGTCAGCGCCAAATGCTGGGACAGGCGAACCTGCAGGGAAGGCTTCATGGCATCTTCCCGGGCTTACATGCGGAAATGCTCGCCGAGATAAACCTTGCGCACGTCGGGGTTCTCGACGATGTCGGCCGGCGTGCCCTGGGCCAACACCCGGCCTTCGCTGATGATGTAGGCATGGTCGCAGATGCCCAAGGTCTCGCGCACATTGTGGTCGGTGATGAGCACGCCGATGCCGCGCGACTTCAGGAAGCCGATGATGCGCTGGATCTCGATCACGGCGATCGGATCGACCCCGGCGAAAGGCTCATCGAGCAGGATGAAGCGCGGCTGCGTGGCCAAGGCCCGCGCGATCTCCACACGGCGGCGCTCGCCACCGGACAAGGACGGGGCCGGCGCATGGCGCAACTTCTCGATCGACAGCTCGGCCAGCAACTCATCGAGCTGGCGCGAGATCGCCGCCTCCTGGAGCGGCCGGCCCTGGGCATCGTGCTGCAACTCCAGCACCGCGCGGATGTTCTCCTCCACCGTGAGCTTGCGGAAGATCGAGGCCTCCTGCGGCAGATAACTCAAGCCCAGACGCGAACGCTCATGGATGGGCCGGCGCTCCACGCGGTGGCCGTCGATGCGGATCTCACCGGCGTCCACCGGCACCAAACCCACGATCATGTAGAAGCTGGTGGTCTTGCCCGCGCCATTGGGCCCAAGCAAACCCACGACCTCGCCGCTTTGGACCGACAGGTGCACGTCCTTGACCACCTGCCGCGCGCCATAGCGCTTTTGCAGGCCCCACACCTCCAAGCGGCTGCCCGGGCCCGACCGCTCGGGCATGCGCTGGGGCTTCAACGCGCCTCCCCCCGGCCGCCCCCCGAGGAGGGAGACAGCACGCCACGCACCCGGCCGTCCGGGCTGCCATCGGAGGCGCCTTGCACATGGTAGGTCTCGGCCCCGTGGTCGTAGACGATGGTCTGCCCCACGATCTCGTCGGCCACATCGGTGCCGCGCACACGCCGGATCATGGCCTGACCGCTGAGCCGCAAGGTCTCGGTGCGGCTGTCGTAATCGATACGCTGGGCCCGACCTTCGAAATGCTCGTCCAGCCCCTCGCGCTTCTGGCGGAAAAAGGCCGGCTCGGCCGCCGAACTGGCCGTGGCGCTGTGGTGGCCATCGGGCCACTGGCGCACCTCCACCCGGTCGGCCCGCAACAGCAAGCTGCCTTTGGTGAGCTCGACCCGGCCGCTCAGCACATTGACCTTGCGCGCGTCGTCGTAGCGCAGGCTATCGGCCGCAAAGCGCAGCGGCTGGTCGCGGTCGGCCCGCTCGGCCCAAGCGACAGGGCTCCCCCCCAGCACCAGCGCCAACCCCAGCGCGAGCCGCCGGGATCGTCCGAGAAAAGAAAAAAGAAGGCTCATGAAGGCATGAAACTTGCAGTTCAGGCCATTCTAGCCCAGGGAGCGCCGCGCAGGGGAGGGCCCACAGCAGGTTTCATGCCTAGATCGGTGCCGCTGGCGCCCGTGGAGCCTGGGCTGATCCGCCCCGGGACGCCGCTGCGAGCGGCCGGCGTGGCCGGGCTCCGCCGCTGGGCAGGCCTCAGCGGCCGGCGCGGGCTTGGCCGATCAGGTAGTCGGCCACCTGCAGCGAGCGCTCCAGCGAGCCGGCCAAGGCCCCGGAGGTCCAGTAGCGACCATTGACGCCGATGGCCGGCACCCCGTCGATCTTGTAGCCTTCTGCGATTTGCCGGGCCTGGCGGATCTTGGTCTGCACGCCAAAGGAGTTGAAGGCTTCCAGGAACTTGGCGCGGTCGATCCCTTGCCGCGCCATGAAGTCGGCAATCGCCTCGGGCTTGTTCAGCGGGTTGCGCTCCACATGGACCGCATGGAAGACTTTCTTGTGCACCGCCTCGATCTGGCCCAGAGCCTCCAGCGCATAGTAGATGCGCTGGTGCACCACGAACTCCTCACGAAAGGCCACCGGCACCCGGCGATAGAGCACATCGGCCGGCAGCTTTTTGGCCCAGGGTTCGATCAGGGGCTGGAAGCGGTTGCAATGCGGGCAGCCGTACCAAAAGAATTCGATGACCTCGATTTTTCCGTCGGTCCCGCCGGGCAGCGCCGGGCGCAGCACCACATAGTCGCTGCCCGCCTTGGGCGCTTGGGCCCGGGTCGTCCGCGGAGCCAGACCGGCCAGGCCCAAAACCGCCACCCCGGCAGCAGCGGTGAATTCGCGTCGCTTCATCGAGTCATCCTTTCGTTCTTCACGACATAACGCAGCCCGGGTGGATTCGGTCGACCCGCACAAGTTCAACCGAGCACCCCCTCCGGCGCCCCGTTCAGCGCGGCACGCGCACCAGCGCCGCATCGAAGCCGTTGCTCTTGAGTCGCTCCTGGGCGCGGTCGGCCTCGGTCTGGGTGTCGAACGGGCCCAGACGCACCCGGTAGACGGTACGCCCCCCCTGTTCGCGCTCGCTCACGCGGGCACTGAGGCCCATCAGCGCCAGACGGGCCCGCTGCTGCTCGGCCTCCTCGGCGCGGGTGAAGGCCCCGGCCTGCACGAAGTACACCAGCGCCTCGCCGGAGGCGGCCGCCGGTGCCGGATCGGCCCCGGAGAGGATGGCCGCCGGGTCACGCGCTGCCGGCCGCGCCGAGCCCTGGCGCAAGCCCGGGGGCACGTCGGGCAAGGACTGCGAGGCCGCTGGCGCTGCGGCCGGCGCCGAGGCGCTGCGCCCTTGCAGCGGCGCATTGGGGTTCCAGTGGCGGTTGCGCTCGGCCTCGGCCGCTTCTTGCTCGGCCGTGCGCGCCGGCACTTTGTTGACGAAGGGGATGGGCACCTTGGTGACATACAGGGCCACCGCCAGGGCCAAGGCCAAGCCGATGAGCACCCCCACTACCAGGCCCAGGGCGAATCCGCCACGTTGCTTTTTCATCGGGATGGATTTCCTTGCAGAACCAGACGCAGGCAGCCATTGTGGCGCAGCGCGCCGGTGTCACATTTTGGCCGGCGCACTCACACCCAGCACCGACAGGCCGTTGTGCAGCACTTGGCGCGTGGCCACCAGCAAGGCCACGCGGGCGCGCGCCAGCTCGGCATCCTCCACGAGAAAACGCTCGGCCGCGTAATAGGTGTGGAAGGCGCTGGCCAGATCCCGCAGATAGAAGGCCACGTCATGCGGCGCCAGGTCGCGCGCGGCGGCCGACAGCATGCCGGGATACTCGGCCAGCTTGAGCATCAGCGCGGCTTCGGCCGGCATCACCAAGCGGCCGAGGTCGGCACGCGGCAAGCTCGTCAGATCGCCGCCATGCTGCTGGCACCACTGCTCGATCACCGAGCAGATGCGCGCATGGGCATATTGCACGTAGTACACCGGGTTCTCGTCGTTTTGCTGAAGCGCCAGGTCCACGTCGAAGGTGAATTCGGTGTCGGCCTTGCGGCTGATGAGGAAAAAGCGCACCGCATCGCGGCTGGTCCACTCGATCAGGTCGCGCAGGGTCACGTAAGAGCCGGCCCGCTTGGAGATCTTCACCTCTTGGCCGCCGCGCATGACGGTGACCATCTTGTGCAGCACATAGTCGGGGTAGCCCTCAGGAATGCCCAGCCCCACGGCTTGCAGCCCGGCACGCACCCGAGCGATCGTGCCATGGTGGTCGCTGCCCTGGATGTTGATGACCTTGGTGTAGCCGCGCTCCCACTTGGTGATGTGGTAGGCCACATCGGGCACGAAATAGGTGTAGGTGCCATCGGACTTGCGCATCACGCGGTCCTTGTCGTCACCGTATTCGGTGGTGCGCAGCCACAGCGCGCCGTCGCGCTCGTAGGTCTTGCCCGCTTCGATGAGACGCTGCACGGTGCGCTCCACCCGCCCGCTGCTGTACAGGCTCGACTCGAGGTAATAGTTGTCGAACTTCACCCCGAAGGCTTGCAGATCCAGGTCCTGCTCGTGGCGCAGATAGGCCACGGCGAACTGGCGGATGCCGTCCAAGTCGTCGGGATCGCCCGAGGCGGTGAACTCGCGGTCGTCGGCTTTGACGGTCTTCTTGGCGAGGAAGTCGGCGGCGATGTCGGCGATGTACTCGCCGTTGTAGGCAGACTGCGGCCAAGCCGGGTCGCCCGGCTTGAGCCCCTTCAGCCGGGCTTGCACCGACAGCGCCAAATTGGCGATCTGCACCCCGGCATCGTTGTAATAGAACTCACGCGTGACCTGGTCGCCCTGCGTCTCGAACAAGCGGCAAATCGCATCGCCCAGGGCGGCCTGGCGACCATGGCCCACGTGCAGCGGTCCGGTGGGGTTGGCCGAGACGAACTCCACCATCACATGCCGGCCGCTGGCCGCCTGGCGGCCGTAGGCCGGGCCGCTGGCCAGAATGTCGGCCACCACGGCCTGCTTGGTCGCAGGCTTGAGCCGCAGGTTGATGAAGCCCGGACCGGCGATCTCCAGGCCATCGACCCAGCGTTGGAAAGCCTCGCGCCGACGCAGGCCGTCCACCAGCGTTTGCGCCAATTCGCGCGGGTTTTTCTTCAGCGTGCGGGCCAGCTGCATCGCACAGGTGATGGCCAAATCCCCATGAGCAGCTTGTTTCGGCGTCTCGAAGGCCGCCGCGGCGACGGCCTCGGGGGCCAGCAACGCCAGTTCGGCAGCCAGGTCGTCCAGGAGTTCTTGTTTGGCGCGGATCATCCGGAGATTTTACGGTTGCGCCCCGCCCGCGCCGCGGGCGCCCGTCCAGACACAGTTCGATACATCTGTGGCGGCCCCGGCTTGCGTGCCGCGCTGCACGGTGAAATGATGCGCAGGTCATGACGACCCCTCCACAGCCGCCTCGAGACCCACCTGCCGAACCGCCGGCCGGGCTGCCGGCCTACATCGGCGAGTACCGGGTGCTGCGCAAGTTGGGCGAGGGGGCCACCAGCGAGGTCTTTCTGTGCCACGATGCGTTCCATGACCGCGACGTGGCCGTCAAGCGCGTGCGCCCTGCAGCCTTGCGCGACCCGGTGGACGGGCGCTATTACTCGCGCTTCTTCGCCGCCGAGGCCGCACTGGTCGGGCGGCTGCAGCACCCCCACATCGTGCAGCTGTTCGATGCGGTGAACGGTCCCGACGAGCCCTATTTGGTGATGGAGTATGTCGAGGGCAGCACGCTCAAACCCTATTGCCGGGCCGATCAATTGCTGCCGCTGGAGCTCATCGTCGAGATCGGCTTCAAGTGCGCGATGGCTCTGGGCTACGTGTTCCGGCAGGGGCTGATCCACCGCGACATCAAGCCGGCCAACATCCTGGCGGTGACCAGCGCCGGCCAGATCACCGATGTGAAGCTCACCGATTTCGGCAGCGTGTTGCACCTGCAGGCCGACACCACCCAGGTGCACCGCGTGGGCTCGCTGGCCTACATGTCGCCCGAGCAGATCGACGGCGCGCCGCTGAGCGCCCAATCGGACATGTATTCCTTGGCCGCGGTGCTCTACCACCTGATTACCGGACATCCGCCGGTGGAGGCCCACTCGCAGGGCGAAATGATCCAGCAGGTGCTCTATGGCCCGGTCATCCCCCCGAGCGAGCGCCGCCAAGGCGTGTCCACCGCCGTGGACGAGGTGACCCTGCGCGCCTTGAACAAGGCCCCGATCGACCGCTACGCGCACTGGGACGACTTCGCCCATGCCTTGGCCGGCCTCATCGCCAGTCGCCAAGTGCCACGCGGCAACCTGCAAGCGGTGCTGGACTCCGAACGCTTCAGCCTGCTGCGCTCGCTGGACTTCTTCCGTCACTTCGACGACGTGGAGCTGTGGGAAGTGGTGCATCAGGCGCGCTGGCAGCGCTTCGGCTTTGGGCACAAGCTGATGTCACGCGGCGAGCGCGGGCGCGATTTCCACGTCATCGCCCAAGGCGCGGTGGACGTGCTGCGCGACGGCCGGCGCGTCGAGTCGCTGCGCGCGGGCTCCACCGTGGGAGAAATGGCCTACCTGGCGCCCAGCAAAGAGCCGCGGCTGCGCACGGCCGACGTGATCGTCACCGAGCCGGTCACCACGATTTCCTTCACGCCCGAAAGCCTGCGCCGCTTGAGCCTGGCCTGCCGCGACCGCTTCAACGAAGCCTTCATCGCCGTGCTGGTGCGCCGCTTGCATGCCGCGCACGAGGCCCTGTCCCACCCTCAACGCATCTTGTGATCCCATCCCTCTTCACCCCCCCACGGAGACCCTCCATGAAGCATGTTCTGATTGCCGCTTCTTTGGCCCTGGCCTGCACGTCGCCTTGGGCACAAGACGCCAAAGAGCCCACCCGTCAGCAAACCCGCATGGCCGAGTGCAACAAGAAAGCCGCCGACCTCAAGGGCGAGGAGCGCAAAGCCTTCATGAAGGACTGCCTGACCGACAAGCGCAAGGCCCAGCAGGACAAGATGAAAGCCTGCAATGCCGAAGCCGGCGCGCTCAAGGGCGACGAGCGCAAGGCCTTCATGAGCCAATGCCTGAAGAAGAGCTGATCAGCGTCCCCCCAGGCCCCGCGCCAGCAGGCTGCCCGCCAGCGGCAGCAGCAACAGCGCATGGGCCTGGATCATGATCCAGCGGCGCGCCTGGCGCACCTCTGATGGCTGGGGCAGCCCCTGTCCGGCGGCCAGCGCCGCGCGCCAACGCCGATAGGCCCGCGCCGGCGGGATGGCCATCAGGCCGATGCCAAGAAATAGCGCCAGCTTCAGATGCAACAGCGGTTGGGCCCACGCCCAGTCCCAGCCTTTGAGGCCCCACCCGGCCCGCGCCAAGCCGGTGGCCAGCACGCTGAGGGCGGCCACATCGGTCAGGCGATCGAGTCGGCCCAGGCGGTGCACCACGGCCGCGTTCATCCACTCCACACGACACAACGCAGCCTGGCTGGTCATGAACACGACCCACCCCAGGATGGCGGCGATGTGGGCATAGGCCAGCAAAGCCTCGAGCAACATCGTCAGCGCCCCCCAGCGGTCGGCGCAGCCGCGGGCGTGCGCCAATAGGCCGCATCCCCGTAGGTGTGCTTGAGATAGTCGATCCACAGCCGCACGCGCAACGGCAAGTGCTTGCGCTGCGCGAAGACGGCATAAATGCCATTGGGCGGGGCGGCGAAATCGTCGAGCACGCTGACCAGGCGGCCAGCGGCGATGTCGCCTTCGACCTCCCAGGTCGAGCGCCAGGCCAATCCCAAGCCGGCCAAGCACCATTCATGCAACACCTGCCCGTCGGAGCAGTCCACGCGCGACGGCGGGCGCACATGCACGATCGCCCCGTCCACGGTGAAGGCCCAGCCCCGCGTCTGGCTGGCATCCGAACTGAGGGTGAGGCAGTCGTGCTGGCTCAGCTCGGAGGGATGCTGCGGGCGCCCGCGGCGCTCCAGATAGGCCGGAGAGGCCACGCACAGGCGGCGGTTGTCGGCCAGGCGCAGGCTCACCAGGCTGGAGTCGGGCAAGTCGCCCACGCGCACCGCACAGTCGAA
This sequence comes from Caldimonas manganoxidans ATCC BAA-369, assembly GCF_000381125.1. Taxonomy (GTDB): domain Bacteria; phylum Pseudomonadota; class Gammaproteobacteria; order Burkholderiales; family Burkholderiaceae_C; genus Caldimonas; species Caldimonas manganoxidans. The sequence continues at coordinate 84,729 of NZ_KB905937.1, forward strand.
GCCTTCGTTGACGATGTCCACCACCCGGTCCGACAGGTTCAGCGACAGCGAAACCTCGGGATGCAGCTGCAGAAAGCGCGGTACCAGCGGCGCCACATGGCGCCGCCCGAAGCCTGCCGGCGCGGTCACGCGCAAATGACCACTGGCTTTGACGCCGCCGGCCGACACGCTGGCTTCGGCATTGGCCAAATCGGTGAGCAGGCGCTGGCAATCCTCCAGAAACGCACTGCCCTCGTGCGTGAGACTGATGCGCCGGGTCGTGCGCACCAGCAGCTTCACGCCCAAGCGAGCCTCCAGCGCATCGATGCGCCGCCCGATCACCGCCGGCGCCACGCCTTCGAGGTTGGCAGCCGCCGTCAGGCTGCCTTTGGTGGCCACTTGGACAAAAGATTCGATCTGTTTGAGCTTATCCATGACGGATTCGTCACAAATCACGCGCCAGACTACGCTGCAAAAAGTCAAAGATCAAGCGATTTCTCAGGGATTAATCATTGGGCGCGGTTTGAATACAGTGTGTGCCATGGCCTCCTCCCCCCTGTCCGTCCAAGCCGTGCTCTTCGATGCCTACGGCACGCTGTTCGATGTCTACAGCGTGGCGCTGGCCGCCGAGCAACTTTTTCCAGGCCGCGGCGAGGCCCTGGCCGCGCTGTGGCGCGACAAGCAAATCGAATACACCCGCTTGGTCAGCATGGCCGACCCCGGCGGCTCGCGCTACCGACCCTTTTGGGAGCTCACGCGCGACGGGCTGCGCCATGCCTGTGCGCGCCTGGGCCTGGCGCTGACGCCCGAGCACGAGCAGCGGCTGATGAACCAATACCGCCACCTCAGCGCCTTCCCTGAAAACCGCGAGACGCTGCACGCCTTGCGCCAGCGGGGGCTGCCCACGGGCATCCTGAGCAATGGCGACCCGGCGATGCTGGAGGTGGCGGTCAAAAGCGCCGGCCTGTCCGAGGTCCTGGACCATGTCATCAGCGTCGAACCGGTGCGCTGCTTCAAGCCCGATCCGCGCGTCTATGCGCTGGGCTTGGAGGTCCTGCGCCGCCGCCAGCCCACATTGGTGCCCCGCCAGGTCTTGTTCGTCTCGAGCAATGGCTGGGATGCCGTGGGCGCGACCTGGTTCGGCTACACCACCTTCTGGCTCAACCGCAGCGGCGCCCCGCCGGAGGAGCTGGGCACCGCCCCTCACCACGAGGGACGCCACCTGCGCGAACTGCTGGCTCTGATCGACGCCTCAGCCACGCGTGCGGCCCGTCCTTGACCCCCGAGCGGATTCGTTTTTTCTCCATTTCATCCGAGGACCCCACCCATGAGCTCACGCACCACCGTCCATCGACTGCAAGTCGCCACCGAGCTGTACCGCTTCATCGAAGACCAGGTGCTGCCGGCCACCGGCGTGGACAGCCGCAGCTTCTGGGCCGGCTTCGATGCGATCGTGCACGACCTGGCGCCGAAGAATGCCGCGCTGCTGGCCGAGCGCGACCGCTTGCAAGCCGAGCTCGATGCCTGGCATGCCGCCCATCCCGGCCCGATCACCGACATGCCGGCGTACCGAGCCTTTCTGGAGCGCATCGGCTACCTGCTGCCGCAGCCGGCGCAGGTGCAAGCCACCACGGCCAACGTGGACGCCGAGCTGGCCCTGCAAGCCGGCCCGCAGCTGGTGGTGCCGATTCTGAACGCCCGTTACGCGCTCAATGCCGCCAATGCACGCTGGGGCTCGCTGTATGACGCCTTGTACGGCACGGATGCCATCCCCGAGACCGGCGGGGCCGAGAAGGGCCCGGGCTACAACCCGGTGCGCGGCGCCAAGGTGATCGCCTTTGCGCGCAACTTCCTCGACCAGGCCGCCCCGCTGGCCCAGGGCTCGCACAAAGACGCCACGGGCTACGCGATCGACGGCGGCCAGCTGCGCGTGCAACTGCGCGGCGGCGCCAGCACCGGCTTGCAGGAGCCGTCGCAGTTCGTCGGCTACCAGGGCGAGCCCGCGGCCCCCTCGGCCGTGCTGCTGCGCCACCACGGTCTGCATGTGGAGATCCGCATCGACCGCAGCCACCCCATCGGCAGCACCGATCCGGCTGGCGTGGCCGACGTGGTGCTGGAGGCCGCGCTGTCGACCATCCTGGACTTGGAAGACTCGGTGGCCGCCGTGGATGCCGCCGACAAAGTCGCCGGCTACCGCAATTGGCTGGGCATCTTGCAAGGCACCCTGACCGAAGAAGTCACCAAAGGCGGCAAGACCTTCACTCGCCGCTTGAACCCCGACCGTGAATACACCGGCCCGGACGGCCAGCCCGTGGTGCTGCACGGCCGCTCGCTGCTGTTCGTGCGCAATGTGGGCCACCTGATGACCAACTCGGCCATCCTGTACGACGGCGGCAAGGAGATCCCCGAAGGGATCATGGACGCGGTGATCACCACCACCATCGCGCTGGTGGACTTGAAACGCCAAAGTGGCCTGCGCAACTCGCGCACCGGCAGCGTCTACATCGTCAAGCCCAAGATGCACGGCCCGGCCGAGGTGGCCTTTGCCAACGAGCTGTTCGGCCGTGTCGAGCAGATGCTGGGCTTGCCCGACAGCACCGTCAAGCTGGGCATCATGGACGAAGAGCGCCGCACCAGTGTGAACCTGAAGGCCTGCATCGCCGCGGCCGCCAGCCGTGTGGCCTTCATCAACACCGGCTTTTTGGACCGCACCGGCGACGAAATCCACAGCGCGATGCGTGCCGGCCCGATGCTGCGCAAGGGCGACATGAAAACCACCAAGTGGATTGCCGCTTACGAGCGCAACAACGTGCTGGTGGGCCTCAAGTGCGGCCTGCGCGGGCGCGCCCAGATCGGCAAGGGCATGTGGGCCATGCCCGACCTGATGGCCGCGATGCTCGAGCAAAAAATCGCCCATCCCAAGGCCGGCGCCAACACCGCCTGGGTGCCCTCGCCCACGGCGGCCACGCTGCATGCGCTGCACTACCACCAGGTGGACGTGGCCGCGGTGCAGCGCGAGCTGGAGAAAATCGATGCCGACGCCGAGCGCGATGCCCTCCTGAACGACTTGCTCCAGGTGCCGGTGGCGCCCAACCCGAACTGGTCGGCCGCCGACAAGCAGCAGGAGCTGGACAACAACGTGCAGGGCATCCTCGGCTACGTGGTGCGCTGGATCGACCAAGGCGTGGGCTGCTCCAAGGTGCCCGACATCCACAACGTGGGCCTGATGGAAGACCGTGCGACGCTGCGCATCTCCAGCCAGCACATCGCCAACTGGTTGTTGCATGGCGTCGTGACCGAAGCCCAGGTGCGCGAGACCTTCAAGCGCATGGCCGCGGTGGTCGATCGTCAAAACGCCGGCGACCCGGCCTACAAGAGCCTGGTGGCCCACCCTGAAGGCGCCGCCTTCCAGGCCGCGCAAGACCTGGTGTTCCAAGGCGTGGCGCAGCCCAATGGCTACACCGAGCCGCTGCTGCACGCCTGGCGCCTGAAGGTGAAGGCCGGCGGCTGACGCCGGCCAGCCGCGCATGCCGCTGCCGCAATCGGCGCCGGCATGCGCACAATCGGGGCTGTGCATCCAGGGAAAGGTCCACACGCATGTGCCAGCTGCTGGGCATGAACTGCAACACCCCCACCGACATCGTGTTCAGCTTCACCGGCTTTGCCTCACGCTCGCACGAGCATGCCGACGGCTTCGGCATCGCCTTCTTCGAAGGCAAAGGCACCCGGCTGTTCGTCGATGCCCAATCGGCCCTGCACTCGCCGGTGGCCGAGCTGATCCGGCGCTACCCGATCCGCAGCACCAACGTCATCGCCCACATCCGCAAAGCCACCCAGGGCGCCGTGAAGTTGGAAAACTGCCACCCCTTCGTGCGCGAGCTGTGGGGGCGGTACTGGGTGTTTGCCCACAACGGCGACCTGCCCGGCTTTGCGCCCAATCTCCATGCCGCCTTTCGGCCGGTGGGCGACACCGACAGCGAAGCCGCCTTCTGTTGGCTGATGCAGGAACTGGCCAAAAACCATGCGATGGTGCCCACGCCCCAGCAGCTCACCGACACGCTGGCCGAGCTGGTGCCGCAGGTGGCGCGGCACGGCACCTTCAACTTCATGCTGAGCAACGGCTGCGCGCTATGGGCGCATTGCTCCACGCGCTTGCATTACCTGGTGCGCGAGCACCCCTTTGGCGCGGCCACGCTGCAAGACGAGGACCTGCGCGTGAACTTCGCCGAGCTGGCCTCGCCGCAGGACCGGGTGGCCGTGATCGTCACCGAGCCGCTCACCCGCGACGAGACCTGGACGCCGCTGGCCGCAGGCGAGCTGATCGCCTTCGTCGATGGGCAGCCCTTGCGGGACCGCCCCCATGCATGAGGCGCGCGGCGTCATGCACGACCGCTCAGAACCGATGGCGCAGCCCCACAGCCACGGTGTGGCCGGCCTCGGTGGCGCGGAGCTTGTCCACCATGTACACCGCGTAGACATCGGTGCGCTTGGACAGGAAATGGTCATAGCCCAGGCTGGCCATGCGGCGCTTGGACGGGGCATCCCCGGTGGTCTGGCGCACACCCCAGGACGCCAACAGCGAGCCGGCACCGACCCGGTAGGACAGGCCGAGCTGGTAGATGTCGTCGTCCAGATCGAGCGCGGTGCGCTCCTCGATCCGCCCGTACTGAGCGAACAGCTTGGCCGCCCCCACCGTGTAGCTGGCCCCCAGCTGATACGCCGTTTCTTTGCCAACGGTCAGGCCCTTCTTGACCTGCTGAGCCGCCACGGCCGCGGCCAGCGGCCCGCCGAAGTACAGCACATTGGCTCCGACATTGGCGCCGTTGCCCGATTCCTTCAGCGCATATTGCAGGTTCACCGTGGCAGCACCCAGGAGGCGCGGCGAGGCATAACTGATCGCATCGTTCCAGCCGGAGTCGCCCGCCAGCACGCCGGTGGCGCCGTAATAGCTGCGAATCGACGGCGAAAAGCCGAAAGAGTCGCCAAACGGGTTGAACAGCAAAGTGGCCACGAACATCGGCGTGGCACGACGCCCCAGGTAGACACTGCCGAAGCCCCCACTGACGCCCACGTGAGCATTGCGCGCCCAAAACGTATCGCCACCGAAGCGCGCGGCCTCGCCCGTGTCGGCACGCAGAAAATGATCCAGCGTGAACGTGGCGGCCAGCCCGCCGCCCAAATCCTCCTTGCCGCTGAACCCGATGTAGCTGGTGGTCATGCCGCCCGATTCGATCCGGCCGAGCCGTTGGCCACCGCTGGTTTGATAAGAACCGATGGCCAGATCCAGCAGGCCATACAACTGCACCGACGAGGACTGCGCCAGCGCTGCCCCGGCCCACCCAAGACCGAGCAGCGCCAGGCCGCAGGTGCGCACGATGTGACGGATATGCAATGTCATGATGGAAACTCTCCAGTGGGTCGTCGAAGTTCGGACGGACCGCCTTCATGCAAAAGCCGTACCTGCACCACGATGGAGTTCAAGCTGGTGCACATGAGGCGTCCACACATGTGTATACACTTTTGAATACGGATTGCCCAGCCATGCAACTGCTCATCAATGGCCGCCCGCACGAGGTGCCCGACGAGGCGGTCGATCCCTCGATGCCCCTGTTGTGGGTGCTGCGCGACGTGCTGCACCTGACCGGCACCAAATACGGCTGCGGCATCGCCGCCTGCGGGGCCTGCACCGTGCGCTTGGACGGCCAGGCGGTGCGCTCCTGCGTCACGCCGCTGGCGTCGGTGGCCGGGCGTGCGATCCAGACCATCGAAGGTTTGGGCACGCCGCAGGCCCCGCACCCGCTGCAAGCCGCGTGGATCGCCCACCAGGTGCCGCAATGCGGCTATTGCCAAAGCGGCATGTTGATGGCCGCCGCCGCGCTGCTGGACCGCACGCCCGAGCCCACCGAAGCGCAAATCGATGCGGCCATCAGCAATTTGTGCCGCTGCGGCACCTATCCGCGCGTGCGCGAGGCCATCCGCACCGCGGCGGTGCAAATGCGTCCGGCCCGCACGCCGCGCCAACCGCTGAAGGTGAAATCCGCATGAAGCGCCGACACTTCCTGCTCAGCGCAGCGGCCGTCGGTGGCGCCTTGGTGGTGGGCTGGGGCGCTTGGCCGGTGCGGGACCGTCTCGGCCGGCGTGGCGCCCTCGGCGCCGACGAGCGCGACATCCAGCTCAACGGCTGGATCAAGATCACCCCCGACGGCCAGGTGGTGCTGGCCATGCACCGCAGCGAGATGGGCCAGGGCGTGCACACCGCCTTGCCGATGCTGGTGGCCGAACAGCTCGACATCGGCCTGGAACGCCTGCGGCTGGAGCAAGCCGGTCCGGAGTCGCTGTACGGCAATGTGGCGATGTTCCTCGGGGCCTTGCCCTTCCACCCCGACGAGCGCGAACCCGGCCAAGAAACACGCCTGGTGCGCGCCGGCCGCTGGTTCGTGGCCAAGCTGGCGCGCGAGCTGGGCATCAATGTCACCGGCGGCTCCTCCAGCATTGCCGATGCCTGGGAGGTGCTGCCGCTGGCGGCGGCCACCGCGCGTGCGCAGCTGCTGGGCGCAGCAGCCCTGCAATGGCGGCTGCCGGTCGATGAGCTGCGCATCGCCGACGGCATCATCGAACATCCCTCGGGCCAGCGCGCACACTTCGGCGAGTTCGCGCGCCAGGCCGCGGCCCTGACCGTCAGCGCCCGCAACATCCGCCTCAAGCCGCGCGAACAATGGCGCTTGATCGGCCACCAGCCGCTGCGCACCGATGTGCCGGCCAAAGTGAACGGCTCGGCGGTGTTTGGCCTGGATGTCCGACCCGAGGGCGTGTTGTTCGCGGTGGTGCGCCACTGCCCGATGCTCGGTGGCAGCCCGGGCCGGGTGGATGTGGATGCCGCGCTGCGCCGCCCAGGCGTGCTGCGCGTGGTGCGCTTGCCTGCGCTGGCCGGCTCGACGGCGGCGGTGGCCGTGGTGGCGCGCAGCACCTGGCATGCGATGCAGGCCGCGCGCACGCTGGACGTGCAATGGCATCCCCCGCCACACGACCCGGCCGTGGGCCTGCTGGACACGCAGCGCATCGAGGCCGACCTGGAGCAGGCCGCCCGCCAGGCCCAGGACACCGCCGGCGGGCTGCCCTTCCATCGGCGCGGCGATGTGGATGCGGCCGAAGCGGCGGCCGCGCGCCTGCTCGAAGTCGTCTATCACGCGCCCTATCTGGCCCATGCCACGATGGAGCCGATGAACTGCACCGCCCAGGTGCGCGACGGCCGCGTCACGCTGTGGGCGCCCACCCAAGTGCCCACGTTCGCCCGCGAAGTGGCCGCGCGCGTGGCCGGGGTAGCGCCGGAGGCGGTGGAGCTGCACCTGACCTTGCTGGGGGGCGGCTTCGGGCGGCGCTTGGAGACGGACTACATCGCCCAGGCGGTCCGCATCGCGATGGAGACGGGCGGCCGCCCGGTGCAGCTGGTGTGGCCGCGTGAGGAGGACTTCAGCCACGACTTCTACCGCCCGGCCGGCGTGGCCGTGATGCGGGCGGCACTGGATGCGAGCGGTCGCCCGCAGGCCCTGCGCATGACGGTGGCCGGCGATGCGATCACGCCGCGCTGGATCGCACGGCAGCGTCCGGCCTGGGCCACGCGCTGGGACGCGCCGGACAAAACCGCGGCCGAAGGCTTCTTTGACCTGCCCTACGAAGTGCCGCACCAGCGTATCGCTCATCGAGCCACGCGCAGCGGCGTGCCGATCGGCTACTGGCGCTCGGTGGGCCATTCGCACCACGCGTTTTTCACCGAGTGCTTCATCGATGAGCTGGCCCATGCCGCCGGCCAAGACCCGCTGGCCTTTCGTCTGAGCCTGCTGGCACGGCATCCGCGCCATGCGGAGGTGCTCAAGCTGGCCGCCGACAAGGCCCAGTGGGACCGCCCGCTGCCGGCCGGCCGCGCCCGTGGCCTGGCCCTGCACGAAAGCTTCGGCTCCATCGTCGCCGAAGTGATGGAAATCTCGCAGGAAGCCGGCCGCCCGCGCGTGCACCGCGTGGTCTGCGCGATCGATTGCGGCACCGTGGTGCACCCCGGCATCGTGGCCCAGCAAATGGAAGGCGGGGTGATCTTCGGGCTGAGCGCCGCGCTGTATGGGCGGGTGGACATCCGCGGCGGCGAGGTGCTGCAGAAGAACTTCGACACGGCTCGACTGCTGTCGCTGGCCGAAACCCCCGTGATCGAAACCCACATCGTGCCCAGCCACCGGCCACCGGCCGGCGTGGGCGAACCCGGCACGCCGCCGGCGGCGCCAGCGCTGCTCAACGCCTGGTTTGCATTGACCGGCCAGCGGGTGCGGCGCTTGCCTCTGCTGGCCCAGGCGCCCGAGGCGCTCAGCGCCGCGCCGCGTTGAGCTCGCTGCGCAGGGCCAGTGCCGCGCGCCGGGCGGCACTGGCGAAGTCCGGGCCGCTGCTGGCGTACAGCACGCTGCGGCCGACGTTGACCACCACCAAGCCCGTGATGCGGCCCTCGCTCTCGCGATAGCCGGCTTTCACGGTGGCCGTGGCATCGCCCCCTTGGGCGCCCACGCCGGGAATCAGCAAGGGCACGGTGGGCGCCAACTCGCGCACGCGCGCGATCTCCGCCGGATAAGTGGCCCCCACCACCAAGCCGAGCTGGCCCGTGCGATTCCACGGCCCCTGGGCCAAACGGGCCACATGCTCGTACAGCCGCGGCTGCCCCTCCAGCTCGGCCAGGCGCTGGTTTTGCAAGTCCGCCCCGCCGGCATTGGAGGTGCGGCACAGCAAGATCGCCCCCTTGTCCGGGTAGCGCAAATATGGCTCGATGGAATCGAAGCCCATGAAGGGCGACAGCGTGACCGCATCGGCCCCATAGCGCTCAAAGGCTTCACGGGCGTATTGTTCGGCCGTGGAGCCGATGTCGCCCCGCTTGGCATCCAGGATCACCGGCACCTGCGGGGCCACTTGGCGGATATAGGCCATCAGCCGCTCGAGCTGGTCTTCGGCGCGGTGTGCGGCGAAGTAGGCGATCTGCGGCTTGTAGGCGATCACCAGATCGCGCGTGGCCTCGACGATGGCCGCGCAGAAATCAAAGATGCGCGAGGGCTGGCCGCGCCAGGGCGCGGGGAACTTGGCCACATCGGGGTCCAGCCCCACGCACAAGAGCGAGTCGTTGAGGCGTTCGGCCGCGTGGAGCTGATCGATGAAAGACATGCCCCCGATTGTAAAAGCGCCCTACTTGCCGCCGTACTTGGCCAGCAGGTCGCGCGCGTCTTGCAGCAGCACCTTGCCATTGGCGCCGCGCTTGTCCATGTCGGCCACCCATTCGTCATACAGAGAGGCCGAGGCCGCGATCCAGTGGTCCAGCTCGCTGGCCGGCACGGTATAGAACGTGTTGCCCCGATCGACGGCGGCCTTGCGCCCGGCGGCCTTGCTGTCGTCCCAGATCTGACCGATCTGCTTGGACAGTGCCAAGCCGCTGTTGCGATCGATCACGGCCTTCAGCTCGGGGCTCAGGCTGTCGTATTTCGCCTGGTTCATGCCGAAGATGAACACCGCCGAATACAGCGCCGGCTTGGCCGCATCGGTCTCGGAGTGGAACTTCACCATCTCGTGCAGGCGCAACGAGGGCATCACTTCCCAAGGCAGCAAGAAGCCATCGATCACGCCCTTGCTCACCGCTTCGGGAATGGCCGGCAGCGGCATGCCCACCGGCGTGGCGCCCAGCTTGCTCAGCAGCTTGTTGGTCTGCCGCGTGGGCGCGCGCATCTTCAGGCCCTTGAAGTCGGCCAGCGTGCGCACCGGTCGCTCGCGGGTGTGCACATAGCCCTGGTCATGCACCCACACGGCCAGAATCTTGGTGCCGGGGAATTCCTTCAGCGCATGCTTTTGCAGATAGTCCCAGGCCGCTTGCGCGCCGGACTCGGCCGAACGCGTCATGAAAGGCAGCTCGAACACCTCCATCATCGGAAAACGCCCGGCGGTATAGCCCGGCAGGGTGATGATCAAATCAGCCACGCCATCGCGCACCTGGTCCACCAGTTGCGGCGGCGTGCCGCCCAGGGACATGGCCGGGAAGATCTGGCACTTCAAGCGGTTGTTCGAATCCGCCGCGATCTTGTCGCACCACGGCGTGATCACGCGCTGCGAGGCCATGGCCTGGGTGTTCCAGATGTGGTGGAACTTCAGCGTCACTTCCTGGGCCGAGGCGCCGAGCGCGACCATCCAGGCCAGCGCGCTCAGGCCCCAACGTATCGCTCGTTTCATGGGGCGTCTCCGTCGAGAGGAATGAAAGGGAAGCCTTCATCCTAGGCAGCGGCCCCGGCGGCCACACTGGGACAAACCGGGAGAACCGGCCACATCGGTGCGACCAGCGCCCGCGCCAGGCTGCTGCAAAGGGACTCGCAGCGGCCTACAATCATCCGACGATTTTGCCTGCGCCTGCCGTGGATACGCCCACCTTGCCTCGACGCTCCCTCGTGGACGTGGCCGTTGATGCGATGCGCCAACGGCTCGAACGCGGCGTCTGGCGCGTGGGCGAACGCATCCCGATCGAGCCGGAGCTGGCCGCCGAGTTGGGCATGAGCCGCAACACCGTGCGCGAAGCGGTGCGGGTGCTGGCCTACAGCGGGTTGCTGGAAGTGCGCCAAGGCGACGGCACCTATGTGCGCTCGGCGGTGGACACCACCGACATGGCGCATGGCCTGAGCGGCGCGTCCTTGCGCGAGCATCTGGAAGTGCGCGCGATGCTGGAGGTGGAAGCCGCCCGGCTGGCCGCTCAGCGCCGCACCCCCGAGGACTTGGAGCGCATCTTCGCGGCCCTGGCATTGCGCGGCGAACGCCCCGACCGGCGGCGCCGCGAGGTCTTCATCGAGCATGACCTGGCCTTCCACCGGGCCATCGTCGATGCCGCGCACAACCCGGCCCTGGCCAAGCTCTATGGCTTCTTCTCGCGTGCCGTGCGGGCCACGCTCAAGGGCATGATGTCTCGGCCCGATCTGCCCGAGCCCGATTACGCCGCCCATGTGGCCGTGGCCGAAGCCGTCGCCCAGCGCGACCCCGAAGGCGCGGCCCGCGCTGCTCGCGAACTGCTGCAGCCCATTCTCGACGCGCTCGACCCGCTGCCGCCTGCGCCGCCCCCATCCACGCAACGCTGAGCCTTGTCCGCACCAACCCGTCCCGCCGCGTCCCTGGGCCTGCTGATCGCCGGGCTCGTGCTCGTCAGCCTCAATCTGCGCCCGGCGCTGTCCAGCGTCTCGCCAGTGCTGGCCTGGATTCAGGCCAGCCTGGGCCTGTCGGCCACCGCCGCGGGCCTGCTGACCACGTTGCCCGTGCTGTGCCTGGGTCTGTTCGCGCCGCTGGCTCCTCGCCTGGCTGGCCGCTGGGGCAGTGAGCGCACCGTCTTCGTCGTGCTGCTGGTGCTGGCCGCCGGCACGGCCTTGCGGGCCGTGCTGGGCGCCGGCGGGCTGTTCCTCGGCGCTTTGCTGGCCGGGGCCTCCATCGGCATCATCGGCGTGCTGTTGCCCAGCCTGATCAAACGCGATTTCCCGCAGCACATCGGCCCCATGATGGGGCTGTACACCATGGCACTGTGTCTGGGGGCGGCCCTGGCCGCCGGGGCGACGGTGCCGCTCATGCAGGCCTTTGGCGGCAGCTGGCGCGCCGCGCTGGCCGCCTGGGCCGTGCTCGCGCTGATTGCCGCGGCGCTGTGGTGGCCTCAGGTGCGCCAGCCGGCCGGTGCCGCCCCGGCACCGCCGGGCGCGCCGCTGTGGGGCGACCGGCTGGCCTGGGCCGTCACGCTGTACATGGGGCTGCAATCGGCCCTGGCCTATTGTGTGTTCGGCTGGCTGGCCCCCCTCCTGAGCGCCCGCGGCGTGGAGCCCCTGCACGCGGGCCTAGTGGTCTCGGTGTCGGTGCTGGTGCAACTGCTGACCGCCTTCACCGGGCCCTGGCTGGCCATGCGTTGGGGCACCGATCAGCGCCCCACGCTGCTGCTGATGCTGGGGCTGGCGCTGGCCGGCTGGTGGGGCTGTGTGGCCGGCCCGCTGGACGGCCTGTGGCTGTGGGCCGTGCTCCAGGGCCTGGGGCAGGGCGGGCAGTTCAGCGTGGCGCTGCTGCTCATCGTGCTGCGCTCGCCCGATGCCCCCACGGCGGCCAGGCTGTCGGGCATGTCCCAGGGCGTGGGCTACGGCCTGGCCGCGCTGGGCCCCTTGGCCCTGGGCTTCAGCCACGACCTGCTGGGCGATTGGTCGGCCGCTGGGCCACTGTTCACGGCCATCACGCTGGGCGCGGCCGCAGCCGGATGGTTCGCCGCCCAGCACCGCTGGGTCAGCGCCCGCTGAGCCCGCGCCTCAGATGCGTCGGGCCAACGCCTCGGCCAAGCCGGTGTAGTTCGCCGGCGTCATCGCCAGCAGCCGGTCTTTTTCGGCCTGCGGCAACTCCAGCGTCTGGATGAACTGCTGGATGGCCTCGCGCGTGATGGTCTTGCCGCGAGTGAGTTCCTTGAGTCGCTCGTAGGGCTGGGGCAGGCCGTAGCGACGCATCACCGTCTGGATCGGCTCGGCCAGCACTTCCCAGGCGGCCTCGAGGTCGGCTGCCAAAGCCTCGCGGTGGACCTCCAGCTTGCCCAGGCCGCGCGTCAGCGCGTCATAGCCCAGCACCGCATAGCCCAGGGCCACGCCCATGTTGCGCAGCACGGTCGAATCGGTCAGGTCGCGCTGCCAGCGGCTGATGGGCAGCTTCTGGCTCAGGTGCGTGAGCACCGCATTGGCCAAGCCGAAGTTGCCTTCGGCATTCTCGAAGTCGATCGGGTTGACCTTGTGCGGCATGGTCGACGAGCCGATTTCGCCTGCGCGGGTCTTCTGCTTGAAGTAGCCCAAGCTGATGTAGCCCCACACATCGCGTGACCAGTCGATCAAGATGGTGTTGGCCCGCGCCACGGCATCGAAGAGCTCGGCCATGTAGTCGTGCGGCTCGATCTGGATGGTGTAGGGGTTGAACACCAGCCCGAGGCGCTGCTCGACCACCTGGCGGCTGAAAGCCTCCCAATCGTGCTCTGGATAGGCCGCCAAGTGCGCGTTGTAGTTGCCCACCGCCCCGTTCATCTTGGCCAAGAGCTTGACCTGGGCGATGCGCTCGCGCGCAGCGCGCAGGCGCGCCACCACGTTGGCCACCTCCTTGCCCACCGTGGTGGGGCTGGCCGTCTGGCCGTGGGTGCGGCTGAGCATGGGCACGTCGGCCAAGCCATGGGCCAGCTCGCGCAAGCTGGCGATGACCCCGTCGAGCGCCGGCAACAGCACCTGCTGCCGGGCGGCCTGCAACATCAGCGCATGACTGGTGTTGTTGATGTCTTCGCTGGTGCAGGCGAAATGCACGAATTCGCTGGCGGCTTGCAGCTCGGGATGGCCTTCGAAGCGCGACTTGAGCCAGTACTCGACCGCCTTCACATCGTGATTGGTGGTCTTTTCGATGTCTTTGATGGCCTGGGCATCGGCCACCGAAAAGCCGCTGACCAGGGCTCGCAGGTAGGCGCGGGCCGCATCGCTCAACGGCTTGAACTCGGCCCAGCCCGCGTCCGACAGCGCGATGAACCACTCGACTTCGACCTGCACGCGGCGGTGCATCAGGCCGAACTCGCTGAGCAGCGGCCGCAGCGCGGCGACCTTGGCGGCATAGCGGCCATCGAGCGGCGACAGGGCAGTCAGGGCAAAGAGGTCCATGGCAGGCAGGCCGAAGAGGCAGGTCGAGGCAAACCCTTGATTTTAGGCGCCGCGTGCAGGGGCTGCGGCCGCAGCGCTCGCCGGCCTTGCGCCCAGGGGTCTTGCGAAGCGGCCCAGCGCCTCCCTGTTCGAGGGGGCGCGTCAGCCCACGCCCTCCAGGCGCGCTCGCTAGAATCGCTTGCCAAACACGTCTGACAAGCCCCCCTATGAAACTGATCGGATCGCTGACCAGCCCCTACGTGCGCAAAGTGCGCATCGTGATGGCCGAAAAAAAGCTCGACTATCGCCTGGAACTGGAAGACGTCTGGTCGGCCGACACCCGTATCTCGGCCTCCAACCCTCTGGGCAAGGTGCCTTGCCTGGTGATGGAAGGCGGTGAGGCCGTGTTCGATTCGCGCGTCATCGTCGAATACGTGGACACGCTGTCCCCCGTGGGCCGCTTGATCCCGGCCTCGGGCCGCGAGCGGGTGGAGGTACGCACCTGGGAAGCGCTGGCCGACGGCTTGCTCGACGCCAGCATCGCGGTGCGGTTGGAGCAAACCTGGCCCGGCCGCACCGAGGCGCAACGCAGTCAAGCCTGGATCGATCGCCATCTGGCCAAAGTCCACGCCGCCTTGAAAGCCATGAGCCTGGGCTTGGGTGAGAAGGCCTGGTGCAGCGGCAACCATTTCTCCCTGGCCGACATCGCCACCGGTGTGGCCCTGGGCTATCTCGAGTTCCGCTTCCCCCACATCGACTGGCGAGAGCCTTACCCCAACCTCGCGCGTCTGTACGACAAGCTGGCCCAGCGCCAGAGCTTCATCGACACCGCCCCGCCGACAACCTGAACGCGTGCGCCGCGGGGCCGCACCCCCAGCGCGGTTCTCAGGCCGCCCCCGACAGGCTGGGCCGCGACGACTGGGCCGCCTCGGCGGCCCCAGGCAGCGGGAAACGCAAGTCCACCTGCCAGCCGTTCGGATGGGGCCCCACCTCCAGATGACCACCGAGCAGGGCGGCTCGCTGCTGCATGTTGGCCATGCCCCGCTTGCCGCCTTGCAAACTCAAGAGGCTGGGCGACTGGCCCTCGGCGCGTTGGCTGAGGCCGTTGTCGAGCACGGTCAGACGCAGCTGCTCGCCCTGGCGCGTCAGGGTCAACCACACCACCGTGGCCTGGGCATGCTTGATGACATTGGTGAACGCCTCGCGCACGATGCGCAGCACCTGCAAGGTGTGGCCGGCCGGCAGGTGGGCATCCATGGCCTGGTCTTGCACGTCCCACACCAATCGGATGCCGGCAGCGCGCAACGAGGGCTCCAAGCGGAAACGCATCTCCGCCAAGGCCTCGCCCAAGCTGTGCTGCTCGGCCTCTAGGGAATCCAGCGTCAAACGCAATTCGGTCAGGCAATCGTCCAGGGCCATGCGCAAGTCCCGCAGGGTCGCGTCAGCGTCGGGCGGCGCCGGCAGCTGGCGCGCCAGCGCGATGGCACTGACCAGCCGGCCCCCCAAGCCGTCGTGCATGTCGCGCAACAGCCGGTCGCGTTCGGCCATCACGGCTTGCTGACGGTCCGATTCGCGGCGCTCTTGGTAGATGCGCTCGAGCTCCTCCTGCTTGGCCTGCAGCGCGGCTTGCAAGTGCCGGTTGAGTTCTCGCTGCGCCGACAGGCTGCGTGCATAGTCTTCGACCAGATGCCACACCATCACCAGGATCAAGGCCAAGACGGCATAGCGTGTCCAGGTGTAAGCCTCGTAGTCTTGCCACAACCGAAACACGATCCAATCGCGCGCCCCGCAGAAGGCCCCGATGACCACGGCCGCCAGCATCAGCCAGGTGGGGTAAGTGCGCCGCTGGAGAGCCAAACGCGCCAAGATCACCGCGGTCCAAAGCGTCACCACCAGGGTCAGCAAGAGCTGGATCGTGCGCAGCAGCGGCAGGTTCAAGGCCGCATTGGCCAAAGACAGCCCGGCGGCCACTGCCACGAACAGCGCGAAGCCGCGCCGCGCCCAGGGCCCATCGCTTTGCCCCAGTCTCAGCAAGAACAAGCCCATGCAGGCGACGAACAAGGAATACGACAGCTCGAAGGCCCAGTGCAACAGCCCCGCCCAAGCCCCCGGATCGTGCACATGCAAGGCGATGACACGCCATGCCCAGATCAAATTGCCCAGACCGAACCAGGCGTACACCGCCTGCCGCGTGCGCCACGCCAGCAACAAGGCCAAGACGCCCAGCGTCGCGCTGGTGCTGCTGAGGACCCACGATCCGCGCACCTGCCAGTCCATGGCCCACTCGTACATCGGCTCCAACGCCGTCGCCGGCCCCACCCAGACGCTGGACAGGCCGGCCTCTCGGCGCGGCTGGCCGATCACGTCGATCACGAGTTCGTTGTCTTGGGGGCGCACCAGGTGGGGCGGCAGTCGAAGCAGATGGGGCTCCTGGCCGTAGTTGGACACGGGCCGCCGGTCCTCGCCCACCGACAGCACCAACTCCCCGTTGAAGGTCACGCGAAAGACATTGCCCACCCGTCGCAGGAAAACTGCCGGCTGATCGCCAGCCAAGGCCGCCGACGGCACGGCCAGGCGGTAGCTTACGCGGCCGTCGCGGCGCGGCGCGGAATGCTCCCAGGCATCGGGCAAGGTCACCGGTCGGGCAGGCTGCGCAGGTTGGGTGTGATCGGTCAGCTCGGCATGAATGAGCCGGTGGACCGAAGCCGGTGCGGACCCACGGGCCAGACCCAGCAGCATCGCGGCCAGGATCAGCACCCATGGCAACCCACCGCGAGCCGCGCGGCGCAGTCGTACCGTCATGGATCAACCGGCCAGGCCCAAGGCCGTGCGTTGTCCCACCTGCAGCTTGGCATAGACGGCGCGCACGAGGGTGGCCACCGTGTGCGCCGACATCATCAAGCGCTCACCCACTTCCTCGGCCAAATAGCCCTGCGCCACCAGCCGCAACACGGCATGCTCCGGCGCGGTCAGCTGCAATTCATCCGACGGCGGTGCTGCCGCGCCATCGAAGCCCGAGGGCGTGGGCTCGGCGTGACCGAAGCGCTTGAGCAAGTAGCGGGCGATCGCCGGCGAAATCGGCGACTCGCCGTCGGCCGCGCGGCGCACGGCATGGATCAGATCGCGGTCGGAACAGCCTTTGAGGAAGTAACCATCGGCACCCGATTCGATCGCATGGATCACCTTGGCCTCGTCGCCAAACACCGAATACACCAGGATGTGCGGGCGCCACGGGCCGGCCGACTGGCTGATCTCGCGGATCAGCTCGGTGCCGTCTCCATCGGGCAAGCCCAGATCGGACAGCAGCACGTGCGGGCAACGTCGCGGCAGCTCCTCGCGGGCCACCGACAGGCGGTCGGCGTGACCAACGCAATCGATGCCTTCGGCCTGGGCGAGGGCCTCGAGCACATGCCGCGCAAGCAAAGGGTCATCCTCGACCAGGTAGACGGTGAGCACGGGGGTCGAAATCGCAAGGGCAGTGTCACGGGATGGTACTGAAGGGGGCGCGCCCGCGGCAGCCCCGCACTTGGGGGGCCACAGCTGCGACAATTCGGCCATGCCCACCACTGCCCCCGCGCCTTTGACCGAAGCCGAGCTCGATCGGCTGGAACACCTGCTCAACGCACTGGCCGAGCACGACGAGGCCGTGCCCGATCTGGAGCAGCTCGACGGCTTCCTCGCCGCGCTGGCCTGCGGACCGCAGCACAGGCCTCTGGACGACGCGCTGCCCGCGCTGCTGGGACCGCAGCCGCCCTTTGCCGATGAAGCCCAGCGTGAGGAGTTTCTTGCTCTGGTGCGTCGGCGCGCTGCCGAGGTGCTGCGCGCGGTCGATGCCCCGGTGCAGCGCCTGGACGACGAACGCGCCTTGAGCCCGCTGTTGACCGACTGGGATACCGTGCGCGAGCACACGCCCGAGGCCGAACGCGGCACCCCGCAAGACTGGCCGCGCCTGGGGGCGGTGTGGGCCGGCGGCTTTCTGCAATGCGTGGACGCCTTCGAGGACGATTGGCTGCTGCCGGCCGACGACCCGGGCAACGAATTCGTCGATGGCTGCCTGCAGCTGTTCGAGATCCTGGCCAGCGACGAGGCCGACATGCCCCCCGAGGCCCGCGCGATGAGCCCCGACGAGCGCCTGGCCGACGCCTTGTGGGCCGTCTATGACCTGCGTGACTTCTGGCGCGAGCGCGCCTCACGCCAACCGGTGGCCACGGTGCGCAAGCCTGCGCAGCCGGGCCGCAACGCCCCCTGTCCTTGCGGCAGCGGCAAGAAGTACAAGAAGTGCCACGGGGCCCCGGGCCGGGGCGCTTGAAGCCTCAGGCCGGCCGCCGCAGCCACACCAGCCAGCCCGGCACCGGCTGGCGCTGATCTTCGCGCAAGGCCTGCGGCTGCAGGTCGGTCACCTCGAAGCCGTGCTGGGCGGCCAGCCGCTTCACGTAGCCCGAGGCATGGCCATAGGTGAGGCTGGGACGCAGCGTGAAGTCGCGTGTCTCGTCGCCTTGCTCGGCGGAAAAGGCGAACACGCCTCCAGGCTCGAGCACGCGCCGCACGCCAGCGAACACGCCGGCGAGGTCGCCGATGTAGATGAAGACATCGGCCGCCACGACGAGGTCGTAGCGGCGCTCGGTGGTCTGCAAATGGCTCACCAAGTCGGACTGGGTCAGCTCGCGGTACAGGCCGCGCTCGCGCGCCTTGGCCACCATGCGTTCGGACAGATCCACCGCATCGACCGCGCCGGCCAGCGCCGCCAGGCGCGGCGCGCACAGGCCAGTGCCGCACCCCAGGTCCAGCGCTTGGCCGAAGCGCTGCCCGGACAAGGGGGCGAGCAGACGCTGCGGCACGTCATAGTGCAGCACCTCGACCAGGTGCTGGTCGAAGTCTTCGGCATAGTCGTCGAACAGGCTTTGCACATAGCCGGTGGGCGCCGCCGGCGGCGGGGCCGAGCGGGCCGCCACCGCGGCCAGGAAGAAGCGCGTGGTCTCGGAGTCATCACCCAGGCGCACCGCGCGCTCGAACGCATCGGCCGCCTCCTCCAGCTGTCCGGCCAAGCGCAAGAGACTGCCGCGCCGGCTCCAGGCCAGCGCCTGGTGGGGGTCGATGGCCAGGCAGCGCTCATAATCGGCCAGCGCCTCGTCATGGCGGTCCAGCTGCAGCAGCACCTCGGCGCGGCACAGCCAGGATTCGGCGGCTTCGGGCTGCACACGCACCAGCTGGTCGAAGCATTGCAAGGCCGCCTCCAGCCGACCCAGCCGGCGGCGCACCACGCCCAGATTGCTCAACGTGGAGGCGCGGCCCGGCACGAGCGCCAGCGAGTCGCTGAAAGCCTGTTCGGCCTGGACCAGCCGGCCGGCCTGCAGATGGGCCAGCCCGTCGAAGAACAGCGCCTTGGCGCGTTCGAACACGTCGCTCATGTCGCGCTCAATCCATCGGCCTTGAACATGGCCTTGATGCCGCGCACCGCCTGGCGGATGCGCGCTTCGTTTTCGATGAGGGCAAAGCGCACATGGTCGTCGCCATGGTCGCCAAAACCGATGCCCGGCGAGACGCAGACCTTGGCGCGCGCCAGCAGCTGTTTGGAAAACTCCAGCGAGCCCAAGGCCCGATAGGGCTCGGGAATGCGCGCCCAGATGTACATCGAGGCCTTGGGGGTGTCCACCGACCAGCCGGCTTCACGCAGGCCCTTGACCAGCACGTCGCGGCGGCGCTGGTATTGGGCCGCGATGTCTTTGACGCACTGCTGGTCGCCTTCCAAGGCGGCAATGGCGGCCACCTGCACCGGCGTGAAGCTGCCATAGTCGTGGTAGCTCTTGATGCGCGCCAGCGCGGCCACCAGGTCGGCATTGCCCACCATGAAGCCCACACGCCAGCCGGCCATGTTGTAGCTCTTGCTCAGCGTGAAGAACTCCACCGCCACGTCCTTGGCGCCGCGAACCTGCAAGATGGACGGCGCCTTCCAGCCGTCGAAAACGATGTCGGCATAGGCCAGGTCATGCACCACGAGCATGTCGTGCTTCTTGGCCAGCGCGATCACGCGCTCGAAGAAATCCAGCTCCACGCAGTGGGCCGTGGGGTTGCTCGGAAAACCCAGCACCATCATCTTGGGCTTGGGGTAGCTGCCGCGGATGGCGCGTTCCAGCTCGGCAAAGAAGTCCACGCCCGGCACCAGCGGCACCGAGCGGATGTCGGCGCCGGCGATCACCGCGCCGTAGATGTGGATGGGATAGCTCGGGTCGGGCACGAGCACGGTGTCGCCACGGTCCAGCGTGGCCAGCATCAGGTGAGCCAGCCCCTCCTTGGAGCCGATGGTGACGATGGCCTCGCGCTCCGGGTCGACCTCCACGCCATAGCGGCCCTGGTACCAATGCGCAATGGCGCGGCGCAAGCGAGGAATGCCCTTGGAAGACGAGTAGCCATGCGTGTCGGGCCGCTGGGCCACCTCGGCCAGCTTGGCCACGATGTGCGCCGGCGTGGCCCCATCGGGGTTGCCCATGCTCATGTCGATGATGTCCTCGCCGCGGCGGCGGGCGGCCAGCTTGAGCTCGGCCGTGATGTTGAAGACGTAGGGAGGCAGGCGGTCGATGCGCGCGAAGCGGCGCTGACCTGGCAGGCTGGTCATGAGAAGACTTTCAACGTGAGCGCCCGGAACCGTCCGAGCGACGTGACCGCGCCCGATGCGCGGCTGGGTCGCATCGTAGCACCGCGTCGGGCTGCACCTGCAATGCACTATTGCGCCAATCGAAATGATCGCCCCGAGCGCCCCCTGCACGACACCCCCAGCGGCCCGACAACCCCGATCAATCCTGGCCATTCGCCCGATCGGCCACGCTGCACGCCAGGCCGCACACCGCTGTCGCTTTCTTGACAAACCCGGGCTTGACTCCGGGGTTTTTACCTAGGGAAACGCTGATCAAGCCCCGCGCCGCGGCGAGATTGTCCTGCGCGGGGCGAAACGGAGCGTTTTTGGCGCGTTCTACGGCCTCGAGGGCCTTACTGGCGGGCCCTTCGGCGCCCGCCCGGGCCATGATGGGCCCATTACGGGCGCACCAATGCCGGCACGCGCCGTGCGGCCATGTACAGGTTGACCATCGCCAGCGCCGTGAAGGCGCGGTTGGCGTTCTTGGCCAGGCCTCGGTAGCGCACCTTGGCAAAGCCCCACAGGCGCTTGAGCACATGAAACGGGTG
>NZ_KB905938.1 GCF_000381125.1 Caldimonas manganoxidans ATCC BAA-369
GGGCTTGCGAAAACGCTCGAATCCCGCGGACGCATCGGCCGCCGCTGCCAAGGTCATCTGCTTCATGACCGTAATCATCGCCGCCCATCACCAGGGCGACAAGACGGACTACTGCCAGGCGCAGGACTTGATCAGCGTTTCCCTAGGCCACCGAGGACGGCAGGCTCAGTTCGGGGCGAAGAGCTGCTCGGCGGGCAGCAGCTCACCGGCTTCCAGCGCGGGCAGTTGGCGCACGCGCGCATAAATCGGCGTGAAGTCGGGGGCGGTGGCCTGGAAGAGCTGATCGAAGCTGTCGATCACGAAGTAGGTGCGCTGGTAAGTGTCGATTTTGTAGCGCGTGCGCATGATGCGCTCGACGTCGAAGCGCACGCGCTTGGGCTCGGGCGAGGTGACGCTGTAGCGCAGTTCGCCGGTGGATGACAGGATGCCGGCACCGTAGGCGCGCAGGCCCTCGGGCGTGGCGATGAGGCCGAATTCGACCGTGTACCAGTACAGCCGTGCCAGCAGCTCGCAGGCGTCCAGCCGGCTGGCTTTGAGGCCGCCGGCGCCATAGGCCTGCATGTAGTCCGCAAAGACCGGGTTGAACAGCAGGGGCACGTGACCGAACAGGTCGTGGAAGACGTCGGGCTCGACGACGTAGTCGAATTCCTCGGGCTCGCGAATCCATTCGGTGACCGGGAAGCGGCGCTCGGACAGCAGTTTGAAGAAGGCCTCCTCGGGGATGAGCCCGGGCACGGCCACCACCTGCCAGCCGGTGGCGCGCATGAGGCGCTCGCTCAGCTCGTCGAAGCGCGGGATGCGGTCGGGCTCGCCCAGGTGGGCCACGGCCTCGATGAACTCTCGGCAGGCCAGACCCGGCAACTGGGCCGCCTGGCGTTCGTAAAGTCTGCGGTAGAGGTCGTGCTGGGCCGGGGTATAGGCGCCCCAGTCTTGCTCGCAGGTGTAGTCGGCACGGGCGCGGGCATAGTTGCCGCGCGGCGGACGTTCGCCTTCGCCGTAGGTGACCGGCGCCACGCCCTGGTTGACGCCGCTGTGGAAGTCGATGGCGGTGGAAGGGGCAGTCATGGCGCGCTCCTCGTGCGGGATGTTCAGGCCGCGGTGGCGTCGGTCTTCAAGACGCCGCGGCGCATTTGATCCAGTTCCATGGTTTCGAAGAGTGCCTTGAAGTTGCCTTCGCCAAACCCTTGATTGCCTTTGCGCTGGATGAATTCGAAAAAGATGGGGCCGAGCTGGTTCTCGCTGAAGATTTGCAGCAGCAGCTCGCCGGGCTGGCCGTCGACCAGGATGTTGCGGGCCTTCAGCCCTTCCAGATCTTCGCCGTGGTTGGGGATGCGCTTGGGCAGCAGCTCGTAGTAGGTGGCGCTGGTGCTCAGCAGCTTGATGCCGGCCATTTGCAGGGCGTCGACGGTGTCGTAGAGGTTGTTCGTGCCCAGGGCGATGTGCTGGATGCCCTCGCCGCGGTAGCGATCGAGGTATTCCTGGATCTGGCCGGCTTTTTCGTTGCCTTCCTCGTTGATGGGGATGCGGATTTTGCCGCAAGGGCTGGTCATGGCCTTGCTTTTGACGCCGGTGGCCTGGCCTTCGATGTCGAAGTAACGCACTTCGCGGAAGTTGAAGATGCGTTCGTAGAACTCGGCCCATTCGGCCATGCGGCCGCGGTGCACGTTGTGCGTGAGGTGGTCGATGTAGGTCAGGCCATGGCCCACCGGGTGGAGCTCGGCGCCGGGCAAGGGCTCGAAGTCGACGTCATAAAAGCCGATGTTGCCGATGTCGCCTTCTTTGGCGCCGTTCTTGCCGCGCCATTTGTCGACCAGATAGATCAGCGAGTCGCCGATGCCCTTGATGGCCGGGATGTTGAGCTCGCCCGGGCCGGCCTGGTTGGCATAGCCCCAAGCGCCCAGGCTGATGGCGCGTTCGTAGGCGGCCTTGGCATCTTGTACGCGAAAGGCAATGGCGCACACGCTGGGGCCGTGCAGACGGGCGAAACGCTGGGCGAAGGAGTCGGGCTCGGCATTGAGGATGAAATTGATCTCGCCCTGGCGATACAGCGTCACGTTTTTGTGTCGGTGGCGCGCGATGGCCTTGAAGCCCATGCGCTCGAAGAGCTGGCCCATCGCGGCAGGATCGGGCGCGGCGTATTCGATGAATTCGAAGCCATCGGTGCCCATCGGATTGTCCCAGGGGGTGAACTGCATACCGGTCTCCTCGTCGAGCATGGGCAAGCGCCGCGCGCCTGCAGGTTGAGCTGTGTCAAGACTGTAGGTGACGTGAGACGCAGTTTTGCTGCATTTTTGAATGCCTGCACGGACATTACGCAATAAATATGCAAAAATTTATCTATGAACACAGTTGTTGCGCTCGATGCGATCGATCGGCGCATCCTTCGCGCCTTGCAGGTTCATGGCCGCATGACCTATGACGAGCTGGCGGCCCAGGTGAGCTTGTCGCCTTCGGCGGCCTTGCGCCGCGTCAAGCGGCTGGAGGAGGCTGGCGTGATCGCCGGCTATGTGGCCATCGTTGCGCCTGAGCGGGTGGGCTTGGGGCTGACGGCCTACATCAATGTGCGCTTGGAAAAGCACACCGAGACCCATAAGCGCAATCCCATGGATCTGTTCCGCGCCGCGGTGCAGAGCTGGCCCGAGGTGGTGGAGTGCGTGGCCCTTACCGGCGAGATGGACTACCTGCTGCGCGTGGTGGTGGAGGACATGGCGCATTACTCGCGCTTCATCATGGACACCTTGCTCAAGCACCCGAGCGTCGAAGACTGCAAAACCAGCTTCGTGCTCGATCGGGTGAAGAACACCACGGCCGTGCCGGTGTAATCCCTAGGGCTGGGCTGTCGCTTTGGCGACAGAAACGATCCGGCGAGTCTCCACAATGGATTTGCAAATTTGCACGGTCGTGCATTTTACAGTGCAGAACACCAAAGGAGACGAGCATGCCGATATTCCGCTTCACTGGGGCCGTCGCCATGGGCGGCGTGATGTTGTTGGCCGCTTGCGGCGGGGGAGACAGCCCTCCCGAACCCGAGGAGGTGCGGCCGCACGATGCGCGCACCTTTCCACTGGATGCGTCGAGTCTGGCTTTCGATGCCTTGCCCGGGACCTCCACGAGGCGCTTTCATGGGGTGCTGGATGGAGCGGGTTATCGCATCGAGGTGCCGGAGAACTGGAATGGCCGCCTCGTGATGTATGCGCACGGCTACCGAGGCACCGCGGTGCCGCTGACGGTGAGCAATCCCCCGATTCGCGCTCACTTGATTGCCAATGGCTATGCCTGGGCGGCATCGAGCTACAGCAAGAATTACTACGATGTGCGCGCTGGGGTGGAGGACACCAATGCGTTGGCGCTGGCGTTTTCGCGCCTGACCGGGCTGCCCGAGCCGACACGGCGCTACATCATTGGCCATTCGATGGGTGGACACATCACCGGCGCGGCGATCGAGGAGGAAACCTTCCGCACGGCCCGGCACAAGGTGCGCTACCACGGAGCCGTGCCGATGTGCGGGGTGATGGGCGATACGGAGTTGTTCAATTACTTCTCTGCATATCAGACGGCCGCGCAGTACTTCGCGGGGGTGCCTCTGTACCCCACCACGGGGTGGGCCGATATCAATGCCTTGGTGCGCAGCCGGTTGTTCACGACGTTCTCCCAGATCGAGATCGTGCCCACGGAGGATGGCCAGAAGCTCAAGGGGGTGGTGATGAACCTGACGGGCGGCAGTCGGCCCATCTTCGAGCAAGGCTTCGCCAACGCGGGCCTGCAGCAGGTGGTCTGGGGCACCTTCGGCGGCGACGGCACGATCAACGGCATCCTCAATGCCAGCGTGCTGGACACGCGTGACCTGGTCTTGCAGATCGACAGCGACCCGGCGCTCAGTGACGAGGAGACCTTGCTCAACCAGCGCTTGCTGCGTGTCACTCCGGTGCCCGAGGCCAACCGCTTGCGCCGTGACGGCTTGCGCTGGATTCCAAAGGTCAACGGCCAGTTCAGTGTGCCGGTGGTGTCTTTGCATACCCTGGGCGACATGTATGTGCCGTTCAGCATGCAGCAGATCTACAAGCGCCGCGCCGATGCCAATGGGTCGGGGCAGTGGTTGGTGCAACGCGCCATCCGTGCGCCCGGCCATTGCGATTTCACGGTGGCCGAACAGGTGGCGGCGTTCGATGACATGGTGGCTTGGGAACAAACCGGTGTGCGACCGCAAGGGGACGAGGTGCTGGATGCGGCCACGGTGGCCGACCCGGCCTATGGGTGTCGCTTCACGGTGAATGCCGGCGGGCCCTATGACAACCCCAATACGCTGACCGCGCGCGGGCTGATGCCCGCCTGCCCAACGCCTTGAGGGGGCTTGTTGACTCAGCTTTCGTCCAGGTCGCGCAGCTTGCGCAGCGTGGCCTCGGGCGAGAGGTTGAGCAAGGCGGCGATGTCGGTGATGTCGTCCGGGACGGCTGGATTGTCCCAGCCATGCTGGGTGTGGCGGGCCAGGCGGATGGCCAGGGTCACGCAGCGTGCTTGAGGGTCGTGGACGGCGGCGTGGTCGTCGGTGAGCCGGCGCCAGACGCGCGGCAGACGCCAGGTGCGCATCAAGGCTTGTTCGAGATCGGTCAGCCGGATGTGCAGCACGTCCCACTGGGCCTGCGCCGAACGCAGGCGCGGATCGCGTCGCTGACGATGGCGGATTTCCAGCGCCAAGTCGGGGGCATGGCACCACAGCAGCATTTCGGCGAAATCATGCAGCAAGGCCGCGTGATAGAGCGCCGGCGCGTCGCTGTCCATGCGGTGCACGGCAAAGCCCAGCGCGAACACGGCCGCACGGGCGGCACGGGTGAGCACCTCGTGCAGGCCGTCACGTGCTTGCGGGTGGGCTTGCAGCAGGTCTTCGGTGGTTTGCAGATGTTGGAAGGCGCGGAAAAAGGGCCCCACGCCCAGGTAGACCAGGGCTGCGGTGAGGGTCTCGGTCACGACTTCTTCGTCGTCGTCCTCGTGGCCTGGCCGACGCAGGCTGGCCACGTGGCTGAACAGTTTGAGGGCCATCAGCGGGTCGCCAGCGAGGAATTCGGCAATGCTGTGGGCGTCCAGATCGTCTTGCCGGGTGGCCAACCAATCGATGGATTCGGCCGTGCGGGGCAGCACGGGAATGGTGGCCGCTGCGAAGTGGGCCGTCCAGGCCTCCAGGGTGGGTAAGGGGCGGGTGAGCATACAGACCCTCCTGAGGGGTTATCGGCGGTCTTGCCGGAGGACTTGAATGGGACAAACCCGCAAGGGGGTCTGAGGTGTCGCCTGGGCAGCATCGCGGCGGTGGGGCGCAGGCTCACAATGCGGGCGATCAGGACAGAGACCGTCGGCAGCGGAGGTGGACATGGCGTCATCGTGGGGACGCGGCAGTGGGCGCGGGCCTTGGTGGATCGCGGGGGTGATTGTGCTGGGCGGCGTGGTGGCGCTCGGGGGATGGCTGAGCCGCACCGGGCCGCAGTGGCAGGCCGGCGACGAAGCGACAAAGGCCCTGTCGCCGCAAGAACGAGAGGCTTTGGAGGCCGCCGGCCAGCGCTTGGCTCAGGCGCTGCGAAACCGGGACAGGGCGTGGCGCGAGGGCGGCGCGGCGGCGATGGAGCAGGCCCAGCGCGCGCTCAACGAGGTCATGGGGCTGGGGACCCGGCCCACGCTACGACCTGAGCAGATCGAGGCGGTGCTGCCTGCACAGTTGGGTGGTTTGCCGCGGCAGCCCAGCGATACGTTTGGCGATGCGTCCTTGGGGGCGTCCAGTGTGTCGGTCAGTACGCAATACGGGGACGATGCCGCGCGCCGCATCGTGTTGTCGGTCAGTGACACAGGGGGCTTGTCGGTCTGGGCGGTGATGGCCGAGTGGCTGCGCGTGGCTGCCGAAGCGCAGCAGGCGGGGCGTCGAGAGATCGTGCGCTTCGAGCAAGGCCGGGTGCGGCGCGAGGTCGAGCCGGCGGACGCGACGCCGGCCCAGATTCACTGGGTGCTGGCCAATGGGGTGGCCGTGGAGGCGCTGGCCGACGGCTTGGACCTGGACGGCCTGCGAGCCGCCATGAAGGATTTGGACTTGGCCGCCTTGGAGGGGCTGCGGCCTTGAGGGGGGCGGGTCTCGCGACGTCTGCTCGGGAGCATGCAAACATGCCTGGGACCGGAGGACGCGCTCAATCCTCCTCGCGCAGCCGGAACTGGCTGACGAGTTGTTGTTGTACAGCCGCAGGCACGGGTTCGTAGTGTGAGAACTCGATGAGGTAGCTGCCATGGCCGGCCGTGAGGGCGTGCAGCCTGGATTGGTAGCCGTTGAGTTCGGACAGCGGGGCTTGACCGAGCACGACCAGGGTGCCGGGTGAGAGCGCGCGGGTGCCGTTGATTTGGCCGCGCTTGGTGGCCAGGTCCCCGGTGATGTCGCCGATATGGGCCTCGGGGGCCGTCACTTCGAGCTTGACGATGGGCTCCAACACGATGGGCGCGGCCTTGAGCATCGCATCGATGAAGGCTTTGCGCCCAGCGGTGATGAAGGCGATCTCTTTGGAATCCACCGAGTGGTGTTTGCCGT
This sequence comes from Caldimonas manganoxidans ATCC BAA-369, assembly GCF_000381125.1. Classification (GTDB taxonomy): domain Bacteria; phylum Pseudomonadota; class Gammaproteobacteria; order Burkholderiales; family Burkholderiaceae_C; genus Caldimonas; species Caldimonas manganoxidans. Next base: position 6,557 of record NZ_KB905938.1, read on the forward strand.
CATACACCACCACCCTCACATCTTGGATCGGGTAGCCGGCGATGACGCCGCCGTCCATGGCTTGGCGCACGCCTTTTTCCACGGCCGGGATGAAGACGCTGGGGATGGCGCCTCCTTTGACCTCGTCGATGAATTCGAAGCCGGCTCCGCGTGGCAGGGGTTCGATGCGCAGGAAGACTTCGCCGAATTGGCCGGCTCCACCGGTTTGCTTTTTGTGCCTGTGGTGGCCTTCGGCCGATTGGGTGATGGTCTCTCGGTAGGCGATGCGCGGTGGCCTGGTGAGCACCTCGCATTTGTAGATCTCGGTCATGCGTTCGAGCAGCACGCGCAGATGCATCTCGCCCAGGCCGTAGATCACGGTTTCGTTGGTCGTGGCCACATGTTCTACTTTCAAACAGGGATCTTCTTCGACGAGTTTTTGCAGCACTTCCCACATGCGTTGTTCGTCGCCGCGCCGTTTCGGTTCGATGGCCAGTCCGTGCACGGGCACCGGGAAGGGCAGGGGCTCGAGGTGGATGTGGCTGTCTTCGGCGGCGTCGTGCAGCACGGCGTCGTAGTGGATCTCATCGACTTTGGCCACGGCGGCGATTTCGCCTGGACCGGCGCTGGGGATCTCGACATGGTCGCGGCCGTGCACGGCAAAGAGGTGGCCGACCTTGAACGGCTTGCGCCCGTCTCCGACGTAGAGCAAGCTGTCCTTGGTGACGGTGCCTTGGTGCACGCGGAAAAGGCTGAGCTTGCCGACATAGGGGTCGCTGACGACTTTGAACACATGGGCCAGCACGTGTCGGTCGGCGTCGGGCTCGGCGCGCACGGGGCGGGCCTGTGGTCCTTCGCCTTCGAGGAAGTGTGGCGGGTTGCCCTCGCCGGGGTGGGGCATCAGGGCCGCCATCACGTCCAGCAGCTCGGCAATGCCTGCACCGTTGCGTGCCGAGGTGAAGCACACGGGCACCAAGTGGCCTTCGCGCAGGGCTTGCTCCAGCGGCGCGTGCAGTTCGCGCGGGTCGACGTCGCCATCGTTGAGATAGCGCTCGACGAAGTCGGCATCGACTTCCACCACTTGCTCCACCAGCGCGCGGTGCGCAGCCTCCACGGAGGAAAAATCCGACGCGCCAGCGGGATTGAAGAAGCAGTCGACCACCTGGGTGCCACCGCCGGCAGGCAGGTTCAGCGGCAGGCATTCCTTGCCGAAAGCTTCCTGGATTTGCGTCAGCAGCCCAGGCAGGTCGACCCGTTCGGCGTCGATTTTGTTGATGATGATCAGCCGGCACAGGTCGCGCTGACGGGCCCAGTTCATCATCCGGATGGCCATCGGTTCGATGCCGACGGTCGCGTTGAGCACGATGGCCGCCGTCTCCACGGCTTCGAGCGCGGGCAGCGCTTGGCCGAGGAAGTCGGGCAGCCCCGGGGTGTCGAGCAGCTGGATCCGCGCTCCCCCGTGTTCGAGGCTGACCAGGCTGGTGTTGAGGGAGTGTTGGAACTTGCGCTCCAGCGGGTCGAAGTCGGACACGGTGCTGCCGCGTTCCAGACTGCCCAGGCTGCCGATGCGGCCGGCGCGATGCAGCAAGGCCTCGACGAGGCTGGTTTTGCCCGCCGCGCTTTGCCCCACCAGGGCCAGGTTGCGGATCGTGGCAGTCCTGGGGGACGGTGTCGTGGGCATGGCGCATTCCTCCTTGGGCGGAACATCCGTCGCCGAGGGGTCGGTGCGCCGTGCAGGGCGCGCCGACTGGACGATCACAGCGTAAGGGATCGGCCCTGCGCCGGCAAGGGGGTTGCCGCCGACGGTGCTTGCGTCATCGGCGCGTCGGTGAAGATGCGTGGGTCCATGGGGCGCAAGTCCTCGGCCACGGCGATGGGGGCGTCGCAGGCTGCGAGCACATCGCGTTGCAGGTCCAGGCCGGGGGCGATTTCGGTGAGGGTGAGGCCGGTTTCGCGCAGTTCGAAAACGGCCCGTTCGGTGATGTACAGGACCTCGCGGCCCAGGCTGCGCATGTAGAGGCCGTTGAAGCTGAGGTGGCCCACTCGAGGCACCAGCTTTTTCACCCGGCCTTCGCGCACGATGCGCAGTTGCCCACCGCCGGCTTGGGCCTGCAGTCCCTCGGCGGTGAGCGTGCCCATCAACACCACGCGACGGGCGCTTTGGCTGATGTTGATGAAGCCGCCCACCCCGGCGATGCGGCTGCCGAAGCGGCTGACGTTGACATTGCCTTGCGGGTCGAGTTCGGCCAGGCCCAGAAAGGCGATGTCGATGCCTCCGCCATCGTAGAAGTCGAACATCGCGGCATGGTCGATGATGGCTTCGGGGTTGGCGCTGGCACCAAAGCTCAACAGCTGCGCGGGGGTGCCGCCGACCGGGCCGGCTTCCACCGTGAGGGTGAAGTCGCTGTGACCTTCCTCACGGGCGATGAGCCCCAGGCCGGCGGGCATGCCCACGCCCAGGTTGACGACGGGCTTGTGCAGCTTTTTCAGCTCCAGAAAGGCACGCCGTTGCACGATCTTGCGCACGTCCAGCGGCAGGGGCTGGAAGGCTTGTTCGGGCTGGCGCACTTCGCCGGTATACGCGGGGTTGTAGGCCTCGCCGAAGGTCATCCAGTGATCGGCCGGGTCCTCGGTGATCACGACATAGTCCACCAGGATGCCAGGCACGCGCACGAGGTTGGGGTTCATGCTGCCGGCGCGGGTCAGGCGCTTGACTTGGGCGATGACGATGCCACCGCTGTTGTGAGCGGCTTGCGCAATGGCCAGCAAGTCTTGGTGGAAGGGCTCGTGCTCGGTGGTGAGATTGCCATGCTCGTCGGCCGTGGTGGCGCGGATGAGGCCGCAGTGGATCGGAAAGCTGGGGTAGAACAGCTGCTCCTCGCCGTTGAGGTGGATCAGTTGCACGAGCTGCTCGGTGGTGCGCGGCGTCAGCCGCCCGCCGTCATGGCGTGGGTCGACGAAGGTGTGCAATCCGATGCGGGTGATCACACCCGGCTTGCCCCCGGCGATGGCGCGAAAGAGGTGGGCGATCACCCCTTGGGGCCAGTTGTAGGCCTCGATCTCATTGCGCGCCACCAGCTCGCCCAGGCGCGGGGCCGAGATCCAATGCCCCCCGATCACGCGTTTGACCAGCCCGGCATGACCGAAGTGGTTGACCCCTCGCCGGGCACGATCGCCTTGGCCGGCGGCATACACCAGAGTCAGGTCGCGCGGCGCGGCTTCGGCCTCGAACCGGCGCTCGATGGCCGCGGTGATGGCCTCGGCATGGCCCGCACCGACGAAGCCGGCCGTGGCGATGGTCCAGTGGTTTTGGATCAGGGCAGCGGCTTGGGCTGCGGTGATGACTTGCATGGCGTGAGGGCTGGGGCAGGCTACAAAGCCTCCAAGTATCACGCCGAAGTGGAGCCGGCAGCCGCTGTCCGTTGGTGCCGAAGGCCGCGGCCTGCTGCCGCGGCATGGCGCTGTGCCGGCGTGAGGCACCGACCGGGGGGCGCTGCGCGTCCTCGCGTTTCGCAGCGGGGGCGGCGGATCGTCGCGGTGCTCAGTTCACCGTGAGCTGGATGCGCCGGGCGCTGCCAGGCTGGGCCTTGGGCAGCTCGATGCGCAGCACACCGTCACGATAGCGAGCTTGGGCTTGGTCGGCCTTCACGGGCACGGGCAGCGGCACGGTGCGCTCGAAGCTGCCATAAGCGCATTGCAGCACGCGCCAGCGGCCGTCGCTGGACTCCTGCTCGAAGCGCTTCTCACCACGGACCACGAGCACATCGTGATGCACTTCGATGTCGAAGTCCTTCTTGTCCATGCCTGGCACTTCCAGCCGCACGACCAGGCGGCGGTCGTCTTCGAAGACATCGCCGCCGATCAGCGCCCAGCCGTGCGAGGCATTGAAGCTGCTGTCGTCGATGCGGCTGCGGTCGGGCAGCTGGGCTTCGTCGCCGGCGCGAAACCGGGTGAGGGCGCCACGCGCAGACTCGCGCAGGCGCGCCCAACCTTCGGAAAGACTGTCCCACAGCGAGTCGAAGCCTTCACGGATGGTTTTCATCGTCATGTCGGGCCTCCATTCGATGTTGGACATGCCGCAGTTCAGATCACCCGCACCTCGACGCGGCGTGGCTGGGCATGCTCGGCTTTGGGGATACGCACCCGCAGCACCCCGTGCGTGAGTTCGGCGCTGACCTTGTCGGGGTCGAGCTCCTTGCTCAGCGTGAAGGTGCGACGGAAGCGCGACAGCTGCACCTCGGCATGGCTGGGCGTCATCTCCTGCGGCACGGCCAGCTGCATCTCGCCTTCGAGGCTGAGCGTGTCGCCTTCGACTCGCAGGTTCAGGCGTTCCTTGGGCACGCCGGGCAAGTCGGCGTACAGCGTGATGCCGGTGCTGTCCTCGATCACGTCCACCGGCGGCACGAGCGCCGGTTCATTGCGTTCACTGGCGGGATGGCGCACAGCGGCTTGGCCAGTTGGGGTCACGGCAGTGGTCGTGTTCATGGCTTCACTCCTTGTGTTCATTGAACCTCGATGCGCCGCGGTTGGGCATTGGCTTTGCGCGGGATGCTGACTTGCAGCACGCCATCGCGGTAGCTGGCCGTCACGCCGGCCGGGTCGATGTCGTCGGGCAGGCTGATGACGCGGCGGAAGCGCCCGTCGAAGCGCTCATGGATGTGCAGCGTTTGCTTCTCGTCGCTGGCCTGGGCCACAGGCGCGCGCTCACCGGCCAGCGTCAGCACGCCGCGGTCCAGATTGACCTCGATGCGGGCCGGATCCAAGCCGGGCGCAAAAGCGTAGACCTCCACCGAGGTCGGCGTGCTGCCGATGTTGAGCGCAGGATAGCCCCCACGGCCGAAGCCGCGAATGCTGGGCGACAGATCGAAGACCTGCTGCATCTCGCGCTGCAGGCGATCCAATTCGGCGAACAGGTCGCGTGAAAAGAGCGAGCGATACATGGTGTGTCCTCCGTCGATTTCGATGGGTCTCGAAACCCTGAGCCCGATATAGGGGGTGCGCGGGCCGGTTTCAAGACCTCTGTCTTGAGCTTGGTCAGATGTCCGTCAATCAGGCAGGTCTGAGCGGCCTGGTGTCTGGACGGTGGTCACATGGGCGCGCCGCTGGGCGGCGCATCGGTCACGTCCGCTGTCACGTCTGCCGCGCCCGGGCGTGCGCGGCCGGTCCTTGGCATCGTGCTTGCATCGGAGCGACTCCACATCGGTCCGCCGGCGTTGCGCCTTGGCGGGCATCACACTGAGGAGACGGTCATGACATCGGTGCTGAAGCGTCGTGGGGTGTTGAGCTTGGCTGCGGCGGCGTGGGCATTGCCGTCGCTGCGAGCGCATGCGGCGCGCGCCCCGATCCGCTTGGCGCACATCCACAGCCGCAGCGGCCCTTTGCAGTCCTACGGGCAGCAGACGTCCATCGGCTTGGCCATGGGGCTGGAATACGCCACCGGCGGCAGCCTGCAGGTGGCCGGTCGTCCGCTGGTGCTCACGGAAGCCGATGACGAGGGGCGGCCCGAACGCGGACAGGCCCTGCTGGAGCAGGCCTATGCCGATGGCGCGGATCTGGCCATCGGCCCGACCTCTTCGGCGGTGGCCTTGGCCTTGTTGCCGGTGGCCCAGGCGCAGCGCAAGTTGTTGCTCGTCGAGCCCGCAGTGGCCGACATCATCACTGGTGAGCGCTGGAACCGCTACATCTTCCGCACTGCGCGCAACAGCAGTCAGGATGCCATCGCCAATGCGATCGTGCTGGATCACGAGGGGCTGCACCTGGCCACGTTGGCCCAGGACTCGCCTTTCGGTCGCAGCGGCGTGGCCGCATTCCGGGCGGCCTTGCGCAAAGCCGAGATCGTTCACGAAGAGTATGTCGACACCGGCCGTGTGCCCGACGTCGGCGCGATCGCGCAACGCCTGATCGAGCGCCTCAGAGGACGCACCGGGCGCAAGGTGGTGTGGATCCTTTGGGCCGGCGACGACCCTCCGTTTGCACTGGCCGATCACTTCAAGCGCCATGGCATCGAGCTCGCCACCGTGGGCAACACGCTGGGGGCGATGGTGCAATTCAATCGAATGCCCGGCATGCAGGGCGCGGCGTATTACTACTACGCGTTTTCGCGCAACACCGTCAACCTGTGGTTGGTCACTCAGCACTTTCTGCGTTACGGAAGCCCCCCCGACATGTTCACGGCCGGGGGCTTTGCCGCAGCGATGGCCATCGTCAGCGCATTGCGCGCCACGCAAGGCGATACCGACCCCGAGCGTCTGGTGGCTGCGATGGAGGGCTTGCGCTTCGAAACCCCAAAGGGTTGGATGCAGTTCCGCGCCGAGGACCACCAGGCCTTGCAAAGCATGTACCACTTTCGCGTCTCGTCTGGGGCTTTTCCTGGCAGCATTCCCGACCTCAAACTCGTGCGTGAAATCCCGCCCGCCGAGATAGACCTGCCCATCCGCAATCGCCGCAAGACCGGCTGAGTGGGCAGCCCGGGCTAACCCCGGCCGCAAACCACGCGGTCAGGCGTTAGCATGCGCGCGATGTCCCAGATCCGAGCTCTCGATCCCCTGGATGCGGCCAGCGACTTGCCGCGCGATGCCCGCAGTGTGCTGGAGTTGGCCGCACGTTCGATGTTCCAGCTCTTTGCCGACACGGCCGAGGGCATGATGGTCGTGGACCGTAGTGGCCGGGTGGTGTGGATCAGCGAGGGCTACAAGCAATTCCTGCCGGCCCTGGGGCTGAAAGACGAGGCCGATTTCGTCGGGCATCGGGTCGAGGAGGTGGTGCCCAACACCCTGATGCACGAGGTCATCGCCACCGGCCGGCCCATCCTCGTGGACCTGCTGACCAACAAGGCGGGCACCTTTCTCGTCAGCCGCATCCCGCTGCGTGACGAGGCCGGCGAAGTGATCGGAGCGCTCGGTTTGGTGTTGATGGCCCATCCCGAGAGCACGATGCAGCCGCTGATGAAGAAATTCGCGATGCTGCAGCGCGAGCTCGACGATGCGCGCAAGCAGCTGGCCGAACAACGCCGGCCCAAATACACCTTTGCCAGCTTCATCGGCTCCAGTCCGCAGGCCATGGAGGTCAAGCGCCAGGCGCGCCGGGTGGCGGGCACCGACAGCACGGTGCTGCTGCTGGGCGAAACCGGCACCGGCAAAGAGCTGTTGGCCCACGCGATCCATGCCGCTTCCTCCCGCGCGCGGCGCCCCTTCATCGGCGTGAACATCGCGGCGGTGCCCGAAACCTTGCTGGAGGCCGAGTTCTTCGGCGTGGCCCCCGGCGCCTACACCGGCGCCGACCGCAAGGGGCGTGACGGCAAGTTCAAGCTCGCCGATGGTGGCACGCTCTTTCTCGACGAGATCGGCGACATGCCGGCGCCGCTGCAGGCCAAGCTCTTGCGCGCTTTGCAAGAGCAGGAGATCGAGCCGCTGGGCTCCAACCAGGTCATCAAGATCGATGTCCGCGTGATCGCCGCCACCAGCCGTGACCTGCCGGCGCTCGTGGCCCAGGGGCGGTTCCGCGAAGATCTCTATTACCGGCTCAACGTGGTGCCCATCCGCATCCCGGCCCTGCGTGAGCGCCTCAGCGACCTGGAGGCCTTGGTCGAAGCTTTGGAAGAGGACATTGCCCGGCGCAGCGGCATGCCCCATCGCGAGGTGACGCCCGAGGCCCTGGAGGTGCTGCGCCGCCACCCCTGGCGCGGCAACATTCGCGAACTGCGCAATGTGCTGGAGCAAGTGAGCTTGCTGACCGACGATCTGCGCCTCGATGCCCACCATTTCGCGCGGGTGCTTTCGCCCGGGGAGGCGCAGGCCGCCGCACCTGTGGCAGCAGCGGCCGACGAGGCCCGCACCGCCGGCCCGCAGCCACCGCAGGCCCCCCACGTGCGCCCGCTGGCCGAGGCCGTGGCCGAGCTCGAGCGCCGCGCCATCGCCGAGGCCTTGCGCATCACCGGCGGCAACAAGCTGGCCGCCGCCCGCTTGCTGCGCATTTCGCGGGCCACCCTCTATGAAAAACTGGCCGCCTGGCCGGAGTTGCGCCAGCTGTCTTGAGTTCAGACACTGTCTGAAATCCAGACAATTGCGGCCGCGATGAGCTGTCCGACTTTCGGACAATCGCTCGAGACCCCATCCTCGGGTAAACCCTAAAATCGATCCCGAATTCCAAGGACGACAAGGGTCTGGCGGCCGTTGTTCGGCTCGGCATGCACCTTGCAGAGTCGGGGTGTCCGGCCCGAATTCTGCGGGACGGTGACTCGGTGGTGGAGGGATCCGCCACGACAACCACAGGAGACACCATGACTGCGCATCCCATCCGTCGCGCCTTCCTGGCCCTGGCCGTCACGGCGCTGGCTGCCTCCGGCACCGGCTTGGCTCAGGCCCAAGGCAAGGACATTCGCATCGCCCACGTCTACAGCAAAACCGGCCCGCTGGAGGCCTATGGCAAGCAGACCCAGACCGGTCTGATGCTGGGGCTGGAATATGCCACTGGCGGCACCATGCAAGTGGCCGGCCGCAAGATCGTGGTGATCGAGAAAGACGACCAGGGCAAGCCTGACGTGGGCAAATCGCTGTTGGCGGCGGCCTATGCCGACGACAAGGTCGACTTGGCCGTGGGGCCCACGTCCTCCGGCGTGGCCTTGGCCATGCTGCCGGTGGCCGAGGAGTACAAGAAGATCCTGCTGGTCGAGCCGGCCGTGGCCGACTCCATCACCGGCGAGAAGTGGAACAAATACATCTTCCGCACCGGTCGCAACAGCTCGCAAGACGCCATCTCCAACGCCGTGGCGCTGGACAAGGAAGGCACCGTGATTGCCACCTTGGCGCAGGACTACGCCTTCGGTCGCGATGGTGTGGCGGCCTTCAAGGCGGCGCTCAAGAAGGCCAAGCTGGTGCATGAAGAGTATTTGCCCACCAACACCACCGACTTCACCGCCGGGGCGCAGCGGCTCATCGACAAGCTCAAAGACCAGCCCGGTCGCAAAGTGATCTTCATCATCTGGGCCGGCGCGGGCAATCCCTTCAAGATCGCCGATCTGGATCTCAAGCGCTACGGCATCGAGATCGCCACCGGCGGCAACATCCTGCCGGCGATGGCCGCGTACAAGCAGTTTCCGGGCATGGAGGGCGCCACCTACTACTACTTCGGCATCCCGAAAAACCCGGTCAATGAGTGGCTGGTGGCCAACCACTACAGCAAATTCAAGAGCCCGCCCGACTTCTTCACGGCCGGGGGCTTCGCCGCTGCCATGGCCATCGTCACCGCGTTGAAGAAAACCAATGGCGACACCAACACCAACAAGCTGATCGCCACGATGGAAGGCATGAGCTTCGAGACGCCCAAAGGGACGATGACCTTCCGCAAGGAAGATCACCAGGCCATGCAGAGCATGTACCACTTCCGCATCAAGGACGATCCGGCCTTCGCCTGGGGGGTGCCGGAGCTGGTGCGCGAAATCAAGCCCGAAGAAATGCAAGTGCCCATCCGCAACAAACGCTGACCCCAGCGTGGGCCGCGGCCTGCCGTCGCGGCCCTTGCATGCACATTCTTTGCATCGTTTCACAACAACCGCGCATCGGCGGGCGGGGGCGCTCATCCCCGAGACGACGAGGAGACAAACGATGAAGACCAGAATGTTGGTGGGCTGGGCCGCAGCCGCCGTTCTCGCAGCGGGCCCGGCCTGGGCCGTGCAGAGCTTGCCCAGACTCAATATCGACAAAAGCCAGATCAGCGTATCGGGCCTGTCCTCCGGCGGCTTCATGGCCAACCAGCTCGGTGTGGCGCACTCGTCCACCTTCATGGGGGTGGGCGTGTTTGCTGCCGGCCCCTACATGTGCGCAGGGCACTACAACTACACCGCCTGCATGTACAACGCCACGATCAGCGATGGCCAGCTCTCCACGATGCAGTCCAGCATCAACCACTGGAGCGGCTCGCAAATCGACGACAAGGCCGGGATCGCCAAGCAGAAGATTTACTTGTTCGTCGGCACGAGCGACAGCACGATCGGCCCCAACCCCATGGACGCCTTGCGCAAGCAGTACGCGAACAACGCCGTGCCCTCGGGCAACGTCGAATACATCAAGCGCAGCGGTGCAGCGCATGTGTTTCCCACCGATTTCGATGCCGCTGGCAACAACAGCTGTGGCAGCACGTCCTCTCCCTACATCGCCAACTGCGGCTATGACGGCGCCAAGGCCGTGCTGACCCGCATCTACGGCACGCTCAACCCCCGCAACGACACACCGCCGGCCAGCAACTACATCGAGTTCAGCCAAGCCAGCTTCACCAACAACCCCGGCATGGCCGCCACCGGCTGGGTGTACGTGCCCAGCGACTGCGCCGCCGGCGCCCAATGCAGGCTGCACGTGGCCCTGCACGGCTGCCAGCAGAGCTATGCGCAGATCGGCGACAAGTTCATCAAGAACACCGGCTATACCCGCTGGGCCGACACCAACCGCATCGTCGTGCTGTTTCCTCAGACCAAGGTGGACAACACCAGCCGCAGCACCGCCGCCAGCGGCCTGTTGCCCAACCCCAATGCCTGCTGGGATTGGATCGGCTGGTATGGCAGCGACTTCGCCCAGAAGGGCGGGTCCCAGATCAGTGCCATCAAGGCCATGGTGGACCACCTGGCCAGCGGTGCGCCCACGTCCACGCTGCCTGCGCCCACGGGGGTCAGTACCTCGGGGGCGACCGACACCTCGATGGTGATTTCCTGGGCCTCGGTTCAGGGGGCGGCTGGCTACCACGTGTATCGCAACGGTGCCAAGCAGACGACGACCCCGGTGACCGGCACCAGCTACACCGACACCGGGCTGACACCAGCCACCACCTACCAGTGGACCGTGACCGCGGTCGATGGACAAGGGGCCGAGAGTGTGCCATCTGCTGCGGCCAGTGGCACCACCACCGGGGCGGCGCCACCACCGGCCACCTGCTACACGGCCAGCAACTATGCGCACACCACCGCAGGCCGCGCCTATGCCGCCTGGGGGTACGCCTATGCCAAAGGCTCCAACCAGAACATGGGGCTGTGGAACATCTACGTCATCACCACCCTGAAGCAGACGGGACCCAACCACTACGTGATCGGCACCTGTCCCTGAGGGCCGATCGTCCTCGATCCGATGAACCCACAGAAAGTGAAGCAGCGATGAGCGGCGTGCTCGAAACCCAGGATCTCACGGTCCGCTTTGGCGGACATGTGGCCGTGGACCGCGTCAGCTGTGCCTTCCATCCAGGCACGCTGACGGCCATCGTCGGGCCCAACGGCGCGGGCAAGACGACCTATTTCAACCTCATTTCCGGGCAGCTCAAGGCGACAAGCGGCAGCGTGCGGCTCGATGGGGAGGAGATCGGTCATCTGCCCGCGCCGTTGCGCACCCGGCGCGGGCTGGGGCGCGCTTTCCAGCTCACCCAGCTCTTCCCCAACCTTTCGGTGCTGGAGAACGTGCGCTTGGCCGTGCAGTCGCGTCACGGCGGCGTTCTGCAGTTGTTCAGCGTGTGGCTCGATCGCAAAGACCTCATCGATGAGGCCTACGCTCGGCTGGAGGCGGTGCGTTTGGCCGACAAGGCCCATGCGCCGGCCTCCAGCCTGCCCCACGGCGACCAGCGCAAACTGGAAGTGGCGCTGATGATGGCCTTGGATCCCAAGGTCTACATGTTCGACGAACCCACCGCCGGCATGAGCGTGGACGAAGTGCCCGTGGTGCTCGATCTCATCCGCGCGCTGAAGGATCGGCGCGACAAGACCATCTTGCTCGTCGAGCACAAGATGGACGTCGTGCGCGAACTGGCCGATCGCATCATCGTGCTGCACAACGGTCAGCTGTTGGCCGACGGCGAGCCGGCTCAGGTGATGAACCTGCCCATCGTGCAAAGCGCCTACATGGGCACGGCCGACATTCGGGAGACCGCATGAATCCGAACGACATCGTGCTCAGCCTCTCTGGCGTGCACACCCACATCGGTGCCTATCACATCCTGCATGGCGTGGACTTCGAGGTGCCGGCCGGTCAGGTCACCATGTTGCTGGGGCGCAATGGCGCCGGCAAAACCACCACGCTGCGCACCATCATGGGCTTGTGGTCCGCGCAGCAAGGCAGCATTCGATTCAAGGGCCAGGCCATCGGTGGGCCCGGTGCGAAGCTCTCCACACCGGACATTGCCCAGCGTGGCATCGCTTATGTCCCCGAAAGCATGGGGATCTTCAGCGACCTCAGCGTCAAGGAGAACCTGCTGCTGGCCGCGCGCGGGGCGCGCACCGTCGATGAGCTCGACTCCCGGCGTCTGGAGTGGATCTTCGGGCTCTTCCCGGCGCTGAAGAAGTTCTGGCTCTATCCCGCCGGCAAGCTTTCGGGCGGCCAGAAGCAGATGCTGGCCATCGCGCGCGCCATCGTCGAGCCGCGCGAGCTGCTGCTCATCGACGAGCCCAGCAAGGGGTTGGCGCCGGCCATCATCCAGAACCTCATCGGCGCGCTGCGTGAACTCAAGTCCACGCACACCACCATCTTGCTCGTCGAACAGAACTTTGCCATGGCCAAGGCCCTGGGCGACCAGGTGGCGGTGATGGACGACGGCCGCATCGTGCATCGCGGCCCGATGGCCGAACTCGCCCAGGACGAGGCCCTCCAGCAGCGCCTGTTGGGGCTGTCGCTGGCGGCTCATCAGTGAACACGAGGTGTGCGATGACTCCCATCACTTCTGCTGTGGGCGCCACCGGTGGCGCCACCGAGGCCGTGCCGCGCGAGCGCTTCGACCTCATTCCCTTGGCCTTGGTGCTGGTTCTGGCGGCAGCCGCCCTGCCGCTGGTCGGTTCGGTGCCCACCTGGCTGACGCTGACCATCGCCGGATTGGCCATGGGCATGATCATTTTCATCATCGCCTCGGGCCTGACCCTCGTCTTCGGCCTGATGGACGTGCTCAACTTCGGCCATGGCGTGTTCATCGCGCTTGGCGCCTTCATGGCCACCACGGTCCTGGGGGCCATGGGCGACTGGACTGCCAGCGACTCGCTGTGGCGCAATCTGACGGCCATTTTCCTCGCGATGGTGGTGGCCATGAGCGTGGCCGGTGCGGTGGGTTACGCCTTCGAGCGCGTGGTCGTGCGGCCGGTCTACGGCCAGCACCTGAAGCAGATCCTCATCACGATGGGCGGCATGATCATCGGTGAGGAAATCATCAAGGTGATTTGGGGGCCGCTGCAGATCCCGTTGCCGCTGCCCCAAGGCTTGCGCGGCTCGGTGCTGCTGGGAGAGGCGGCCATCGAGAAATACCGGCTGTTGGCGGTGGTCCTCGGCGCGGTGGTGCTGGCGGCCATGCTGTTCGTGCTCAACCGCACCAAGATCGGGTTGCTCATCCGCGCCGGCGTGCAAGACCGCGAGATGGTCGAAAGCCTGGGCTATCGCATCAAGCGCTTGTTCATCGGCGTGTTCGTCGTGGGCTCGGCGCTGGCCGGCTTGGGGGGCGTGCTTTGGGGTCTGTACCAGCAAATGGTGGTGCCGCAGATGGGCGCGCAGATCAATGTGCTGCTGTTCATCGTCATCATCATCGGCGGTTTGGGCTCCACGCTGGGCTGCTTCGTCGGGGCTTTATTGGTCGGACTGATGGCCAATTACACCGGTTTTCTGGCCCCGAAGGTCGCGCTGTTTTCCAACATCGGTCTGATGGTGGCCATCTTGCTGTGGCGACCCCAAGGCCTGTATCCGGTGACCCATCGTTGAGGGGGCGATCATGTTGCAACGCCTGCTGTCCCATGACCTGCCTCGCAGCCGCTGGCTGGCCCTGGCTTTGATCATCATCCTGCTCGGACTCTTGCTCACGCCCTTCGTCTTTCCGGGCAGCAAGTCGCTCAACGTGGCGGCCAAGATCCTCATCTTCATGGTGCTGGTGGCCAGCTACGACCTCTTGCTGGGCTACACCGGCATCGTCAGCTTCGCCCACACCATGTTCTTCGGCATTGGCGCCTACGGCGTGGCCATCGCCTCCAGCCGCATGGGCGCGGGCTGGGATGCGCTGGCGGTGGGCATCGGCTGCGCGTTGTTGCTGTCGCTGGTCTTGTCGTTCGTGATCGGCTTGTTCAGCCTGCGCGTGAAGGCCATCTTCTACGCAATGATCACGCTGGCGGTGGCCTCGGCGTTCCAGACCCTGGCCTCGCAGCTGTCAGAGATCACCGGTGGCGAGGATGGGTTGACCTTCCGCATGCCCGAGTGGCTGAGCCCGAGTTTCGAGCCTTTCGACAACGAATTCTTCGGGGTGCTCATCGACGGACGCATCATCAGCTACTACGGCTTGTTCCTGCTCACCCTGCTGCTGCTGGGCTTGATGCTGCGCATCGTCAACTCGCCGTTTGGCCGCGTGCTGCAGGCCATCCGCGAGAACGATTTCCGTGCCGAGGCCATTGGCTATCGCACGGTGGTCTACCGCACCTTGTCCAATGTGCTGTCGGCATTGTTCGCCACGGTGGCCGGCGCCATGCTGGCCATCTGGCTGCGCTACAACGGCCCGGACACCTCCTTGAGCTTCGAGATCATGCTGGACATCTTGCTCATCGTGGTCATTGGCGGCATGGGCACGATCTACGGCGCGGTCATCGGCGCGGCGCTGTTCGTGCTGGCCCAAAACTACCTGCAAGACCTCATGCGCCTGGGCGCGGGTGCGGTCCAAGGGCTTCCAGTCGTCTCCGAGCTCGTGTCTCCCGACCGGTGGCTGCTGTGGTTGGGCGTGCTGTTCGTGCTGTGCGTCTACCACTTTCCCACCGGCATCGTCGGGCGGCTGCGTCAGCGCGCCCTGTGATCGGTTGCACATGCTTGAGGCACACGAGCAAGGGAGATTCTCATGCCGTTCACTTCCCACTATCTGAGCTGCGTCGGCCGCGAGATCCATTACACCGAATGGGGCGCGCAGCACCGCGAGACCGTGATCGCCTGGCATGGCCTGGCACGCACCGGCCGTGACATGGATGACGTGGCCGAATACTTGTCTTCGCGTTTTCGCGTCATCTGCCCGGACACACTCGGCCGTGGGCTGTCGCAGTGGAGCCCCGACCCTGTCAATGAATACAAGCTTTCGTTCTATGTGCAGATCGCTACGGCGCTGGTGGACCAGCTCGGCTTGGAACGTTTCCACTGGTTGGGCACCTCCATGGGAGGGGCCATCGGCACGCTGGCGGCGGCCACCACGCTGCGGGGGCGCATCCGGCGGCTCATTCTCAATGACAACGGTCCCCAACTGGCCCAACCGGCGCTCGAACGCATCCGGGCCTATGCCGGCAGTCCGCCGACCTTCGAGCGCATGACCGAGCTCGAGGCTTTCTTGCGCACCGTTTACCGGCCCTATGGCTGGCTGTCCGATGCCCAGTGGCGCCGCATGGCCGAAACCTCGGCGCGCCGCCTGCCCGATGGACGCATCACCACCCATTACGACCCGGCGATGGCGCAGCAATTCGTCCATCACCCACACGACTACGACCTGTGGGAGGCCTATGACAGCCTGGACATCCCGGTGCTGTGCTTGCGCGGCGAACACTCCGATCTGCTGCTGGCCGAGACGGCCGAGGCCATGCGCAACCGCGGTCCGCGTGCCGTGGTCGTCACCATCCCCGGCTGCGGGCATGCGCCGGCGCTGAACGTGCCGGACCAATGGGAGTTGGTCGAACGCTTCTTCTGCGCCAGCGACCCCCGAAGTCATGGGGCTTGAATCCGCGTGGTTTCATGGTAGCCTGCCGAGAGGGAGGTTTTCATGAAACGACGCATTCAACGCTTGTCCCCGCATCAAAACGGCAAGGTGGCTGGGCTGATGATGGCCCTGGTGTCCTTGGTCATCCTGGTGCCTTTCATGCTGATCCTGGGGGGCATCATGCCCCACGGCGAACGAATGCCCTGGCTGATGGTGCTCATCCTGCCCGTGCTCTACCTGGTGCTCGGCTACATCGGCACGGTGCTGGCCTGCTGGGTCTACAACCTGGTGGCCGGCTGGGTCGGCGGCATCGAGTACGACGCGCAGGAGGTCTGAGTCACTCGCGCCAGTGCTGTGCGATCCAGGGCACTGGCTTGACATAGCGGGTGGCATGGCGCCAACGCTGCTTCAGGCTCAGGCCGGGGCGAAAGGCGCCGCGCAGATGCTCCCAGGGCGAAGGGTGTTCGGGGGCCTCGGGGGTCCAGCGCCCCACCAACACGTCGCCCGGGTTGGGGCCGCCGGGAAAGGTCACGATGCGTGTTCCGCGAGGCAGTCGTGCGGGCATGAAGTAGCGCAGCGGAAACGGCGGCAAGCAATGCAGGCGGAAATGCCTCGTCCAGCTTTCAGGCCAGAGCTTGATGCCGCCGGGCACGGCATGTGTGATGTAGTGCTGCTCGAAGCGATAGCGGTCGGCCACGCCTTGCGGGTCGGCACGAAAGTCAGCCAGGATGTGCGGATAGCGGCCCACGGGGAAGCGAAACACCGAGGTCTGCCCCAGCCGTTGCAAAGGTTTGGACCAATTTCTCGCCAGGATCACGTCCTCGGGGTGGCCGTAACTGAAATAGTCGTCCAGCGAGCCGACGATCACGGAGTCCAGATCCACGAAGAGCGCGGGGCCGCGCAGGTCGCCCAGGGTCTCGCCCCACAACACCACCTTGCGCCATTTGCCCATCGTGCGTTGCGGATGGGCGCACCCCAGCTCCGGCAGGTCGAACGTGTCCACCTCGGGGCGGATGCCACGCCGGTCGTCGGTGAAACATACCAGCCGAAACGGGCCTGTGATGTGGCGTGACACCATGCCGTAGAGCCGGTTGACGTACTCCGGTCCATAGGCGGTGCCCCACTTCACGCAGATGATTTGCTTGGGTGTGGTCGACATCGGGGGCGGGCAGTGTGAGGCTGCGCATCATAACGGGGTCGCAGCAGGTTCATGACTCGAGTTCGGACCGGGCCATCTCGACGTCCAGCCGGCGCGTCGCGTCCATGGGCTCGCAGGCGGCAGCTTCGGCATCCAGCCGCGCCCACTGTGGCTGCAAGGGGGCCAGGTCGTGGGTGGAGGCGGTGGCGTCGTCAGGGAAGGCAGTCCATCGGGCCATGGGGGGCTTGACTCAGGGGGGGCTGTAGTGCCCGACCAGACCCAGCAGGTGGGTCTTTTGTGCGGGATCGAGATAAGGCAGCAGCAGGCTCAGCACATGGAACGCCCCCCGCAACAGGGCCGCGCCGGCGCATTCGGGCTCCAGCGCGTGGCGCGGGTCGCGCACATATTCATAGCTGAGCCAGTAGGTGAGCACCACCACCATGGCGGTGGCTACCGAGTCGGCTTCACGGCCATCGATGCGTAACGACTGATGGCGCGACAAGGCGTCGAGCACCGTGCGCACCGCGCGGGACTTGTTCTTCAGCACGAACTGGAAATGCGTCTCCAGTCGGCGGTTCTTGCTCAGCAGGTCGTTGAGATCGCGGTAGAGGAAACGGTACTGCCAAATCAACTCGAACAGCATGTGAAAGAACAGCCAGGCGTCTTCCACGTTGCGCACATCGTCAGCGGCGTGCAGCAGCTCGTTGAGGGCGCGTTCGTAGCGGTCGAACAAGGCATTGATCAGTTCGTCCTTGGCCGGGTAGTGGTAATAAAGGTTGCCTGGGCTGATGTTCAGTTCGGCCGAAATCAGGGTGGTCGAGACATTGGGCTCGCCGAAGCGGTTGAACAGATCGAGCGAGACTTCGAGAATGCGCTCGGCCGTGCGGCGCGGCTTTTTGGTGTGCATGATGGCTCCGGGGCACGGACGCCTTGTGCGCCGGCATGCCCGCTGCCAATCTAGCAAATCCGGTTCCGACCGCAAGCCGGGTCTGTCCCGCGGGCTGCACGCTGCGGCGGCCTTGCCTACAATCAAGCCCCCTATGTCCGCTGTCGTTTTCCAGCAGGTCAGCAAGACCTATCGCACCGCGCGGGGCCCATTGCAGGCTTTGCGCGAGGTAAGCTTCACCATCGAACCCGGTGAATTCTTCGGCTTGCTGGGGCCCAACGGCGCGGGCAAGACCACCCTGATCAGCATTCTGGCCGGTCTGAGCCGGGCCACCAGCGGGCGTGTGTGCGTGCATGGCCACGATGTGGTGGACGCCTACGCGATGGCGCGCCGATGCTTGGGCATCGTGCCTCAGGAACTGGTCTTCGACCCCTTCTTCAGCGTGCGCGAGGCGCTGCGCATCCAGTCGGGATACTTTGGCTTGCGTCGCAACGACGACTGGATCGACGAGTTGCTGGTCAATCTGGGTCTGGCCGACAAGGCCAACGCCAACATGCGCCAGCTGTCGGGCGGGATGAAGCGTCGGGTGCTGGTGGCCCAGGCCCTGGTGCACCGGCCTGCGGTGATCGTGCTGGACGAGCCGACGGCCGGCGTGGACGTGGAGCTGCGCCAGACGTTGTGGCAGTTCATCGCGCGCTTGAACCGCGAAGGCCACACAGTGCTGCTGACCACGCATTACCTCGAGGAGGCCGAGGCCCTGTGCCATCGCATCGCCATGCTCAAGGCCGGGCAGGTGGTGGCCCTGGACCGCACCTCGGCCCTGCTGTCGGGCCGGGCCAGCACGATGCTGCGTTTCAAGACCGACGACCCGCTGCCGGCCTCGCTGGCCGACATGGCGCGTGTGACCGGACGCATCGTGCAGATCAAAGCCCACGATGCCTTGGAGGTGGAGGAGATCCTGTCCACCTTGCGCCTGCATCACGTGGCCGTGGAAGACCTCGAGATCGGCCGCGCCGATCTGGAAGACGTGTTCCTCGAAATCATGCAAGCCGATACCGCGCCGGCATTCCTCGACCATCCCAGCCCGCTGGAGGAGGTGCCATCGTGAAGCCGCTGGATCCCGCGTCGATCGCGCCGACGGCTGGCGTGCGCACGCTGCTGTACAAGGAGGTGCTGCGCTTTTGGAAGGTGAGCTTCCAGACCGTGGCCGCGCCGGTGCTCACCGCGGTGCTGTATCTGCTGATCTTCGGCCATGTGCTCGAAGAGCATGTCCAGGTCTATGACGGCGTCAGCTACACCGCCTTTTTGGTGCCGGGCCTGGTGATGATGAGCGTGCTGCAAAATGCCTTTGCCAACAGCTCCTCGTCCTTGATCCAGAGCAAGATCACTGGCAACTTGGTGTTCTTGCTGGTGGCGCCGCTGTCGCATCGGGACTGGTTTGTTGCCTATGTCGGCGCCTCGGTGATCCGGGGCTTGTTGGTGGGGCTGGGAGTGTTCCTGGTCACGCTGGGCTTTGCCGTGCCGCCGTTTGCGCAACCGGGATGGATCCTGGTGTTTGCAGTGCTGGGGGCGGGCATGTTGGGCTCGCTGGGTTTGATCGCCGGCCTGTGGGCCGAGAAGTTCGACCAGATGGCGGCCTTCCAGAACTTCCTGATCATGCCGATGACGTTTTTGGCCGGGGTGTTCTACTCGGTGCATTCGCTGCCGCCGTTCTGGCAGGCGGTGAGCCACCTCAACCCCTTTTTCTACATGATCGACGGGTTCCGTCGGGGGTTTTTCGGTGTCAGTGACGTCTCGCCGTGGCTCAGCCTGGCCGTGGTGGGTGGCAGCTTCGCCGTGGTGGCTGCGATCGCCCTGCACCTGCTC
Organism: Caldimonas manganoxidans ATCC BAA-369; assembly: GCF_000381125.1. Classification (GTDB taxonomy): domain Bacteria; phylum Pseudomonadota; class Gammaproteobacteria; order Burkholderiales; family Burkholderiaceae_C; genus Caldimonas; species Caldimonas manganoxidans. The sequence goes on from NZ_KB905938.1 coordinate 26,086, forward strand.
AAGACCGGCTACAAGATCCGGCATTGAAGAATGCAGGATAATTGGTCCACTATGGCCGATCCGACTCCTCAGGAAGTGCGCACCTACATTGCCCAAGGGCTCGCCTGCGAGCATTTGGACGTGGAGGGCGACGGCCGCCATTTTTTCGCCACCATCGTGTCGGCCGAGTTCGAGGGGCTGTCGCGCGTGGCGCGGCACCAGCGTGTCTACCGCGCGCTGGGCGATAGAATGCGCGAGCAAATCCACGCCCTGTCGATGAAGACGTTCACGCCGGCCGAGTGGTCTGCCACTTCGGCGTCCACCCACCACCATTGATCGGCGCCCGTGGCCGCGGCACGGGTGGCAGCCCCCTGGGCGCGGTTGGCGTGCAAGCGGGGGGCGCCCAGACGGGCGCGGCGCGGGGCCTGTAAACCAGCCCACGCATGGACAAACTCCTCATCCGCGGCGGCCGCCCTCTGGCGGGCGAGATCACCATTTCAGGGGCCAAGAACGCCGCCCTGCCTGAATTGTGCGCGGCCTTGTTGACGGCCGAACCCGTCACGCTGGACAACGTGCCGGCGCTGCAAGACGTGGCGACCATGCTCAAGCTCTTGCGCAACATGGGGGCCAAGGCCGAGCGAGATGCCGACCACCCCGAGCGCATCCACCTGGACGCCAGCTGCGTCACCTCCCCGGAAGCGCCGTATGACCTGGTCAAGACCATGCGGGCCTCCATCTTGGCGCTGGGGCCGCTGCTGGCGCGCTTCGGGGAGGCCACGGTCTCGCTGCCCGGCGGCTGTGCGATCGGCTCGCGCCCGGTGGACCAACACATCAAGGGCCTGCAGGCCATGGGGGCCGACATCCGGGTCGAGCATGGTTACATCCTGGCCAAGGCGCCGGCCGGTGGGCTGCGCGGGGCGCGCATCACCACCGACATGGTCACCGTCACCGGCACCGAGAACTTGATGATGGCGGCCACGCTGGCCCGGGGCGAAACGGTGCTGGAAAATGCCGCACAAGAGCCTGAAATTCCCGATCTGGCCGAGATGCTGATCGCCATGGGGGCGAAGATCGAAGGGCATGGGACGAGCAAGATCCGCATCCAGGGTGTCGAGCGCCTCGGCGGCGTGACGCACCGGACCATTCCGGACCGCATCGAAACCGGCACCTTCCTGTGCGCCGTGGCCGCCGCCGGTGGCAACGTGCTGTTGCGCCAGGCGCGTGCCGATCATCTGGATGCGGTGATCGACAAGTTGCGCGAGGCCGGCGCCCGCATCGAAGCCGGCGCCGACTGGATCCGCGTGGCCGCCTCGGGGCGGCTGAAAGCCCAGTCCTTCCGTACCAGTGAATACCCGGCCTTTCCTACCGACATGCAGGCGCAATTCATGGCGCTGAACTGTGTCGCCGAAGGCACGTCCCGCATCACCGAGACCATCTTCGAAAACCGCTTCATGCATGTCAACGAGCTGGTGCGTCTGGGGGCGCGCATCGAGGTGGACGGCCACACGGCCATCGTGCAGGGGGTCGAGAAACTCTCGGGCGCTGCCGTGATGGCCACCGATTTGCGCGCCTCGGCCAGTTTGGTGATCGCCGGCTTGGTGGCCGAGGGCGAGACCGTGGTCGATCGCATTTACCACTTGGACCGGGGTTACGACCACATGGAAGTCAAGTTGCGCGCTTTGGGTGCGGACATCGAAAGAATTCAATGAGCCAGAACGCAGCCATGATCACGCTGGCGCTGTCCAAGGGCCGCATCTTCGATGAAACCTTGCCGCTGCTGAAGGCGGCCGGTGTCGAGGTGATGGAGGACCCGGAGACATCGCGCAAGCTCATCTTGCCCACCAATCGACCCGATGTGCGTGTGGTGTTGGTGCGCGCCACGGACGTGCCCACCTATGTGCAGTATGGCGGGGCCGACGTGGGGGTGGCAGGCAAAGACGTGCTGCTCGAGCATGGTGGCCAGGGTTTGTATCAGCCCTTGGACTTGAACATCGCCCGCTGTCGCATGAGTGTGGCGGTGCGCGCCGACTTCGACTATGCGGCAGCCGTCAAGCAGGGCTCGCGCATCCGCGTGGCCACCAAGTACACCACGGTGGCGCGCCAGCATTTTGCCGACAAGGGCGTGCATGTCGATCTGATCAAGCTGTATGGTTCGATGGAGCTCGCCCCGCTGACTGGCCTGGCCGATGCCATCGTCGATCTGGTATCCACCGGCAGCACGCTCAGGGCCAACCATCTGGTCGAGGTCGAGCAGATCATGCCGATTTCCTCGCGGCTGATCGTCAACCAAGCGGCGCTCAAGCTCAAGCGTGCGGCGCTGCGCTCGCTCATCGATGCGTTTGCCGGCGCCATTGCGAAGGAGTGAACGATGTCCGTCCGAATCCGTCAACTGGCCACCACATCGCCCGATTTCGAGACCGAGTTTCAGCGCGTGTTGCATTGGACGGCACAGGCAGACCCAGCGATCGAGGCCCGTGTCACGGAGATTTTGGCCGACGTGCGTGCGCGAGGCGATGCTGCCGTGCTCGACCACACCGCGCGTTTGGACGGGCTGCAGGCCGCCTCGGTGGCCGAGCTGGCGCTCAGTCCGGCGCAGTTGCAGGCGGCTTTCGAGGCCATCCCGGCGACCCAGCGAGAGGCGCTCCAAGCCGCCGCCAAGCGTGTGCGGACCTATCACGAACGTCAGTTGGAGGCCTGCGGCCGCTCTTGGTCGTACCGTGACGAGGACGGCACTTTGTTGGGCCAGAAGGTCACGCCGCTGGACCGCGTGGGCATTTACGTGCCCGGCGGCAAGGCGGCCTACCCCTCGTCGGTGCTGATGAACGCCATTCCTGCCCAGGTGGCCGGGGTGGGCGAGATCATCATGGTGGTGCCCACGCCGCGGGGCGAGAAGAACCCGCTCGTGCTGGCCGCCGCGCATGTGGCCGGCGTCAGCCGTGCCTTCACCATCGGCGGGGCGCAGGCCGTGGCCGCCCTGGCTTATGGCACGGCCACCATCCCGAAAGTGGACAAGATCACCGGCCCGGGCAATGCCTACGTGGCCAGCGCCAAGAAGCATGTGTTTGGCACCGTGGGCATCGACATGATCGCCGGCCCCAGCGAAATCCTGGTGCTGGCCGACGGCAGCACGCCGGCCGATTGGGTGGCCATGGACCTGTTCAGCCAGGCCGAGCACGACGAGTTGGCCCAAAGCATCCTGCTGTGCCCTGATGCCCACTACATCGCCGAGGTCCGAGCGGCGATCGATCGTTTGCTGCCAGGCATGCCGCGCCGCGACATCATTCGCGCCTCGCTCGAAGGCCGCGGTGCGCTGATCCTGACCCGCAGCATGGAAGAAGCTTGCGAGATCAGCAACCGCATTGCCCCGGAGCATTTGGAAGTGTCCTCTCGGGAGCCGGGGCGTTGGGAGCCCTTGCTGCGCCATGCGGGGGCGATATTCCTGGGGGCGTACACCAGCGAGAGCCTGGGCGATTACTGCGCCGGCCCCAATCACGTGCTGCCCACCTCGGGCACGGCCCGCTTTTCCTCGCCGTTGGGGGTGTATGACTTTCAGAAGCGTTCCAGCCTGATCGAGGTGAGCGAATCGGGCGCTCGAGTGCTGGGTGCCATTGCCGCCGAGTTGGCCTATGGCGAGGGTCTGCAAGCCCATGCGCAGGCGGCCGAGTTCCGCTTGAAGGGGCAGGTGCGATGAGCCGGCTCGATGCGGTGATGGCGCGCTGGCTGCGCCAGGACGTGCAAGGCATGCATGCCTATGCCGTGCAAGACAGCACCGGCATGATCAAGCTCGATGCGATGGAAAACCCCTTTCGGCTGCCGCCGCGGCTGCAGCAAGCCTTGGGTGAGCGCTTGGGCGCGGTGGCCATCAACCGCTATCCCGGCGCGCGCATCGACACCTTGCGCCAAGCCCTGGCGCGTCACGCCGGCCTGCCCGAAGGCTGCGCGCTGATGCTGGGCAATGGATCCGATGAGCTCATCAGCCTGCTGGCCATGGCTTGCGACGTGCCCGGCGCCACCATCATGGCCCCGGTGCCCAGCTTCGTGATGTACCCGATGTCGGCGCAGCTGCAGGGGCTGAAGTTCGTCGGCGTGCCGCTGACGGACACATTCGAGCTGGACGAGACGGCCATGCTGAGGGCTTTGGAAGCGCATCAGCCCACCCTGCTGTATCTCCCCTATCCGAACAATCCGACGGCCAATCTCTTCGACGATCGCATCGTCCAGCGGCTCATCGAGGCCGCACCGGGCCTGGTGGTGATCGACGAGGCCTACCAACCCTTTGCCAGCCGCAGTTTCATCGATCGGCTGGGCCAGCACGAGCATGTGCTGCTGATGCGCACGCTGAGCAAATTCGGTCTGGCCGGGGTGCGTGTGGGCTACATGATGGGTGCGGCCCGGCTGATCGCCCAGATCGACAAAGTGCGCCCGCCCTACAACGTGAGCGTGCTCAATGCCGAGGCGGCTTTGTTCGCCTTGGAGCATGCCGACGAGTACGCCCGCCAGGCGGCCGTGTTGCGCGAGGAGCGCACGCGGCTGATCCAGGCCCTCGACAGCCTGCCCGGCGTGACGCCCTTTCCCAGCGAGGCCAACATGGTGCTGGTGCGCGTGCCCGAGGCCGACCGCGCCTTTGCCGGCTTGAAGCAGCGTGGCGTGCTGGTGAAGAACGTTTCTAGAATGCATCCATTGCTGCGAGACTGTCTGCGCTTGACCGTGGGCACGCCCGAGGAGAACCAGCGCCTGATCGCCGCCTTGCGAGAAAGTCTGTAAGCCACCATGAGCACTTCCATCGCGCCGCGCGTCGCCGAGGTCACGCGCCATACCCATGAAACGAAGATTCGCGTGGCCCTCAATCTCGACGGCAGCGGCCAGGCCAAGCTGAACACCGGCATCGGCTTTTTCGACCACATGCTCGATCAGGTCGCCCGTCATGGGCTGATCGACTTGGAGATCGACTGCCAGGGCGATCTGCACATCGATGGTCACCACACGGTGGAAGACGTGGGCATCACCCTGGGGCAGGCCGTGGCCAAGGCCGTGGGCGACAAACGGGGCATTCGCCGCTACGGCCATGCCTATGTGCCGCTGGACGAGGCCTTGTCGCGGGTGGTGATCGATTTTTCCGGCCGGCCCGGCTTGCACATGCACGTGCCCTTCACGGCCGGCATGATCGGCGGCTTCGACACCCAGCTGGCGTTCGAGTTCTTCCAGGGCTTTGCCAACCATGCGTTGGTGACGTTGCATATCGACAACCTCAGGGGGGTGAATGCGCACCATCAATGCGAGACGGTCTTCAAGGCCTTTGCCCGCGCCCTGCGTGCCGCCCTGGAGCTCGATCCGCGCAGCGCTGGCGTCATCCCGTCCACCAAAGGCTCGCTGTGAGCGCGCGTGCCATGGCTACCGTTGCGGTCGTCGACTACGGCATGGGCAATCTGCGCTCGGTGTCGCAGGCCGTGCGCCATGTGGCGCAGGGCTGTGGCCTGGAGGTGGTCGTCACCGCTCGCCCCGATGAGGTGTATGCCGCCGAGCGCGTCGTGCTGCCCGGCCAGGGGGCCATGCCCGATTGCATGCGACAGCTGCGTGACTGCGGCTTGCTGGAGGCCGTGCTGCATGCGGCGGCGAACAAGCCGCTGATGGGCGTGTGCGTGGGCATGCAGATGCTGCTGTCACGCAGCGAGGAGGGGCCCACCGAAGGCTTGGGCTTGATTGCCGGCGAGGTGGTGCGCTTCCAGCTCGAAGGCCAGATCCAGCCTGATGGCAGCCGCTACAAAGTGCCGCAGATGGGGTGGAATCAGGTCTGGCAGACGCGTTCGCACCCGATGTGGGCCGGCGTGCCCGATGGGGCTTGGTTCTATTTCGTCCACAGCTTCTATGCGCGGGTGGTCGATGAGGCCCATAGCACCGGGGAAACCGAGTACGGGCTGCGCTTTACCTGTGCGGTGGCCCGGGATAATATTTTCGCGACGCAGTTCCACCCCGAGAAAAGCGCCGATCACGGCTTGGCCCTGTACCGCAACTTCCTGAGCTGGAAGCCCTGACATCGCCCGAGACCGTCGACTCCTAAAGCGTGCACCGCTGCGGTGCCCGATTCTTTCGCCACTCCGCTGCCCTTCCCATCCCACCCACTCGACTTCGGCTATGTTGCTGATCCCTGCCATCGATCTCAAAGACGGCCAATGTGTGCGCCTCAAGCAGGGCGACATGAATGACTCCACCACCTTCGGCGAAGATCCGGCGGCCATGGCGCGCCGTTGGGTCGATGCGGGGGCACGTCGCTTGCATCTGGTCGATCTCAACGGGGCTTTTGCCGGCAAGCCGGTCAACGAGTCGGCGATCAAAGCCATCCTGGCCGAGGTGGGCGATGAGATTCCCGTGCAGTTGGGCGGGGGCATCCGCGACCTCGACACCATCGAGCGCTATCTCGACGATGGCCTCAGCTACATCATCATCGGCACGGCCGCGGTGAAGAACCCGGGGTTCTTGAAAGATGCTTGCAGCGCCTTTGGCGGCCACATCATCGTCGGGTTGGATGCCAAAGACGGCAAAGTGGCCACCGACGGCTGGTCCAAGCTCTCGGGCCACGAGGTGATCGATCTGGCCAAGAAGTTCGAGGACTATGGCGTCGAGGCGGTGATCTACACCGACATCGGCCGCGACGGCATGCTCACAGGCATCAACATCGAGGCCACCGTCAAGCTGGCGCAGGCTCTGAGCATTCCGGTGATCGCCTCTGGCGGCTTAAGCAGCTTGGCCGACATCGAAAAGCTGTGCGCAGTGGAAGACGAAGGCATCGAGGGGGTGATTTGCGGTCGGGCGATCTATACCGGTGCACTCGATTTCGCGCAGGCCCAAAAGCGCGCCGATGAACTCAACGGCGGCGCTTGAGCGCAGATCCATGCTGGCCAAACGCATCATTCCCTGCTTGGACGTCACCGGCGGCCGCGTCGTCAAGGGGGTCAATTTCGTCGAGTTGCGCGATGCCGGCGACCCGGTGGAGATCGCCGCGCGTTACAACGAGCAAGGCGCCGACGAGCTGACCTTCCTCGACATCACGGCCACCAGCGATGGGCGCGACCTGATCCTGCCCATCATCGAGGCCGTGGCTTCACAGGTCTTCATCCCGCTGACGGTCGGCGGAGGCGTGCGCACCGTGGACGATGTGCGCCGCCTGCTCAATGCCGGGGCCGACAAGGTGAGCTTCAACTCGGCGGCGGTGGCCAACCCTCAGGTCATTCGCGAGGCGTCGGCCAAGTATGGGGCCCAGTGCATCGTGGTGGCCATCGATGCCAAGGCCCGGCCCGATGGCAGCGGCTGGGACGTCTATACCCACGGTGGACGCAAGAACACCGGGCTGGACGCCGTGGCCTGGGCTCGGCAGATGGCCGAGCATGGGGCCGGAGAGATCTTGCTCACCAGCATGGACCGCGACGGCACCAAGAGCGGCTTCGACCTGGCGCTCACGCGGGCCGTCAGCGATGCGGTGAATGTGCCGGTGATTGCCTCGGGCGGCGTCGGCACCCTCGAACACTTGGTCCAGGGCATCCAGCAAGGCGGTGCCGATGCCGTGCTGGCAGCCAGCATTTTTCATTACGGCGAGTACACGGTCGGGCAGGCCAAGGCCCTGATGGCTGCAAGGGGAATCCCGGTGCGGGCCTGAGAGGCGGCATCGCCGATTCCCCGTGGTTGCTACACTGTGCCGATGAGTTGGCTCGACGAAGTGAAATGGGACCGCGACGGCCTGGTGCCGGTGATCGCGCAGGAGGCGAGCACCAAGGACGTGCTGATGTTCGCCTACATGAACCGCGAGGCGCTTGCCGAGACGGCCCGTCGCGGTGAGGCCGTCTACTGGAGTCGCTCGCGCGGGCGCCTGTGGCACAAAGGGGAGTCCTCCGGCCACATCCAGAAGGTGCACGAAATCCGCCTGGATTGTGATGCCGATGTCGTCTTGCTGTTGGTGAGCCAGCTCGGTCACGAGCCGGGCATTGCCTGCCACACCGGCCGGCATTCGTGCTTCTTCCAAGTTCTGCGAGACGGACGATGGGTCACCGTCGATCCGGTCCTGAAAGACCCACAGAGCATTTACGGATGAACGCCATGGACCAGGAGCCGCCGTCTTTTTCGTCGCAGGATGTGCTTGCCCGCCTGGCCGATGTGATCGAATCCCGCAAGGGGGGCGATCCTCAGACCTCGTACGTGGCCCGGCTCTTTCACAAAGGCACCGATGCGATCCTGAAAAAGGTGGGCGAGGAAGCCACCGAGACCGTGATGGCCGCCAAGGACGGGGAGCCACAGAAGATCGTGTACGAGGTGGCCGATCTGTGGTTCCATACCATGGTGGCCCTGGCGCATTTCGGGCTCAAGCCCTCGGATGTGCTGGCCGAGCTCCAGCGCCGCGAGGGCCTGTCCGGACTGCAGGAGTTCGCCGCCCGACAGCCGAGCCAGCCGCGGGAGCCCGGTGTATGAGTGCCTCACCCGATCCCCGCGAGGCCTCGCCCGTCAGCGAGATCTTCGGCCCCCACGGTCCAGGCGAGGACTCGCTGCGCACCCTGGGTCACATCAGCTATGCCTTGCATGCCATCGTGGCGGTGGGCGCCGTGATTCCTTCTTTCCAACCCGGCGTGCTGCTGCTGGTGGCGGCCTTCATCCTCGATCTGATCAAGCGCCATGACGCCGCCGGCACATGGCATGCTTCGCATTTTCGCTGGCGCATCCGCAGCGTGCTGTGGGCCGCCGGCCTCTATCTCGTCACACTGCCGCTGTGGTTTTTGTTCATCGTGCCGGGCTGGATCGCCTGGTGCGTGATTTCCATCTGGTTCGTTTACCGCGTGGTGCGCGGCTGGCTGGCCTTGAACGACCGCCGACCCATGCCCATGCCCATTGAAGTGCCATGAGCCAAGATCCGAACTGCGTCTTCTGCAAAATCGTCGCCGGCCAGCTTCCTTCGAAGAAGGTGTACGAGGACGAAGAACTGCTGGCTTTCCACGACATTCGGCCGCATGCGCCCATCCATTTCCTGATCATTCCGAAGCTGCACGTGGCTTCCTTGCTGGAGGTCGGGGCCGAGCACCAGGCCCTGCTGGGGCGCATGCTCACCCTGGCGCCGCGCCTGGCGGTGGAACAGGGCGCCGGCAATGGGTTCAAAACCTTGATCAACACCGGTGTGGACGGTGGGCAGGAGGTCTACCACCTCCATGTCCATGTGTTGGGCGGGCCGCGCCCGTGGCGTGTGGGCTAGCCTCGAGCCGCTGCGCTGGTGGGGCGAAGCCGTAGAATCAAGGGTCCTTGTTAGGAGTACATCATGGGTACCTTCAGCATCTGGCACTGGTTGGTCGTGCTGTTGATCGTCGTGCTGGTGTTTGGCACCAAGAAGCTCAAGAACATCGGCTCGGACCTCGGGGCGGCCGTCAAGGGCTTCAAGGACGGCATGCGCGACGGCTCCAGCAACACCGAGGCCTCGACCCCCGCCCAACAGGTGACCGCCGACAAAGCCCAGGGCGTCGGCACCACCATCGACGTCGAGGCCAAAACCAAGTCCTGAGGGCTGGCCCGGCTGAGCCCTGACGGCGCGTACGTCCATGATCGACTTTGGCTTCGACAAGCTGGCCCTGATCGGAGCGGTGGCGCTGATCGTCATCGGCCCGGAGCGCTTGCCCAAGGTGGCCCGCACGGTGGGGCATCTGCTGGGCAGGGCGCAGCGCTATGTCGCCGAGGTCAAGGCCGAGGTCAACCGCTCGATCGAGCTCGAAGAGCTCAAGAAGATGAAGTCCCAGTTCGAGGACGCCGCCCGCAACGTCGAGCAGACCGTCACCCAGGAGGTTCAGGCCGTCTCCAGTGACTTCGACAAGGCCTGGGCCGAGGCGACCGGGGGGCTGTCGTCGTCCTCCTCCACCGCCTGGGAGCCGCCGCCTCCCGTGTACAAGCCGCCGCGCAAGAACTGGCGCCTCAAGCGCAGCGCCGTGCCCCAGTGGTACCGACAGCGCCATGGCCTGCGCTCGAAGGTTCAGTCCGGGGCGGCGCGGGTGGCACGTTTTCGGCCCCCGAAAGTCTCCTCCAAAGCCCGTCCGTGAGCCAGGATCCCAAGCCAGACCGTCCGGATGAGCTGGACGGCACCGAGCAGCCCTTCGTCTCCCACCTGATCGAGCTGCGTGACCGCTTGGTTCGGTCGCTCATCGCGGTGGGCATCGTCTTTGGCCTGCTGTTTCTGTGGCCCAGTCCCGCGGGGCTGTACGACTTGCTGGCCGCCCCCTTGGTGGCTCATTTGCCGCAAGGCTCCACCATGATCGCCACCAACGTCATCTCGCCCTTCCTGGTGCCCTTGAAGATCACGTTGATGGCGGCCTTTCTGATTGCGCTGCCTTACGTGCTGTACCAAGTGTGGGCTTTCGTGGCCCCTGGCTTGTACTCGCATGAAAAACGCCTGGTCTTGCCCTTGGTGATCTCCAGCACCCTCTTGTTCTTGCTGGGCGTGGCGTTTTGCTACTTTTTCGTCTTTGGGCAAGTGTTCAAGTTCATCCAGAGCTTTGCCCCCAAGAGCATCACGGCCGCGCCCGACATCGAGGCCTACCTGGGCTTCGTGCTGACCATGTTCCTGGCCTTCGGCCTGACCTTCGAAGTGCCCATCGTCGTGGTGGTGCTGGTGCGCATGGGCGTGGTCAGCGTGGACAAGCTGCGCAGCTTCCGCAGCTACTTCATCGTGCTGGCTTTCATCGTCGCGGCCATCGTCACGCCGCCCGATGTGATCTCCCAGCTCGCCTTGGCCCTCCCCATGTGCCTGCTTTACGAGGCGGGCCTGTGGGCGGCCCAGCTTTTCGTGAAGTACACCCGCGCGCCCGACGCGGAAGAAGACCTGGCCGCCAAGTAGCGCGGCCCTGCATCGGTGTCCCCAGCCCGCGGTGAGCGAGGCGGCGTCCGCCCAGCCGGTGCGCCGCCCGGAGGGCTTTGCCCATCAGTATTAACCATGTATTAAGACTTTAAGAAACCTTAAATAATCGTGCCGGCCTTTGCGGCAATCCTGCCCAAAGGTCACCCCAAGCAAAGCAAACAGAAGCACGAGGAGTCTTAACGATGGATAAACAGATTCGCCGTCTGGCGGGATGCCTGGCCGTGGTTGCGGCGGCCGGCTGGGCTGCCTCCCCCAGCTGGGCCTTGGACAGTCATGGCTACTTCCGCGCCGGCCCGGGGGCCACGAAGAAGGACGCCGCCCGCGCCTGCTATGGCCTGCAGGGGCCGGGTTTGAAGTACCGCCTGGGCAATGAATGCGACTTTTACGGGGAGTTCTTCTTCAGCGAGAACTTCAAGGCCGGCGATGTGGACACCAAGATCCAGTTCACGCCCAATCTGTACAACGCCGGTACCGACACGAATGACGCCAAGCTCGGCCTGGCCGAGATGTTCGTCGAGGGCAAGGGCTTCGACATCGCGCCCGAGGCCAGCTTCTGGGTGGGCAAGCGCTACTACGCCCGGGCCGATGTGCACATCGTCGATACCTTCTTCACGCAACAAGATGGGGTGGGCGGTGGCATGCGCGGGCTGTCGGCCGGCCCGGGACGCTTCTCGCTGGCCTATTTCCGCACCGATGACGGGGTGGCTGGAACCGCGGGCAATCAGCCCGGTCATCGGCTGAGTGCGGAGTGGTACGACTTGCCGGTCAATGCCGGCGGCAAGCTGCGCTGGGTGGCCAGCTACACGCGGGGCAGCTTCTCCGGTGGTCAGGACGGGCTGGCTCTGACGGCCCAGCACCAACAGGAAAATTTCCTGGGCCTGGGCGGGTCCAACACCCTGTGGCTGCAATATGCCCAAGGCTCGGCCAATCTGAACACCGGCTTTGGCGACTTGTCCGCGGGCTCGGGCCACAAAGGCTGGCGCTTGGTCGAGTCCTTCACGTGGCAGCAAGGGGCTTTTGGCGGGCAGGCCTTGGCCATGTGGCAGACCGAACGCAGCGATACCGGCGACAAGGTCCACAGCATCTCGTTGGGGGGCCGGGCGTCGTATGCCCTGACCCGGCACTTCAAGATGGTGGCCGAGCTCGGACATTCGCAGCGCAAGCCCGACGGTGGGGCCACGCAGAAACTCACCAAGTTCACGCTGGCGCCCACGCTGAGCACGGCTCCGGGCTTCTGGACCCGTCCCGAACTGCGCTTGTACGTGACGACCGCCCGATGGAACGATGCGGCCAATGTCGCCGCGGGCTCCGGGGGGGTTACGGGTCTGGGCGATGGCAAGACCTCGGGCACCAGTTTCGGCGCCCAGGTGGAGGTGTGGTGGTGATCTGAGCCGCCAGCCTCAGCGCGGCGCGCGGCCCGAGCGCTGCAAGCTGGGGCGCTGGGCCACTTGCACCTGCAGCTCCAGCCGCTCATTGGCGCGCTGCAGGGTCAGCGTGGCCGTGCTGTCGGGCCGCAGTGCGGCCACTGCATCGAGCAGCTGGGCCGTGTTGGCCACCGGCCGGCCTGCCACGGCCACGACCACATCGCCCGGCCGCACGCCAGCCCGTTGGGCCGGGCCGCCTTGCAAGACGCCGGAAATCAGCACGCCTTCGCGCAGGGGAAGGTTGAAGGTCTGCACGAGTTCGGGCGTGAGATCTTGGGGCTCGACCCCGATCCAGCCGCGCGTGACCCGACCGTCGCGAATCAAGCTCTCCATCACCTGGCGCGCGGTGGTGGCTGGGATCGCAAAACCGATGCCCATGCTGCCGCCGGAGCGCGAATAGATGGCGGTGTTGATGCCCATCAGATTGCCTGCCACATCGACCAGGGCGCCACCGGAGTTGCCGGGGTTGATTGCTGCGTCGGTTTGGATGAAATTCTCGAAGGTGTTGATGCCCAATTGGTTGCGTCCGAGCGCACTGACGATGCCTGCGGTGACGGTTTGACCCACCCCAAAGGGGTTGCCGATGGCCAGCACCACGTCGCCCACCTGCAGCGCCGAGGCGTCGCCGAAGCTGATGACCGGCAGATCGGGCAAGTCGATCTTGAGCACGGCCAGGTCGGTCTCCGGGTCGGTGCCCACCACTTGGGCCGAGGCTTTGCGGCCATCGACCAGGCTGACCTCGATGTCATCGGCCCCCTCGATCACATGGTTGTTGGTCAGCACATAGCCTTCGGGTGCGACGATGACGCCCGAGCCCAGGCCGGTTTGGGGCTGCTCATCGGTCTGATCTCCAAAGAAGAAGCGGAACCAGGGGTCGTTGAGGTGCGGGTGACCCTCCGGGGCTTTGCTGGTGGCGATGTTGACCACTGCCGGCGAGGCGCGCTTGGCCGCTGGCGCCAGGCTGCCTGGGGGATGCTCCTGGCTGAGCAACACGGGGGTCTCGGTGATCGTGAGGGTCGGGATCACACTGCCGGGCGCACGGCGCAACCACTCGGGCTTGAGCGTGGCCACGACGAAGAGCACCGCCACCGCGACCGTGACGGCTTGCGAGAAAATCAGCCAGGTTTTGCGCATACAGTGAAGGGAAAGGAGGCCCAATGAGCGGCTTGCCATCCGGCACCGGCCCCGCCAGGGGCCGCACACGCGACACGCCGGATTCCGGGCGGCATGGGGAGCCTGAGGCATGATCCACCGCGATGAGTTTGGCGTGCAGGTGCACGCCCTGTTGGAGGCGGACCGCTTCCGTGATTATGGGCCGAACGGCTTGCAAGTCGAGGGCCGTCCCGAGATTCGCAAGCTGGTCAGCGGGGTGACCGCCAGTCTGGCCCTGATCGAGGCCGCGGCCCGGGCCGGGGCCGATGCCATCCTCGTGCATCATGGGCTGTTTTGGCGTGGGCAAGACGGACGGGTGACGGGCTGGATGAAGCGGCGCTTGCAGGTCCTGCTGGCGCACGAGATCAACCTTTTTGCTTACCACCTTCCGCTGGATGCCCATCCGCAATGGGGCAACAACGCTCAGCTGGGGCAGAAGCTGAAGCTCAGCATCGATGGCCGCTTCGGCGAGCAGGATCTCGGCTTTTTGGGCACACCGGCCCAGCCACTGACCGTGGCGGCCCTGACGGCCTTGCTGCAGTATCGACTGGGCCGCGCGCCCGTGGTGGTGGAGGGTGACGGTCGGCCGATCCGCCGGGTGGCCTGGTGCACCGGGGGAGCACAAGGCTATTTCGAGGCCGCCATCGCCGCCGGTGCCGATGCGTTCCTGACCGGCGAGATTTCCGAGCCCCAGGCCCATTACGCGCGCGAGACCGGTGTGGCGTATTTCGCCTGCGGCCACCATGCCACCGAGCGTTTTGGCGCCGCCGCGCTGGGCGCCCATCTGGCCGAGCGCTTCGGCCTGGAGCACCAGTTCATCGACATCGACAATCCGGCGTGAGGGCCGCTGCCGGCCACCGGGCAAGGCGCCGGCTGCGACCGTGAAGGATGGCCCATTCCGGAGGGGGCTGTGCGCACACGGTCCGCCAATCGCACGCCGATTGAGGGTTAACCCTGACCATCCCCGTAGAATCCGCGCGGCTCGCCGGTTGCCGTGGCGGGTGTGGGTGATCTGGATCAGGAGAAAACGGAATGATGTCGACAGCCTGGGTGGCGCGAGGATGCGCGGCGCTGGCAATGGTGATGTGGGGCGCGCTCGTCCAAGCGCAAGTCGTCGTGGGACAGGTGGCGCCTTTCAGTGGGCCTCAGGCAGTGACCGGACGCGCCATTCATGCCGGGGCCAAACTCTATTTCGATGCGGTCAATGCCCGAGGCGGCGTCAAGGGCCAACGCATCCGTTTCGTCACGCGTGACGATGCCCAAAAGGCCGATGAGACGGTGCGCTTGGTCAAGGCGATGATTGCCGAAGATGCGCCGGTGGCCCTGTTGGGCACGGTGGGCACCACCAACCTGGAAGCGCTGTCCAAGGATGGGGTGCTGGTGCGCAGCCGCACGGCCATGGTCGGGGGCGTGTCGGGGGCTGCTTCGGTGGCGCAGGCGCCCAATATTTTCGTCGTCAAAGCCAGCTATCACGACGAAATCGGCCGCTTGTTTCGTCAGTTGTCGCAGGTGGGCGTGACCCGCGTCGGTTTGCTCTACCAGGACGATGGTTTGGGTCAAGACGTGCGGGCCGGGGCGCAGGCTGCTGCCCAAGCGCATGGCATCAGCTTGGTGGCGCAAGCGCCCTACGCGCGCAACACCACCGAGGTGACGGCCGCCGTGACCCAACTGATGCAAGCCCAGCCGCAGGCGATCTTCCTCGGAGCCACCACGGCCGCGGCGATCGAGTTCGTGCGACGTTATGGCGAGGCTGGCGGGCAAGCCACGATGTATGGGATGTCGATCATCGATACCGATGCATTGCTCAAAGCCTTGGGGCCGGATCGGGCGCGGGGCTATGCGTTTTCCGTGGTGTTGCCTTTGCTCAACCGGCAAGACCGTGCCGTGGTGCGTGAATATCTCGCCTTGCGAGAACAGTCCAAGGATCCGGATTTGACGGCGCGCTCGATCGAAGGATTCATCGCGGCCAAAGTGTTGGTGCATGCGTTGGAGCGTGCGCCGCGCTGGACGCCCGAGGCCGTCAGCGCGACGCTGAGCAGCCTACGCAGCCTGGATGTGGGCGGCTATGTCTTGGACTTCAGCCAACAAGGGCGCACGGGGTCCCGCTACGTGGATTTCGCGATGATCGGCTCTGGTGGCAGGCTGGTGCAGTGATCGCTAGGGGCCCGGCGCCCCAAGCGTTTCGGGCGCACCGTTCTGAGCCGGAGGGATCAATGGGGGTCCAGCGGTTCGGCGATGCGTCGGGTCACCACCGGCGGCTGCGGTCCGATGTGAAACGCCAGACGGCGCTGCCGCAGGTGCACGTCGGCCGCGGTCACACGGTCGAAGCGCCGCAGGTGCTCGACCCAAGATTCATCGATGAAGTACTCGGTGTACAGCCCTGGGTCGTTGACGTCGCGAAACAGCTCCCAGGCCAGCGCGCCTTGACGCAGGCGGCTGCGGCGGCTTTCCTTCATCACCTCACGGAAGGCGGCGGCCTGCGCCGGGTCGATGCGGTATTCGATGGTCACGAGCACCGGTCCGGCGTCCGGGGCGATCGGGGTGGCGGTGACCGGCGGCTTCCAGGCCTGCGAGGGCGTGAGGTCTTCTTCGGCCTTGCCTTCGATACGCCAGCGGCGGGCCCAGGGGAGCAAGGCCATGCCGGTGACGGCCGCAGCCAACAAGCTCAAGGGCACGGAGCCGAGCGTGGCCACTTTGCCCCATAGCGCGGCGGACAGGCCGGCGCTGCCCATCAAGGCCATTTGGTAGATCGACATGCCGCGGGCGCGCACCCAATCCGGCAGCGCCAGTTGGGCAGCCACGGTCAAGGTGTTGGCCACCGTGATCCAAGCCATGCCGCTGAAAAACATCGCCGGCACGGCCACCCAGACATTGGGGGCGAAGGCCACGATCACGGTCATGGCCGCTTGCACGATGCTGCCGCGATTGACCAAGGTGTCGCGGTCGTAGCGGGCGCGCAGCCGCTGCAGCTGAGAGGCGGCCACCACGGCGCCGCAGCCCATGGCCGCCAGCAGCATCGTGAACGTGCCGGCTCCACCGCCTTGCAGGCCGCGGGCCACCAGCGGCAGCAAAGCCAGCACGGCGGTCGATTGCAAGAAGAACAGCGCAATGCGCAACAGCACGGCGTGCATGCGGGTGGACTGACGCACGTACTGCCAGCCCACGCGGATGGCGCCGAGGAAGCGCTCGCCGGGCAAGGCACTGACGGTGCGCTCGCGCTTCCAGCGCATGATCACGAAGCCGGCGGCCACCGACAAAGCGGCATTGAGCACGAAGACATACGCGCTACCCAGCGCGGCGATGATCGCGCCGGCCAGCAGCGGGCCGATGATGCGCGAGGCATTCATCGCGATGCCGTTGAGCGCCAAGGCGGCGGGCAGTTGCACCCGTGGCACCAATTCGGGCACGATGGCGGCGAACACGGGCCAACGCATGGCCAGACCGATGCCATTGGCGAAGGTCAGCACCAGCAGCAGCACCGGCGAGATGGCGTCGGTGAGCACCAAGGTGCAAGTCACCACGGCCACGCCGGCCACCCAGAACTGGGTGACCATGAAAAACCGCCGCCGATCCAGGATGTCGGCCAAGGCGCCGCTGGGCAGTCCCAAGAGGAAGACCGGCAGCATCGAGGCCGTCTGCACCAGGGCCACCAGGGCCGGGGAGGTCGTCAGCGTGGTCATCAGCCAGGCCGCGGCCACATCGTTCATCCACATGCAGGTGTTGGCCACCAACCAGGTGATCCAGAGCATGCGAAAGACCGGCTGGGTCAGCGGCGCCCAGGCGGAGGCCGACACCGCCGCCGTGGCGGGCGAAGACGTGGGGGAGGGGGAAGAATCAGACGGGTTCAAGGCAAGCCCGATGATGCCTCAAACCCGACGAGTTTGCGCATGCCGCGCCAGCGGCGTTCAGCCTGGATTCAGCAGCGTGCGTTGGCGTCGGCCACGGCCAAGGCCGTGATGTTGACGATGCGTCGCACCGTGGCCGATGGCGTGAGGATGTGCGCCGGTGCGGCCGCCCCCAGCAAGATGGGGCCGACCGTCACGCCCTGGCCGCCGGTCATCTTCAGCACGTTGAAGAGGATGTTGGCCGCATCCAGATTGGGCAGCACCAGCACGTTGGCCGCCCCGCGCAGGGTGGAGCCGGGCAGAAAGGTCTCACGCACGGCCTCGCTGAGGGCCGCGTCGCCGTGCATCTCGCCATCGGCCTGCACATCCGGGCGGCGTTGCACGAAGAGATCGCGCGCGGCGCGCATCTTGCGCGCCGAAGGGCGCGTGCTGGAGCCGAACATCGAGTGCGACAGGAAGGCCACGCGCGGCGGCAGCCCGAAGCGACGCACCGCATCGGCGGCTTGCACCGCGATGTCGGCCAACGTGGCCGCGTCGGGGTCCTCGTTGACGAAGGTGTCGGCGATGAACAGCGTGTGCTTGTCCAGCATCAGCGCGTTCATCGCGGCCCAAGCGCTGGCCCCAGGCTTCAAGCCGATGAGGTCGCGCACGTGTTCCAGGTGGGCCTCATAGCGCCCCACCAGGCCGCAGACCATGCCATCGGCATCGCCCAGGTGTACCATCATCGTCGCGATCAGTGTGTTGGATCGGCGCAGGGCCACCTTGGCCATCTCGGGCGTGACGCCATCGCGGGCCTTGAGCCGGTGGTAGGTTTCCCAGTACTGGCGAAAGCGCGGGTCGTCCTCGGGGTTGACCACCTCGAAGTCGCGCCCGGGTTGCAGGCGCAAGCCGGCGCGCTCCAGCCGCATCTGGATCACATGGGGCCGGCCCACCAGGATCGGCCGGACCATCTTTTCGTCCAGCGCGATCTGCACCGCGCGCAGCACCCGTTCGTCCTCGCCTTCGGCATAGGCGATGCGCCGCGGCGCGGCCTTGGCCGCCTGGAAGACCGGCCGCATGAACAGCCCGGTGTGGGTGACGAAGCGGGTGAGCGACTCGCGGTAGGCCTCCAGATCGGCGATCGGGCGGGTGGCCACGCCGGAGTCGGCTGCGGCCTTGGCCACGGCCGGGGCGATGCGCAGGATCAGGCGGGCATCGAAGGGCGTGGGGATGAGGTAGTCCGGGCCGAAGCGCAACTCTCGGCCGGCATAGGCCGAGGCCACCTCGTCACTGATTTCGGCTTTGGCCAGCTCGGCGATCTCGCGCACGCAGGCCAGCTTCATCGCCTCGGTGATGCGCGTCGCACCGCTGTCGAGCGCGCCGCGGAAGATGTAAGGAAAACACAGGACGTTGTTGACCTGGTTGGGGTAGTCCGAACGGCCGGTGGCAATGATGCAGTCGGGCCGCGCGGCTTTGGCCACCTCGGGGCGAATTTCCGGTTCCGGATTGGCCAGCGCCAAGATGATGGGCCGCTCGGCCATGGTCTGGACCATCTCGGCGGTCAGCACGCCCGGGGCCGAGCAGCCGAGGAAGACATCGGCCCCCCGCACCGCATCGGCCAAGGTGCGCGCCTCGGTTTTTTGCACATAGCGCCGCTTGGATTCGTCCAGCCGGTCTTCGCGCCGGTCATGCAAGACCCCCTTGGAGTCGCACACGAAGATGTGCTCGCGTCGGACGCCCAGCGCCACCATCAGGTCCAGGCAGGCGATGGCTGCCGCACCCGCCCCCGAGACGGCCAGCTTGACCTCGTCGATGCGTTTGCCCACCAACTCCAGGCCATTGAGCAGCGCAGCCGCAGAGATGATGGCCGTGCCGTGCTGATCGTCGTGAAAGACGGGGATGTTCATGCGCTCTCGCAGCTTCTTTTCGATGTAGAAGCACTCGGGCGCCTTGATGTCCTCCAGGTTGACCCCGCCGAGGGTGGGCTCCAACGCGGCGATGATCTCGATCAGCTTGTCGGGGTCTTTCTCGGCCAGTTCGATGTCGAAGACATCGATGCCGGCGAACTTCTTGAACAGACAGCCCTTGCCTTCCATCACCGGCTTGCCCGCCAGCGGCCCGATGTCGCCCAGGCCCAGCACGGCGGTGCCATTGGTGACCACACCGACCAGATTGCCGCGTGAGGTGTAGTCAGCCGCCAGGCGAGGGTCCTCCTCGATGGCCAGGCAGGCATAGGCCACACCGGGCGAGTAGGCGAGCGACAGGTCGCGTTGGTTGGACAGGGGTTTGGTGGGGGTGACGGCGATTTTGCCGCGCACCGGGCTGCGATGGTATTCGAGGGCGGCGTCGCGCAGGGCTTGTTCGGCAGGCGACAGCGGGGTCTTGGCGGCCATGGGTGCTCCTTGAAGCTTGCGGGGCGCTGAGGTGCCCCGCAAGCCTCTAGCCTACGCTTTTGCGCCGCGCGGATTAATCACCGCAGAAGTTGGGCAGCTTACGCTGCCGGCCCCAGGCCCCGGGCCTTCAGCGCCACACATCCACCACGGTGCGTCCACGCACCTGACCGGCCAACAGCTTTGGACAATAGTCGATCACCTCGCTCAGGCCGATCTCGGTGATCATGGTCTCCAGTCGTTCGGCCGGCACATGCTGCGCCAGCAGATCCCAGGCCTTGCGGCGTGTGTCGTGGTCGGTGAAGACGCTGTTGATGCCGTACAGCGTGACTCCCCGCAGGATGAAGGGCATCACCGTGCCGGGGAAGTCGGAGCCCTGCGCCAGGCCGCAGGCGGCCACGGCGCCGTTCCAGCGCGTGGCGGCGCAGGCATTGGCCAGGGTGTGGCTGCCCACGGTATCGACCACGCCGGCCCAACGCTCGCTTTGCAGCGGCTTGCCCGGTTGGGCGAATGCCTGGCGATCCACGCAGCGGGCCGCCCCCAGGCTGCGCAGATAGTCCGCCTCCTGCGGCCGCCCGGTGGAGGCCACCACCGTGTAGCCCAGGCTGCCGAGCAAGGCCACGGCGATGGAGCCCACGCCGCCGGCGGCGCCCGTGACCAGCACCTCTCCGTCGCCGGGCTGCAAGCCGTGGCGCTGCAAGGCCATCACGCACAGCGCAGCGGTGAAGCCGGCCGTGGCGATCGCCATCGACTGCCGGGCGGTGTAGGCCGCCGGACGCCGCAGCAGCCAACCGGCCTTCAGACGGGCCTTCTGAGCCAGGCCCCCCCAGTGGGTCTCGCCCAGTCCCCAGCCGGTCACCACCACCGGGTCGCCCGGCTGCCAGGCTGGATCGCGGCTGGCTTCCACCGTGCCGGCCAGATCGATGCCGGGCACCATCGGCCAGGCGCGCACGATGGCCCCGCGGCCCGTGATGGCCAGCGCATCCTTGTAGTTGAGGGTGGAATACTCGACCTTGACGGTCACCTCGGCCTCGGGCAGCTGGGTGTCGTCCATATCGACCAGCGCGGCGCGGGTCTGGCGGTCCTCCTGGCTCAGGAGCAAAGCTTTGAACATCGGGGTGTCTCCTTCCACAACAGCCCCGATCTTGGCCCAAAACCGGATTCAATGGTGCAGCGGCTCCAGCACGCCCACCAGCGCCAGGTGGCTGCGGTCGGCATGCGAGCGCCAGCGGGCATGGCAGGCGGGCACTTCCACTTCGACCGGTTCGGTCTGCGAGACCCAGTCCAGGGCCTCTTGCAGCAAGCCGGGGCGGCTGGCGGCGTGCTCCAGGGCCTGGCACCACAGGAGCTTCATGCGTTCGCCAGGCGCGCAGCCATGCTGCACGCGGTGGGCGCGTTCATAGCGTTCACGACAATCGGGTGGCTCGATGTGGCAGCATTCCCAGCGCCCGGTGATGTCGGGCATGGGGCGCACCAGCGAAGGCTCGATGCTATCGGCTTGGGCGTCATACAGCCCAAGCAGGGTCAAGCCATCCGCAAAACGGATGCGGGCGAGATGTTGGGTCATGGGGCAAACGGACATCAAATTCTTGGGTGGGGCCGCGGCCGCTCGCACCGGTTCGGGCTTCGAGCACTGCGGCTGGCGACACCAAATGTTGCGTATAGGACCACAGGTTGGCCCTCGAGTGCCTCCCACTTTTGGGGGAAAAATGGGGGAGTCGGGCGCGCGCCGGACGCCTGCGATCGGGTGCGTTCACAATGCGCACATGGACACCGATGCCATGCACCCGTGATGATGGATGCCGAACGTCCCTTGGCCCTGACGATGGGCGACCCTTGCGGCATCGGCCCGGAAATCCTGGCGCGCGCGCTGGTGGCCGGCGCCATTCCGGCGGCCGTGGTGGTGGGCGATGCCGCCGTGATGCGACGCGCCTTGGCTTGTGTCGGGCAGCAAGCGCCGGTGGTGGTGCTCGAGCACCCGGATGAAGCGGCCTGGGTGCCCGCTGGCGCCGTGGCCGTGTACCAGCCTGCGGGCCTGCCCGCGGGCTTGGCCGAGCTGCCTTGGGGCCGGGTCGATGCGCGCGCTGGCGCGGCGGCGGCCTGCTGCGTGCGCCAGGCCATGGCCTGGGCCCGCGCGGGGACGGTGGCCGGTATCGTCACCGCGCCGCTGCACAAGGAGGCGCTGGCCGCCGCGGGCGAGCCCTATCCCGGCCACACCGAAATGCTGGCCGCCGAAGCCCTCGGCCCGGGTCAGGCCGCGCCGGCCGTGCGCATGATGCTGGCCAACGAAGAACTCAAGACCGTGCTGGTGAGCATCCATGTGTCGCTGCGCGAGGCCATCGAACGGGTGACGCAGTCGGCCGTGCTGGAGACCATCCGCATCACGCATCGCAGCGCGGCGTTGTGGGGGCAGCCGCAGCCGCGCATCGCGGTGGCCGGGCTCAACCCGCATGCCGGCGAGGGCGGCCTGTTCGGCGACGAGGAAATCCGTCACATCGCCCCGGCCATCGAGGCCGCTCGCGCCGAAGGGATCGACGCGCGTGGTCCCTTTGCGCCCGATACGGTCTTCATGCGGGCCCGCCATGCCCCCGGCCATCCGGGCGAGTTCGATGTGGTCGTGGCGATGTATCACGACCAGGGCTTGATCCCGGTGAAGTACCTCGGGGTGGACCAAGGCGTCAATGTGACGCTTGGGCTACCGTTCATCCGGACCAGCCCCGACCATGGCACGGCTTTCGACATTGCCGGCCGCGGCCAGGCCGACCCCTCCAGCCTGATTGCCGCCGCCCGCATGGCTCGCCGGCTCAGCGCTGGCTGTTCGCGGTGAGCTCGGCCAGCTGCTTGCGTGCCCGCGCCACGGCGCGCTCGATCAGATAGGCTTGCTCGAAGGCGCGGAAGCGCCCGGTCTCGCACATCTTGGTCAGCATGCGGCCTGTCATCGAGACCAGGGTCTGGTGCTTCTTGCCGTGGCTGAAGATGAAGAAGGTCCGCCCCGGACTCACCCAGTTCAGCCGCACCTTCTTCCACTGCCCGTCCAAGTGCATCTGATAGGCCACGCCGGGCTGCACATGCTGCACCAAGGCCACGCCCTGCGTGGGCTGTTCGGGCCGCATCTCGGGCTCGAGTTCCTCGAGGTTGATGTCCACGTCCGTGCCGCCGGCGGGCGCGCTGCCCAGGTCGATGTCGAGCTGGCCGTCCCAGTCGATGGCCGTCTCGGCCACCAACCCCACGCGCTGGGCCTCGTCGGGCGAAAAATTCGTCTCCGGGATCGCCGCGGCAGCCGTTGCCTCGGTGGGAGGCACTTCCTCGGCCGTGGGCACGACCAGCCGGTCCAGCCCCTGCAACTGGGCGTCGAGCTGACGCAGCTGGAAGTCGGTCAGCGGCTGGCCTTTGAGCGACTGGGCGTGCAAGGGCAGCAACTCGGCAAAGAATGCCTTCTTCTGCTCTTCGGGGTGATGGATCAGCGCCAGGCCCTCGTGCAGCGTCTTCATCAACTGCGGCAGCGCCAAGATGAACTGCTTGCGTTCGGCCGGCGTGGCTTTGGGTTGCAGCGACATCACCAGTTCACGCCCGACGCGGCGGATGCGCCGCGTCGTCTCTGCGTCAGGCCCATGCCGCACCGTGGCCTCCACCTCGACCTGGGTCCATACCTTCACCAAGAAGTCGCGGATGAATTCGGGCAGGTCGATCGACGCCAGCACGCCTTGCACCTGCATTTCATGCCGATGCACGATGCGCAACTGCGCCTCTTTGTTGGCCAGCAAGGCCACCGCCTCGGCATGCGCCAGGGCCTCGTCATGCGCTTGCTCTTGCACGAAGGCTTCGAGGGCGCGCAACTTGCCCTCGTACAGATCCATCTGGTCGAAATCGCCCTCGACGATTTGCTGCACCAGTTCACGCACCAAACTCAAAAAGCGCCGGCCTGGACCCTCGTCGAAGTCTTCGAAGGCACAGGCAATGGAGGCCATGCGGTTGACGAACTTGCGCACCGGGTGGCTGCGCGAGGAGAAGAACTGCATGTCCTTGAGCGCCACTCGCAGCACCGGCAGCTGCAGCCGGGCGATCTGGCGGGCCATCTGCGGCGGCACCTTCGGGTCCGACAGGATCTGATCGAACAGCGAGGCGACGATGTCGATCACCATGTGATCGAGCGCCCCGCTGCTGGCGCGCATCAGTTCTTCACGGTGTGCGCGGATCAGATTGACGGCCATCAGGCCGCTGAGGCCCGAATGCAGCCCTTCAGGGGCCGAGGCCGCCGGCGCAGCGGCCGCCCCGCTGCTTCCCCAGCCTCCGGTGCTCACCGCGTCCAGCGCACCGGGGCCGCTGGTCAAGTAGGCCAAGCGGCGGATGACGTCGAGCATCTGCGCATCGGAGGCCAGCGGCGCGCCCGCAGAGACGGGGCCGCCCAGGGCCCCGGCACCCGATGGCCCACCCACGGCCCCGGCCGAGGTCGCGCCGCCGAGCGACACGCCGCCCGTGCGGCTCGGGCTGGGGCTGCCCAGGCTGCCTGCACCGCTGGGGCCGAAGCCGGCCGGCGCAGGCATGCCGAACAAGGCGCTCAGGGCTTGTGCCGCCTGATGCGGGTCGGCCAGGGAGCCGGCGCCGGAGTGGCGAAACGGCACGGCCGGCGCGGTGACGCCCCCGGTGCCCGAAATGACGGCGCTGCGCACGGCCAGGCCCACCGGCTGGATGCCGCGTGCGCTGAGATCGGCCACGATCGCCCCGTAGCACTGGCGCATCGCCTTGGCCAGACCATGCCCCAGTTCACGGGCCAAGGTCTGGCGGACCGCGGCTTCCGGACTGACCACTTCGATGCTGCGGAACAACGCCTTGCCGATGACGTCCGGTCGCACGGGGTTGCGTTCCGGGTCGGGCCGGCCCAGGCCCAGCAGCGAGCCCATGTAAGCATCCAGCTCCCGCAGTTCCCACTCGCACTCGTGCTCGATGTCCAGCCCGAGTCGATGCGCCGTCACTTCCTCCTCGACCTCATGGTCGCCCACCAGGCTGAGGGAGGTCCAGTCGGTGCTGGCCAAGCTGCGGCCGCCACCGACGCGCGGCGTGATTTCCTGAGCGACCTTCTCGTTGAGCACCGAGGTGAAGGTCATGTTGAAGGCCGACAGCTTGTGCTGCAGATCGAACTGCGCCGACATGTAGGACTGGCGCTGCGCGTTGCTCTTGGCCGACAGCGCGAGCATGCCCAGCGCGTCGACCACGCGGCTGGCGGTGGACGACGCGGTGTTCACGATCTTTTGCACGGCCGCCTGCATGGCGGCGTGGAGTCGCGGGTCGGGCAGGGTCATGGGACTTGCGTTGGCAAGGTGAAACAGTATGACCCGAAAACCGCGGAGTGCAGCCAGGAGCCGCGCCGTCGGCGCACGGCATCCGGCCGCAGCGTGCCAAATTGGGCACAGGTGCACCGTGGCGGCGGCCCGCCCGGCACGCCAGGCCGCCGCGCTGGTAACGTTTACTTACTTTTCAGCGCATCGCGAATTTCGCGCAGCAGCACGATGTCTTCCGCGGGGGCCGGTGGTGCCGAAGCCGGCGGCGGAGGTTGACGCTTGAATCGGTTGATCTGCTTGATCATCAGGAAGATGATGAACGCCAGTATCAGGAAGTTGATCGCCACGGTGATGAAGTTGCCATAGGCGAGCACCGCGCCGGCTTTCTTGGCGTCGGCCAAGGTCTGGGCCGTCTGTCCTGCCAGCGGGAGGAAGTAATTGGAGAAGTCCAGCCCGCCGAACAGGGTGCTGACCACGGGCATGATCACGTCGCCCACCATCGAGTCGACGATCTTTCCGAAGGCACCACCGATGATCACCCCGACGGCCAGATCGACGACATTGCCCTTGACGGCAAATTCCTTGAACTCGCGCATGAAACCCATTCGGCTCTCCTGGGGTTGGGGGATCCGTGGCGCCTGCGCCGACGGTGCTTGCAGTATGCCTGCGGTCATGCGGGCGGCCAAGCCGTGCGGCCCGGCCCAAGGGGCTGCGCCCCTCGGGATGAGACCCGCGCTGGCTGGGCGAGCCCGCAGTCCGCTAGAATCGCGGGTTGCCCCTAATCAAAGACGTGCTTTCCGAGGATCCCCCATGAGTGATCAGCCAGTGGACAAGAGCCGCCGTACCTGGGTCGCCATTGCCTGTGGCGCGGGCGCCGTTGGCGGCGTGGCCACCGCCATCCCCTTCGTCAGCACCTTCCAACCGTCCGAGCGGGCGCGGGCCGCTGGCGCCGCGGTGGAGGTGGACATCAGCACGCTCAAGCCCGGCGAGATGATCACCGTGGAGTGGCGAGGCAAGCCGGTGTGGATCCTGCATCGTACGCCCGAGCAGATCGCATCCCTGGCCAAAACCGAGTCCCAAGTGGCCGATCCGAAGTCCGAGCGGACCCAGTACCCCACACCGGAGTACGCGCGCAACCAGCACCGCTCGATCAAGCCGGAGATCTTCGTGGGTGTGGGCATTTGTTCGCACCTGGGCTGCTCGCCGGTGTCGAAGTTCACGCCGGGAGCCCAGCCCTCGCTGCCCGATGATTGGCAGGGGGGGTTCCTGTGTCCCTGCCACGGTTCCACCTTCGACATGGCCGGGCGCGTGTTCAAGAACAAGCCTGCGCCGGACAACTTGGAAGTGCCGCCGCACATGTACCTGTCCGACACCAAGCTGTTGATCGGTGAGGACAAGCGGGCCTGAACCCCGATGCACGGACAAGAAAAGGTGACACCCCATGGCTGAATTCAAAGAGGCGCCGGTCGACGCCACCGCAGGCCAGAAGCTGCTGACCTGGATCGACAACCGCTTTCCGCTCACCAAGCTCTACAAAGAGCACATGGGCGAGTACTACGCGCCCAAAAACTTCAACTTCTGGTATGTGTTCGGCTCACTGGCGCTGGTGGTGCTGGTGATCCAGATCGTCACGGGCATCTTCCTGGTGATGCACTACAAGCCCGATGCGAACCTGGCTTTCGCATCGGTGGAATACATCATGCGCGACGTGCCCTGGGGATGGCTGATTCGCTACATGCACTCCACGGGCGCCTCGGCCTTCTTCATCGTCGTCTATCTGCACATGTTCCGCGGGCTGCTGTACGGCTCGTATCGCAAGCCGCGGGAGCTGGTGTGGATCTTCGGCTGTGCGATCTTCCTGTGCTTGATGGCCGAAGCGTTCTTCGGCTACCTGTTGCCCTGGGGGCAGATGTCTTACTGGGGCGCGCAGGTGATCGTGAACCTGTTTGCCGCCGTGCCCTTCGTCGGCCCGGACCTGGCCCTGCTGATTCGCGGTGACTATGTCGTCTCCGACGCAACCCTCAACCGCTTCTTCAGCTTCCATGTCATCGCCATCCCGCTGGTGCTGCTGGGCCTGGTGGTGGCGCACATCATCGCGCTGCACGAAGTGGGCTCCAACAACCCCGATGGCATCGAGATCAAGGCCAAGAAGGACGCCCAAGGCCGTCCGCTGGATGGCATTCCGTTCCATCCCTACTACACGGTGCACGACATCTACGCGCTGAGCGTGTTCCTGATGGTGTTTTCCGCCGTGGTCTTCTTCGCGCCCGAGTTCGGCGGCTACTTCCTGGAGTACAACAACTTCATTCCGGCCGACCCGTTGAAGACCCCGGCGCACATTGCCCCAGTGTGGTATTTCACGCCCTATTACTCGATGTTGCGTGCCACCACGGACTTGATGGTCAACGTGCTCGTGGTGCTCATTGCGCTGGCGGCGATCTTGGCGGTGTTGCGCGGCGGCTTTGGCGCCAAGGGCAAGTTGGCCGTCATCGTCGGCGCCTTGGTGGCCGCCGGTCTGCTCAAGGCCTTCGACGCCAAGTTCTGGGGCGTGGTGGTCATGGGCGGCGCCGTGATCATCATGTTCTTCCTGCCCTGGCTCGACCGCAGCCTGGTCAAGTCCATTCGCTACCGTCCCAACTGGCACAAATACATTTACGGCGCGTTCGTGCTGGTGTTCATGGTGCTGGGTTATCTGGGCATCCAACCGCCGTCGCCCACCGGTGAACTGATCTCTCAGATCGGCACGCTGTTCTACTTCGGCTTCTTCCTGCTCATGCCTTGGTGGTCGCGCCTGGGTGAGTTCAAGCCGGTGCCTGAGCGTGTGACCTTTGCCGCCCACTGAGCCCGCCGGAGTCTGTCCCCATGAAAAAAATGATCCAAACACTGCTGGCCGCGCTGGTGCTGAGTGTCGGTCTGTCTACGGCCCATGCGGCAGGCGGTGGCATCGCCTGGGACAAGTTTCCCAAAGAGCGGGTCACCGATCTGGCTGCGCTGCAAAACGGTGCCAAGCTCTTCGTCAACTACTGCCTGAACTGCCACTCGGCGGCCTTCATGCGCTACAACCGCCTGCGCGACATCGGCCTGACCGAGGAGCAGATCAAAAACAACCTGATGTTCACCACCGACAAGGTCGGTGAAACCATGAAGGTCGCGATCGACCCGAAGATGGCCAAGGAATGGTTCGGGGCCAACCCGCCGGATCTGACCGTCATCGCCCGTTCGCGTGCGGCTGCTGGCAAGGGCTCGGGGGCCGATTACCTCTATACCTTCTTGCGCACCTTCTACCGTGACGACACCAAGGCCACGGGCTGGAACAACCTGGCGTTCCCCAGCGTGGGCATGCCCCATGTGTTGTGGGAGCTGCAAGGCCAGCGTGTGGCGCGTTTCGCCCAGCAGCCCGATCCGCACGATCCGAGCAAGACCATCGAGGTGTTTGCTGGTTTCGAGCAGATCACGCCGGGCAAGATGAACGAGGCCGAATACAACTCGGCCATCGCCGACCTGGTGGCTTTCCTCCAATGGATGGGGGAGCCGGTCCAAAACCAGCGTGTGCGCCTGGGCGTGTGGGTGCTGATCTTCTTGGCCGGCTTTACCTTCATCGCTTGGCGCTTGAACGCCGCCTACTGGAAAGACGTGAAATGAGACGGGCGTGATGCTGGCCGCACGGCATGCGGTGCAGCGTCAGCCCCAGCCGGAGTGGGCCCGCCGACGCGTCCCACTCCTTTCGTTTTTAGGATCTCTCGCCTCATGAGGAGCTCACCGCCATGATGGTGCTTTACTCCGGAACCACTTGTCCTTACTCGCACCGTTGTCGCTTCGTGCTGTTCGAGAAGGGCATGGACTTCGAGATCCGCGATGTCGATCTGTATGCCAAGCCCGAGGACATCGCGCTGATGAACCCGTACAACGAGGTGCCCATCCTGGTGGAGCGCGACCTCATCCTGTACGAGTCCAACATCATCAACGAGTACATCGACGAACGCTTTCCTCATCCGCAACTGATGCCCGGTGATCCTGTGGCGCGGGCCCGCGTGCGGCTGTTCTTGCTCAACTTCGAGAAAGAGCTGTTCACCCATGTCAACGTGCTGGAGTCGCGAGGCATCAAGCCCACCGACAAGCAGCTCGAGCGGGCGCGCGCTCAGATCCGTGATCGCCTGACCCAACTGGCGCCCATCTTCCTGAAGAACAAGTACATGCTGGGCGAGGACTTTTCGATGCTCGACGTGGCCATTGCCCCGTTGCTGTGGCGTCTAGACTACTATGGCATCGATCTGTCCAAGAACGCCATGCCGCTGCTCAAATATGCCGAACGCATCTTCTCTCGGCCGGCCTACATCGAAGCGCTGACCCCGTCCGAAAAAGTCATGCGCAAGTGATGACGCGATGAGCGAGCCCAACGCACCCGAGAGCCCGGAGGTCGCCTCCACGCGGCCCTATCTGATTCGTGCCTTGCACGACTGGTGCACGGACAACGGCTTGACGCCCTACCTGGCCGTCTACGTGGACGATTCGGTGCAGGTGCCGCGAGAGTACGTCAAAAATCGCGAAATCGTCCTCAATGTCAGTTTCGAGGCCACCAGCGGGCTCAAGCTGGGCAACGACACGATCGAGTTCCGGGCTCGTTTCGGCGGTGTGGCCCGTGACATCGTGCTGCCGGTGGACCATGTGATCGCCATCTACGCCCGCGAGAACGGCCAGGGCATGGCCTTCCCGGTGCCGGCGGCCGCTGCCGCCGGCCCATCCCCGGCGCCTGCCGACGGGGCCCCAGCAGCGACGACGGCGCGCGCCGGTGGCGGGCCGCTCAAGCTCGCGGCCAGCCCCTCGTCGGGCGAGCCGCCTGCCGAGCCACCGCCCGAGCCTCCGCCGCCCCCCAGCGGGGGGCGTCCCGCGCTCAAGCGGGTGAAATGAGGCTTTTACAATCCCGAGACATCGCATCATTTCCGTCCAGGCCGCCGGCTTAGCTCAGTTGGTAGAGCAACCGCCTTGTAAGCGGTAGGTCATCCGTTCGAGTCGGATAGCCGGCACCATGGCATCATGGTCCCCACGGGGGCAGGGGTGGCCAGCGATTCTGCAGGCACCGGGCTGCCGTCTACGCATAGAATCCGGCCCATGATGAAGCGACTGTTGTCCTTCGTGGCGCTTTTGCTCCTGGTGGCCACGGCCCAGGCGCTGCCGACGGCGGCCGCCTCTGGGCTGGGGGCTGCCGTTGCACAGCCGCAGGTCGAGTTCACCGCCGATGCCTCTTGGCCTGCGCCCAGCAGCCACGCTGGCGGCTCGGAGGAGTCGGCGACGGATTCCTCCGTGCCCGTGGATCCGGCCGTGGAGTTCCATGCCGTCGAGACCGTCGGCGCACAGCTGGCTCAGCCTCGGTTCGCACAGACCTGGACGGGCCATTTGGGCGCCCGACCCGTGGCATCGCCTGCGCTGGAGGGCTTGCTGCGGCCCCCGAAGCGCGCCGGGCGGGGCGCTTGAGACCCGCAGCGGCCCGGGTCGCGTCCGCGCCACAGGCTGGCCGACATGGCCGCCGCCGTGCGGCGGCTGCTCGACGTTTTGACCTTCCCTTTGTTGGAGCTTTGTCCATGAACGAGAACACGGTTCTTTCATCCTCCTTGGGCGCATCGATCCCTTCGGCCCAAGAGCGCAACCGCGTTTTGCGCAACACCTACTGGCTGCTGGCTTTGTCGATGGTGCCCACTGTGCTGGGCGCTTGGCTGGGCTTGGCCACCGGCTTGGCGCGAGCCATGTCGCCGATGGTGAGCCTGGTGGTGTTTCTGGGTGGTGCGTTTGCCTTCATGTTCGCGATCGAACGCACCAAGAATTCGGCTGCCGGCGTGCCGGTGCTGTTGGCCTTCACCTTCTTCATGGGCGTGATGCTGTCGCGCCTGGTGGGTGTGGTGTTGGGGCTGGCCAATGGCGCGAGCCTGATCATGACCGCCTTTGCCGGCACCGGTGCGATCTTCTTCGGCATGGCCGCCTTGTCCTCGATCATCAAGCGCGATCTCAGCTCGATGGGCAAGTTTTTGTTCGTCGGTGCGATCATGCTGCTGGTGGCTGGCATCGCCAACGTGTTCATCCAATCCAGCGCGCTGATGATCACCCTGTCGGTCTTGGCGATCGGCATTTTTTCGGCCTTCATCCTGCATGATCTCAAGCGCGTGCAAGACGGCCTGGAAACCAACTACATCACGGCCACGTTGGGCGTCTATTTGAGCCTGTATAACGTGTTCCAGTCGTTGCTGGCCCTGTTGGGCGTGTTTGGCGGCCGCGACGAATAACATGCCGCGGCGGTGCTGGCCGCTGGCGCACGCGGCCGCACGGTCGGGCCGTCCGTGACACCTGCACGGCCAGTTACGGACGGTTTCCGTTCTCGGGATCAGTTCGATTGAACCTTCACCCGGATTGCGCTAACCTGCCAGCCCTGTTGGCGTAAGGCCGCTTCCAAACGCGGCTGAAGCTGGCGCAGTTTGGCCGCGACCGCGGTATTGGGCGCCAGCAGCGTCCAACCCGTGTCATCGACCGGCCCGGGCTTCACATGGGCCGCGATGGCCGCAGGCAGGAGGGGGCGAATGCCCTCGAGGCGCGATTGAGATTCGCGCAGGAGTCGTTGAAGCCGCTCGAGCACGGTGTGGCGGTTCATGGCCTCTTGGATGGGCAGCGTGCGATCTGCGCGGGCATTCATGAGGTGGGAGTGTACCGATGCAGATCATGATCACGCACAGCCGCTTCACCCGCACGCATGTGTGGACGCTCAGCCGCTGGCAGCTGGCCGCGGTGCTGAGCGGCGCGCTGGGCCTGATGCTGCTGCTGTCGGGGCTGGTCTACCACTTCATCTTTCTTCAGGCCGCACGTGAAGGCTGGCCGGTGGTCAGCCAAATCGTGCGTCTGGTGGTCAAGGACGAGTTTGCCCAGCGTGATCGCTTCATGCGGGAGAACCTCGATGCGATGGCCCGCCGGGTCGGCGAGATGCAAGCCCGCTTGCTGCAGCTCGAAGCCGTGGGCGAGCGCGTCTCGGACATGGTCGGGCTCAAACCCGACGACATCAAAGCGGCGCTGCCGGATGGACCCAAGGGCGGCCCCTATGTGCCCAGTGCGCAGCCCTCGTTCGAGCAGCTGCAGCGCATGGTGGACGAGCTGGACCATGCCGCGGCACTGCATGCGGACCTGTTCACGCTGATCGAATCCCAGCTGTTCGAGCAGCGCATGCAAGCCCTGAGGATTCCGAACACGCGCCCGGTCGATGGCCCCACCAGCTCGGGGTTTGGCTTCCGGCTGGATCCTTTCACGGGCCGGCAGGCCCTGCACACGGGTTTGGATTTCCCGGCGCCGGTGGGCACGCCCATCCTGGCGGCCGCCGGGGGGGGGGTGATCGCGGCCGAAGACCATCCGGCCTATGGTTTGATGGTGGACATCGACCACGGCAATGACCTGGTCACCCGCTACGCCCATGCCTCGAAGCTGTGGGTCCAACCGGGGGATCTGGTCAAGCGCGGTCAGGTGATTGCCGAAGTCGGCTCGACCGGCCGCTCCACCGGCCCGCATCTGCACTTCGAGGTGCTCGTCTCTGGCGTGCCCCAGAACCCCGCGCGTTTTCTGGCCGACGCCGGGCAGTCCAAAGCCTTGGCCCAGAGTGCGAGAGGCCGGCCTGCGCGGCCTTGAGTGGAGCAGCGCAAGCCCATCTCCTGCCTTGCGCGAGCTTTCTTGACCGGGGCAGCGCCGCCCCGACGATTGTGACTGCGGATTCACGGTGAGCCACGCCCGGCCCGAAGGCCCGGTGCTAAACTCGATCGCTTTAGAGCTTTCGGGGCCGGCTGCGCCTGTCGGACCCGCGCCGAGCGACGCATCGAACCGGTGCCACTTTCTTTCCCGATGTGTTTCCGACGGCCTGGTCCCCGAGGTCCGTCCATCGTTTCAAATCACCCCATCACGCATGTTGCCCAAGCTTCTCACCCAGATTTTCGGCAGTCGCAACGACCGGCTCCTCAAGCAGTACCGGCGCGTGGTGGAGCGCATCAATGCCATGGAGCCTCAGTATGAGGCCTTGGACGATGCGGCCCTGCAGGCCAAGACCGGCGAGTTCCGGCAGCGTCTGGCCCAGGGGGCCTCGCTCGACGACTTGCTCCCCGAGGCCTTTGCCGTGGTGCGTGAAGCCAGCAAGCGGGTGCTCAAGATGCGTCATTTCGACGTGCAGCTCATCGGCGGCATGGCGTTGCACGACGGCAAGATCGCCGAGATGCGCACAGGCGAGGGCAAGACGCTGACGGCGACTTTGCCCGTTTATCTGAATGCGCTGGCGGGCAAGGGCGTGCATGTGGTCACGGTCAACGACTACCTGGCTCGCCGCGATGCCGAGTGGATGGGGCGCCTCTATGGCTTCCTCGGGCTGAGCGTGGGCGTGAACTTGCCGCAAATGTCGCGCGAGGACAAGCAAGCAGCTTACCGCGCCGACGTGACCTATGGCACCAACAACGAGTTCGGCTTCGACTACTTGCGCGACAACATGGTCTACGAGCCGGGCGATCGGGTGCAGCGTGGCCTGCACTATGCCATCGTCGACGAAGTGGACTCCATCCTGATCGACGAGGCCCGCACGCCGTTGATCATCAGCGGCCAGGCCGAAGACCACACCGAGCTGTATCAACGCATCAACCAGGTGGTGCCGCTGCTGAAACGGCAGATCGGAGAGGCCGACCCCCGTACCGGTGAAGGGGTGATCGAGCCGGGCGACTTCACGATCGACGAGAAGAGCCGCCAGGTCTTCCTGACCGAACAGGGCCACGAGAATGCCGAGCGCGTGCTGACCCAGGCCGGTTTGTTGGCCGAGGGGGCGAGTCTGTACGACCCATCGCACATTGCGCTGCTGCACCATTTGTATGCCGCGCTGCGTGCCCATCATCTGTTCCATCGCGACCAGCACTATGTGGTGCAAAACGGCGAGGTGATCATCGTCGATGAGTTCACCGGCCGCTTGATGGTCGGGCGCCGCTGGTCCGATGGCTTGCACCAAGCGGTGGAGGCCAAGGAGGGCGTGGCCATCCAGGCGGAGAACCAGACGCTGGCGTCGATCACCTTCCAGAACTATTTCCGCATGTATGCCAAGTTGGCCGGCATGACCGGCACGGCCGACACCGAGGCGTACGAGTTCCAGGAGATCTATGGTCTGGAGACGGTGGTCATCCCACCGAACAAGCCCACGCAGCGCAAGGACGAACTCGATCGCGTCTACAAGACCAGCCGCGAGCGCTACGAGGCGGTGATCGCCGACATCCGCGAATGCCATGAGCGTGGCCAGCCCGTGCTGGTAGGCACGACCTCGATCGAGAACTCCGAGCTGCTGTCGGATTTGCTCACCAAGGCCGGATTGCCGCACCAGGTGCTCAATGCCAAGCAGCATGCCAAGGAGGCCGAGATCATCGCCCAGGCCGGCCGCCCGGGCATGATCACGATCGCCACCAACATGGCCGGCCGCGGCACCGACATCGTGCTCGGCGGCAACGTGGACAAGCAGGTGCAGCTGATCGAGGCCGACGACTCGCTCAGCGAGGCCGAGAAGCAGCAGCGCATCGACAAGCTGCGCGCCGAATGGCGCAGCCTGCATGAGCAGGTCAAGGCTTTGGGTGGGCTGCGCATCATCGCCACCGAACGCCATGAGTCGCGTCGCATCGACAATCAGCTGCGTGGTCGCGCTGGCCGTCAGGGCGATCCTGGTTCTTCGCGGTTCTATCTCTCGCTGGAAGATCCGCTGATGCGCATCTTCGCGGGAGATCGCGTCAAGGCCATCATGGACCGCCTCAAGATGCCTGATGGGGAAGCCATCGAGGCGGGCATCGTGACGCGCTCCATCGAAAGCGCGCAGCGCAAGGTCGAAGCACGCAACTTCGACATCCGCAAGCAGCTGCTCGAGTATGACGATGTGGCCAACGACCAGCGCAAGGTCATCTACCAGCAGCGCAACGACATCCTCGATGCCACCGATGTCAGCGCCCAGATCGCCCATTTGCGAGAGGGGGCGCTGACCGATGTGGTGCGCAGCTACGTGCCCGTCGACAGTGTCGAAGAGCAGTGGGATCTCGAAGGGTTGGAGAAAACCCTGCGCGAGGAGTGGCAGCTGGATGTGGATTTGCGCCAGTGGGTCGAGTCCAGCGAGGCGGTGTCGGACGAGGACATCGTCCAGCGTGTGGTGCAAGCCGGCCATGCGGCCTATCAGGCCAAGGTGGACCGCGTGGGCAAGGAACAGTTTGCGCAGTTCGAACGCATGGTGTTGCTGCAATCCCTGGACACCCATTGGCGCGAGCACCTGGCGGCGCTGGACTACTTGCGGCAGGGCATCCATTTGCGTGGCTATGCGCAGAAGAATCCCAAGCAGGAATACAAGCGAGAAGCCTTCGAGCTTTTCGCTCAATTGCTGGATGTGGTGAAGATGGAGGTCTCGCGCATTTTGCTGACGGTGCGCATCCAGACCCAGGAGCAGGTGGCCCAAGCGGCCGAGGCCATCGAGGACAAAGTCGGACACATCTCGAACGTGACCTACACCCATCCGAACGAAGACGGCTCGGTGGCCAGTGAAACCGACCCGCGCACGGCCACCGTCCAGGTGCCCAAGGTGGGGCGTAATGAACCTTGCCCGTGCGGCAGTGGCAAGAAGTACAAGCATTGCCATGGCAAGTTGAACTGAGGTCGATCATGCCGGTGAATCTGCAAGCTCCCGACCCCAAGGCCTTGCACCCGGTCCCCGGGGTGCGCATCGGCACCGCGATGGCCGGTGTGCGCAAGGCTCATCGCAAGGATGTGTGTGTGTTCGTGCTCGACGAGGGGGCGGCCGTCGCAGGGGTGTTCACGCGCAATCGCTTTTGCGCCGCCCCGGTGCAGGTGGCCCGCGAGCATCTGGCCGCCGCGCGAGGGATTCGCGCTTTGGTGATCAACACAGGCAATGCCAATGCGGGCACCGGAGAGGAGGGCTTGGCCCATGCGCGGGCCACCTGCGCAGCCCTGGCTGGTCATCTCGGCGTGGAGCCCACTCAGGTGTTGCCCTTTTCCACTGGTGTGATCATGGAGCCGCTGCCGGTGGATCGCATCGTGGCGGGGCTGCCCGTGGCTTTGGCCGGTCTGAAGGCCGACGGCTGGGCCGATGCGGCGCAGGCCATCATGACGACCGACACGGTGCCCAAAGCGGTCTCCACGCAAGTGAGCATCGGCGCTCAGACGGTGACGATCACCGGCATTGCCAAAGGGGCCGGCATGATCCGTCCCAACATGGCCACGATGCTGGGTTTCATCGCCACCGACGCGAACATCGATCCAAGCCTGCTGCCTGCGTTGGTGCGCCAGGCTGCCGATCAGTCCTTCAACCGCATCACCGTCGATGGCGACACCTCGACCAACGATGCCTTCGTGCTCATGGCCACGCGCCGGGCGCAGCATGCGGCCATCACGGCGCTCGAATCGCCTGAAGGGCTGGCGCTGCAAGAAGCCCTCATCGGCGTGGCGCAGCAACTGGCGCAGGCCATCGTGCGGGATGGCGAAGGCGCCACCAAGTTCATCACCGTGCGCGTGGAAGGCGGCGCCACTGCGGATGAGTGCCGCAAGGTGGCGTATGCCATTGCCCATTCGCCATTGGTGAAAACGGCGTTTTACGCCAGCGACCCCAACCTGGGCCGCATTCTGGCGGCCGTGGGGTATGCGGGCATCGAGGATCTGGATCAGACCAAGATCGACCTGTATCTCGACGACGTGCATGTGGCCCAGCGGGGGGGGCGTCATCCGCAGTACAAGGAAGAAGACGGCCAGCGCGTGATGAAGCGCTCGGACATCACCGTGCGGGTGCTGCTGGGCCGCGGCTCAGCCGAGGCCACGGTGTGGACCTGCGATCTCTCGCACGACTACGTCAGCATCAACGCTGACTATCGCAGCTGAGTCTCGACGTGCGTTTCGGGCTCGAACCGCACGGTGTCGGTATGCGGGGCGGCCTGCTCATCGCTTGGCGCAGGCCCAGCGCCAGCGGATCTCAGGCATCGGCCTTGCGAGACGCCGCCTGCTTGGCCGCCGCCTTGCGGGCGGTAGCCGTTTTGCGGGCGGCGGATGTGGCGCGGCCCGTTGGCTGGGCCTTGGCCTTGGACAACTGGTCCACGGCCTGGCTGAGCGCATCGATGCGCGCGATCAGGGCCTGGACATCCTTGTGACTGGGCACGCCCAGCTTGTTCAAGGCGCGCGCGACGCGCTCTTCGAAAATGGCTTCGAGCTTGTCCCAGTGCTGACCGGCACGGTCGGTGATCTCGCCGGCCATCGCACTCATCTTGCCGGTCATCTGGCCGATGGTGTCCTCGGCCACAGCCTGCGTTTTGCGCTGCAGGGACACCCCTTCCTTGACCAGCGCCTCAAAGACCTTGCTGCCTTCGGCTTGCGCCTTGGAGAACGCGCCCAGGCCGGCCAGCCAGATTTGCTGAGCCGATTCACGCACGGTGGCCGCGAGTTGAGAGTCGAACAGCCCAGCGGGCGTGGCGGCCTTGCTTTCGGCCGCCTTTTGCGCTTTCTTGACCATGGGGCATCCTTCCAGGTTGGGTGGAGACAGGACCACTATAGAAGGGTGCCGTAGGCACGACAGCCCAATTCTTTAGTGAGGCGCCTCTATGGCGGCCTGGGGGATGGCGCGCAGCATCGGCGCTCGCCGAACCGCAAGAGGATGCGCGGCATTCATGTCTGAACGACCGAAAATGTAACGGCATGACTCGCCGCTCGTGGGCGGTTGACTGCAAAAAGCGCGCGCATGTCGCGGGCTTGCTGCAAATGACCTCAACTGCGCTCATCTTGCAGGGTTTCTGGCGCGAGCGCGGCAGTTGATCGGTCGTGCGGGGCTTGCGTACCATCCGAGGCCTTGTTCAGTTCGACGGCCCGATGACGACCCCTTCTTTCGATGCGGCCGCACCGGCGGCCGGCGTCTGCGCGCACTGGGCGCAACGCAGTCTTGCGCAGGTCTGGCATCCCTGCACCCCGATCCAGCGCCAGGCGCGCTCGGCACCCTTGCCTTTGGTGCGGGGGCAAGGGCCCTGGCTGTTCGATCCCGACGGGCGGCGTTATTTCGATGCGATCAGCTCGTGGTGGGTGAATCTCTTCGGCCATGCCGATGAGCGCATCGCGGCGGCCGTGAAAGATCAGCTCGACCGCTTGCCCCACGTGATGTTGGCCGGCTGCACGCACGAGCCGGCGGTGAGGTTGGCCGAGCGTTTGTCGGCGCGCACCGGCGGCGTGCTGGGGCATGCGTTTTATGCCAGCGACGGCGCCAGCGCGGTGGAGATCGCGCTGAAGATGAGCTTCCACAGCTGGCGCAACCGGGGCCGCACGGCCAAGCGCGAGTTCGTCTGTTTGCGCGGCGGCTATCACGGGGAAACCTTGGGGGCGCTGGCCGTGACCGACGTGCGGGTGTTCCGAGACGCCTATGACCCGCTGCTGCTGCGCACGCATCAGGTGATGTCCCCCGATGCGCGCCAGGCCCAGCCCGGCGAGACGGGCGCCGAGGTGGCGCAGCGGGCGCTGGCGCAGATGCAGGCGCTGATGGAGGCGCGGCATGAGCATCTGGCGGCGGTCATCGTCGAGCCGCTGGTGCAGGGGGCCGCGGGCATGGCCATGCATGATGCGGCCTATCTGCGTGGACTGCGCGCCCTGTGCGACCGCTACGAGGTGCACTTGATCGCCGATGAGATCGCCGTGGGCTGCGGGCGCACCGGCAGCTTCTTCGCCTTCGAGCAAGCCGCCAGCGCCGGTGAGGCGCCGCTGTGGCCGGATGTGCTGTGCCTGTCCAAGGGCATCAGCGGCGGCTTTCTGCCCTTGTCGCTGGTGATGGTGCGCGAGTCGATCTATGCCGCGTTCCTGGACGAGCGCAGCGAGCGCGCCTTCTTGCATTCGCATTCGTACACCGGCAATCCGCTGGCCTGCCGTGCCGCGCTGGCCGTGCTCGACCGTTTCGATGAGGAGCCCGTGCTGGAGCGCAACCGCGTGGTGGCCGACCGCTTGGCTGCGGCATTGGCCCCGTTGGCGCAAGACCCGCGCATCGAGCACCTGCGACGCTGCGGCACCATCCATGCCTTCGACGTCAAGGCCCAGCACGCAGGCGAGGACTTTGCCGAGCGCTTCCATCGCGCCGGGCTGGCGCAGGAACTGCTGATCCGCCCGATCGGCCGCAGTGTGTATCTGATGCCGCCCTACGTGCTCGATGAGGCGGGGGCCGATTGGCTGGCGCAGCGGGTGCGCCGCACGCTGGAGGCTGTGCTGTCCGGAGGATGCCATGCTGCTTGACCATCTGCGCCAGCAACTGGCCGAGCGCGAGGCGCAGGCCCTGCGCCGCCGGCGTCGCACCGCGCACACACCCTGCCAACCGCGCCAGGTGCTGGCGGCCGATGGGGCCGCGCCGCGCGAGCTGCTGAGCTTTTGCAGCAACGACTACCTGGGCTTGGCCGCGCACCCGGCGCTGCGCGAAGCCTTGGCCGAGGGGGCGGCCCGCTATGGCGCCGGCAGCGGCGCCTCGCACCTCATCAATGGCCATGGCGTGGCCCATGCGCGGCTGGAGGCTCAGTTGGCCGAGCTGTTGTCGCCCCATTGGCCCGAGCTGGCCGTCTTGAGCTTTTGCACCGGCTACATGGCCAATCTGGCGGTCCTGACCGCCTTGGGGCGGGCCCAGGCCACCTTGCTGTGTGAAAGCCTCAACCATGCCTCCTTGATCGACGGAGCGCGTCTGGCGCGAGCGACGGTCATGATCTATCCGCACAACGACGTGGCGGCGCTGGAGGGGTTGCTGGCGCGTTGCACCTCGACGCTGCGCTTGATCGTCACCGATGCGGTGTTCAGCATGGACGGCGACCTCGCCCCGCTGGAGGCGCTGCTGGCCTTGGCCGAGCGCCATGACGCTTGGCTGATCGTGGACGATGCCCATGGCTTTGGCGTGTTGGGCGCCCACGGACGCGGCAGCTTGGAGCATTTCGGCTTGCGCAGCCAACGCATCATCTACGTGGGCACCTTGGGCAAGGCCGCTGGCGTGGCCGGGGCCTTCGTCGCGGCCCATCCCACGGTGATCGAGTGGCTGGTGCAAAGCGCGCGCAGCTACATCTATACCACTGCCGCTCCGCCAGCGGTGGCCCATGCCGTCAGCGTGAGCCTGGGCTTGATGTTCGGCGAAGAGGGCGCGCGCCGGCGAGCCGCCTTGCGTGAGCGCATCTCGCAATGGCGCCGCGGCTTGGCCCAGGGCCTGCCCGCCGGCTGGCGGCTGGCGCCATCATTCACGGGCATTCAGCCCCTGATCCTGGGGGACAACGACGCGGCGTTGGCCCTGTCGGCCGCTTTGGAAGCCCGTGGCTTGTGGGTGCCTGCCATCCGGCCCCCCACGGTGCCTGCGGGCACGGCTCGCTTGCGAGTGGCCCTCAGCGCGGCCCATACGGCCGAGGACGTGGACCGCCTCATCGAGGCGGTGCGTGCGGCGGCTTTCGAGGTGGGAGATGGTCCATGAAGTCGTTGCAAGGCTGGTTCGTCACGGGCACCGATACCGAGATCGGCAAAACCACCATCAGCGCTGGGCTGCTGCACGCCTTGGGGCGCCGTGGGTGGCGCGTGGCAGGCTACAAGCCGGTGGCCGCGGGCACGCAATGGCGTGAGGGCCGTCGTGTCAATGACGACATCGAACGCCTGCGTGCCGCCTCCACCGAGCCGCTGGATGCCGAGGAGGTCTGCGCCTGCCTGCTCGATGCCGCGTGCGCCCCCCATGTGGCTGCACGCCAAGCCGGCGTGTCGATTTCGCTGCAGGCGCTGCTGGACGGCGCGCAGCGCTTGGCCGGGCGGTTGGACCGGCTCATCGTCGAGGGCGTGGGCGGCTTTCTCGTGCCGCTGGACGAGCAACACGACACGGCGGAACTGGCCGTGCGCCTGGGCCTGCCGGTGATCCTGGTCGTGGGGCTGCGCTTGGGCTGTCTCAACCATGCGTTGCTCACCGCCGAAGCCGTGCGTGCTCGGGGTTTGCGGCTGGCTGGCTGGGTGGGCAATGCGGTGGACCCCCGCATGCCCTGGCGACAAGACAATGTCGAGACCTTGCGCTTGCGTATGGCGCGGGATTTCGAGGCGCCGTGCGTGGGCGTGGTGC
Source organism: Caldimonas manganoxidans ATCC BAA-369 (assembly GCF_000381125.1). Classification (GTDB taxonomy): domain Bacteria; phylum Pseudomonadota; class Gammaproteobacteria; order Burkholderiales; family Burkholderiaceae_C; genus Caldimonas; species Caldimonas manganoxidans. The sequence goes on from NZ_KB905938.1 coordinate 67,127, forward strand.
CCCCGTTGAGCGAGCCCCACGCCGCCGCGGTGGCCGCCCATCTGGATCCGTCGGTGCTGGAGCCGGGCTGAGTCGCGCTCAGCGCTTTTCGATCGCGGTGACCGTGTAGGTGCCGCCCACCTTGGCGGCCTGGAAGCTCACCTTGTCCCCGACCTGCACCTTGTCGAGCAAGCTGGGTGGTTCGGCGCGGAAGACCATGGTCATCGGTGGCATGTCCAGGCTCTTGATCTCGCCATGCTTGATCGTGATTTTGCCGGCGGCTTTGTCGATCTTGCGCACCTCGCCTTCGGCAGCCTGGCCCAGGGCCAGCGTGCTTGCGGTTGCCACAGCGATGGCGCTGATCCAGCGTTTGAGCATCGAGAGGCCTTTCTTTTCAGGGACGTGTGCCCGGCAGGGCGGGGTAGTGCTGGTAGACACGGCCCTTGCGGTCACGGCCGACCAGGATCACATCATAAGCGTCGCGACGCTCGCCCACTTCCATGCCGGGCGAGCCCACCGGCATGCCGGGCACGGCCAATCCGATGGCCGCGGGCCGCTCGGCCAGCAGGCGGCGGATCTCGCGCGCTGGCACATGGCCTTCCAGTACATAGCCTTGGACGAGCGCGGTGTGACAAGAGCCGAACTCATCGGGCATGCCCAGTTTCTCGCGATATTCGGCCGGGCCGCGGACATGGTTGACCTTCACTTGGAACCCGTGGGCTTGCAAATGCTCGACCCAGGCACCGCAGCAACCACAGCTCTCGGACTTCCAGACCTCGATCAGAGGCTGGCGGGCGGCCATCGCCAACCCCGGGGCGAGGGTGGCGCCGGCCAGGGACCCGGCCCAGGCCAGCCAGCGGCGACGTGACATCGGCAAAGACATGGAATGAACCTTTCTCGACAGGCGGTGGCGCATCGGGGGCAGCGCCAGCGGCGCTCACGGCGCCCAGCACGCATTCGTGCCGAGGCAGGCGTTTGGAGCCGCGGGGGCACCTCGAGGTTCCCAGTCCCGTTCGGTTTGCGAACGGGGCCGGGGCCGCACCCCGATATGATGCCTGGAGTGGCAGGCCCCGTCTGAGGATCGGTCGCAAGCCATGCGGTGTCTCTTGCCGCTCTTGCCGCCGTGGCCGCCGCGGAGGGGCCCCCCAAGGGGCGTGCTGCGCCGCACCAGCCGCCCTAGAATCCGGGCATCGTCCGGCGGCTGTCCACCGTCCGTATCCGAAGCGTCCCGGAGTCTTACCTGCATGAACACCCCTGCTGCGGCCCCCCATGATTTGAGCCACATCGCCCCGCGGGACCAGGCCGAGATCCTGGCCCAGGCCTTGCCCTACATCCGCAAATTTCATGGCAAGACCATCGTCATCAAGTACGGCGGCAATGCCATGACCGACCCGGCGTTGCAGCAGGACTTCGCCGAGGACGTGGTGCTGCTCAAGCTGGTGGGGATGAACCCGGTGGTGGTGCATGGGGGTGGTCCCCAGATCGACGAGGCCCTGGCCAAGATCGGCAAGAAAGGCACCTTCATTCAAGGCATGCGCGTGACCGATGAAGAGACCATGGAAGTGGTCGAATGGGTGCTGGCCGGGCAGGTGCAGCAAGACATCGTGGGCCTCATCAACGCCGCCGGTGGCAAGGCCGTGGGCCTGACCGGACGCGACGGGGGCTTGATCCGCGCACGCAAGCTGCGCATGAAGGACAAGGACGACCCGACCAAGGAACACGACGTGGGTCAGGTGGGCGACATCGTCGCCATCGACCCCAGCGTGGTCAAGGCGCTGCAAGACGACCAGTTCATCCCGGTCATCTCGCCCCTGGGCTTTGGTGAACACAACGAGAACTACAACATCAATGCCGATGTGGTGGCTGGCAAGCTGGCCGAGGTGCTCAAGGCCGAGAAGCTGATGCTGTTGACCAACACCCCGGGAGTGCTGGACAAGAACGGCAATTTGCTCACCGATCTGACCGCACGCCAGATCGACGAGCTGTTTGCCGATGGCACCATCTCGGGCGGCATGCTGCCCAAGATCGCCTCGGCCTTGGATGCGGCCAAAAGCGGCGTCAATGCCGTGCACATCATCGACGGCCGCGTGCCGCATGCGATGCTGCTGGAGGTCCTCACCGACCAAGCCTTCGGCACGATGATCCGCTCGCACTGAATTGCGTTCGCGCATGAAGCGCCGCAGCGTCTGGCTGTTCGACCTGGACAACACGCTGCACGACGCCTCGCGGGCGGTGTTCCGTCAGCTCGACGGCTCGATGACGGAATACATCGCCCGTGCGCTGCAGCTGCCCCACGAGCAGGCCGATGCCCTGCGGCGCGACTACTGGCGGCGCTACGGCGCCACGTTGCTCGGCCTGGTGCATCACCATGGCATCCGCCCAGCGCATTTCCTGGAGCACACCCACGCGCTGCCGGGGCTGGAAGGGCGACTGTTCGCGCATGCCCATGACAAGGCGGCGCTCAAGCGCCTTGGGGGGCGCAAATACGTGCTGACCAATGCGCCGCGGGCCTACACCCGGCGGGTGTTGGGCGCCCTGGGCCTGGAGCCGGTCTTCGACGGTCTCATCCCCATCGAGGACTTGCGCATGTTCGGCCGCTGGCGGCCCAAGCCCGATGCGCGCATGCTGCGCCGCGTGGCCGCCCGATTGAAGGTGCCGCCGAGTCGCTGTGTGCTCGTCGAAGACACCTTGGCCCATCAGAAGGCGGCCCGAGCGCTGGGCATGCGCACGGTGTGGATGCAGCGATATCTGCGACACAATGCACACGGCCCGGAAGTTGGTGTTTACCTGCACCGCAAGCCTGTGTACGTGTGTGCGAGAATCCGCTCGCTACAAAAGTTACATTCTTTGCGTGCACTGTGATGGCCGAGCCTTCCCTGCCTGTCGAGCCGATGTCGGGTGCAGCCGAGTCCGGCAGCGACGCGGCCTCACGCAAGCGGCCCAAGCCTGGCGAGCGCCGCGTGCAGATCCTGCAAACCCTGGCGGCGATGCTCGAACAGCCGGGGGCCGAACGCATCACCACCGCAGCCCTGGCGGCGCGTTTGGCGGTGAGCGAGGCGGCCTTGTATCGCCATTTCGCCAGCAAGGCCCAGATGTTCGAGGGCCTGATCGAGTTCATCGAGCACAGCGTCTTCACGCTGATCAACCAGATCACCGAGCGCGAAAGTGCCGGCAGGGTCCAGGCCCACAAAATCGTGGCCGTGGTGTTGCAGTTTGCCGAGAAGAACCCGGGCATGACCCGCGTGATGGTGGGTGATGCCTTGGTGTTCGAGCACGAGCGCCTGTTGCTTCGCATGAACCAGTTCTTCGATCGCATCGAGGCGCAGCTGCGCCAAAGCCTGCGTCAGGCGGCCGATGCCGACGGTTCGATCACGCCCTCGGTCGATGCCCAGGCGCAAGCCTCGGTGTTGACGAGCTTCCTCTTGGGGCGGCTGCATCGCTACACCCGCTCGGGATTCAAGCGCTCGCCCACCGAGTTCCTCGAGGCCAGTCTGCGTCTGTTGTCGGGCTGAGCCCGGCTGCGCGAAGGGCATGCTGAGCATCTGCTTGGCAGGCGAGACCGTCGTCCTGCTGCCTGAGAAAGCCCTGTGGCTGCCGGCTCATGCCAGTCTGCTGGTGGCCGATGTCCACCTGGGCAAGGCAGCGAGCTTTCGCCGACAGGGCGTGCCGGTGCCGCGCGGCAGCAGCCGTGCCGCCTTGCAGGGCCTGAGCCTGTTGATCGAGCGCCTTGGTCCCGAGCGCGTGGTGTTTCTGGGCGATTTTCTGCATGCGCCGGCGGCCCACAACCCGGGCACCTGGCAGGATCTGTGGCACTGGCGGCAACGCCATCCGGGGCTGGAGCTGGTGTTGGTGCGTGGCAACCACGACCACCGGGCCGGCGATCCTGCGGTCGAGCTGGGCATGCGCTGCGTGGACGAACCCTGGCCCTTGGGCCCCTGGGCCTTGTCGCATCATCCGCAGCCGCAACCGCAGGGCTATGTGCTAGCCGGGCACTGGCATCCATGCGTGAGCCTGCAGGCCCGGCCGCGCGACCGGCTGCGTCTGCCGTGCTTTTGGTTGGGTGCGCAGGTCGGGGTGCTGCCAGCCTATGGGCCCTTCACGGGGATGCACCCGATCGCACCGGCCGCCGGCGACCGCGTGTACGCCGTGGCCGATGACATGGTCGTGGATCTGGCGGGGGGCCGTTGAGCACGCCGCTACACTGGCGCGTCGACGAGTCTTTGCCGTCTGCGCGTTTGCCCATGTCTGCTGCCCTCGAAACTCTGCTGCTACGTGCCGAAGCCCTGCTGGCGCGGCTGGAAAACATGCTGCCCCAGGACGCTCTGACCGAGCCCGACTGGTCGGCCTCCATCGCGTTTCGCTATCGCCGGCGCGGCCCCGTCGGCCGTCTCGACCCGGTGCGCCATGTGTCTACCATCCGCCTGTCGGACCTGCGCGAGGTCGATGCGCAGAAAGAGCGCTTGCTGCGCAACACCGCGCAGTTCGTCGCCGGACGACAGGCCAACAATGTGCTGTTGACCGGCGCGCGGGGCACCGGAAAGTCCTCGCTGGTGAAGGCCTGCTTGAACGAGTTTGCCGACCGTGGGCTGCGGCTCATCGAGGTGGACAAGGCCGATCTCGTGGACTTGCCCGATCTCATCGATCTGGTGGCCGATCGTCCGGAGCGCTTCATTGTCTTTTGTGACGACCTCAGCTTCGACGAGGGCGAAGCGGGCTACAAGGAGCTCAAGTCCATTCTCGACGGCTCGGTGGCGGCGGCCACACCGAACGTGTTGATCTACGCCACCAGCAACCGCCGCCACCTGCTGCCCGAGTACATGAAAGAAAACCTCACCTACACCCACACCGACGACGGAGAGGTCCATCCGGGGGAGGTGGTGGAAGAAAAGATTTCCCTGTCCGAGCGCTTCGGACTGTGGATCAGCTTCTATCCCTTCACCCAGGCCGAATACCTGGCCATCGTGGCCCAGTGGCTGCGCCGCTTCGGCGTGGACGAGGCCTCCATCGAGGCCGCGCGTCAGGAATCGTTGGTGTGGGCCTTGGAGCGTGGCTCGCGTTCGGGGCGCGTGGCTTACCAGTTTGCTCGGGACTATTGCGGCCGCATCGGCCTGGCTGCGGCATGAGAACGCCCATCGATGTGGCCGTTGGGGTCTTGGTCGAGCGCACACCGGCCGGGGAGGGGCGATTTTTGCTGACCTCGCGCCCGCCGGGCAAGGTCTATGCGGGCTACTGGGAGTTCCCGGGAGGCAAGCTCGAGCGCGGGGAGTCGGTGGAGGATGCCCTGCGTCGCGAATTGCACGAAGAGCTGGGCATCACCATCGGCGCGGTTCATCCATGGAAGGTCGAGCTGGTGGACTATCCGCATGCGCTGGTGCGCCTGCATTTTTGCAAGGTCTACGAATGGACGGGCGAGCTCGAGATGCGTGAAGGCCAGTCCATGGCCTGGCAGGATCTGCCGGTGCAAGTGCGTCCGGTGCTGCCGGGGACGGTGCCCGTGCTGCAATGGTTTGCCGCCGAGCGCTGTCACACGGGCCCAACCCACGCGGACTGAGCCTGCGTCAATGCACCGGGGCCGAGGATCCCGGGTCGTCGGGGTCGGACGCCTGCGACGGAGCCGGCACGCGGTAGCGTTCGCTGGCCCAGGCCCCGAAATCCAGGTTCTTGCAGCGTTCGCTGCAAAAGGGACGGTACGGGTTGTCCGGCGCGTACCGGCTCGGCCCGCCACAGGCCGGGCAGCGCACGGTGCGAGGTGGGGGTGGGGCAGAGCTCATCCGGTGCACAGGGTCAATTCGAAACCCAAATCTTCGACGGACGGTCGCAAGCGTCCATCGTCCTCTTGGCGCAAGAAGCGGATCGACACCATCAAGCGATGGCCGCTGATCTCGGGCACGAGTCCGGTGGACGGATCCAGGCGCACCCGCAGGAGCTGATAACTGCGCCCCGCAGGCAGGCTTTGCTGATACTGGCCGGCGGTGGCCATCACTTTGTGCGGCACGCCGGACTCGCGCAGCAACCCCAACAGCACCCGCAAGGCCTCGGCCAGCGGCGTCAGCGTGCCCACCCAGCGTTGCAGGTCGGCTTGCCGCCGCGCCGCCGGGAGATGCTGCCAGGCGTAATACGCGGGCAGGTCGAACTCGCAGGTGCCGCCGGGGATGCTGATGCGGCTGCGCACGCTCATCAACCACTCATTGCTGGTCAGCGCATGGCCCGCTTTGCCGGGCAGCTGGTTGAGCTGGGCGTGAGCATGGTCGATGCGACCGAGCACCTCGTCCAAGGCCTGCTCCGAGATCGAGGGATTGCCGCGATAGCCATTGAGCAGCGTTTTCTGGCGATCCAGATCCTTGAGCAAGTCGGACTTGAGATCGGCCCGGGAGGCCACGTCCATGATCTCGAACAGGGTGGCCAGGGCGAAATGGTGGTCGACGGCCGCCTCACGCACCATCAACTGGCCCAGCCGGTCGAACAAGTGTTCGAGCCGCAGCATGGTGCGGATGCTTTCGTTGAAGGGATATTCGTAGAGGATCAAGGCAAGCGGCACGACGCAGTCAATGCCAAGCATTTTTCCATACCTGGGTAGCGCGGGCTACCCGCGCACCGCGCAAGCCCCTGTCTTTCGGTTGGCGACCCTCGCGGCGGTGGCAGGCTCAGAAGGCCGACGCGGCGGCCGCAGCCGGCGGATGCATCGGATGCCACAGACGCCACAGCGCTTCCAATGCGGCGTGCAGATCGGCCAAACCGTCGGTGTCGTTGGCCACGATGATGTCGGCTGCGCTCAGTCGCTGCAGGCGCGAGGCCTGCTGGGCCATGATGGCGCGCACCGCGGCTTCGCTCAGGCCCGAGCGTTGCTTCACGCGCAGCACTTGGCGTTCGGGCGAACAATCGACCACCAGGACCTGGTCCACCCGGGTGCGCCAGACGCGCGATTCGACCAGCAGCGGCACATCGAAGACCACCATCTGATCCGGCTGGGCCTGGGCCGCTTGGCGCAGGGCTTCCTCGCCGATCAGCGGATGCAAGATGGCCTCGAGCATGGCCTTGCTTTGCGGGTCGCGAAACACCCGCTCGCGCATGCGCTCGCGGTCCAAGGCGCCGTCGGCCGTCAAGACCGCCTCGCCGAAGGCCGCACGGATCGGCGCGATGCCGGCTCCACCGGGTTGGGTGAGCTGGCGCGAGATGGCGTCGGTGTCGACCACATGCGCGCCGCGTTCGCGCAGCCAAGCGGCCACGGTGCTTTTGCCGCTGCCGATGCCACCGGTCAGTCCGAGCCGGCGGGGGCGCGGGAGCCGTGCGCCGTCCATCGGCTCAGGCCCACCCCAACCAACCGAGCACGGTGTCGGCGCCCAGGAAATACACCAAGGCGCCGGCACCGGCCAGAAACGGGCCGAAGGGCACATAGCGGCCTTCACGCAGGTGGGCGGTCAGCTTCATCCCGATGCCCACCACGGCGCCGATCAGCGAGGCGATCAGCGCGATCGGCAGCAGGGTGTTCCAGCCCAGCCAAGCGCCCAGTGCTGCCAGCAGCTTGAAGTCACCATAGCCCATGCCTTCCTTGCCGGTGGTGAGCTTGAACAGCCAATAGACCGACCACAAGGCCAGATAGCCCGCGACGGCTCCCCACAGCGCCGTGGACAGCGGAATCGTCCAGTCCAAGGCCGCGGCGATCAGTCCGGCCCACAACAAGGGCTGCGTGAGCTGGTCGGGCAGCAAGGTGGTGTCCCAGTCGATGAAGGCCAAAGCCACCAAGGTGGCCATCAGCCCGCACCAAGCCAGCACCACGGGCTGCGGCCCCAGCTTCCACGCCACGCCGGCGAACAGGACGGCCGTCAACAGCTCGACGGCCGGATAGCGCCAAGAAATCGGGGTTTTGCAGGCCGAGCATCGCGCGCGCAGTGCCACCCAGCTGATGACAGGAATGTTCTCGTACCAGCGGATGGCATGGCCGCAGTGCGGGCAGCGTGATCGAGGCCGCCACAGACCCAGCGGCTCGCCCTCGTCGGGCAGGGCTTGCTCCAGGAGCTCGGCGCTGTCGCGTCGCCACTGCCGCTCCAGCATCAGGGGCAAGCGATGGATCACCACGTTGAGGAAGCTCCCCACGCACAGGCCCAGCACGGCCAAGGTGGCCGGTGATAGCCACCAGGCAAGCATTTCAGAGGACATCGAGGCTCTTGGGCTTGCGCTTCAGACCACCTGACCCAGCTTGAAGATGGGCAGGTACATCGACACCACGATGCCGCCGATGATGGTGCCCAGCACGACGATGATCACGGGCTCCATCAGGCTCGACAGCCCTTTGACCGCCTCATCGACCTCCTGCTCGAAAAACTCGGCGGCCTTGTTGAGCATGTGATCCAAGGAACCCGACTCTTCGCCGATCGCACACATCTGCAGCACCATCACCGGAAAGAGGCCCGTGGATTGCATCGCCGTGGTCAGACTCGTGCCGGTGGAGACATCCTTTTGGATTTTCTCGGTGGCTTCGGCAAACACCGCATTGCCCGAGGCTCCGCCAACGGAATCCAGCGCTTCGACCAAGGGCACGCCGGCGGAAAACATCGTGGCCAAGGTGCGCGTCCAACGCGCCACGGCCGATTTGTAGACCAGCGGGCCGAACAGAGGCACTTTCAGCAGCAAGCGATCCATGGCTTTTTGCATCTTCTCCGAGCGCTTCCAGCTCTCGAAGAAGAAGTAAGTGCCACCGATCAAGACGCCGAAGATGATGTACCAGTACTGCACGAACAGGTCCGACATCGCCATCACCAGCAGCGTGGGAGCCGGCAAGTCGGCACCGAAGGAGGTGAAAATGTCCTTGAACGCCGGGATGACGAACATCATGATGATGGTCACCACGATGAAGGCCACCACCAGCACGGCCACCGGGTAGATCAGCGCCGACTTGATTTTGGCCTTGATGGCTTCGGTTTTTTCCTTGTAGGTGGCCAGGCGCTCCAGCAGTGTCTCCAGAATACCGCCGGCCTCGCCGGCTTCGACCAGATTGCAGTACAGCGCGTCGAAGTACAACGGATGCTTGCGCAAGGCCGCCGATAGACTGGTGCCGGTCTCCACGTCCATGCGGATCTCGTTGAGCAGCTTGGTCAATCGCGGATTGCTGCTGCCGCGGCCGACGATGTCGAACGCCTGCAGCAAGGGCACGCCCGCACGCATCATCGTGGCCAGCTGACGGGTGAAGATGGCAATGTCCTTGGGCTTGATCGCTCTGCCACCGCTCATGCGGCGCTTCTTGACCTTGGTGACCAGCACGCCCTGACGGCGCAGACTGGCGCTGACCATGGCCTCACCGCCGGCGCGCATTTCTCCACGCACGGCTTTGCCATTGCGGTCCTTGCCTTCCCATTCGAAGACGAATTCCTGGGTTTTCTTTGCTGCTGCCACTGCCATGGTGTCTCCAGGGTGCAAGCCCTGTGTCAAAGCTTATTCATTGGTGACGGAAATGACTTCTTCGAGTGTCGTCACCCCCAGTCGGACCTTGTACAAGCCGGCCTGACGCAGATCCCGCACGCCTTCCTTCTGCGCTTGGGCGGCGATGTCCAAGGCCGAGCCGTCGGCCAAGATGATGCGTTGGATCTCCTCGGAAATGGGCATCACTTGGTAAATGCCGACGCGCCCTTTGTAGCCATTGTTACAGCTCGAGCAACCCACGGCTCGGTAGGGCTTCCAACTGCCGTCGAGCTCTTCCTCCTTGAAGCCGGCTTTGAACATGGCCTCGCGGGGATAGTTGGCGGGCTGCTTGCAGTTCTCGCACAGCCGCCGGGCCAGGCGTTGGGCGGTGATGAGGATCACGCTGGAGGCGATGTTGAACGGTGCCACGCCCATGTTGCGCAGGCGTGTCAAGGTCGAAGGCGCATCGTTCGTGTGCAGCGTGGACAACACCAGGTGACCGGTCTGAGCCGCCTTGATGGCGATGTCGGCGGTTTCCAGGTCCCGAATCTCCCCGACCATGATCACGTCGGGATCCTGGCGCAGGAAAGCCCGCAAGGCCGTGGCAAAGGTCAGGCCGGCTTTCTCGTTCACATTGACCTGGTTGATGCCAGGCAGGTTGATTTCGGCCGGATCTTCGACGGTGGAAATGTTCACCCCCGGCTGGTTCAGGATGTTCAGGCATGTGTACAACGACACCGTCTTGCCGCTGCCGGTGGGGCCTGTGACGAGCACCATGCCATAGGGGCGGTGGATGGCCGCCAACAGCCGCTCTTTCTCGGCCTTTTCATAACCCAGCGCATCGATCCCCAGTTTGGCGCTGGAGGGATCGAGGATACGGATCACGATCTTCTCGCCAAACAGCGTGGGCAAGGTGCTGACGCGAAAGTCGATGGCGCGGTTGCCGAACTTCAGCTTCATGCGCCCATCTTGGGGCACCCGTTTTTCGGCAATGTCCAGACGAGAGATCACCTTGATGCGAGAGGCCAGCTTGTCTTTGATGGCCACCGGCGGCTGCGTGATTTCGCGCAGCTCGCCATCGATGCGGAAGCGCACCCGGTAGCTCAGCTCATAAGGCTCGAAGTGCAGGTCCGAGGCCCGCATGTTGATCGCATCGATCAGCATCTTCTGCAAGAAGCGCACGACCGGTGCGTCCTCGACATCGGCGGCCATCTCTGCGGCTTCCGACGCAGCAGGGTCCTCCTCGGACACATCGAACTCGAAATCGCCGCCGACGATGCTCTCCAGCGCCTCGCTGGCCGAGGCGCCCAGGCTTTCGAGCACTTTGACCAGCTTGTCATGCTCGACCAAGATCCACTCGGGCGTCAGCTGGGTGGCGAACTTGATGCGCTCGAGGGCTTCCTGGTCGGTCGGATCGGCACCGGCGACGAACAGGCGGCTGCCCCGCTTGCCCAGCGGGAGGACCTGGTACTGGGACGACAGCTTCGGTTCGATCAAGCCCTTGGGCAAGCGCTGGACATCGACCGCGTTCAAGTCGATGAGCGGCAGGGAAAACGTCGCTGACAGGGTGTGCGCCAAATCGCTGGGAGAGACCGCGCCGGCGGCGATGACCGCATTGATGAAACTGCAGCGCTTTTCCGTGGCCTGCTTGGCCAGATCCTCGGCGGTCTTCGTCGAGAGCTTGCCGGCATTGACCAGCACGCGCGCCACGCCAGACAGCGTGGAGTTCGGGGCCTCAGCCAGGGTGTCCATGCCAAAAGGTCAAATCGGAAAAAGTGAGCGATCGCACAGCGCCGAAAGGCGCCGTCTGTGGGGCCGCGGAATGATCGCCGATCCTCTGCACACTGTAAACCTTGCAAGCCCGTGCAAGCAGCCCGAGACCGGCGGCGGCATGGTGAACTAGTGCACGTCCGTGCCCGAAATCTGGCCGCTGCGCACTCCCCCTGCCTGCGTTTGGAGTTGCGCCTGACCATGCCCCACGTCGGCCCGACGGCAGCCCCGCCGCCCGTGAGGGTCTCGGGTGTCAGGCCTGCCCCAAGGCCCCGGGCGAGGCTGGATGTTGCGAGAATACAACTGCTGGCGCCTCGCCTGCGGTGCGCCTCATCGCCGCTGGGCTGCCTTGCCGGGCTTGCTCTGGCGCAGGCTTGCGGCACTATTGGCTGAAAGGATGGCCCCATGACGACCCCGTTCGCGCTCGACCCCCTCATGCTCACGGTGGCCCCCAACGGGGCGTACAAGACCCACGAGCAACACCCTGCCTTGCCTCTGACCGCACAAGCCCTGGCCGCGACGGCCAAGGCCTGTCTGGAAGCCGGCGCCGCCATGCTGCACATGCATGTGCGCCGGCCTGACGGGCGTCACCTGCTCGATGCCCAGGCTTACCGGGAGGCCACAGCGGCCGTGCGCCAGGCGGTGGGCTCGCAACTGGTGGTGCAGATCACCACCGAGGCGGCCAAGATCTACGAGCCGGCGGCCCAGATGGCCGTGGTGCGCGAGGTGCTGCCCGAAGCCGTGTCGGTGGCCTTGCGTGAGCTGCATGTGCCGTGTGTCCGTGAGCAAGAACTCAGTGCCTTCTTCCAGTGGTTGGTGGCGCATCGCGTGATGACCCAAGTCATCCTCTACGACGCGGCCGACGTGCGCGACTGGCAGGACCTGTGCCGCCGCGGCGTGATTCCCGAGGGGCCGTGGTTCCTGCTTTTCGTGCTGGGACGCTACAGCGCCGGGCAGACCTCCTCGCCCAACGATCTGCTGCCCTTCCTGCAGGCGCATGATGGGATGCACCCGTGGGCCGTGTGCGCCTTCGGCGCGCAGGAGCATGCCTGCGTGCTGGCGGCTGCGGCCCTGGGCGGGCATGTGCGGGTGGGCTTCGAGAACAACCTGTGGCTGCGCGACGGGCGCATGGCACCGGACAACGCCGCGCTGGTGGCGCAGGCCGCCGAAGGCATTCGATGGCTGGGCCGCCCCTTGGCCACGGCCGATCAGGTGCGGGAGCGTTTTGGACGCGTGAGCGCCTCCGGTTGAAGCGCCCGATCGCTGGACCACGGGTGTTTTTCTCCTTTGTCGGTGATGTGTTCCCACGAAGACGGATGGCCGGTGAAACTGTTGCCGCTGCAGGTGGGAGTGCTGCAGTTTCCAATTCCCAGTGCTCGGCGGTGTTGGAGGCTGGGTCAGGCGCTGCGCCGTGCCATCGAAAGTTATCCCGAAGACCTGAACGTGGCCATCGTCGCCACGGGCGGCTTGTCACACCAAGTACACGGCGAGCGCGCCGGATTCAACAACACCGCTTGGGATGCGAAGTTTCTGGACGTATTGGAGCGCGACCCGCAATCCTTGCTGGACTTCACGCATGCCGAGCTCGCGACCTGGGGCGAGCTCGGCAAGCGGCTTGGTCGTGCTCGGTGTTTCGCGTGCCCTAGGCTTTACACGCCCGCGCGGCGTGCTCGAAGCCCACACTGCCGACCATGGTAGGCTGAATGGCTCCACCCGAGACATCGGGGCGGGCCGACGAAGAAAACTGGTCGGGGTGAGTGGATTCGAACCACCGGCCTCTACGTCCCGAACGTAGCGCTCTACCAGGCTAAGCTACACCCCGATGGGACCCTTGTAGGGTCGAGTCGGATGCTCAGTTGCTTGCTCAAGCAGAGCGCTCAACTGAGCGAACACATAATTCTAGCAAAGCTTCTCGATAGGGGGAAGCCGGCAGGCCGTGGAGGCAGTGCCGAGCCGTCTCGGCCTCGGCGCGGGCGGCTTGGCGTGTTGCATCCAATGCCCCGGTGCGGCGAACGATGTCGACGATGTCCTTCAAGCGGTCCATCTCGCCATGCTCGATGGCGTGGCGGATCAATTGCCGCTCTTGTGCGTTGCCGCGCTCCATCGCAATCAGCAGCGGCATCGTGGGCTTGCCTTCGCGCAGGTCGTCGCCGACGTTCTTGCCCAGGGCCGCGGTGGAGCCCTCGTAGTCGAGCAGGTCGTCGATGAGCTGGAAGGCCGTGCCCAGGTGGCGGCCGTAGTCGGCGCAGGATTGCTCGACCTCGGCCGGTGCGTCGGCCAGCACCGCGCCCAGGCGGGCGCTGGCCTCGAACAGCTTGGCGGTTTTGTAGCGGATGACGCGCAAGTAGGCCTCGATGTCGGTGTCGGGGTCGTGCATGTTCATCAGCTGCAAGACCTCGCCCTCGGCAATGACGTTGGTCGCCTCGGCCAGCACGTCCAGCACGCGCATGCGGTCGATGGCCACCATCATCTGGAAGGCGCGTGAGTAGAGGAAATCGCCCACCAGCACGCTGGCAGCATTGCCGAACACCGCATTGGCCGTTTCGCGGCCGCGGCGCAGCTGGGATTCGTCTACCACGTCGTCATGCAGCAAGGTGGCGGTGTGGATGAACTCGACCACGGCTGCCAGTTCGTGCCGCTGCGGGCCATCGAAGCCCAGCGCCTTGGCCACCAGGATCACCAGCTGAGGCCGGATGCGCTTGCCGCCGGCGCTGACGATGTAATGAGCGATCTGGTTGATCAGCGCCACCTCGGAGGCCAGGCGCCGATGGATGACGGCGTCGACTTCGGCCATCTCGGCGGCCAGCAATTCGGGCAGTGCAGGGGATGAGACAGGGGCGGACACGCGACAGGCCCAGGGACGTGAATCCGCGGATTATAGAGAGGCCAGTGGCGGGCAAGGCCGGGATCGACGGGGGCAGGGCGGCTGGGATTCTGGGTGTGCTACAATTTTGGGCTCGGCCAAATGGAGGCTAGAGCAAGGGTCATGGTACGCGGCGTTGGTGGCCTCGTGTCGGTAGGCCAGCCTTGGGGTGCTGTAGGCTCTCTTTGAGAGAGTCGCTTCAGCGCCAAAGAGGGTGAGCCTGGCAGCGCGAGGGCTGCGGCGTGCGGGCCGTGACGATCGGTGCGCACCGGGTCGATGAGGTGCGCGTTTGTGAAAGGGCTGATATGTACGCGGTCATAAAAACCGGCGGCAAGCAATACAAGGTGGCTGCCGGCGAAAAGATCAAGGTAGAACAGATTGCTGCGGAAGTCGGCCAAGAGATCGTGATCGACCAGGTTCTCGCCGTGGGCAACGGCGCCGAGCTCAAGGTTGGCACGCCCTTGGTTGCCGGCGCCAGCGTCAAAGCCACGGTGGTGGCTCATGGCAAGCATGACAAAGTGCGCATCTTCAAGCTGCGTCGTCGCAAGCACTACAAGAAGAGCCAAGGGCATCGCCAGACTTACACCGAGCTGCAAATCAGTGCGGTGACGGCCTGATCCCCTTCCAGGAGTAAGCAAGCATGGCACAGAAAAAAGGCGGCGGTTCCACCCGGAACGGCCGCGACTCCCAACCGAAGATGCTCGGCGTGAAGGTGTTCGGCGGCCAGGTCGTGTCGGCCGGCTCGATCATCGTGCGCCAGCGCGGAACGCGTTTCCATGCCGGTGTGAACGTCGGTACGGGGCGTGACCACACGTTGTTCGCTCTGGTCGATGGCCAAGTGTCCTTCGATGTGAAGGGCCCGCTGAACCGCAAGGTGGTCAGCGTCACGCCGCTGTAAGCGTCGGCCTTCCCTTGAAGCGAAGCCCCGGTTTGCCGGGGCTTCGTTGTTTTGTGCCGTCGCCAACCCGGCCGACGGCGCTGCAGTACCATCGCCAACGGCGGCCGGTCCTCGTGTGCGGCCGTTCTCGGCGGGACAGGACATCATGAAATTCGTTGACGAAGCCTACATCGACGTGGCTGCCGGCAATGGCGGCAACGGCTGCGTGAGCTTCCGCCGCGAGAAGTTCATTCCCTTTGGCGGCCCCAACGGGGGCGACGGGGGGCGCGGCGGAAGTGTTTACGCCGTGGGCGACCGCAACCTCAACACCCTGGTCGATTTCCGCTATGCGCGCCGCCATGAGGCCCGGCATGGTGAGCATGGCCGCGGTTCGGACCAGTTCGGCGCGGCCGGCGAGGACATCGTGCTGCGCATGCCGGTGGGCACGATCATCACCGATGTGGACACCGGAGAGGTCGTGGCCGAGCTGCTGGTGCCGGGGCAGAAGGTCTTGCTGGCCAAGGGCGGCGACGGCGGCTTTGGTAACCTGCATTTCAAGTCCAGTACCAACCGGGCGCCACGCCAGCGCACCTTGGGGTGGCCGGGGCAGCAGCGTCGACTCAAGCTGGAGTTGCGGGTGCTGGCCGACGTGGGCTTGCTGGGCATGCCCAATGCGGGCAAGTCCACCCTGATCGCGGCCATCTCCAATGCTCGGCCCAAGATCGCCGACTATCCCTTCACCACCTTGCACCCCAACCTGGGCGTGGTGCGCGTCGGCCCGGAGCAGAGCTTCGTCGTGGCCGATGTGCCCGGGCTGATCGAAGGCGCGGCCGAGGGCGCCGGCCTGGGACATCAGTTCTTGCGCCATCTGCAACGCACCCGCTTGCTGCTGCATCTGGTGGACCTGGCGCCGTTTGACGAAGGGGTGGATCCGGTGGCTCAGGCCAAGGCCATCGTGGCCGAGTTGAAGAAGTACGACCAGGCGCTGTACGAGAAGCCGCGCTGGCTGGTGCTGAACAAGCTCGACATGATCCCCGAGGACGAACGCGCGGCGCGCGTGAAGGACTTCGTCAAGCGCATGCGCTGGAAGGGGCCAGTCTTCGAGATTTCTGCACTCACCCGTGAGGGCTGCGAAGCCTTGGTGCGCGCCATCTACGACCATCTGGCGGCCCATCGCGAGCCCGAACCGCAGCAGCCCGATGTGCGCTTCGTGTCGCAGGAGGCCCAAGATGCCGAATCGGCCCCTTCGTCTGACCCGCACGACCCGCGCTGGCGCTGAGGTCGCGCACGCTTCGTTCTTTCGCTTGCGATACTCCGATGAGTGACGTGCTTCGCAATGCCCGCCGTATCGTCGTGAAGGTGGGCTCCAGTCTGGTGACCAACGAGGGCCGTGGCCTGGATGCCCAGGCCATCGGGAACTGGTGCCGCCAGATGGCGGCCTTGGCCCGTGAAGGTCGCGAGCTGATCATGGTGTCCAGCGGCGCGATCGCCGAAGGCATGAAGCGACTGGGTTGGACCCGACGTCCGACCGAGCTGCACCAACTCCAAGCTGCCGCCGCGGTGGGGCAGATGGGCCTGGCCCACATTTACGAGACCGAATTGCGCGCCCAAGGCCTGGGCAGCGCTCAGGTGCTGCTGACCCACGCCGACCTGGCCGACCGTGAGCGTTACCTCAATGCCCGTTCGACCTTGCTGACCCTGTTGTCCTTGAAGGTGATTCCAGTCATCAACGAAAACGACACGGTGGTTACCGACGAGATCAAGTTTGGCGACAACGACACGCTGGGGGCGCTGGTGGCCAACTTGGTCGATGCCGATGTGTTGGTGATTTTGACCGACCAGCGTGGCCTGTACTCGGCCGACCCCCGCAAGGACCCGAACGCCCGCTTCGTGCACGAAGCCCGAGCGGGCGATCCCGAGCTCGAGCGCATGGCTGGCGGGGCGGGTTCCAGCATCGGCAAAGGAGGCATGATCACCAAGATCCTGGCGGCCAAGCGCGCCGCCGGCAGCGGGGCCTCGACGGTGATCGCCTGGGGCCGTGAGCCCGATGTGCTGATCCGCCTGGCGCAAGGCGAATCGATCGGCACGCTGCTGGTGGCCGGCACGGCCAAGCTGGCCGCGCGCAAGCAATGGATGGCCGACCATCTTCAACTGCGCGGGGCGGTGGTGGTGGACGATGGGGCGGCAGCCAAGCTGCGCGAGGCCGGCAAGAGCCTGTTGCCCATCGGCGTGGTGCAAGTGACGGGAGAGTTCGATCGTGGTGACGTGATCGCCGTGCGTGACGCCCAAGGCCGTGAGATCGCGCGGGGCATCTCCAACTACGACAGCACCCAGGCTCGGCTCATCGCTCGCAAACCGTCCAGCGAGATCGAGCGCTTGCTCGGCTGCCCCGGCGAATCCGAACTCATCCATCGGGACAACCTGGTGCTCGTGTAACGAGCACCAGGTTGCGGCGCCGGCTCATATCGCGTAGCGATGTGAAGGCGCGTAGCGCCGGGCCGGCGCCACAAAGTCCGCTCGTGTAACGAGCACCAGGTTGCGGCGCCGGCTCATATCGCGTAGCGATGTGAAGGCGCGTAGCGCCGGGCCGGCGCCACAAAGTCCGCTCGTGTAACGAGCACCAGGTTGCGGCGCCGGCTCATATCGCGTAGCGATGTGAAGGCGCGTAGCGCCGGGCCGGCGCCACAAAGTCCGCTCGTGGAGCGAGCGCCAGGTTGCGGCGACGGCTCACATCGCGCAGCGATGTGAAGGCGCGTAGCGCCGGGCCGGCGCCACAAAGTCCGCTCGTGTAACGAGCGCCGGGCCGGCGCCACAAAGTCCGCTCGCGTGGAGTGAGCGCGGGCTCGCAGGTTCAGCTTTCGCCGGTGCCGGGAGGCTCGACCAGCGGGACGGCAGGGGCCGTGCGCGGCTCTTCGCGGGGTTGCGGTCGCAGCCCGGCTCGCAGATAGCGGTTGTGTTGATGGGGCAAGCGCGGCAAATAGCGGGCCAGCTCGGTCAACGCCATCTGGTAGACGCCGCGCTTGAACTCGATCACCGCATCCAGCGGCACCCAGTAATCGTTCCAGCGCCAAGCGTCGAACTCGGGATGGTCGGTGGCACGCAGGTTCATGTCGCTGTCGCGCCCCAGCAGCTGCAGCAGGAACCAAATCTGCTTCTGCCCTTTGTAGTGACCGCGAGCATCGCGGCGGATGTAGTGTTCAGGCACTTCGTAGCGCAGCCAATCGCGGGTGCGCGCGACGATGCGCACGTGTTCGGGACGCAGCCCCACTTCCTCATGGAGCTCTCGGTACATCGCCTGCTCGGGGTTCTCGCCATGTTTGATGCCCCCCTGGGGAAACTGCCACGAATGGGTGCGGATGCGTTTACCCCAGAACACCTGGTTCTTGTGGTTGAGCAGGATGATGCCGACGTTGGGCCGGAAGCCGTCACGGTCGAGCATAATCGAACCTCGGATTCTTCAATTGAAATCATTATTGCACCGGCACGCGCGGCTGCCTACCGGGCCGCGCCGAAGGCCCTCATGCGTGAGATCGTTCACGCTTTGGGGCGGCCTTTTCACCTCTTTTGCCCATGAAAGCCTCCCAGTTTTTCATTTCGACCTTGAAGGAAGCGCCCGCCGATGCGGAGATCGTCAGCCACAAGCTCATGATGCGTGCCGGCCTGATCAAACGGCTGGGCGCGGGCATCTACAGCTACATGCCGATGGGCCTGCGCAGCATCCGCAAGGTGGAGGCCATCATTCGTGAGGAAATGAACCGCTCGGGCGCCATCGAGCTGCTGATGCCGGTGGTGCAGCCGGCCGAGCTGTGGCAGGAGACGGGGCGCTGGGACCAGATGGGCCCGGAGCTGCTGCGCGTGAAGGATCGGCACGAGCGCGACTTCGTCATCCAGCCCACCTCGGAGGAGGTCATCACTGACATTGCCCGGCAGGAGCTGCGCAGCTACCGACAGTTGCCGAAAAACTTCTACCACATCCAGACCAAGTTCCGCGACGAGCGCCGGCCTCGCTTTGGCATCATGCGAGGGCGCGAATTCACGATGAAGGACGCCTATTCCTTCGACCGCGATCTGGAGTCGGCGCGTCGCAGCTATCAACAGATGTACGACGCCTACGTGCGCATCTTCGAGCGCCTGGGCCTGAAGTTCCGCGCGGTGGCCGCCGATACCGGTGCCATCGGCGGCGATGCCTCGCACGAGTTCCAGGTGATCGCCGACACCGGCGAGGATGCGATCGTGTACTGCCCGCAGTCCGATTACGCGGCCAACATCGAGTTGGCCGAAGCCGTGGCGCTGATTGCGCAGCGTGCTGCGCCCACGCAGGCGCTGGCCAAGACGCCCACGCCGGGCAAGAGCACTTGTGCGCAAGTGGCGGAGTTTTTGGGCCTGGAGCTGTCGCGCACGGTGAAATCGCTGGTGTTGGCCACCGACGAGAAGAACGAAGCCGGGGAGGTGGTGCGCACCCAGGTGTGGTTGCTGCTGGTGCGTGGCGATCATGACCTCAATGAAGTCAAGGCCGGCAAGATCGAGGGCCTCAAGGCGGGCTTTCGCTTTGCCACGCCAGCCGAGATCGAGGCGCATTTTGGCTGTCAGCCGGGCTACTTGGGGCCCATCGGCGTGAAGCGGCCGGTCAAGGTGGTGGCCGACCGCACGGTGGCGAACATGAGCGACTTCGTCTGCGGCGCGAACGATGTCGGCTATCACTACACCGGTGTGAACTGGGGCCGCGACCTGCCCGAGCCCGATGTGGTGGCCGACATTCGCAACGTGGTCGAGGGAGATCCCTCGCCCGATGGCAAGGGGCGGCTCGCCATCCAGCGTGGCATCGAGGTGGGGCATGTGTTCTTGCTCGGCACCAAGTACAGCGCCGCGATGAACGCGACCTACTTGGATGAAAACGGCAAGCCCCAGCTGATGGTGATGGGCTGCTACGGCATTGGCGTGACCCGCATCCTCGGGGCGGCCATCGAGCAGAACCACGATGAGCGCGGCATCATCTGGCCCGATGCCATGGCGCCCTTCACGGTGGTGCTGTGCCCGATCGGATACGAGCGCTCGGCCGAAGTGAAGGCCGCTGCCGACCGCTTGCATGACGAATTGGCCGCGCTCGGGGTGGATGTGATGCTCGATGACCGGGGAGAGCGTCCGGGCGCGATGTTCGCCGACTGGGAGCTGATCGGCGTGCCGCATCGCGTGGTGCTGTCCGACCGTGGCCTCAAGGAGGGCAAGCTGGAATACCAGGGCCGCCGCGATCCTCAGGCCACGCCGGTGGCCGCGACCGAGCTGTTGGCCTTCTTGCGCCAGCGGCTGGGGGTATGAGGGGCGAGGGAGGCGTTCATTGGTTGCGGCGCCGGCTGATGCTGGCCGGGGCGGCCGGACTGATCGTGCCTGCCGCGCCGGCGCTGGCCGGTGGTCAGATCGAGGAGCCTTTGGCCGATTCGGTCCGCTCGGCCTTATCGGCCGCGATCGCCAATCGCGCTGCGCCCGAGCCTGAGTTCCGGGATATCCAGGAGCGCTTGGCGTATTTGCGCTGGCTCGGCGAGATGAGCGACCGCTTGCGCCGGCACAAGCCGGACCGGACCACGCGCCTGGAGTTCTTGAAGACGCTGTGGTACGAAACCACCCGCGCCGGTTTGGAGCAAGCGCTGGTGCTGGGCCTCATCCAGGTGGAAAGCGGGTTTCGCAAGTATGCCGTCAGCCCGGTGGGGGCACGGGGCTACATGCAGGTGATGCCGTTTTGGAGCCGACTGATCGGCGATGGCGATCCGTCCAAGCTCTTTCACATGAAGATCAACCTGCGCTTTGGCTGCGTGATCCTGCGCCACTACCTGGACATCGAAAAGGGCAACCTCTTCATGGCCTTGGGCCGCTACAACGGCAGCCGTGGCCGGCCGGAGTATCCGAATGCGGTGTTTGCGGCGCGCAAGCATTGGCTGTATGCCCCCTCGATCGAGTCGCGCAGCGGACGGGATATGCCGCACCCAAGTGGCGGTGGCAGTGGGTGAGGGCCGTCGGATGCGCTGCCCCGCTGTGGCTCATGCGGCCAGCGCCTTCATTTGTGCATACAGGTCCGCCTTACCTTCGAATCCGATGCCTGGTAGTTCGGGCAGGGTGACGTAGCCGTTTTCGACGCGAACCCCATCGGGAAAACCTCCATAAGGCTGAAACAGATCGGGGTAACTTTCATTGCCGCCCAGACCCAATCCCGCAGCGATGGCCAGGCTCATTTGGTGACCGCCGTGAGGGATGCAGCGTGTGGGGCTCCAGCCGTGCGATTGGAGCATATCGAGCGTGCGCAGGTATTCGACCAAACCATAACTGAGGGCACAATCGAATTGCAACCAATCGCGATCCGGCCGCATACCACCGTAGCGGATGAGGTTGCGGGCATCTTGCATCGAGAAGAGGTTTTCTCCGGTGGCCAGAGGGCCTTGGTAATGCTGCCCCAGCACCGCTTGAAGTTGATAGTCCAGCGGATCGCCTGCCTCTTCATACCAAAACAGGCCGTAGTTTTTTAAAGCCTCGGCATACGCAAGTGCTGTTTTCAAATCGAATCGGCCATTGGCATCGACGGCCAAATTTTGCCCTGGGCCCAGCAGCTTGAGTACAGCTTCAATGCGTTGGCAATCTTCGGACAAGCTGGCACCACCAATTTTCATTTTGACCACGGTGTACCCGCGATCGAGGTAGCTGCACATTTCACGGATCAATCCTTCCAAGCCTTGGCCGGGCCAGTAATAGCCCCCAGCTGCATAGACAAACACTTTGGGGTTGGCTGGACGGCCCCGGCCATAGCGCTCGGCCAGCAAACGGTGCAAAGGCTTGCCCTCGATTTTTGCCACGGCATCCCAGACCGCCATGTCGATCGTGCCCACGGCGACGGATCGTTCACCATGCCCTCCAGGCTTTTCATTGCGCATCATCGTGTCCCAGATGCGGTGAGGGCAAAGATTGTCTCGCTCAGGGTCGAGTAGGCTGTTCGGATCGGCTTCGAGCAGTCTGGGAATGAATCGCTCGCGCATCAATGCGCCTTGCCCATAACGACCATTGGAGTTGAATCCGTAGCCGATGACCGGTTTGCCGTCACGCACGACATCGGTGACCACAGCCACCAAGCTGAGCGTCATTTTGCTGAAGTCGATGTAGGCATTGCGGATGTTTGATGCAATGGGGCGGGTGGATTCCCGAATGTCAACGATTTTCATAATGCGGGTCGAGGATGAGATGGAAGAGACGCGCCGCCGCAGATAATGATGTCTTGGCCAGTGATGGCTGCAGCAGCGTCGGACAAGAGAAAACCGACGAGGGCTGCTACTTCAGCAGGTTGGATCAGTCGCCCGATGGGGGGCAGTGCGGGTGGGGAGGAAGTTCGTGCGGGATCACGGAGCATGCCGGTGTCTGTGGCGGCTGGAGACACGACATTGACCGTCACGCCTTGGGTCACGACTTCGGCGGCCCAACTGCGCGCCAACGCGACCAGGGCGGCCTTGCTAGCGGCATACAAGCTCCGGGCTGGCATGCCTTGGGATACGCGGCTGCCGATGAGCACCATACGTCCTCGGCCGACTTGGGCCATGCGCGGCAGAAGAAGGTTAGCCAGTTGCGTGGCGGCTTGAACGTGCAGTTGCCACAACTGCCGGGCCGCGTCTGTGTCGAGTTGTCCCAGTAATCCAGTGCGCAGCATCCCAGCGGCGTGGATCAGCGCAAACGGTGCTGGCTCGTGGCGCCAGGGCTGAAGCGCCGCCTCCAGTGCTGCTGCATCGGTCAGGTCGACGATGCGGTGGCTGTAGGCGTCATGCTGGATGGTTGCAGGTCGAACATCGAACCCGAACACGAACCAGCCCTTTTCGACCAGCCATTGCGCGATGGCTTGGCCAATGCCAGAGCTGCTGCCAGTGACCAAGGCCACAGGGCCGGTGTTATTGAGCACGGATGTTCCCTTCGGAAATGAGTTTTTGGCTCTTGGCCATGTCCGATCGCTGGAATCGGGCCATGTCATCGACAGTGCCACCACCGACGATCAACCCCTGCGCCTCGAGCTTGTCTTTAAGATCTCCTTGGAGGGCTTTGTTGACCTCGGCATTGAGTTTGTTCACGACCTCAGTGGGGGTGCCGGCCGGAGCCCACAGCCCGTACCAGCTGTAAAACTCGTAGCCCGGGATGGTTTCTGCGACGGTGGGCAGTTCCGGCAGATTGGGGAGGCGGTTCTTGGATGTGATAGCCAGGATGCGCAGCCGTCCCGACTTGTAGAAGCTCATGGCCCCCAGCAGAGGATCGATGAAGCCTTCAATCTGTCCCCCTACCAATTCTTGCATGGCTGGAGCCGTGCCTTTGTATGGAACGATGCTCAAGTTGATGTTGGCGGTTTTCTTGAGCAGTTCGGTGGCCAGGTGACCTGCCGAACCGGTAGATCCAATGGCGAAGTTCAGCTGACCGGGATGGGCTTTGGCATGTGCAATCAGCCCTGCCAAGTCTTTCACCGGCAGTCCGTTCGTCACGGATACGGCCAGTGGGGCTTGGGCCACCAGGGCGATCGGTACGAAGTCTTTCTGAACGTCGTAAGGCGCCTTGGCCACCATGGGGCCAGTGACAAAGGTGCTGGCGTTGAACAGTAACGTGTATCCGTCGGCGGGGGCTTTGGCCACAGCGTCAGCGCCGACGAACCCATTGCCGCCAGCCCGGTTTTCGACAATGAATGTTTGGCCCATCGACTCTCCCAGTTTCTGCGCAAGCGCCCGCCCCACGAAGTCCAGGGTGCCGCCAGGAGGGAAGGGGATGATCATCTTCACCACTTTGTGGGGGTAGGGTTGGGAGTGGGCTACATTGGGCAGCACCGCAGTGACAGCGACTGTCGTTGCGATGATCGTGCGCACGCTGTGGTGCAAAAAGGTCCGTCGTGTCATGGGCATGTCTCCTTTTGAATCATTGGTGTGGACCAAGGGGAACTTCAGCGTTTGAGCAAGCCGGCTTGCGCCAGGGCTGCGCGCAAGGCGTGTATTTCTGCTTCGTCAGGGGCCTCGGTGGGAGGACGTACGCGAGGGTTGTCGAGGATGCCAGCGAGCCACATGCCGGCTTTCATTCGTGCGTGGGCCTCACCAGTGGGCTCCCCCATGCCGTAAACCGCGTCCTTCAATGGGTTGA
Source organism: Caldimonas manganoxidans ATCC BAA-369 (assembly GCF_000381125.1). Lineage (GTDB taxonomy): Bacteria > Pseudomonadota > Gammaproteobacteria > Burkholderiales > Burkholderiaceae_C > Caldimonas > Caldimonas manganoxidans. The sequence continues at coordinate 91,150 of NZ_KB905938.1, forward strand.
TGACCGCTTGGATTTGCATCGCGCGCCGCAGGTCGCCAGCTTGAACAGCGGACCAAAGATCCGCGATCAAGCTCGGAATGAATGTCGCAAAGCCCACCAATGCGCCATCCACGCCTTGCACCATGCTGGCCAACAGATACTCGTCATGGCAGGTGAGGATGGCTTTGGTCGGAGCGACCGCCCGAATGGCGGCAATGTCGGCCGCGTATTTGTTCATGTCGCGCTGGCCCACTTTGAAGGCCTGGACCGCGGGATGACGCGCCAGCTCGGCCATGACTTCGGTGGTGTAAGAGGCTCGCGTCCAGGCGGGGTAGACGTGCGCCACTAGGTCGAGCCCTGTTTCGGCAACGGCGTCGAAATACTGACGCACGTGCTTGGGCCGGTATCCAAAACGAAGCCAATGGTGTGGGGGCATCACGTCCAAAGCGGCAGCACCGGCTTGGCGGGCCATGCGTGCGTGACGTTTGGCGTCTTCGATGCCCTCGCAGACGATGGAGCTGATGACGGGCAACTGCCCTGCGAGCTCGCTAGCCACGATTTGCGTGACCTGTGCCCGCTCTTCGGGCAAAAGCGCGAAGCATTCCCCGGTATGACCATTGGTCATGACGGCGACCACGCCGGGCTGCTGGGCGAGCCAGCGCGCTAAGCGGCGCAGCGCTGGCTCGTCGATACGGTCGTCGTCGGTGAATGGGCAGGCAATCGCGGGAATGATGCCTCGGTAGTTCGTAAGTGTCGTCATGGAAGGTGCCGTGGGACCAGAAAGTTGTCGAGTGCAAGGCATCTTACTAATCACAAAAATAACTACAATCTGTTCTAATGGAGTTTCATTTATTCTGAATCGTGATCAATGATCCATCTCTGAGCGATTTGCGGCTGTTCTGCGTCGTCGCGAGGCGGGCCAGTTTTGCCGGCGGCGCGCGCGAGGCAGGCGTGTCGCAAGCTTTGGCGAGTAAGCGTGTGGCTCAGTTGGAGCGTGCGCTGGGGGTCACGCTGCTGCGACGCACGACGCGGAAGGTGAGCCTGACCGATGAGGGCCAGCGTGTGTTGGATTGGGCGCAGCGCATCCTGGAAGACGTCGATGACATGCGCGATGAGCTGTCGCGGGCGGCGAGGGAGCCCCAGGGCCCCATTCGCGTCAGCAGTAGCGCCCGGCTTGGGCGCGAAGTGGTTGCGCCTGCTTTGTCGGCCCTGAAGAGGCGCTATCCAGGCATCGATATTTGGCTGGAGCTATTGGATCGGCGCGTGGACTTGGTAGGGGAGTCGTTCCACCTCGACGTGCGTGCCGGGGAGGTAGCCGAGCCTCACTTGATCGGGCATTTGATTGCGCGCAACGCACACATCGTTTGTGCAGCGCCGTCTTATTTGGCGCGCCGAGGCGTGCCGCAAACGCTGTCGGACTTGGCAGCGCACGACTGCGTGTTGCTGCGGGAGCGGGAAGAGCCGTTTGGATTGTGGCGGCTGAGTGGGCCGGACGGCTTGGAGCAGGTGAAGGTCAAAGGTCCTTTGGCCTCCAATGACATCGACGTCGTATTGCGTTGGGCGCGTGACGGGTTCGGTTTGGTGAAGGCATCTCAATGGCTGCTGGCACCTTCTTTGGCGCAGGGTGCGTTGGTGCGGGTGCTCCCGCAATATGAGCACAGCGCTCACATCCATGCCGTCTCTACGGTGCGTTCTGCACAGTCGGCCAAGGTGCGTTTGTGTGTGCAAGCGCTTCGTCAGCAGATGGATCCTACGATGGCGTACACGGATGACAACCGCCAATCACGGTAACAGCGCCTACAAACCTTGCCAGGGCTGAGGGTGGGCCTCGGGGAGGCCCATCAAGGCCAGCACACGCTCGATGCTGTCGTCGACCAGTGCTTCGATGCTGTCGGGGCGGTGGTAAAAGGCCGGCAGTGGGGGGAAGATGATGCCGCCCATTTCGGTGACGGCCGTCATGTTGCGCAAGTGCGCAAGATTGAAGGGGGTCTCGCGCACCATCAGCACCAGGCGTCGGCGCTCTTTGAGGGTGACGTCGGCCGCGCGGCTGAGCAGGTTGTCCGACAGGCCGTGCGCGACGGCCGCCAGGGTCTTCATCGAACATGGCGCGATGACCATGCCCGCCGTGGGAAAGCTGCCGCTGGCAATGGCTGCGCCCACGTCGCCAGGTGCATAGGCGACGTCGGCCAGGGCTTCGAGCGCGCGGCGGTCCAGGCCGAGCTCGTGATGGGCATTGAGCACGCCGGCGGCCGAGACGACCAGATGGGTGCAGGCCCCCAGCTCGCGCAGGCGCTGCAGCAGCCGCACGCCGTAGATGGCGCCAGTGGCTCCGGTGAGTCCGACGACGACCTGGGGGGCACCCACGGTGGCGGCCTTATTGGGCCGTGCCCAGCACTTGTTGCAGTTCGCCGGACTGGTACATCTCCGTCATGATGTCCGAGCCGCCAATGAATTCGCCATTGACGTAGAGCTGCGGAATCGTGGGCCAGTTGGCGTACTCCTTGACGCCTTGCCGGATGGCTTCGTCTTCCAGCACGTTGACCGCTTTGAAGTCGTTGACGCCGCAGGCCTTGAGGAGTTGGACGGCGCGGCCGGAAAAACCGCACATGGGGAACTGCGCGGTGCCCTTCATGAAAAGCACCACGCGGTGCGATTTGACGAGGTCGTCGATGCGTTGCTGAACGTCGTTCATGGTGGGGCAGACGGCCGCCAATGCGACCGTTTCGTAGAGTCCAGCCCACAGTGTATCGGGCCCGGCGGCTTCGGGGGGCTGGAGGGCTTGTTTCGAGTCAAGGCGGGGACGGGGTGCGGCCCAGGTAGGCCCGCACGGCTTGGCAACTGGCGGCCAGGGTGTCGTTCAGCTGCGCCAAGTCGGCCGCGGGCAGGGGGTGAGCGGATTTGCACTGGGCTTCCAGCTGTGCGGCCTGGTGCTGCAGCCGCAACAGCCCCAAGCTGCTGGCCGCTCCCTTGAGGCTGTGCGCCTCGCGTTGCACGGCGTCGGGGCGGGCATCGGGCTGGAAGCGCCCGCAGTCTGCGTACAGCGCCACGAACTGCTGCAAGGCTCGGTGGTAGAGGTCCTCGCGTTGGCCGCACAGGCGCACCCCCAGGGCCGCATCCAGCAGCGGCAGGGGGGCGTCTGCCGATGGCGCGGGGGTGGGGGGCGGGGATGGGGCCGCGGCGGCACCGGCTGCCGCGTCGGTGAGGCTGTGGCGCAGGCGGGCCAGGGTGTGGCGCAGGGCGGCGCTGTCGATGGGCTTGGTCAGGTGCTCGTTCATGCCTGCGGCCAGCGAGCGTTCTCGGTCGCCGGACATGGCATGGGCCGTCATGGCGACGATGGGCAGGCGGGCGGCTGGGCCGGGCAGCGCACGGATGCGGCGTGTGGCTTCGAATCCGTCCATGACCGGCATTTGCACGTCCATCAAGACCACGTCGAAGCGGTCTTGCTGTACCGCGGAGACGGCCTGGGCTCCGTTGTCGACGGCCTGGACCTGGGCGCCGGCTTGTTCGAGCAAGGCCACGGCGAGCTCGCGGTTGAGCGGATTGTCTTCGGCCAGGAGGACGCGCAGCCCATCGAGCCGGGGGAGCGAGGCGAGTCGGTCTCCGGTGTCGGTCGATCCGGGAGTTTCCCGCTCCAAGGGCAATTGGAACCAGAACAGCGAGCCGCCGCCGGGCTTGGAGCGTACGCCGATGCGTCCTCCCATCAGGTCGAGCAGGCGGCGCGAGATCACCAAGCCCAGCCCGGTGCCGCCAAAGCGGCGCGTGGTCGAGGCATCAGCCTGGGCAAATGCCTCGAACAGCCGCGCTTGCTGTTCCTCGGTCAGGCCGATGCCGGTGTCTTCCACCTCGAAGCGCACGATGGGTCGGTCGGCCGGCGCGGCGCTGGCCAGGGCGATGCGCAAGTCCACCCGGCCGCGTTCGGTGAACTTGACGGCATTGGACAGCAGGTTGGTGAGCACCTGGCCCAGCCGGGTCGGGTCGCCAAGGCAGTGTTCGGGCACGTCCGGCGCGATCGATACGTCCAGCGTCAAGCCCTTGGCCTGGGCTTGCAGCCGCACCATGTCCAGCGCGCTTCCCACCAAGGCCGGCAGCGAGAACGCGGTGTGGTCCAGGTCGAGCTTGCCGGCTTCGATCTTGGAGAAGTCCAGGATGTCGTTGAGCACGACCAGCAGATTGCGTGCTGCCGCGTTGGCTTTGGCGATTTGGTCGCGCTCGCGTGCGGGCAGGGCTCCGCCCAGGGCCAGTTCGGTCATGCCGATGATGGCGTTCATCGGCGTGCGAATTTCGTGGCTGACGTTGGCCAGAAACTCGCTCTTGAGGCGGTTGGCCTCCTCGGCCGCAGCCCGGGCGCGCTGGATGGCCTCGGTGGCTTGGCGTTCGGGGGTGATGTCGAAGGTCAGGCCGATGGTTCCCGTGGGATGCCCGGCGGCATCACGGGTGCCGCGGGCCACGACGCGCACGTGACGGACCTGCCCGTCGGGGCGCACGATGCGGAATTCGGAGCTGGCGCCCGTCGTGTGCTCGTGAGCGTGGGCGACTTCCCGCGCCATGCGCTCCCGGTCGTCGGGATGCACGCGCTCGAGCCAGGCTTGTCGGGAGATGGGCGATTGCGGCGGCAGGCCATAGATGCGGTATTGCTGTTCGTTCCATTCGACGGCGCCGTCGGACAAGCGGTTGCTCCATACGCCGATGCCGGCTGCCGTGATGGCCAGCTGGAGTCGTTGCGCCAACATTTCGGCGTGCGTGGCCGTCTCGACTTGCGCGGTGATGTCCAAGTCCAAGCCGATGGTGCGCACCAAGCGGCCATCGTCGTCGCGTTCGTTGCGGGCCACCGAGCGGATGTGGCGGCGTCCGAGCTGGGGGTGCTCGATGGTGTAGCTCAGATCGAACTCGCTGCATCCGGGGTCTTTGAGCAGAGCATAGATGCGCTGGCGCGTGGCTTCGGCGCATTCGGGGCTGAGCACCGATTCCCAGGCTTGCCGATCGCGGTTGACATCGATACCGTACAGTGCGGCGCCACGCTCGTCCCAGCGCAACTGGCGCGCCTGGGCGTCATACTCCCACACCGAGGCATTGATCGTGGACAGGGCGATGAGGAGCCGCTGATTGACGTCTTGCAGGGCCTGACGCGCTTGCACGTCTTCGGTGACGTCCCAGTTGACGCCGAGCATGCGCACCGGGCGGCCGCGACTGTCTCGATCGACATGGGCCAGTCCGCGCAACCATCGCACCTGTCCGTCGCGTTGGATGCGAAATTGCGATTCATATTCCGCCCCGCCTTCGATGACTTTTTGCATCGAGGCCAACGCGCCGGGCAGGTCCTCGGGGTGCAGGCAGGCGCGCAGCAGCGGGCGGGTCACCTCCACGTCTTCGGGCAGGCCGAACAACTGGCGTTCGTAGGCGTCGAAGCTGAAGCGCTCGGTGGCGAAATCGTATTCCCACACGCCGAGCTTGGCGACTTTGGTTGCCAGGCGCAGGCGTTGCAGTCGTTCTTCTTCCTCGGTGATGTCGCGGTCCAGCCCGATCAAGCGCACGATGCGGCCGTCTTCATCACGCTCGATTTCACCGACCGAGTGGATCCAGCGCACGCTGCGGTCGCGTCGGACGATGCGATAGCGACAGTCGTAGCCGCCTTGGCCGGCCAAGGCGCGCTGCAGGCACTGGCGCACGCGATCCAAGTCGTCGGCATGGACCACGTGCAGCCAGTCTTTCATCCGCGGGCGTTGCAAGCCGGGGGCAGCGCCGAAGATGTCCCGCTCTCGGTCGTCGATGATGAACTCGCCGTGCAGGAGGTCGTATTCCCACACGCCGAAGCGTCCGATCCGCACGGCCATGGCCAGACGGTGGTGCACCTTTTGCAGGGCTTGGATCTGCTCGTGCTCGAGACGCTGGCGCGCTTGCTCGGTCGAGGATCGCACCAGCCGTTGCCGCAGCACCAGGGCCAAGGTGCTGCACAGCAGGATGAATGCCAAGTAGGCCCAGGCCTGGTTGTAGGGTGACAGCAACTTGGGCTGACCATACAGGCCTTGCGCTTGCAGATGGGCCAAGCCGTAGATGACGCCGGCCGTCAGCAGCGCGGCCGACAAGCCGGCCCAGGGCCCGAAGATGAAGACGATGTAGATCACCGGCAGGGCCAGCATCAGGAGGTGGGTGGTTTGCACCGTGCCCAGCCCGGCCACCCAGGCCAGTGCTCCCAACAGGCAGACCGTGACGGCCAAGCCCACCGCCCACGGGCGCTGGCTGCGGCGCACCCACAGACTCAAGCCCAGCGCCGTGGCGCTGAGCGCATAACCGGTGGCCAGACTCGGGGGATGGGCCAGCGGCGCCAGGCCCCAGGTCAGTGTGATCAGCAGCAAACCACCGGCGCCCAACACCAGCAGGATGCGGGCGGTGAGCTCGCGCAGTGGCTGCAGCGGCAGGGCCGGCGTGGCCAGTTCCTCCAGCCAGGCACGCCAGCCCGCTGGCCGGGGCGTCGGTGGGTCGCAGGCGCGCGAGGGCCGATCCATGCGTGTTGCGGAATGTCCGGTCTCTGAGGGATGACGATCAGGCCGTCACGGTAACACGACCGCCAGGCCGGTTGGGATCGGGAAGCCTCGGTGTCGGCCTGGGTTCGGTGGTGCGGCCGGTAGGAAGTCACGAGCGCGTCACGGCATGGTCATGGCCACGTCATGACGCATCCCTAGGCTTGAGGGCGATGCCATCTCGGAGAACGACATGAGGGACCTGCCGCTGCCGACCTTGCCCATTGCCGAGATCCGTGCGCCGCGGAGGTCACTTCACGGCTCGACTGGGGACCTTGGCGCGGCTGAGGGGGCTGCCCGGGCGCGGCTGGAGGTGGTTTGGGCGCGCCATGAGGAGGAGGTGCGCGAAGCGCAACGGCTGAGGTACCAGGTGTTCGCCGAGGAGATGGGGGCGCGTCTGAGCGTGCCCAAGGGCTCCCCGCCGGGCCATGACATCGATGTCTTCGATGCCTATTGCGAGCACTTGTTGGTGCGCGCCCCATCGTGCGAGGGGGGGGCGGGCCCGGTCATCGGCACGTACCGGGTGCTCACGCCCGAGGCCTCGCGACGGGTCGGTGGCTTGTACAGCGAGACGGAATTCGATTTGACGCGGCTGCGTCCGCTGCGAGCCCGCATGGTGGAGCTGGGCCGTTCCTGCGTGCACCCGCTGTACCGCAGCGGCGGGGCGATCCTGGCGCTGTGGGGGGCGCTGGCCGAGTTCATGGTGCGCAACCGCCTGGACACCATGGTGGGCTGCGCCAGCGTGAGCATGCGCGACGGCGGCCACTATGCGGCCAGCCTGTGGGAGCAGCTGCGCCACACGCACCTGGCCCCCATCGAATACCGCGTGCAGCCGCGCCTGCCGCTGCCGGTGGACGAGTTGCAGCGCGACCTCGCGGTGGAGCCGCCGGCATTGATCAAAGGCTACTTGCGCTGCGGCGCGAAAGTCTTGGGCCCTCCGGCCTGGGATCCGGATTTCAACACGGCCGACTTGCCCATGTTGATGCGCATCGCCGATTTGCCGGCCAAATATCGCCGGCACTTTTTGGGCGGATGAATCTCGGACGACAGCGTCCATCCATCAAGCCACGCGGGACGGTCGATTCACTCGCCTTCGCCAAACTTGTCTTCGATGAGTGCGCGCAGCGCATCCATGGCGGCTTGCTCATCTTCGCCATGGGTTTCGATTTCGACCTCGCTGCCCAAGCCGGCGGCCAGCATCATCACGCCCATGATGCTCTTGGCATTGACGCGTCGGCCATTGCGGCTGAGATGGACTTCGCTTTTGAAACTGCCGGCCAGCTTGGTGAGCTTGGCCGAGGCCCGTGCGTGCAGGCCGAGCTTATTGCTGATGGTGATTCGTGACTTGAGCATGGACGGGGGAGGACACCTGATTTTGCGGAGCAGTGTGGCCCACTTGCATGATGCCTTGGTTGGCGCCGGCCACCGCGCGCGCGACCAGCGAGTCCAGCGGTTCGTGCCGATAGCACAAGCTGCGCCATAGCATCGGCACGTTGACGCCAGCCACGACCTTCACATGCACGCCGTCGGCCAAACGTTGGGCCACATTGCAGGGCGTGGCGCCAAAGACATCGGTGAGGATGAGCGCTTCGGGCGCGCGCACTCGGGCCAGCAGCGCGCGCGCACGGGTCTCGACTTCGTCGATGCTCATCTGGGCGGTCACGTCCAGGGCTTCGAGAGTGGCTGCACACTCCGGAAACGTATGGCGTGCGCAGGCCTGCAGGGCGCTGGCCAGCGGGGCATGGGCGATGATGAGAATGCCAAGCATGGGGAACGACGTTGACGGATTATCGACCCATCGCGCCTGGGGTGTGTGTCATCGGGCGGACACCCGGGTCGGGGGGGTGGCCATGCGCAGGGCCCGCCAGTGCTGGACATAGGCCCCGGCCGCCAGCACGCCATACAGGCCCAGGGCCAGGCGATGAGCGCCGATCGCCTCCAGCCCCAGGGCGTGCCCCAGGTCCACCACCAGGCCGATGCCCCATTGCATGGCGAACACCCCGGCGAAGATCACCAGGTTGTAGGCCGACAGAGCCCGGCCGGCCAGATGGGGCGGGAAGGACTGTCCCACCAGGGGCTGTGCCAAGGCCATGAAAGTGCAGCTCACGCAATACAGGGCCCAGTGCCCGGCGGTGGCCTGGGGTCCCAGAACCAAGTTCAGCGCGAGCACGCCCAGACTCCAGGGCGCGCCCGTGACGATGAGCCGGGCGGCGGACCAGCCCCGGGCCTGCAGCCGCGGCATCACCAGTCCCCACGCGAGGAAGGCCAGCAGCATGGACGCATTGACGACGAACAAGCCCGAGGCCGAGGCGTCCGGCGACCAGCCGGCCACCTGCACCAGCCAAGGGCCGATCCACAGCGTCTGCAGGGCGATCATGCCGCCATAGTTGACGAAGCCCAGACCGACGTAGCGACGAAAGGCCGGCTCGCGCCAAATGGCGCCATAGCCCTCGGCGGTGGCCGGATCGGGCGCGGCCGGTGCGCTCGGTGGCCGATCGCGCGGCACGGCCACCCACAGGCAGGCGATGCTCAGCATCAGGCCACTGGCCAGCAGCCAGAACAGTCCGCGCCAGCCCGTCAGCGGCAGCAGCCATTGCACCGGCAGTGTGGAGGCCAGCATGCCCAGCGAGCCGGTCATCAGCATCCACGAGTTCGCGCGCAGCTGCTGGGTGGGGGTGAACCAGTGCCGAAAGCCTGTGAGCGGCGCCATCAAGCAGGCGCTGACTCCCGCACCGATCAGCATGCGCGCCACCGTCAAGCTCGTGAAGCCTTGCGCCAATGCAAAAGCGGCGCAGCCCAGCACCGCCATGCCCAAAAAGGCCATCAGCACGCGGCGTGGACCGAAGCGGTCCAGCCACCGACCCAAAGGCAGTTGCATGGCGGCAAAACCAAGGAAGTAAGCACCCGCCAGCAAGCCGAGATCACCCGAACTCAGGCCCAGATCGGCGCTCAAGGTCGGCGCCAGGGTGGCCGTCACCGCGCGAATCAGCGCCGAGAGGAAATACGCCCAGGCAAACACCAGAAAAAGCACCAGGGCTTGCCGTGTGCGCAATGGCGCATCGGCCGGGCGCAGCGGCTTCATGGCAGGCGCAAGCCCTCGAAGAAGGTTTGGACGGCTTCCTCCGGCGGCTCGGGGCCGACCACGTTGACTTGGTGAATGCGGGTCGCATGGGCAAAGTAGCCGGCCACATGGGTGACGGCTTGACCGTCTGGCAAGTGGCCACTCACACGCACGCGCAGCGCCTCGGGGTTGGGGGTCATGCCGGGCACTTGCAGCGGCTGGGGCACCGGCTCGGGGGCGTCGAGGTTGGCCACCGTGGCTTGCCGCAGCATGCGCAGCGCCGGGGTCACCCGGCTCGGATCCCCGAGATCCGCCCAGCTCAGGGCATAGGTGTGGCCTGCGGCCGTGCAGGCATACAGGTGCATGCGAACCTGCGTGCCCGCCAGCTCGACGCTGCGCGCATGGGTCTTGGGCTTGCACGGAAACAGCGCCACCCAGCGGCCGTCCTCGGGGCGCACCTCGCGCCAATCCAGTGTCGGCGCACAAGCCGACACTCCCAGCGCCACTCCCAGCGCGAAAGCCAGACCGACGAGGATTCGAGGCGACATCGTGCCGATTATCCGCCGCCGGCGTCACTCTCGCCCGCAGGCCCCCGATCGGGGGATCGACACCCTTTGTCACCTCTCGGAATACTGGTGACACTATCGTTGCGTTGCTACGCCGCTGGAGCGTCCATGGACTTGTCTGAGCTCTCCGGCCCGACGCCCCCCGGGCGCCAGCGGCCGGCAGAGGCCATGCCCTCGATGCCCGAGCCGGCCGTCGAGCGCTGGCACCGCTTGCTCACCCAGATCGGGGAGGAAGTCTCCACGCCCTTGAGCCGTGCGTTGGAGCGGGTGCATGCGCTGATCGCCACCGGTCAGATCGACCGACGCAGCCTGCGCAGCTTGCGCGACGAGCTCGAACGCGCCCGGCGCGTGGGCATGTGCAGTCAGCAAATCGTGCGCTTGGCTTCCGGTCGCGTGCGCCAAAGCGCCGAGCGGCTGCATCTGACGCAAATGCTGCAAGGCGTGTTGGCGCACCGCAGTCGCGAGAGCCAGTCCCATGGGCTGGAGATCCGCCAGGTGCTCAAGCCCGTGGAGGTGATCGTCGATCCGGCGCTGTTGTTTTCCCTGCTCAATACGCTGCTGGACTGGGCGTTCACGCATGCCCAAGGGGCGATCGAGCTGCGGCTGGACACCAAGCCCTGGCCGGTCCAGGCCCGCTTGCTGTGCCGTTTTCATCACACGGCGCCCGACGAGGTCGGGCCGAGCCCCGTGGCTGCCGCGCTGTCCTTGCAGGACGAGCGGCCCCTGCTCGATGACGTGAGCTGGTGCCTCGTGCGGCAAGCCGCCGACACCCTGGGGTTGGAACTGCAGCGCCAAGACGATGAGTCGCGTACTGCCGTGACGCTGTGTTTTCCGCGCACCGTGGCCGATCAGCTGCCGGGCCTCAGCGTGGTCGAGGAAGACACCGGATTTGCGGCGTCCTCGGCCAACTCGCGCCCCTTGGCCGGCAGCCACGTGCTGGTGGTGGCATCGCGGCGGGAGGTGCGTGCCCAAGTGCGCGAGGCGGTCCGACACATGGGGCTGGTGCTCGATTTCGTGTCGTCCCTGGACGAGGCCGTGGCCTTTTGCCGCGAGGGCCTGCCGCACGCCATCCTGATCGAATCCATCCTGCGCGGTGAGCGCTTCAACCAGTGGCGTGAAGACCTGCTGCATGAAGCGCCCGACCTGGTCTTCATCGAGATCGTCGAAGAAGGGGACATGTTCGAAGCCTCGGGCTTCGGACATGCCACGATCGCACGCGTGGGGCGCGGGGCCATCCTCAGCTCGCTGCCGTCGGCCCTGGTGTTCGAGTTGGCCAAAACCATGTGAGCCCTTGGGGCAGGGCGAACTTTTGCCACGGGTGCGACTCCTTCCGTGCGGATCGGCCGCCCCTGCGCCGGGCAGGCGCAGCGGCCTGGCCGTACACTGGCGCCTTGCACATGGAGTGCCCCCGATGAAGAAACCTGCCCTGTGGGCCGCCGCCGTGGTGGCCGTGGTTCTTGCCGTCACTGGCTGGATGGCCCTGTCCCGAGATCAGGCTCCGGCCGTGGACTATGTGCTGCTGGACGGCCGCAAGGAAAACCTCGCCGAACTGCGCGGCAAGGTGGTGTTGGTGAATTTCTGGGCCACGAGCTGTGTGACCTGCGTGAAGGAAATGCCCGAGCTCGTCGAGACCTATCGCAAGTACCATGAGCGTGGGTTCGACCTGGTGGCCGTGGCGATGAGCTACGACCCGCCGGCCTATGTGTCCAACTTCACGCACAGCCGTCAACTGCCGTTCAAGGTGGCCATCGACAACACCGGCGAGGTGGCCCGACGGTTCGGCGAGGTCAAGCTCACGCCCACCACCTTCGTCGTGGACAAGCGCGGCCAGGTCGTCAAGCGCTATGTCGGCGAGCCCGACTTTGCGCAGTTGCACCAGCTCATCGAGCGCCTGCTGTCCGAAGCCTGATCAGGCGCGGGCCCGCACCCCGGCCAGGGCCGCGCCGATGATGAGCACCGCAGCGGCCACGATCCAGCCCGACACACTGCGTCCGGTGGCCAGCACCAGCAGCACCGTGCTGGCCAGCGGTGTCAGATAGCTCAGGATGCCGATGCGCCGCGCATCGCCGGTCTTGAGCGCCTTGTCCCACAGGAAGAAGGCGGCCCCCAGGGGCCCCAACCCCATCAGCACGAGCAGGCCCCAGTCCTGTGCCGACAGTGCCACGCGCGGCTCCAGCGCCCAGTGGCAGATCAGCGACAGCCCGCCGGAGACCAGACCGAACAACCCGATGGCCGCCGTCGGGAAATGCGCCACGCGCCGCGTCCACAACGAATAACTCGCCCAGACGAAGGCCGAGCCCAGCGCCGCGACATAGCCCCAGGACCACCCCCCGGCCAACTCGCGCCCGCCGGCGATCGCCAGCGCCGCGCCGGCGAAGCCGGTCAGTGCGGCCCCCACATGCACCGGGCGCAGCCGCAGGCCGGGCAGGAACAGCGGGGCCATCACCACGATCAGGAGCGGCCACAGATAGTTCACCAAATTGGCCTCCACCGCCGGCGCGTGGCGCAGCGCGATGAACAGCAGGAAATGAAAACCGAACAGTCCATAGACCCCCAAAGCCAAGGTGCGCAGCGGAATGCGCCACTGCCGCCACGAGGGCCAGGCCGGCACGCTGCCCACCACCAGGGCGACGCCAGTGAGCAGAAAGGGCGGCACATGCGACAAGGCCACGCCCAAGGTGGCCAATGAGGCCCACAGCGCGATCGCGCCGAGGGCGTACAGGTGGGAAGCGGAACGGCCGCGGCTTGCAGTCGGGGTCTCGGAGTTCATGGCAGGCGAGCATAGCCGCAGGTGCGCGGCGCGATCGTCGCGCCACGCGGGTCGGTCGTCGCGCGATCACGGTTTGATAGGGCCTACGCCTCGAAACCCGGTTTCACCCCTGGATACGTCCAGGCCAGGCTCGCCCAAAGCGGATTGGCCTAGGATGCCAGGGCACGGACGGATCACCACAACATCGGGAGGAACCATGAACCGCCCCTTGTACTTCGAGTATCCGGTCCAAGTTGGCGATACCTTGCCGGCATTGATTCAAAGCGTCTACGGCAGATCACCATCGTCTTGCCATCACGAAGACGTGCTGCAAACGCTCCAGGCGTTCAACCCCCATCTGCGCACGAACCCGCCTTGGCACCCCGGCATGATCCTGAGATTGAGCGACTGTGTGCCCGCGCACGTGCCCGGTGGGGTGAGGCCCTTGTGGCTTGAATCGGTGCAAGACCCATCGCAGCAGAGGGCTCTTTGGGTCTTGGCCTGGGCCCAGCACAGCAACCTGCTGTTGGCTCCAGGGGCTGTGGCCTTGGGGGGACATCGACGCTGATGAGCCCGGGCAACCTGGACCTGCTGCGCCGCATCGGCGACGACTACGCCCTGTACAAGCTCTTTGTTGAAACGGTGGCGAGCACGGTGGTGGGAGCGGGTTTCGGCCTTGTGGTCGGCTTGGACTGGGGTGCTTCCTGGGTGTAGCGCTTTATCAGCGTGGGCGCATGTCGGAGAAGGCTCGCCGATCCTCGAGCCGCAAAAGATCGGGGATCCAGTGATGCCTCGCTGGGCCGTCTCGGTGCCCAGGCGAGATCAGCCCTGCCGCCGCAGCGCCGCCGTCAGCGCCGACGGTGAACGGTAACCACAGCGCAGCGCCACCTCCTGCACCTGCAGACCCTGAACGCGCAGCCGGCGGGCCGCGGCCAGGCGGCGTTCGCGCACGTAGGCCATCGGTGCCTGCCCGGTTTCGGCCAGGCACCGGGCGGTGAACTGTGAGGGGCTCAGGCAGACCTGTGCCGCCAAGTCGGCCACGCCCAAGGGCTCGCCCAGGTGGGCGTCGATCCAAGCGTCCAGCCGCCCCCAGTCGATGGGCCGTCGCGTGCGGCGCGGCGCGGCGGCTTCGCTGGGCAATGTCGATAGCAGCAGCGCGGTGGCCGGGCCCTGCAGATCGGCCAGATCGTGGCGGCTGGCCAGGAAAGGCTCCATGTCGTTTCGTGTGGAAAGCAACACTGTCACTGGGGCATCGCCGGCGCGAATGGGCTGGCCGGCAGGTGCTTGAGCTTAGACATGCGTAGGTAGGCGATGGCGATGAAGTTCTGGCTCGTCCTGAAGCCGCGTGCGGCGCGCTTGGCCTGTTGCAGCAGCCCGTTCATCGCCTCGACGAAGGCGTTGCTGCGGTGATCGACCATGCCGCGCACCACCGCGTCGAAC
>NZ_KB905939.1 GCF_000381125.1 Caldimonas manganoxidans ATCC BAA-369
CGCATGGCCCACCCAGTGCTGCACGGGCAGCCCCGCGGCCGGGCTGAGTGCTTCGATGTCGATGTGAAAGGGTTGGCTGAGGCCTTCTTCGATGCGCACGCGCTGCGCCACCAGCCCCGCCGGGGCCACCCCCGGCAGCGCTTGCGCGTGCAGCCTCAGCAAGCGGCGGTCTTGCTCGATGGGCACGCCAAAGAGGGCCCGCGCGGCTCGTTGCGCCGCGGCAGCCTGGGTTGGGTCCATTCATCATCCTCCCTGTGGATGGTGTGCGGCTCGCCAGGGCAAGCGGCGCGCAGTATGGACAAACCCCAGACCGCTTGAAAAGCCCGCCTTTCAGGGTTTTACAAACCGTTGCCTCGGTTTGCAGGCGGTTACGATCTGCGCAGGTCGGGCTCAACCGGCCCCGGCAGAAAAAAAGAGCGGCTCCCAAGGAGCCGCTCGTTGCTGTGCACCGGTGGGGGGCTTCAAGCCGCCGCCAACCAGGCCGAGGTGTCGAAGGCGCTGCTCATCAGCGGCATGTGCGGACCGAAGCTGGGGCCGGAGGACTTGCTGGTCTTGGCCGCCGGCTTGACGGCGATTTCGCTGTGGGCCATCTCGTTCGCCCGCTCCCATGACCCAATTTCCTGGGAGCGGGCTACAGAAAAGAATAGAAACACCTGAAAGGCACTTTGCGATCGCCCCAGAAGTCTGCAGCGTCGCGGAAGACGTCGAGCAATTGCTCGCGCGCCTCACGGTCGAAACGGGGGTTGTCGGGGATTTGTTCGAGCACCACGATGAAGCCCGGCTGCGGCCCCGACTTGTTGACCAGATCGGTCATGCAGTCGTAGAGCGCATCGAAGTTCTTGCCGAAGTGCGTCGGAAACAGAAATGCCTCGGCGATGCCTTCCAGCACTTCCTGCTTGGTCTGGGCTTTGGCCAGGTTGGCATACAGGAAATGCTGACCGGTGTCTCGGGCGGCCTGCATCAGATCCTCCACCCGGAAGGCCCGGATGGATTGGACGATGTTCGGACGGACGGTCTGCAAAAGCATGGTCACGATCCTCGTTGCTTCAAAAGAGCTTCATTCGATGATCCGGCGAAAGCTCGCATAGTGGTCATCGGTGTAGTAACAGACCTCAGGCTTCGTGGGGGGCTGGCCACCGCAGACGATGCGCCTTGCTCCGCGATGCTTCACCCCTGGGGTCTTGACCGTGTATTCGCGATAGTGGCCGCGCGGCTTGGGCGGCAGCAACCGCTCGCGATTGAGGAACACGGTCCCGTCCTTGTCGTAGGGGAAGGGGCCGCCGGCAAGAATGCGCCGGTGGGTGTCCTGGGCTTGACGGGGCAGGTCGCTCAAGGCGACCACATCGGTATCTGCTTTCAGGCCCGGCGCAGCGTTCCGGGCCGTGACATCGCCGTGACCCAGGGCCATCGCCAGCACTGCGGCGGTAGTGACTCCTAACTTTCGGAGTGACTGCCACCGAAGTGACCTTGCAGCGGTTGCCACGGGTTTTCCCTGAATCCTGAAGCCGTTATCGTAGCCAATCGGCCCAAAATCCACAAGGTTGTGCCTCAAATTTCAGCAAATCTAGAGGGCTTTGGACTTGACAAAAGTAAGTGATCGCTGACGTATTTGGGCCTGTGGATGCTTGCCCCCCAAGCTTCCGAGGGGCCCCGGCGTGCCGGCGCCGGGGCCGGGGGGCTCGGCCGCTTCAGGCGCGGGGGCGCTCAGCGGCCCGCGTTGGCATCGGCCACCGCCAGGGCGGTCATGTTCACGATGCGGCGCACCGTGGCCGAGGGGGTGAGGATGTGCACCGGCTTGGCCGCGCCCAGCAGCACCGGCCCGATGGCGATGCCGCCGCCGGCGGCGGTTTTGAGCAGGTTGTAGCTGATGTTGGCCGCATCGATGTTGGGCAGCACCAGCAAGTTGGCTTCGCCCGACAGCGTGCTGTTGGGCATCAGGGCCTTGCGGGCGGCAGCGTCCAGCGCCACGTCGCCGTGCATTTCGCCGTCGATTTCGAGCCAGGGGGCCTGGGCGCGGATCAGCTCCAGGGCCTGGCGCATTTTCACCGCCGACGATTGGTTGCTGGAGCCGAAGTTGGAGTGCGACAGCAGCGCGGCCTTGGGTTGGATGCCAAAGCGCAGCATTTCTTCGGCGGCCAGCACGGTGATTTCGGCGAGTTGCTCGGCCGTGGGGTCGTAGTTGACGTGGGTGTCGACCAAGTAGACCTGCCGGCCCGGCAGCAGCAGCGCGTTCATGCAGGCATAGGTGTTGACGCCGGTGCGCCGACCGATGACTTGGTCGATGTAGTGCAGATGCATGGCCGTGGTGCCCCAGGTGCCGCACAGCATGCCATCGACTTCGCCTTTGTGCAGCAGCATGGCGCCGATGAGCGTGAGGCGCCGGCGCATCTCGATCTTGGCCAGTTGCTGGGTGACGCCCTTGCGCTCGGTCATGCGGTGGTAGGTCTGCCAGTAGTCGCGGTAGCGATGGTCGTACTCGGTATTGACCACGTCGTAGTCGCGATCTTGTTGCAGCCTCAGGCCGAAGCGCTCGATGCGTTGTTTGATCACCTCGGGGCGGCCGATCAGCGTGGGGCGGGCCAGGTGTTCGTCCACCACGACTTGCACGGCACGCAGCACGCGCTCTTCCTCGCCTTCGCAGAAGACGATGCGCTTGTTCTTGGCCCGTTTGGCAACGTTGAAGATGGGCTTCATCGTGGTGCCCGAGGCATAGACGAAGCTTTGCAGCTTTTCGCGATAGGCATCGAGATCGGCAATGGGCCGTGTGGCCACGCCAGAGGCGGCCGCAGCCTGAGCGACGGCCGGCGCGATGCGCATCATCAGCCGCGGGTCGAAGGGCTTGGGAATCAGGTACTCGGGCCCGAAGCTCAGCGTGGCACCGGCATAAGCGGCGGCCACCACCTCGCTTTGCTCGGCCTGAGCGAGTTCGGCAATGGCGTGCACCGCGGCGATTTCCATCTCGTCGGTGATCGTGGTGGCCCCGCAGTCCAGCGCTCCGCGGAAGATGTAGGGAAAGCACAGGACGTTGTTGACCTGGTTGGGGTAGTCGGTGCGGCCGGTGGCCATGACGGCATCGTCGCGCACGGCCTTGACCTCTTCGGGCAGGATCTCGGGCGTGGGGTTGGCCAGCGCCAGGATCAGGGGCTTGGGCGCCATCTTGGCCACCATCTCCGGCTTGAGCACGCCGCCGGCGGACAGGCCGAGGAAGATGTCGGCGCCTTCGATCACTTCGGCCAAGCTGCGCATCGTGGTGGGCTGGGCGAATTGCGCTTTATCGGGGTCCATCAGCTCGGTGCGGCCTTGGTAGACCACGCCGGCGATGTCGGTGACCCAGATGTTCTCGCGCGGGAGGCCCAGCTTGACCAGCAGATTCAGGCAGGCCAGCGCGGCCGCGCCGGCGCCGGAGGTGACCAGCTTGACCTGCTTGAGATCCTTGCCGACCACTTTCAGACCATTGAGGATGGCCGCTCCCACGACGATGGCCGTGCCGTGCTGGTCGTCGTGGAAGACCGGGATCTTCATGCGCTCGCGCAGTTTGCGCTCGACGTAGAAGCAGTCCGGCGCCTTGATGTCTTCCAGGTTGATGCCGCCGAAGCTGGGCTCCAAGGCGGCGATGATGTCCACCAGTTTGTCCAGGTCGTGCTTTTCGTTGATTTCGATGTCGAAGACGTCGATGCCGGCGAACTTCTTGAACAGCACGGCCTTGCCTTCCATCACCGGCTTGGCCGCCAGGGGGCCGATGTCGCCCAGGCCCAGCACGGCCGTGCCATTGGTGACCACGGCCACCAGATTGCCGCGCGAGGTGTAGCGGAAGGCGTTGGCCGGGTCGGCGGCGATTTCTTCGCAGGCTGCCGCCACCCCGGGCGAGTAGGCCAGGGCCAGGTCACGCTGGTTGATGAGTTGCTTGGTGGCGGCAATGGCGACTTTGCCGGGCGAGGGGAACTCGTGGTACTCGAGGGCAGCCTGACGCAGTTCGACGCGTTTGTCTTCGGCGGACGACATGGTGATTCCCTTGTGAGCTCGGTGGATCCGTGGGCAGCCCCGCGGGGCGCGGTTGGCCGCCCCGGTGGGCCACGATTGTAGGAGGGGGGCGGCCGGCCGGCGTGCGTTTGTCGCATGGCCTGATGCACAGGCCGCATCGCAACCAGTGTGGCAAAGCTCGCCGCGGACTCGGATTCGCGAAAGTGCGTACATCGATCGGGCGTGTGCCCGGCGATAGTTGGGACGGCGCTGAGCCGGTGGCTCGCGGCGTGTCCAAGCCGGACCGAAAATCAAATGATGTCCTCCGAGTTGGCTCCCAATGTCCGGACGCGTCCTTGGCGTCGCCTCCTGCTGTGGGGGGCGCTGGTGACGCTGCTGGTGGTGGCGCAGACCGCCTTGGTCAAGCTCACGATCGAGTACGAAGCCGCCCGTGCCCAAGACCGTGTCGAGCGGGCGGCCGTCGAGGCCGCCGGCGAGGTGCGCCAAAGCTTGGCGCGCAACCTGCAATCGCTGCAGGCCTTGTCTTGGAACGAACCGGCCTTGTCGCAATGGCGCACCGGGGCGACCGAGCTGTTGCGGGCCCGCCGGGAGTTGGTGCGCATCGAGCGGCGCGACCTGGACTTCCGTCTGCTGTCGAGCGTGGACAGCCCCTATCGGGCGCCGGTATTCACCGTGATTGCGCGCGAGGAGCTGCGTGTGGATGCCGATGTGGCCTGCGCCAACGCGCGTCGGCTGTCGGGGCCGGCCTATTCGCGCAGCTATTTCGTGCCGCAGCCCGGCGGCTTGGGCCTGGAAATCCTGGATGTGTGCGTGCCGGTGCTGGAACAGGGGCGCTTGGCGGGCTTCATGGTGGCTTCTTATGCGCTGCAGAGCCTGCTGTCGGAGGCTGTGTCACCGGAGACGGCCAAAGGCCACGAGCTGACCTTCGTGGAAGGCGATGGCACGCGTCTGGCGCTGGCCGGTGCGGGTCCGCGTGGTCAAGGCGTGTTCGTGGCTCAGCGCCTGATCGATCTGCCCGGCACCACGCTGCAACTGCGCCTGGACAGCGGGGCGGGCCGTCCGGCGCTGATTCCCAACCTGACGGTGGCCTTGGTGCTGGGCTTGTCGTTGGCCTTGGCGGTGGTGGTGGTGCTGTTGGCGCGCGACGTGCGTCGGCGGGCGCGGGCCGAGCAGGACCTGGCCGAGGCGCTGGCCTTTCGCAAGGCCATGGAGGATTCCTTGGTGACGGGCTTGCGCGCGCGGGATTTGGACGGTCGCATCACCTATGTCAACCCGGCCTTTTGCGCGATGGTGGGCTTCGAGCCGCATGAGCTCATTGGCAAAACCGTCGGCGCGGACGCGCCGCCGTACTGGCCGCCGGAGATGGTGCAGGAATACACGCAGCGCCAACAGGTGCGCCTATCGGGCACGTTGCCGCCGCGCGAGGGCTACGAGACCACGTTCATGCGTCGCAATGGCGAGCGCTTCCCGGTGATGGTTTATGAAGCCCCGTTGGTCGACCGCGAAGGCCGGCAAGCGGGCTGGATGGGCGCTGTGGTCGATCTGAGCGACCAGCGACGCGTCGAGGAGCTGTCGCGTCAGCAGCACGAAAGGCTGCAGGCCACGGCGCGGCTGGCCACGGTGGGCGAGATGGCCTCGCTGCTCAGCCACGAACTCAATCAGCCGCTGGCGGCCATCTCCAGCTATGCCACGGGGTCGGTGAACCTGATGCGCAGCGGCCCGATCGATGCGGACATGCAGGCCATGATTTTGCAGGCCCTGCAACGCATTGCCGAGCAGGCCGAGCGTGCGGGCCGGGTGATCAAGAGCGTGCATGATTTCGTGCGCCGTCGCGAGCAAATCCGCGAGGCGCTGCGCGTGGATCAGCTGATCGACGCGGTCATGCCGCTGGTGCGGCTGCAAGCTCGCAAGAGCGGCACGCGCATCGAGCTGGATTGGCCCTCGCCCGTGCCGCGTGTGGTGTGCGACCGCACCATGGTCGAGCAGGTGTTGCTCAACCTGACGCGCAACGCCATTCAAGCGATGGAGACCGAGCCCCTGGAGCGCCGCGTCTTGCGCATCCAAGTGCGTCAGACCGATGCGCGCTGGGTGCGATTTTCGGTGATCGATCAGGGCCCAGGCATTGCCCCGGAAGTGGCCGCGCGCTTGTTCACGCCCTTTTTCACCACGCGCAGCGAAGGCATGGGGCTGGGCTTGAGCCTGTGCCGCACGGTGATCGAGCAGCACGGCGGCGCGCTGGTGTTCGAAAATCTCGGGCAGGGAGTCGGCACCGAGTTTCGTTTCACCTTGCCGGCCGAACGTGCGGCCTCGCGCCGCGGCGCGAGTGTTCAGCCTCCCTATCGTCAGGAGCCCACGCCATGACCGTATCTGCCGATGCCGGCATTCCGACCGTCTACCTCGTCGATGACGAGGACGTGCTGCGTGACGCACTGGCTTGGCTGTTGCGTTCGCGCCGACTGCTGTCCGAGGCCTATGCCTCGGCCGAAGAGTTCGAGGCCTTTCTGGACCAGCGGCGCATTTCCGGTCCGCTGGATCTGCGGGAACCGAGCTGCTTGCTGCTGGATGTGCGCATGCCCGGCATGAGCGGCCTGGCGCTGTTCGACCGGCTGATCGAGCGGGGCTTGGTGGAGGCCATGCCGGTGATCTTTCTGACGGGCCATGCCGACGTGCCCACGGCCGTGGCCGCGGTCAAGCGCGGCGCGTTCGACTTCGTCGAGAAGCCTTTTTCCGACAATGCCCTGGTCGACCGGGTCGAGCAGGCCCTGGCGCGCAGCGCCGAGGCGCTGGCGCAATTGCGCGCCGTGCAAGGCATCCATCGCCGCCTGGCCGAACTCACCGAGCGCGAACGCGAGGTGATGCGCCTGGTGGTGGAGGGCCGGCCCAACAAACTCATCGCCGACGAGCTGGACATCAGTGTGCGCACCGTCGAGGTCCATCGCGCCCGGGTGTTCGAGAAAATGGAGGTGAAATCCGCCGTCGAGCTGGCCAATCTGCTGCGCCAGTTGCCGACACCTCCGCTGGCCTGAGCATGTCTTTGGGTGAATTCGAACTGATTGCGCGCCATTTCGCGCGACCGGTGCGTCGCGCCGTGCTGGGCGTGGGCGACGACTGTGCCTTGCTGTCGCTGTCGCCGGGGCAGCAGCTGGCCACCTCCACCGACTTGTTGGTCGAGGGGCGGCATTTCCTGTCGACGGTGGACCCGCAGCGCCTGGGGCACAAGGCTCTGGCGGTGAACTTGTCGGATTTGGCGGCCTGTGGGGCGCGACCGCTGGCCTTCACGCTCAGCCTGGCCTTGCCGCAGGCCGACGAGCAATGGCTGGCCGGTTTCGCGCGCGGGCTGTTCGCGCTGGCCGACGCCCATGGCTGTGAGCTGGTCGGGGGCGACACCACGCGCGGGCCACTGGCGATCAACATCAGCATCTTCGGCGAGCTGCCTGCCGGTCAGGCTTTGTTGCGCAGCGGGGCGCGGCCCGGCGATGACGTGTACGTCAGCGGTTGCTTGGGCGATGCGCGGCTGGCGCTGGAAGTGTTTCGCGGCACTGCGAATGTGCCGGGGGAGGCTTTCGAGCGTGTGCGTCTGGCCATGGAATGCCCGCAGCCGCGGGTGGCGCTGGGCTTGGCCTTGCGCGGCGTGGCCAGCAGCGCGATCGACCTGTCCGACGGGCTGTTGGGGGACTTCGGCCACGTGTTGCAGCGCTCGGGCTGCGGCGCTTGCTTGGAGGTCGATGCCGTGCCGCGCAGCGCCGAGCTGGCCGCCCAGCCGCTGGCGCTGCAGCGCTTGTGCACCTTGGCCGGCGGCGATGACTACGAGCTGCTGTTCACGGCTGCGCCGGCGCAGCGGCAGGCCGTGGCACAGGCCTCACGAGCCGCCGGCGTGGCCGTCAGCCGCATCGGTCGCATCGAGCCCGAACCCGGGCTGCGGCTGGTGGATGCGCAGGGCCAGCCCGTGCCCAATGTGTGGACCTCTTTTGACCATTTTCGATCGTGACCTTGGCTTCTACCGACTTGACCCCCCCCGGCGCCCCGGCAGGCCCGGTGCGTCCGACCGTGCGCTTCCTGTGGTCGCATCCTGCGCACCTGGTCGCGCTGGGCTTTGGCAGCGGGCTCAGCCCCTGGGCGGCGGGCACCGTGGGGACGTTGTGGGCTTGGCTGAGCTTCGTCGTGCTCGATCCTTGGCTGTCCGACCGGCACTGGGCCGCCGTGCTCGTCCTGGGCGCCCTGGTGGGCTGGTGGGCCTGCACCGTCACGGCGCGCCATCTGCGCAGCCAGGACCCAGGCTGCATCGTGTGGGACGAAATTCTCGCGTTCTGGGCGGTGCTGTGGGTGGTCACGCCCGCCTCGGGCGAGGCGCTGTGGTCGCGTCACTTGGCCGCGTTCATCCTGTTTCGGGCCTTCGATGCCC
This sequence comes from Caldimonas manganoxidans ATCC BAA-369, assembly GCF_000381125.1. Lineage (GTDB taxonomy): Bacteria > Pseudomonadota > Gammaproteobacteria > Burkholderiales > Burkholderiaceae_C > Caldimonas > Caldimonas manganoxidans. The sequence continues at coordinate 8,384 of NZ_KB905939.1, forward strand.
TCAAAGTGGGCCCCATCGGCTGGGCCGACCGCGCATTCAAGGGGGGCGGCTGGCGTGGCGGCTTCGGTATTCTGTGGGACGACATCGTTGCAGCGCTGTGCACCTTGCTGGTGATTGCGCTGTGGGTTTTCGTCACCGCGTGATGGACAGCCTCGGACTGGATCGGCTCGTCGAAGTGCAGGCCCTGGAATCCCTGCTGGAAGCGCTCGCCCAGGGCTTGACGCAGCGGGCTTGGCGCCTGGTGACCGCCGAATCCTGCACCGGGGGGCTCGTGGCGGCGGCCTGCACCTCGATGGCCGGCTCCAGCGAGTGGTTCGAGCGCGGCTATGTGACCTATTCCAACCAGGCCAAGAGCGACGCGCTGGGCGTGCCGCCCGCCTTGATCGAGCGGCATGGCGCGGTCAGCCGCGAGGTGGCCATGGCCATGGTGTTGGGGGCCCTGCAGTGTTCGGGCGCCCAGGTCGGTGTGGCCATCACCGGCATCGCCGGCCCGGGCGGCGGCCGTCCCGGCAAGCCCGTGGGCACGGTGTGGTTTGCCTGGGCCTGCGGGCAAGACTTGGTCGAGACCGAGTGCCGGCGGTTCAGTGGCGACCGCACCCAGGTGCGCGCAGCGGCCACGCGGCATGCGTTGCAGCGGGTGCGTGCGCTGCTGGAGTCCCTGTCTTGAGGCGCCGTCGCCGCCGGCCCATGGGGCTCACGGCCCTGGATCTTGCAAGGGGCGCAGCGCCAAGCCGCGTGTGCTGCCCGGTGTGGCCGGGCGGGTGACGCCCGCGCAGGACTCGGCCAACATCAGCGTCAACCGGCGCAGCGCTTGCCAGGGGTCCGCAGGCCAGTGGGGGTGGGGCAGCCCTTTGGTCAGCCCGTCGCAAATCTGCGCGGCGTGCAGCAAGCCCTGCAATACCGTGTCGGTCAGGATGGGCAGCACGCGCTCGAAGAGTTTTTCCTTCGCGCTGCTCCAGATCCGGTTGTCGCGCAAGGCCATGGGCAGCGGGCGCCCGGCCGCCACGGCGGCCTTGACCCGCTGGAGCGCGCGGATGTCTTCGGCCAAAGCCCAGTGCACCTGCACCGCGGCGTTGCCTTCGGCCTGCAAGCCATCGAGCATGCGCAGCGCGCGGGCCACCTGTCCGGCCAACACCGCTTCGGTGAATTTGAACGCGTCATAGCGCGCCACGTTGAGCACGGCGGCCTCGACCTGCTCGAAGCTGAGTTCGCCCTTCGGGTACAACAGACCGAGCTTTTGGATTTCCTGGTGAGCGGCCAGCAAATTGCCTTCCACCTGGTCGGCGAAGAAGGCCAAGGTGCGCTGGCCGGCCTCGCCCGGGGGCACCCGCTGGCCCTGGGCGGCCAAGCGTTGCGCGATCCACTGGGGCAGCGCCTGGCGCTCGATGGGGTCGATGCGCACGCTCACCCCGGCGGCTTCCAAAGCGCTGAACCAGGGGCTGGCCCGGGTGGTCTTGTCCATCCGCGGCAGGAGCACCAGCGTGACGACGTCTTCGCCGAACTGGCCCTCGGCGACGGCTTGGGCATAACGTTGCAGCGCCTGGCTGCCGTCTTTGCCCGGCTTGCCGCTGGGAAGATGGATCTCCACCAGGCGCCGGGCGGAAAACAACGACAGCGCCTGGGCCCCGGCCAGCAGCTCCGACCAGTCGAAGTGAGGCCCCACCACGGTGTAGACGCGGCGCTCGCCATGGCCGGCCGCGCGGGCGGCTGCGCGGATCGCGTCACTGGCTTCCTGCATCTGCAGCGGCTCGTCGCCATGCAGGACGTACAAGCCGCGCAAGCCCTGACGCAGGTGCGCGGCCAGCCGATCGAGGCGGATTTCCATCATCGAGGCTCAGCGCTGCAGCGCGGCCAAGCGCCGGATCACTTGGGCGGCGAGGTCTTCGCGCATGCTGCGCAGCAGCTGCATCTCTTCGCTTTCTTTGGCCAGCGCGGCGGTCTCGTCGTAGCTCATCGTTTGGGCCAGCGACAACTGCGTTTCGTCCAGCCAAATCTCGCCGTCGGCCCGACGCAGGCGAAAGCGCAGCCGCACTTGCAGCGTCAGTTCGCGCACCTGGCCGGCCGCGGTGCGGCTGCCCACGCCGCGCCGGAAACCATCTTCGAGCACCTCGAACACCGCCTCGGCCTGGCGTGGGTCGTCCACCAGCCGCACATCCGGCACGGCCGCAAGCTGGCGGCGCAGCTCCTGGCCCATGGGCGACAGCGGGTCGAAGCCCAGGCGCAGGCTGCGAAAGGGCAGACGGGTGGCGCCGCGCAGCCGAAACCCGCAGCCGGCCATCAAGCCGGCGGCCGCCAGCATCAGCGCCGAGCGGCGCGCCACCGGGGAGTCAGACCACCACATTCACCAGACGCCCAGGCACCACGATGATCTTGCGGGCCGGCTTGCCCTGGCCGAACTTGGCAAACTCCGGCGTGGCCAGCGCCGCGGCTTCGATGGTCGCCTGGTCGGCATCGGCGGCGACCTTGATCGCCCCCCGCAGCTTGCCATTGATTTGCAGCACGAGCTCGATTTCGTCTTGCACCAAGGCGGCTTCGTCCACCAACGGCCAGGGGGCATCCAGCAGGTCGCCCCAGCGCTGGGCGTATCCGAGCTGGCTCCACAACGCGTGGGTCAGGTGCGGGCAGGCCGGGTAGAGCACGCGCAGCAAAATGCCCAGCCCTTCGCCCACGGCCCAGGCGGCATAGTCGGCATCGGCATGGGCACGGGCATCGAAAGCCTCCAACGCATTGAGCATCTTCATGCAGGCCGACACCACGGTGTTGTACTGCATGCGCTCATAGTCGTGGGTGGCCTGCTGCAGCAGCCGGTGCATTTCCAGGCGCAGCTTCTTCACCTCGGCCGGGGCGGCATGCCAGACGATCTCGGTGGCCAGCCCTGGCATCAGCATCTTGGCGGGCAGGTCGCGATGCGCCTGGGCATAGTTCCAGACGCGGCGCAGGAAGCGGTGGGCCCCCTCCACCCCGGCGTCGTTCCATTCCAGCGTGGCTTCCGGGGGCGCGGCGAACATCGTGAACAGACGCGCGGTGTCGGCGCCATAGCGGTCGATCAGGTCCTGCGGGTCCACGCCGTTGTTCTTGCTCTTGCTCATCGTGCCCACGCCTTCGTAGGTCACGGCCGAGCCGTCGCGCTTGAGCTTGGCCCCAGTGATGCGGCCTTGCTCGTCGTAGACGTTGTCCACCTCGTGTGGCCAGAAGTACTCGATGCCGCCCTTGTCGGTGCGGCGCGAGTAGATGTGGTTGAGCACCATGCCTTGCGTGAGCAGCTTGGTGAAGGGTTCGTCCACCTTCACCAGGCCCAGATCGCGCATCACCTTGGTCCAAAAGCGCGCGTACAGCAGGTGCAGGATCGCGTGTTCGATGCCGCCGATGTACTGGTCCATCGGCATCCAGTACTGTGCGCCTTCGGCCACCATGCGGTCGTCGCGTTTCGGGTCGCAGTAACGCATGAAGTACCACGCGCTGTCCACGAAGGTGTCCATCGTGTCGGTCTCGCGGCGCGCGGGTTTGCCGCAGCGCGGGCAGTCCACCTTCAGGAAGCTTTCACATTTGTTGAGAGGGTTGCCGGAGCCATCCGGGATCAGATCCTCGGGCAGCACCACGGGCAAGTCTTTCTCCGGCACTGGCACGGCGCCGCAGTCTTCGCAGTGGATGATGGGAATCGGCGTGCCCCAGTAGCGCTGGCGGCTGATGCCCCAGTCGCGCAAGCGCCAGGTCGTTTTTTTCTCGCCCAGGCCCTTGGCGGCCAACAGCTCGGCCACCTTGTCCACCGCGGCTTGGTAGGGCAGGCCATCGAGCACGCCCGAATCGATGCAGCGGCCGCGCTGCTTGTCGGCATACCACTCGGCCCAGGCCTCGGTGGAATAGGTCTCGCCTTCGACGGCGATGACGGGCTTGATCGGCAGCCCGTATTTCTTTGCAAAGGCGAAGTCGCGTTCGTCGTGCGCGGGCACGCCCATGACCGCGCCGTCGCCATAGCTCATCAGCACGTAGTTGCCGACCCACACCGGCACAGCCTCGCCAGTGAGCGGATGTTGCACCGTCAGGCCGGTGGGCATGCCCTCTTTTTCTTTGAGGGCCAGCTCGGCCTCGGTGGTGCCGCCTTGTTTGCAGCGTTCGATGAAGGCCGCCAGCGCGGGATTGCTCGCTGCGGCATGGGCCGCCAGCGGATGCTCGGGGGCCACGGCGCAAAAGGTCACGCCCATGATGGTGTCTGCGCGCGTGGTGAACACATACAGCCGCCCGTCTTGGATCAGCGCGCCCGTGGCATCGCGGATCTCGTGCGGAAACGCAAAGCGCACGCCTTCGCTCTTGCCGATCCAGTTCTCCTGCATCAGCCGCACGCGCTCGGGCCAGCCGGGCAGGTGGTGCTGCACATGGTCCAGCAGCTCTTCGGCATAGTTCGTGATCTTGAGGTAGTAGCCCGGGATCTCGCGTTTTTCCACCAGCGCGCCGGAGCGCCAGCCGCGTCCGTCGATCACCTGCTCGTTGGCCAGCACGGTCTGGTCCACCGGGTCCCAGTTGACCACCTGCGTACGGCGCTCGGCAATGCCCGCCTCCAGCATCTTCAGGAAAAGCCACTGGTTCCACTTGTAGTAGTCGGGCGAGCAGGTGGCGATTTCACGCGACCAGTCGATGGCCAAGCCCATGGCTTGCATCTGCCGCTTCATGTAGGCGATGTTGGCGTAGGTCCATTGCGCCGGCGGCACCTTGTTCTTGATGGCCGCGTTTTCGGCCGGCAGCCCGAAGGCGTCCCAGCCCATGGGCATGAGCACGTTGTAGCCCTTCATGCGCAGGTAGCGGGTCAACATGTCGTTGATCGTGTAGTTGCGCACGTGGCCCATGTGCAGCTTGCCCGAAGGGTAGGGCAGCATCGAGCAGGCATAGAACTTCTTGCGGCTCGTGTCCTCGGTGACGCGGTAGGCGTCGCGGGCTTGCCAGTGGGCCTGGGCGGCGGCCTCGACCTGGCGGGGATCGTAAGGCGTGGTCTCGGTGCTCATGGTGCGGAAAGACGGCGTACTCATTGAAGGCCCAGCACGTCGGCCATGTCGAACAGGCCGCGCTGCTGGGTGGCCAGGAAGCGCACGGCGCGTAGGCTGCCCTGAGCATAGGTGGCGCGGCTGCTGGACTTGTGCGTGATTTCGATGCGCTCGCCCGTGCCGGCAAACAGCACGGTGTGGTCGCCCACGATGTCGCCGCCGCGCACGGTGGCAAAGCCGATGGTGGACGGGTCGCGCTCGCCGGTGACGCCCTGGCGGCCGTAGACGGCACATTGCGACAGGTCGCGGCCCAGGGCACGGGCGACCACCTCGCCCATCTTCAAGGCCGTGCCGCTGGGCGCGTCCACCTTGTGACGGTGATGGGCTTCGATGATTTCGATGTCGTAGCCCTGCGCCAGCGCTTTGGCGGCAGTCTCCAGCAGCTTGAGCACGACATTGACGCCCACGCTCATGTTGGGCGCCATCACGATGGCGATGTCTTGCGCGATGCGCGCGATCTCGGCTTTCTCGGCCTCGGAAAAGCCCGTGGTGCCGATCACGGCCTTGACGCCCAGTTCACGGCAGACCTGCAGGTGCGCCAGCGTGCCCTCCGGGCGGGTGAAGTCGATCAGGTAGCGCGCATCTTTCAGGCCGGCGCGCACATCCGCGCCGATGAGCACGCCGCTGCTGCGGCCCAGGAAGGCGGCGGCGTCGTGGCCCAGGGCCGGGCTGTCGGCGCGGTCCAAGGCGCCGACCAAGCGGCAGTCGTCGCTGGCCAGCACCGCTTCGATGAGCATGCGGCCCATGCGGCCGGAGCTGCCGGCAATGGCGATGGGGTGGGTCATGGGAAGGCTCGTCGGGACAAAAGGCAAAGGGGCAGGGACACAAGGCCGGGGACCGCAGGCCTCAACGGACCTCGGGCTCCAGCGGGGGGTAGGTGCGTGCCGGCGGCTCGGTCGTCGGCGCGGGGGCGGCGGCTTCGGCCGGGCGCGGAGGTGTCAGCTGGCGCAGCTGTTCCTCGCTGAGCTCCAGCACCGGGAGGCGCCGCGGCTTGGGAAAGTTGTCGATCGAGGCGACGAAGGCTTGCTCGGTGGGCAGATCGTCGGCTTCCAGTCGCACCAGGCGCTCGCCCTCGAAATAGGCGGTGACGCGGCGTGTCTGCGGCTCGGTGCCAGGGCGGCGGATCGCGAACACGTAGTCCCAGCGGTCGGCATGGAAGGGGTCGGTCAACAGCGGCGAGCCCAGGATCTCGCGCACCTGGGTGCGGCTCATGCCGGGGCGCACGGCGCGGGCCATCTCGGCGGTGACCACGTTGCCCTGCACCACTTCCACGCGGTAGGGGGTGAACACGCCCAGCAAGGCGCCTTCGTCGCGCGTGGCGCAGCCGGCCAGCAACACCAGGGCAAGGGCGGCAAGGGCGGGACGAACAGCTTGGGTCATCAGGGTTTCTCAGGAGAGGGCGGACGAGTGCGGGCAAGCCCGATATGATGCAAAGATTCTACTCAGCACGATGCCGGCGCTTCGCAGCGCGCCGAAGGTCCACAAGTCTGCGGAGTGCTTCATGTCGACTTTGGAAGAACTGAAAAGCAGCGGCCTGAAGGCCACGTTGCCCCGCATGAAGATCTTGGAGATCTTCCACAAGGGCACGATGCGCCACATGACGGCCGAGGATGTTTACAAGGCTTTGCTGGCCGAGGGCTCGGACATCGGTCTGGCCACGGTGTACCGGGTGCTGATGCAGTTCGAGCAGGCCGGTTTGCTGTCGCGCAATCATTTCGAGGCTGGCAAGGCCGTCTTCGAGCTCAACGAAGGCAAGCACCACGACCACCTGGTGTGCGTGGTGTGTGGTCGTGTCGAAGAGTTTTACGACCCCGAGATCGAGCGTCGCCAGCAGCAAATCGCCCAAGAGCGAGGCTACGAGCTGCAGGACCACTCGCTGGCCCTGTATGTGGTGTGCGGCCGCGAGGGCTGCAAGGGCCAACACGGCGAGCGCTGAGCGCGGCGCGCCGGGCTCGGCGCTCAGCTCCCCATGTCGTCGCGCGCCATGGCGCGTTGGTGGCGTTCGATGAATTCCTTGTAGGTGTCGATGCCGCGCAGCTGCAAGATGGTGTTGCGCACGGCGGCTTCGACCAGCACGGCCAGGTTGCGGCCGGCATCCACGGCGATGACCACCTTGCGTATCGGCAGGCCCAGCACCTCTTCGTACAGCGGTTCGTAGGGAAGGCGTTCGAAGTCGCGCTCCATCGTTTCCTTGCGCACCAGGTGCACGATGAGCTTGAGGCGCATTTTGCGGCGCACGGCGGTCTCGCCGAAGATGGCTTTGATGTCGAGCAGGCCGATGCCGCGCACTTCCAGCAGGTTCATCAGCAGCTCGGGGCAACGGCCTTCGATGGCCGTTTGCGAGACGCGATACAGATCCACCGCATCGTCGGCCACCAGCCCGTTGCCGCGCGAGATCAGCTCCAGGCCGAGCTCGCTTTTGCCCAGCCCGGACTCTCCGGTGAGCAACACCCCCAAGCCAAGGATGTCCATGAACACGCCGTGGCGGGTGGTGCGTTCGGCGAAGTGCAGCGACAGGTAGCTTCGCAGCACGTCAATGACGAAGCCGGCCGACTCCCGCGTGACGAACAGCGGAATCTCGGCGCGCTCGCACATGGCCACGAGTTGGTCGGGCGGGGTTTGGCCGTCGGCCACCACCAGGGCCGGCGGCTCGAGGGTCACGATGCGGGCGATGCGGCGGGCCTGGTCCTCGGGCTGAGCATTGGCCAGGTAGTCGACCTCGCGCCGGCCGACGATTTGCACCCGATACGGATGAATGTAGTTGAGGTAGCCCACGAGATCGGCCGCCGACTGAGCATCGCGCACGGCGACTTCGTCGAAGCGGCGCTCGGGGTGGGCGTGGCCGGCGATCCACTGCCATTTGAGCGCGGTTCGGTGGGCCTCGAACAGGGCCTCGGCACTGATGACGGTGGGTTTCATGGGGCGGGTTGTAACAGCTTTTCCGGGGGGCTGTCACCCCAAGCGGTGTGGGGGCACCGGCCCCGTGCGGACCAGGCCGGGGTTCAGGCCACCGATTTCAGCGGTTCCCAGTTGGAGATCAGCTCGTGCACCTTGGCCGGGTCGGCTTCGGTCTTGAGCCGCTCGCGCAGTTCGCGGTCGCTGAGCAGCTCGGCGATCTCGGAGAGGATTTCCAAGTGGCGCTGGGTGGCCGCTTCGGGCACCAGCAGGAAGATCAGCAGGCTGACGGGCTCGTCGTCCGGCGCATCGAAGGGGATGGGCTGCTGCACGCGCAAGACGGCCGCCAGCGGGTTCTTCAAGCCCTTGATGCGGCCATGCGGGATGGCCACGCCATGGCCCAAACCGGTCGAGCCCAGGCGCTCGCGGGCAAAGAGATTGTCCGTCACGGTGGCGCGGGCGATGGCGTGCTGGTTCTCGAACAGCAGGCCGGCGTGCTCGAAGACCCGCTTTTTGCTGGTGGCGTCCACGTTCACCAGCACATTGCTGGCCGGGAGGATGGCTGCGAGACGGTTCATGTGGTCACCGCGCCGGGCTTGGCGGTTGGGGTCAACCTGTGCCCACGCGTCTTCGTGACAAAACAATGGATTATAGGAAGCGGCCCGGTGGCGTACAGAGCGCGCTCCCCGACGAGCTGAGGCATTGTGCACGGCTTGCTGCATTGCAGCAAGTCATGTCGGCCCTGCGGTGAAATGGCAAACGGCGGCCACCCGGCCGCCGGATTGGAAGTGGTGTAAGCGATCACTTAGGTGATTGGCCCTCCCATGTCGCCATTGAGGCGCTTGGGCGAGCGATGGTGATGGTCTTGCAGACGATCCTTGTGCTTGACGACTTGGCGGTCGAGCTTGTCCATGAGTTCGTCGATGGCGGCGTACAGGTCCTCATGGGAGGTTTCGCAGAAGATGTCCTTGCCTTTGACGTGCAGGTTGACCTCGGCTTTCTGGCGTCGTTCCTTTTCCTTGAGTTTCTCGACCGTCAGCAGCACGTTGATGTCCACCACCTGGTCGAAATGTCGGGTGACCCGGTCGAGCTTGGTGAGTACGTACTCGCGCAGCGCTGGCGTCACTTCCAGGTGGTGTCCACTGATCGTCAGATTCATTCGAACCTCCTTTCCAAGGGAGTCAGAGCCCTGCCCCGGGGATGGGGCGGCCCAGGCGAGGATGCCTGGAGGCAGTGTGCTCCTCGGGGCCGGGCGTGACAAGACGGTGACGCAATTCCCGAAGTCGGGGCACGGCCGCTCTCCCCAAATCGGCCAACCTGGGGCATGATGCAAGGCTTGACACCCCAAGCCGTGGCACCGGCGCGCCGCATGCCGCGCCTGACCGCCGGGAGCAAGAGGCCCGCGGGGGGGGCGCTGGCGGCGCGTGGCTGCGATCGGCGCGTGGAAGAGTGGCGAGTGGCGCTTGCGGCGGTCGCGCTTGCGGGAGCGGCCGTTGCCGTTCAGCGTGGCAAGGGCTGGGTGCGCTCGGCCAGCCAGCGGGCTGCAGCGCCTTGCACCAGCGGGCCTACGCGCTCACGCACCGTCGCGTGGTAGGCATCGAGCCATGCGCGTTCGTCTTCGCGCAGCAACGAGGGTTCGATGCAGCGGGTGTCGATGGGGCACAGCGTGAGCGTCTCGAAGGCCAACCATTCGCCGAACTCGGTGCGGCCGGCTTCGATGTTCAAGGCGAGGTTTTCGATGCGGATGCCCCACTGGCCGGGCCGGTACAGCCCGGGCTCGATGGAGGTGATCATGCCGGGCTCCATCGCGGTGTGTGCCTCGGCTGGCGCGTGCACGCTGAGCACTTGGGGGCCTTCGTGCACATTGAGGAAGTAGCCCACACCGTGGCCGGTGCCGTGGCCATAGTCGAGCCCTTCGGCCCACAGCGGCGCGCGGGCGATGGCATCCAGCAGCGGGGAGCGGATGCCGCGCGGGAAGCGTGCGCGCGACAGGGCCATCATGGCTTTGAGCACGAGCGTGAAGTCGCGCCGCTGCGCTGGCGTGGGCGTGCCCACCGGCACGACACGGGTGACGTCGGTGGTGCCGCCGAGGTACTGGCCGCCCGAGTCGATCAGCAGCAAGCCGGAGCCCTCGATCACCGCATGGGATTGTGGCGTGGCGCGGTAGTGCGGCATCGCGCCGTTGGCATTGAAACCTGCGATGGTGGCAAAGCTCGGGCTGACGAAGCCTTCGCGCCGGGCGCGTGCCTCGGTGAGCCGTTCATCGATATCGAGCTCGGTGAGGCGCTCACCGCGTGCCAGGGCCTGCTCAAACCAGGCAAAGAACTCGGCCAATGCGGCCCCGTCTTGTGCCATGGTGGCGCGGACGAAGTCGGCTTCGGCCGGGGTCTTGCGCGACTTGGCCAAGGTGGTGGGGTTGGTGGCTTCGATCACGCGCGCCGTGCTCGGCAAGGCTTCGCGCAGGGCCAAAGTGATGCGACGCGGGTCGATCAGCACCGTGCTGCCCGCCGGCAGCGCTGCCAGGGCGGCACGGGCCTGTTCATAAGGAGCCACACTCACGCCGTCGGCCTCGAGCGTGCGGCGCAGGGCGTCGTCGACTTTGGGCAGGTCCAGGAACAGCGTGGCCGTCTCCAATCCCACCAGGGCATGGGCGATGAAGACCGGGTTGTAGGACACGTCGGCGCCGCGCAGGTTGAAGAGGTAGGCGATGTCGTCCAGTGTGGACAGTACGTGCCACTGGGCCTCGTGGGCTTGCAGGCTGCGCCGCAGTGCGGCGAGTTTGTCGCGACGGCTCAGGGGCGCTTGCGGGGCGCGGTGCTCATACACCGGTGGGGTGGGACGGGCGGGGCGTTCCGGCCAGATGCGCCCGGGCAGGTCCAAGTCGGTGCGCACGCGGATACCGCGGGGCTCCAAGGCAGCGCGCAAGGCGCGCGAGGCCGACAAGGCCAGGATCTCGCCGTCCACGGCCAGGGTTTGGCCTGCGCGCAGATGGGTGGCCAACCAGTCGATGTACTGGGTGCTCGCACCGCTGGTGAGCTTCATCAGCACGATGCCGGTGCCGGCCAGCTGGGCTTCGGCTTGCACCCAGTAGCGGCTGTCGGCCCACAGCCCGGCATGGTCGCGTGTGACCACCAGGGTGCCCATCGAGCCGGTGAAGCCGCTCAACCACTCGCGTGCTTTCCAGCGCTCGGGCAGGTATTCCGACAGATGCGGGTCGCTCGAGGGCACCAGCACGGCATCCACGCCGTGCTGGTCCAGCGCATCGCGCAGTCGGGCGATGCGCTCGCGCACGGCGGCCAGGGGCGGGGAGAGAGTGTCCATGGCAGAGCCTTTCAGGCGAGCGGTTCCATTCTAGGGAAAATCTGCAAACCCCCCGTGCAGCACCCCCTTGGATGTGAGACGGTAACGCCATGAAGCAGATGAGCCTTGGCAGCACCGGATTCGAACGCAAGACCAAGCGCCCCCGCAAGCGCGTGTTCTTGGACGAGAGCACGTGGCCATGCGACCGAGCCAGCACCGTGCACTAGCCAAGAACACCGCCAACCTCATGACGTTGTTTGCCCTGTCCAACCTGTGGATGGTGCGCAAACGACTGTTGAACATGGGGGCGCATGGATGAGTGCGCCCGCAAGCCTGAAAAGGCTTGGCCAAATGGCCTACGGCGCCACGAGAATGTGACGCTCGAACAGCCCGAGATATCGTCATCTGACACATCAGCCGACAACAGCCGCTTCAGCGGCGGTTGTGCTGACCTTTCCTAGGCAAACGCCGCGTGTGGCCGCGCTCAGGGCTGCTGCTGCAAGGCGCGGATGCGTTCCTCGATGGGCGGGTGGCTCGCCAGCAGGGCCAGCAAGCCCGAGCGACGCGAGCTGATGCCCATGGTTTGCAGGGCCTTGGGCATTTCGCCCGGATCGAGCCGGCCCAGTCGGGCCAGCGCATCGATCATGGGTTGTTTGCGGCCCATCAGCCGTGCGGCGCCGGCGTCGGCGCGGAACTCGCGCTGGCGTGAGAACCAAGCCACGATCACGGCGGCCAAGATGCCCAACAGCAGGTCCAGCACGATGGTGGTGGCGTAGTAGCCCAGGCCTGGGTGATCGCTGTTGTTGCGCAGCAGCACGCGATCGACCACATAACCCACCACGCGCGAGATGAAGACGACGAAGGTGTTCATCACGCCCTGGATGAGCGTCATCGTCACCATGTCGCCATTGGCGATGTGCGCCACCTCATGGCCGATGACGGCTTCCACTTCCTCGCGCGTCATGCTTTGCAGCAATCCGGTGGAGACGGCCACCAAGGCCGAGTTCTTGAAGGCGCCGGTGGCAAAGGCATTGGGCGGGCCGTCGTAGAGGGCCACCTCGGGCATGCCGATGCCGGCGCGCTGGGCGAACTGGTGCACCGTGTGCACGATCCACTGGTGCGTGGGGTCGGGCGAGTCGTTGATCACCCGTGCGCCGGTGCTGAACTTGGCCATGGGCTTGCTGATGAGCAAGGAGATGAGCGCGCCGCCAAAGCCCATGAGGGCTGCAAAGCCCAGCAGCGCCGCCAGATCCAGGCCCTGGGCACTGAGGAAGCGCTGGAGACCCAGCACATGGGCGGCCATGCCCAGCACGACGATCACGGCCAGGTTGGTCGTCACGAATAGCACGATGCGTTTCATGGATCGATTTCCTTCGAGGCAGAGGCGAGGGTTGAGGGGCGCATCCTGTCAAGCCATGAGGCCTGGCGACCGGGCTCGTGCTACCAGCCCCAAAGCAAGCGGCGGGCCACCCAGCCGGTCACGCCGGCGTCCTCGTGGTGCACGCGCACCCAGGACGGGCGCTTTTCCAGCGTGCGCAAGACCTCGCCGTACTGGGCTTGGCCCAGGATGCGGCTGCCGGTCGAGGGGGCGCTGCGGATGTTGACGGTTTGCACCTTGACCACATGGTGTGGCGTGCGGCCAGTCAGTGGTCGATACACCCAGGCCACGTCATTTTCGAAATCGCGCACTTTGAGCCATTGGCCCTGACGGCCGATGACTTGCAGCGGATAGCCTTGGCTGACGACCCACAGTGCGTCGTGCTGGGTGCCGGCGCCGGCGCGCAGGTTCACCTCGGGGCGAGCGATGCTGATCATGGTCTGGGCAGCGGCCGGCAGGGCAAAGGCTGCGGCAGCCAGCCACGGAAGAAGGGGCGAGAGTCGCTTCATCTCGGCAAGCTCCTGTGGTGGGTCAAGACTTGGCATAGTGCCTGCCTTGGCCTCGGAGGTTCCCTGCAATGGGGGGCTGCCGGCTGCACGGCCGCGTGGCGGGCGCGTACCATCACGGCTTTGCACCGGGCCTCGTGGTGCTGTGCAGTCCGGCATGGCCGGGGCCGGCCCGTCCATGCCATGACTGAACCCATTCCGAAGAAAAAGAGCGAGCGCACGCTCAATGCCATCGTCAATACCGCCTTGGAGCTGGCGGTGACCCAAGGGCTGTCCAGCATGTCGCTGGGCGAAGTGGCCAAACGCCTGGGCATCAGCAAGAGCGGGGTGTTCGTGCGCACCGGCTCGGTGGAGAACCTGCAAGACCTGGTGCTGGCGCGCTATGAGCAGCTCTTTGCCGAGCATGTGTTTCTCCCCGCCTTGGAGGCCCCGCGGGGGCTGCCGCGGCTGGATCGCATCATGGAGTTGTGGATCGGCCGTGGCGTGGGCCGCAAGGCCATGGCCGGCTCGTTGCATGCGGTGGCGGCCTTCGACCTGCACCCGATGGAGTCGCCTCTGCGCAAGAAGGTGCGTGCCGGGGTGGCCCGCTGGCGCAAGACGCTGGCGCGCACGGTCATGCAAGCCATCGAGGAGGGGCATTTGCGCCCCGACACCGAGCCGGCTCAACTCGTGTGGGAGATGAACAGCTTGATGCTGGGCTACTTCCATGACCTGCATTTCCTGCGCGAGCGCCGCGCGGCCCAGCGCACCTGGGAGGCCTATCAGCGCTTGATTTCGACGTACAAGCGCGCCTGAGGCGGCGCACTAAGGGAATGTGAGTGTTCGCTGGCGCGGGCGGCTCGGCAAAATCGCCGGCATGACCTTGGGCACTGCATTCGGTTCTTTGCTCGATCCGCCAGAGGAGGCCGCGCCGCGCACCGCCTTGGTGTTGATGGGCGGCGGGGCTCGCACGGCTTATCAGGTGGGCGTGTTGCTGGGGTTGACGCACCTCTTGGGACGCCGTCCGGGCGGCTGGTTCGACATCGTGGTGGGCACGTCGGCCGGGGCCTTGAACGCGGCTTGTTTGGTGGACCAAGCACCGGTGGGCGCGGCGGCAGTGGAGCGGCTGGCGCAGCTGTGGATGGGGCTGCATGCCGATCAGGTCTACCGGGTCCAGCCGTGGCGGATGACGCCCGGGCTGCGGTGGGCCGGCCTGCTCTCGCCGGCGTGGTTGTTGCGCCGCTTGCCGCGCTGGCTGCTGGACCCCGCGCCGCTGACGGCTCTGCTGGGCCGGGTGGTGCGCCCCGCGCGCATTGCGCAAGCCTTGGATCAGGGGCATTTGCAGGCTTGGGCGGTGACGGCCTCCAGCTACACCACCGGCGTGCACTGGACGTTCTACCAGGCCGCACGGCGCTGGCATCGTCCGGCCTGGCAGCGCCCCGGCCGTCGGGCGGTGGCGCAGGCCATCGGGCCGCAACATCTGCTGGCCTCGGCGGCCATTCCGTTTCTGTTTCCGGCCGTGCCGCTGGAGGTGGAGGGGCGCACCGAATATTTCGGCGATGGGTCGATGCGCCAGATCGCGCCGCTGTCGCCGGCGTTCAATCTGGGAGCGACGCGCATTTTGGCCATCGGTGTGGGTCAGCCCGAACGCAACGCCCTGGGCGCCGGCTCCATGGCCCCCGGGAGCTATCCCTCGCTGGCGCAAATTGCCACGCATGCCATGGCCAGTGTGTTTCACGACACCTTGGAAGCCGATGTCGAGCAGGCCGAGCGCGTGAATGCGGGACTGCGGCGTTGGTCGCAGCAGGGCGGGATGGCGCCTTACCGGGCCGTGCAGGTGCTGGCGATGCAGCCCTCGCGTTCTTTGGACGAATTGGCCTTGGCGCACGTGCGAGCCCTGCCGGAGGCGGTGTTTGGCTTGCTCAAGATGTTGGGGGGCACGCAGGCCGCAGGCGCGGCCTTGGCCAGCTACTTGCTGTTCGAGCCGCCTTTCGTGCAGGCGCTCATCGAGCTGGGGCGTGCCGATGTGTGGGCCCGGCGGGCGCAGCTGGAGGCTTTTTTCGAGGGCCGGCCCGTGCCGGGCGCCTGAGTTCACGAAGCGGTGCCATAATCGGCCCTGGTTCCATCACGGAGACTTCCTTGGACAGCCCCCAGCCTCGGTGGCCGTCCACTCCAACCCGGGTCCGCGCGTTGTAAGGGCGGGTCGGTGGCCGCCGCAGGCGGCGTTGGGGTGAGACGGTGACCGATTTCGACCCGTTCGCAACCCCAAAAGACATGTGCGCCGCCGTGCTTGCGGCGGCGCCCTGGTTGGAGAGTTCATGCTCAATGTGTTCACGCTGGCCAATGGCCGGCTCGTCCAGCAGGAAATCGATCGTCCTGAGGCGCTGGCGCAGGTGCAGCCCGTGTGGGTGGACCTCGAAGCGCCCACGCCCGAGGAGAAGGGGTGGATCGCCGGGCGCTTCGGCGTGAACATCCCCCAGGACGTGGTGGATGAAGACCTGGAGGAGTCGGCCCGTTTTTACGAGGAAGACAACGGCGAGCTGCACATCCGCTCGGACTTCCTGATTGATGAGGATGACACGTCGCGCAACGTGCGGGTGGCGTTCATCTTGCACCGCAACATCCTGTTCTCGATCCACGACCGAGACTTGCCGGTGTTCCGTCTGTTGCGCTTGCGTGCGCGGCGCATGCCCGGGCTGATCGAGGACGCCAAGGACGTGCTGCTCAAGCTCTACGATGCCGATGCCGAGTACTCGGCCGATTCTCTGGAGGGTATTTATGACGCGCTGGAAAAAGTCAGCGCGCTGGTGCTCAAGGAGGAGGTCAACGACACGGCCGCGGCCGAGGCGTTGGCGGCCATCGCCCGCGAGGAAGACCTCAATGGCCGCATTCGTCGCAATGTGATGGACACGCGCCGCGCGGTGAGCTTTTTGATGCGCTCGCGCCTGCTCAATGCCGAGCAGTTCGAGGAGGCGCGTCAGATCATGCGCGACATCGATTCGCTCGATTCGCACACGGCCTTCTTGTTCGACAAGATCAACTTCCTGATGGATGCCACGGTCGGCTTCATCAACATCAACCAGAACAAGATCATCCGCATCTTCTCGGTGGCCAGCGTGGCTTTGCTGCCGCCGACCTTGGTGGCCAGCATCTACGGCATGAACTTCGAGTACATGCCCGAGCTGAAATGGAAGTTCGGCTATCCGTTTTCGCTGGCGCTGATGGCGATGTCGGTCATCGCCCCGTTCTGGTACTTCCGGCGCAAGGGCTGGCTCAAGTAGCCTCAAGTAGCCCGCATCGTGCGGGCCAGCGCTTGGGCGCTGAGCCAGGCACGTTCGACGCCATCGATGCCATCGGCGCCGTGCCAGGCATCGCCACATGCGCCGATGCGCAAGGCGGCGTCCCAGCCGCAGGGTTCGCTCAGCGGCGACGGCACCTGGGCATGGCGCCAGAGGTGGGCCTCGGCGTACACCGGTCGGGCCAGCTGCACGCCCAGCGCTTCGCTGAAAGCCTCGAGCAGGCGGCGCACGACCTGCACCGCCGGGGCATCGAGGTTGTGGGCGCTCCACTGGGGACTGGCGTGCAGCACCCAGCGACAGCCCACGCCGGCGATGCGCGGCCGCCCGGGGCGGGTGTCGTCACGGCGCGCCTCGCGCAAGGGGCCGGCCGCCGGCTGCAGGCGCTCGCCGCGGGCGGGCAGGGCCCGCGGCCAGGCGGCCATCACCGTCCAGGTGGGCTGGCTGCGCACGGATCGCATGGCCTGGGCCAGTGCGGGGCTGGCGCCCAGCAAGGGGGCGGCCTGCTCGGCCGGCATGGCCACCACGACCGCATCGAACCGCCGATCGCCCAGTGCGGGCGCCTGCTGGTGAGCGCGCAGCTGCCATCGTCCGTCGCCGGCCGGCTCGATGGCGGCGATCTCGGTGTCCAGTTGCAGCGGCAGGCCCTGCGCCAGCGCACGCAGCAGGGCGTTCATCTCGCCAACACCGGTGTAGCCGGTGCCGCCCTCGCGCGCGAGCCAGCCGGCCTGGCTCCACTGTTGGACTTGCTGCGCAAAGTCGCTGCTGTGGGCGGCGAAGTCCGCGCCGCCATGGTCGAAGGGGCCGGCCGGGCTGTGTCGGGTGGACAGGCGCCCGCCGGGGCCGCGGCTCTTGTCGAAGAGCTGCACTTGCACGCCGGCGGCGGCGAGTGCGCGCGCACAGGTCAGTCCTGCCAGGCCGGCGCCGATGAGGGCCACACGCGAGACGGTCATGCCATGGCCCTGCGTTTGAGCCAACGCATCAGCCCGCCCAGCACCGGCAGCTTTTCGTAGAGCTCCTCGGCGGCATCCCAGTAGTCGCGGTGCACGGCGATGCGCCCATCGGGGGCAAACCGCAGGTGCGAGGCGCCACGCACCACCTGAGGGGCATGGCGGTAGCGGCGCAAGCGAAACGAGAAATCCCAGGTCAGGAAGCACTGGTCTTTCTGGGCGACGGCGGCCGTCACCGTGAAGCGAGGCTCGCGCAGGGCCTCGTCCATGTGGCGGAAGATGCGCTGCACCTCGGCCAGGCCCCGCACCTCGTTGAAGGGATCCTTGAAGTGGCAGTCCTCGGTGTAGTAGCGGCCGAAGTCGGCCACCGAGGCAGGGCTGTAAGCGTGGAAGAAATCGATCACGCGCTGCACGCGCGGGTCCTCGTGGGTCATCATGGGGCGGCAGTGTAGAGCCGTCGCCGCTGTGGCGGCGTCACAAGCCGGTGGCGCGACGCACGGCGGCAAAGTACAGGCCGTCGCGCAGCGCACGCAGGGCTTTGAGCCATAGCGTGAAGCGGCGCGGGAAGTGGATCTCGAAGCGCCCGCGTGCCCAGCCCTCGAGCATGGCCTGGGCGGCCTGTTCGGGGGTGAGCAAGGCGGGCATGCGGAAGCGGTTTTGTGCCGTCAGGGCGGTGGCGACGAAGCCGGGGTTGATCACCGAGACGCCCACGCCCAAGGGATGAAGGTCGAGATACAGCGCTTCGGCCAGGTTGATCAGCGCCGCTTTGGTCGGGCCGTAGGCCAGCGCATGGGGCAGGCCGCGGTAGCCTGCCACGCTGGCCACCAGGCTGAGGTGGCCGCTGCGTTGGGCTTGCAGCAGCGGCAACACGGCATCGAGCAGATGCAGCGCCCCCACGTAGTTGATCTGCTGGTGGCGCAAGGCCTCCTCCAGATCGAAGGCGGCCACGCGCATGGGGCGGTAATACCCCGCGCAATAGACCACCAGATCCAGCCGGCCGTAGCGCTGGCGCAGGTCCAAGGCGGCGTTGCGCAGGGCCGCGCGGTCGGTGACGTCCATGGGAATGAATTCGCTGCCCGGATGCTGGGCCGTGAATTCCTCCAGGGCCTGCACATTGCGTGCAGACACGATGACGCGGGCGCCGCGGGCATGCAAGGCGGCCGCCGCGGCGCGGCCGATGCCGGAGGAGGCACCCACCAGCCAGGCGATGCGGCCGGGCCAGTCGGTCAGTGTCGGATTGAGGGCCATGGGAGTCTTTCAGTGTTTCAAAAACGTGAGCGTGACTTCGCCCAGGCGGATGCCGAATTTGCTCATCACCGCTTTGTTGAGCATGACGCGCTCGTCCATCAGGTACATCCAGTCGTCGAACTGCACGTCATAGGTGCGGCCATCGACCGGCAGGCGCAGCGTGTAGCGCCAATGCAAGGCATTGCCACGCACCTGGCCGCGGGCTTCACCGACCACGTCGTCGGCGCGGCCGCTGTAGCGTCCGTCGGCCAAGCGGGTGAGGCGCCAGACGCGGCGCTCGGTGCGACCATCGCTGTAGGTGAACACCTCGTCGAGCACGCCCTGGTCGCCGTCCCAGCGGCCTTCCATGGCCACCGTGAAGCGGCGCACCACTTGGCCCGAGCGGTCTTGAAAGAGACCATAAGCGGTGAGCCGGCCCTCGAAGTAGCGGCGCAGGTCCAGCTCGGGGCGCTGGCCGGCATAGGTGTCGAGGTTTTGGCTGGCGCAGCCGCTCAGCCCGGCTGCAGCCGCCGCGCCAGCCATCAGCACGAGACGTCGTTTCATCGGTCCTCTCCGGAGGGGTGCCGCAGCCACAGGCCGTACAGCGCGGCGGCGGCGGTGAGTTTGAGTGCACAGGGCAGCAGGCTGTAGGCCAGCGTCAGCGCCAGCAGGCCTTGGGGCTCGCGCGTGCCGGGTTCGTAGCCGGCCAGTTGCAGCAGCGGCAGCGCTGCACCGGCGGCCAGGGCCAGGTTGAGCTTGGTGGCGAAGTTCCACCAGCCGAAGTAGGCGCCCTCGAAACGCCCGCGATGCCCGGCGCGCTGGATCACCCCGGCCAACATCGCCGGGGGCAAGCTCAGATCGGCACCGAGGGCCATGCCGCTGGCGGCGCACACCAGTGCGTAAGCCAGCACGTCGCCGGCACCCAGCATGGCGGCCCAGGCGAAGGCGGCCACCGCCAGCAGCATGCCCAGCAGCCAGCTGCGGGCCAGGCCCAGGTGGGCCACGGCACGCACCCACAGCGGCATGGCCAACGCCGCGGCCGCGAAGTACAGCGCCAGAAACAACGGTTCGAAGGCGGCGGCCTGCAGGCGGTCGCGGATGAAAAACAGCACCAAGGTGGCCGCAATGGCGCTGGCTACGCCATTGAGCAGGTAGATGAACAGCAGCCGGCGAAAGCCCTGCACGTCCCAGGGGCGGATGGGGCGCGGGTCCGGCAGCACCGGCTCGCGGCCGGGTTGCGGGGCGCGAGCCAGCAGCCCCAGCCCCAGGGCCAGCAAGACGGCGAAGACCGCGGCGGTGACGCCCAGGCCGGCCAGACTGGGCAATACGCTGGCCACCAGCACGCCGGCCAGCGCGCATCCTTCGCGCCAGGCCACCACGCCGGCGCGCTGACCCGCGCCGCCGCCAAGCATCGCGCCCCAGGCTTGGTGCGTCACGCTCACGGTGCTGTAACTGAAATAGGTCACGAGCAGCAGGGCTGCGCACCAGGTCAGCAAGGCGGGGGTGCCGCGCACCGGGGGAAAGAACAGGGCCGCAAAGCCGGCGGCCAGCACGGCCCCCATGAGGGCCGACAGCGCCCAGGCACGCCGCACGGAATGGCGAAAGAGTCCATCGACGAGGCGGCCGATCCACGGATCGATGAACGCATCGGCCAGGCGCGCACCCAGCAGCACGGCGCCCAACAAGGCCAGCGGCACGCCGAATTCGGTGGCGTAATGAGCCGGCAGCACCACGTACAAGGGCAGGGCCACGAAAGCCAGCGGCAGGCCCAAGGCGCCGTAGGACAGCCCTTGCAGTGGATGGCCCGTCCAGCTCGGGGCCATGGGCCGAGGGGGCATGGCCGCGCGCGCGCTCATGGGGCTCCTTGACTGCCGGACAGGCCCAGCAGTTGCTCGCGCAGACGTGGCTCGGAGGTGCGCGGGGACAACCAGATGCCAAAGAACAGGCGGGCGAATTCGGGGTCGTCGATGTCGGCCGTGGGCTGGCCGTTGTAGAAGAAGCGCGCGCCGCGGCCGGGCAGGTGCAGGCCCACCAGCCGGTCGCCATCGCTCACGTTGGGAAACGCGCGCTGCATGGCCGCCAGCCAGGCACGGGCCTGAGTGTCGCTGAAGGGGCCGATGCGGCGCATTTCCACGATCGACCGCTCGGCGATGGCGCCGCCCTGGAGTCGGCGCAGGTAATGCAAGGCCAGCGCGAAGGCGGTGTCTTCGTAGCGGCGCAGCGCCTCGCCGTGCGCGGGCAGCCACAACCGGGCGTCGTAGATGCGCAGCCCCAGAAAGGTCATGCGGGCCTGGCCTTGCAGCCGCACCGCGGGCCAGATCCCGAGCACTTCGGGCGGCGGCGCGGGCGCAGCCGCGCCGACTCGCACCCATGCGAGGCTGCCCAGTGCGAGTGCGGCCCTTCGTTTCATGGTTTGCGCAAGGTGAATTGGATGACGTCGGTGTTGCCCATCGCGAAGGCGGCTTCGCAATAGGCAAGGTAAAACTCCCAGGTGCGCATGAAGCGGGTGTCGAACCCCAGCCGACGCACGCGGGTTTCTTCGGCCAGAAAGCGCTCACGCCAGCGGCGCAGGGTTTCGGCATAGTCCGCCCCGAAGGCCAGCTCGTTGACCACTTCCAGTCCGGCCTGGCTCGCCTGGGCACGGAACTGGCTGGGGCTGGGCAGCAGGCCGCCGGGGAAGATGTATTGCTGGATGAAGTCGGTGCCGCGCACGTAGCGCTCGAACAGGTCGTCGCGGATCGTGATGCTCTGGATGCAGGCATGAGCGCCGGGCTTGAGCAGGCGGGCCACGGTGGCGAAGTAGGCCGGCCAGTATTCGCGCCCGACGGCCTCGAACATCTCGATCGAGCAAATCGCATCGAAAGGCGCGTCGTCGATGTCGCGGTAGTCTTGCAAGCGCAAGTCGGCCTGCGCCGACAGGCCCAGGGCGTCCAGGCGGGCTCGGGCATAGGCCAGCTGCTCGGTGGACAAGGTCACGCCGGTGACTTGGGCGCCGAAGTCCGCGGCGGCCACTTCGGCCAGACCGCCCCAGCCGCAGCCGATCTCCAGCAGGCGGTGGCCAGGCCGCAGACCGCATTCGCGCAAGGCGCGGCGAATCTTGGCGTCTTGGGCTTCGCTCAGCGATCGGTCATGGCGGCCTTCGAACCACCCGCTGGAATAGGTCATGCCTGGGTCGAGCCAGAGCCGGTAGAACTCGTTGCCCAGGTCGTAATGGGCATGGATGTTGCGGCGGCTGCCACGGCGTGAGTTGCGCTGCAGCAGATGCCGCCACCGATACAGCAGCCGCCCCCACCAGTGGCCGTAGATCACCGATTCGATGTCTTGGCGATTGGCGATGAACAAACGGATCAAGGCCGTCAGGTCGGGCGAGGTCCAATCACCGGCGATGAAACTCTCGGCAAAGCCGATGTCGCCGGACTTCAGCGCCTGCGCGCAGACCTTCCAGTTGTGCAAGCGCATGGCCGCGCGTGGCCCCTCGGGCGTGCCGAAGCGGGCGGTGTGGCCGTCGGGCAGTTGCAGGTCCAACTGCCCATGGCGCAGATGCGAGAGCATGCGCAGCACGGTGCGTGCCGCCGCCGGGGCCGACGACGGCAAGGATCGCAGTCCTTGTTCGAGGGGGGAAGAGGTCGTGGTGTGGTTCATCGCGTCACCAGGGAGTCAGGCGGTTCGGGCTTGGTGAAGAATGGCACCCGCTTGATCCAAAGTCGCAGGGCTTGCCAGTGGATGCGCGCGATGACGCCCAGGCTCATCATCGGGTGAGCGAAGAAGGCGCGGCGCATGCTGGCGCGCGTCAGCGGCTCCAGCGTCCCGCTCACGCTGGTCAGCAGCAGCGGGCCGTGCGCATCGTCATGCTCGATACGCACCACGGTGCGTGCCGGATGCGTGCCCTCGGGCTGGGTGCGCAGGAAGCGGAAACGGTAACGCCCTTCGACCTTGCAAAACGGCGAGACATGAAAGACCTTGTCTGCCTGCAATTCGATGCCCCAGCCCAGCCGGGGGCCACTGAGCAAGTAACAGTGCCGTTCGCCGAAGGTGTTGTTCACTTCGACCACGATGGCCGCCAGCGTGCCGTCCGCGCGGTGGCAATACCAAAAGCTCACCGGCTTGAACACATAACCCAGCACGCGCGGATAGGTGTGCAGCCATATCTCGCCCGTAGCATCGTGGATGCCTTGGCTGGCCAGCAGGTCGTCGATCCAGCTCAGTGCGTCGGCGCGACCGTCGCCATGGTCGCGGTCGTCGAAGCTGATCAGGCCGAAGCGCTTGCGCGGCAAGGCGGTCTTGGGGCTTCGTGCCAGGCTGCGCAGTGGCAGCATGAGGAAGTAGGTCGGGTAGGCGAATGCATGGCGCACCGGGCGCAAGCGGGTGTGGCGCACCTGCCCGAAGCCGATGAGCGCCTGCGCCGTCGTCGCCCTCATGCCGCTGCCCTGGCCGAGGCGCGCTGACATGCCGCGAGCAGGCGCTGCGCCACGGCTTGACCCGAGCGCAGCCCGTCCTCGTGGAAGCCATAGCCGGTCCAGGCCCCACAAAACCACACATGACCCACGCCCTGGATTTCGTCCAGACGGCGCTGTGCGGCCACCGCCGGTCCGTCGAACACCGGATGGGCGTATTCGTAGCGCCCCAGCACCTTGTCGTCCCGAGGCGGGCGCACCGGATTGAGCGAGACGATCACATCGTCTCGGAAGGGCAAGGGTTGCAGTCGATTCAACCAGTAGTGCAGGCACACGGCGCCGGCTTCCTGGTCGGCGTCTGGGGCCCGCTCGTAGTTCCAGGCCGCCCAGGCCTTGCGGCGGCGGGGCAGCAAGCCCGTGTCGGTGTGCAGCACGGCCACGTTGGCGTGGTAGCCGATGGCCCCCAGCAGCTCGCGCTCCAGTGGCAGCGGCTCGGCCAGCAGCGCCAGCGCCTGGTCGCTGTGGCAGGCCAGCACCACCTCGTCATACCGCTCGCTGCTCCGATCGGTGCAGACCATCACCCCGCCGTCGCCCGGACCCGGCCCCAGGCGACGCACCTGGCGCACCGGGGTGTTCAGCCGGGCATCGGCCACACCGGCCAGGATCTTGGCCACGTAGTGCTTGGCGCCGCCTCGCACGGTGTACCACTGTGGCCGGTCGGTGATCTGCAACAGCCCGTGGTTGTGGCAGAAGCGGATCATCGTGCCGATCGGAAAGCGCAGCATTTGATCGGCCGGGCAGGACCAGATGCATGCCACCATCGGCAGGAAATACCACTGGCGGAACTCGGCACCGAATGCATGCCGGTCGAGGAACGCGCCGATCGGTTCGGCCAAGGCCGCGTCATGCCCCTGCCGCGCCAGGGCGGTCGTCAGTCGGTTGAAGCGCAGCAAGTCGCGCAGCATGCGCCAGAAGCCGGCGCGCCACAGGTTGCGGCGTTGGGCAAAGACCGTGTCCAGGGAGCTGCCGCTCCATTCGAGGCCCACCGACGGCAATTGCACCGAAAACGACATGTCCGACGGCGCGGTGTCCACCTGCAACTCGGCAAAGAGCTGCACCAGTTCCGGATAGGTGCGGTGATTGAAGACCAGGAAGCCGGTATCCACGCCGTGGGTCACCGGATCGCCGGACCGGTCGGGCAGGCTCAGCTCGACCGTGTGGGTGTGCCCCCCAAAGTGAGTGCCTGCTTCGAAGAGCGTGACCTGGGCGTGCGGTGCGAGCCGATGCGCGGCGGCCAGACCCGCAATCCCCGAGCCGACGATGGCGATGCGCCGCATGGCTCGCTCCTCAGTCGACCCGGGGCTGCCACGCGGCAGCGCAGGCACAAGACAAAGGTGCTGCGAAGCGCCCCGAGACGAAGGAGGGAGGGAGGGAGGAGGAGGAGAGGCGTCTCGGGATTGCAGCCAGCCCAGCCGGCCGTCTTCGCAGCACAAAAACCGAACCTGGGGGGCCGTCGGTCGGCAGACGCCGACGCGCAGACCCCTGTGGGCTCAGAGACGCTGGCGCACGGGAAGTTCCGTGATGGCGGTGCGGGCCGATGCGGGCACGGGCGGGGGCAAGGGGCGGCGTCATCAGCGTCATGATTGAACTTTGCAGTTTCAAATAGAACTATGCAGTATCATTTTGCATCGTATGGTTCATTTGTCCAGCGAAATTTTGGGGGGCCTTGGGGCGGGGCCGCAGGCTGGGTTCCGAGGCGCCGGTCAGGATGGGTCGATGCCAGGGGCGGGCCCCTGTCTCAGGGCGGGTGGGGCTGAAGCCGGGCGACCGCCGGGCCCGCGATGGCTGGCCAAGGCCGATGGCGCGAATGCGGCCCGAGCGAGAAAACCGGGCTGCGTGCCGGCCCTTTCACGACGTTGTCGGGAAACTTCTTGGACAATGGCCGCTTGGCGTGGCGGGCCGAGCGGCCGCCGGTGGCCCGTGACGATGCGCCTGGGCCGTGGGAGCCCGGCCGAGCGCCAGGAGGCTCTGCGCCAAGCCGCGCCAGGGCCGTTGCAAAACCTCGATGGCCTCCAGGGCTTGCGTCCAACGCCTCCGGCATGGCGTAGTTCGCATCGAGTCGATCTCTCATTGCACTTTCGTCGCCACAGGAACCGACATGCTGTACCCCGAGCTTTTCAAGCAACTCGAAGCCGTGCGCTGGAACATGGAGCGCGACATCCCCTGGGATCGGTTCGATGCATCCAAACTCAGCGACGAGCAGGCGCACACCATCAAGATGAATGCCATCACCGAGTGGGCGGCGCTGCCGGCCACCGAGATGTTCTTGCGCGACAACCGCGACGACAGCGACTTCTCGGCCTTCATGAGCGTGTGGTTCTTCGAGGAGCAAAAGCACTCGCTGGTGCTGATGGAATACCTGCGCCGCTTCCGGCCGGAGTTGGTGCCCACCGAGCAGGAGCTGCACGAGGTGCGCTTCGAGTTCGACCCGGCTCCGGCGCTGGAGACGCTGATGCTGCATTTCTGTGGCGAGATTCGTCTGAACCATTGGTACCGGCGGGCGGCACAATGGCACACCGAGCCGGTCATCCAGGCGATCTACGAGACCTTGGCGCGCGATGAAGCTCGCCATGGTGGCGCCTACCTGCGCTACATGAAGCGCGCCATCGCTCGCTTCGGTGACGAGGCCAAGGCCGCGTTTGCCAAGGTGGGCGTGCTGATGGCCAGTGCGCGGCGCACGGCCCAGGCCCTGCATCCGACGAATCTGCACGTCAACGCCAAGCTCTACCCGCGCGACACCGTGCAAAGCCGCCTGCCCAATCCCGAGTGGCTGGAGCGCTGGCTCGATCAGCAGATCAAGTTCGATGCGACCTGGGAGAACAAGGTGGTCGAGCGCATTCTGCACAACCTGAGCTTGCTGATGGATCGCAGCTTCAAGAGCGTGCAGGAGCTCAATCGCTTCCGCAAGGAATTGTCGGCTCGACTGGCTGCGGCCACGCGTCCCGGGGGCGAAGCGCCACAGCCTGCTGGAGCCTGAGGCGCCGCATCGACGACCCTGCATCGTCTGGGTGCTTGGCAGGCCACGGCCGGCCCGCGCTCCGGCTTTTTCCTAGCATGGCGGCCTTGCCGCCGAGAGTGTCATCAATGTCCTGGACCCTGCTGTTCATCGCGGGCCTGTGTGAGGTCGCCTGGGCCATCGGCCTGAAATACACCGAGGGCTTCAGCCGTTTCTGGCCCTCGGCCTTCACCGTCACGGCCATGGTGGCCAGTGTCGTGCTGCTGGGCTTGGCCATGCGCGAGCTGCCCGTGGGCACCGCCTATGCGGTGTGGACGGGCATTGGCGCGGTGGGCACGGTGATCCTGGGCATCGTGCTGTTTGGCGACAGCGCCACGGCGCTGCGCCTGTTGTGCGTGGGCCTGATCATTGCCGGGATCCTCGGGCTCAAACTGGTGGGCTGAGTCGCTAAGACGGCCGGGCGGTCCGCCGCGCCTGGTCCGCCTTGCGGTCGGCGGTCACTTTCTGGGCGCTGGGGCGCTGCCCCACGTGCTTCACATAGGCCTTCCAGTCGATGCCATGCGTGGCCACGAGGTCTTCGCCCAGCACCAATTGGGTTGACAAGGTGACAAGGCAACCAGCGGCAGGTGCACATAGGCGGCGCAGTCGGCTTGGGTGAAGTCCGCGCCGGCCACATGGGGCGAAAACTTCGCCAAGAGCTTGAAGCCGGCCAGGTGCTTGTTCAGCAGGGCGCGCACGCGCTCGCGGTTTTTCTCGCTCACGGTGCCGCCGAAGAAGGCCTGGGGGTAGAGCTCGCGCGCCACCAGTTCCAGATGCAGGTCGAGGAAGATCGTCAGCTCACGCACCTTGGCGCGCTGCCAGGGATCGGCCGGCAGCAGCGCCGGGGTGGGCCAGCGCGTCTCGATATAGTCCATCAGCGCTTCGCTTTCACAGAGCACGCCATGCTCGGTGCGGGCAAAGGGCACCTTGCCCAGCGGCGAGCCGGCCGCGCGTGCGGGTTCGCCAGTGGCCACGTCTTCCTCGGTGAACGGGACGCCTTTTTCCAACAGGGCCAACTTGACCTTGTTGTAGTAGTTGGACAGGGGAAAGCCGCAGAGCACGAACATGGGGGGTCTCCTGGAAGCGGTGGGAGCTGCCAGTGCAAACCAACGGGGCGTGGGGCGCTATCGCCTTGGCGACACCGTGTCCGTCCGGGGCCGAGCCAGCTGCAAGAGGATGGCGCACAAGGCCCCAGCGATGGTGCCGGTGGCATGGGCCCCCACGGCCACGGGAAAGGGCCAGTCGGGCCTGACCTGGACGGCGCCGTGCCAGGGGGACTCCAGCAGGATCTTGGCGGCCAACCCCAGCCCCAGGGCGGCGCCCAACCCGCGCCAGCGGCCGCCGGGGCGCCACAGGAGCATCACGGCCGTGACGGCAACGCCGGCATGCAGCACGCCGGACAGACCCAGGTAACGCTCGGGTTGCGCGGCCAGCCACAGCAGGGCATGGGTGAGCGGCCAGGCGGCCGCCCAGGCCACTGTGGCCGACAGGCTCAGCCGGGCCTGCCAACCCAGCAGGCCCAGCAGGGCGCAGCCGGCCAGGTTGGCGCCGAGATGGCCGAGGGTCCCATGGACGAAGGCGGCGCTCCAGCAGCGCCAGATCTGCTGCGGGGCGCTGCGCCACCAGACGAGCGGCTCGTGGGCCGGGGCCCCCGCCCAGCTGGCGACGGCCACCAGCAGCGAGCCCAAGGCTGCCGTGCTGGCCAGCGCAACCCAGGCGACGCCGGGCTGGCTCAGTCGCCGAAGACCTCGCGCCACAGGGCTCGCACCGCGTCGCGCGGCGCGGCGAGTTGTTCGGCCGGAAACTGCGTGGGTCGCTCGTCCAGGCGGGCGCGGTGCTGGGCGCGGCGCAGCTCTCGATAGGCCTCGGCCGCGGCTTGGCCGGTGCCGGCCGAGAGCAAGCCGGCGTGTTCGGCGCGCAGCATCAAGGCGATGTTGCCCACGTCATCGTGCAACTCGGGGTGGGTGGCCCCATGGGCGAGCACCAGGCATTGCACGGCGAACTCGGCATCCATCATGCCGCCTTCGCTGTGCTTGACGTCGAAGAGCCCGTCCTTGACCGGATGGGCCTGGCGCACCTTGGCGCGCATGGCGCGGATTTCCTCGCGCACGGCCCGTGCATCGCGCGGGGCGGCGATCACCTCGCGGCGCACTTGTTCGAAGCGCGCGCCGATGTCCGCTGCGCCGGCGCAAAAGCGCGCCCGTGTGATGGCCTGATGCTCCCAGGTCCAGGCGGTGTTGCTGCCTCGGCCTTTCTGGTAGGCCTCGAAGGCCGACAGCGAGGTCACCAGCAAGCCGGAATTGCCGTTGGGGCGCAAGGCGGTATCGATTTCGAACAGTTCGCCGGCGCTGGTGCGCAGGGTCAGCCAAGTGATGAGCTTGCGCGCGAAAGCGGCGTAGGCCTCGGGCGCGCGCTCGTCGTCGTCGTCGAACAGGAAGACCAGGTCGAGGTCGCCCCCATAGCCCAGTTCCTTGCCGCCGAGCTTGCCGTAGGCGATGACGGCAAAGCGCGGTTGCTCGGCATGGCGTTGACGCAGGTGCGGCCAGGCCCAGCGCAGGGTGCATTCGACGGTGGCATCGGCCAGGGCGGAGAGATCGTCGGCGACTTGCTCGACGCTGATGTGCCCCTCGACATCGCGCACCAGGGTGCGGAACACCTCGGCATGATGGGCGCGGCGCAGGGTGTCGAGCAGGGCTTCTTCGTCGGCCTGGCCCGAGCGCGCCCAGGCTTCGTGGCGTTGCTCCAGGTCGTGCACGAAGCTGGCGGCATCGAAGCGGGTGTAGATCAGGCGCGGGTCGGCCAGCTCGTCGATCACGCCGGGGTGGCGCATCAGATAGCGCATCGGCCAGCGCGCCAAGCCCAGCAGGCGCAGCAAACGCTGGTGAACCTCGGGCCGCTCCACCAGCATGGCAAGGTAGCTCTCGCGGCGCAGCAGGGGGTCGAGCCAGTCGATGAAGCGCAAGGCCGCCTCGTCGGGGATGTCGCCTTGCGCCACGCGCTGGGCCGACCGCAACACCAGCTTGGCCAGTCGTTGCTTGGTGTCATCGCGCAAAGCGGCGATGCGCGGGTGCGCCACCCAAGGCTTGACCCGTTGGGCCAGAGCCAGCGGCAGCCGCTCGAGCAAGGCCTCGCTGTCCAGCGCCGGCAGCGATTCGCCACAGCCCTTGCAGCCACCCGGGCGCGGGGATTGGCCATCGTGCAAGAGGGCGTCGAACTCCAGCGCCACGAATTCGCGGGTTTGCAGCAGACGGTCCATCAACTCGCAGGCATCGCGATGGC
The DNA here is from genome assembly GCF_000381125.1 of Caldimonas manganoxidans ATCC BAA-369. GTDB lineage: Bacteria > Pseudomonadota > Gammaproteobacteria > Burkholderiales > Burkholderiaceae_C > Caldimonas > Caldimonas manganoxidans. Next base: position 37,679 of record NZ_KB905939.1, read on the forward strand.
AGGCCAGGCCCAGGCTGCCGGCGATCCAGCGCAAATCCTCGTCATGGGTGGGTAGCTGGTGGGTCTGCTGATCGTCGAGGTACTGGATGCGGTGTTCGACCCGGCGCAAAAAGACATAGGCCTCGGCCAATTGCTGCGCCGTCTCGGGCTTCATCACGCCCACCTGGGCCAGGCGTTCGAGGGCGCGCAGCGTCGAGCGGGTGCGGATCTCGGGGAACTGGCCGCCGCGCACGACCTGCAACAGCTGCACGATGAACTCGATTTCTCGGATGCCACCACGCGAGAGCTTCACGTCATTGGCGCGCTCGGGCCGGCCGGCGGCGCGGCGCGCGGCCTCTTCGCGCACCTTGCGATGCAGGTTGCGCAGGCTCTCGAACACACCGTAGTCGAGATAACGGCGAAAGACGAAGGGAATGACCACATCCCGCAACTGCAAGGCCCGTCCCGAGACCACCGAGGCGCGCGGGGCCACCACACGGCTTTTGAGCCAGGCAAAGCGCTCCCACTCGCGGCCTTGCACGAGGAAATATTCCTCCAGCATGGCCAGGCTCACCACGGGCGGGCCGGACATGCCATTGGGTCGCAAGGCCAGATCGACACGGAAGACGAAACCATCCTCGGTGGTGTCGCCGATGAGCGTGTACAGGCTGCGCGCCACCTGCGAGAAGTATTCGTGTGCCGAGATGCGGCCGCCCCCTTGCGCGTTGCCGGCGGTCATGCCGGCTTCCTCGTACACGTAGACCAGGTCGATGTCGGAGGAAACGTTGAGCTCGCGCCCGCCGAGCTTGCCCATGCCCACGACCCAGAAGTCGATGCGTTGGCCGGCTTCGTTCAGCGGTGCGCCGTGGCGCTCGTCTTGTTCGGCCAAAGCCGCACTGAGCGCACGGTCGAGCGTCACTTCGGCCAGCGCGGTCATCGCCTGCCCGATCTCGGGCATGCTGGCGGCGCCTTCGATGTCGAGCACGGCCAGCCGCTCCAGCGTGAGCTGACGCGCCTGCCGCAAGGCCGCTGCCAGCGATCGACCGCGACCGAGCAAGGCATCGATCAGGGCTTCGATGCGGGGCGGGTCGGGAAGCCCAGGGGGCAGCAAGCCCAAGATGTCGCCATGGCGACGACGCACCCGCTGCACGAAGCGGGAATACTCGGCCCTCACCCCTGGGCCGGTGGCGGAGCGACCGCCGCTGACAACTTCGTGGAAACCCATGGCCCGTCCTGGGGTCTGATCAGATGCCTGTGCTAGATTGTGATGGCCTCATCGCGCAGGGTGCCGATGGCTTGCGCGTTGCTGCGCGAGCCGTGGCGGCTGCCGTCATCGTCCCCATGAGTCTTGCTGTCTTGCCGCATGCCTGGTTCCAATGGCCCCGTCGGGCCGTTGGCAAGATCGTGCGCGTGTTGCAGTGGATGACGGTGGCGGCGCTGGGCCTCATGCTGCTGGTGTGGCTGGTCGTGCACACGGTGATTCTGCCGCGAATCGACACTTGGCGTGTGCCGATCGAGCAGGCCGCCACCCGGGCCTTGGGGGTGCCCGTGCAGATTGGGCGCATCCGTGCGGAATTTCACGGCGGCACGCCGGTGTTCGAGCTCGATGAGGTGCGCCTGTTCGACAGCCAGGGGCATGAAGCCTTGCGTCTGCCGCGCCTGAGCGGGACATGGTCTTGGGCCTCGCTGTGGCATGTCGAGATGCGATTGGGCCGCCTGGACATCGAGGCCCCTCGCTTGGCCGTGCGGCGCGATGCCCAGGGGCGGCTGTTCATTGCCGGGTTGGATGTGGGGGACACCGGCGCCGGTGCGTCGGCCTCGCCGGTGGCCCTGGACTGGTTCCTCTCGCTGCCGGAGTTTCGCGTGCGAGGGGGCCAGCTGCGCTGGATCGACGAGCAGCGCGGCCTGCCGCCCCTGGAGCTTGGCGACGTGCAGGTGGTGATGCGCAACAGCGCCCTGGCGCCGCGTCGGCATGAGTTCCGGCTCGATGCCACCCCGGTGGACGGCTGGGGCGAGCGCCTGTCGCTGCGGGGCCGGTTCACGCAGCCGTTGCTGACCCGTCCATCCGATCGTTCGCGCTGGAGCGGCCAGGCCTATGCCGAGCTGCCGCGGGTGGACTTGCAGGCTTTACGCCGCCACTTGCCGGCCGAGCTGCAGCTGCAGCGCGGCGTCGGAGGGCTGAGGGTGTGGGCGGACATGCAGGCCGGGCGCTGGAGCGGTGTGACCCTCGACCTCGATCTGATCGATCTGCAAGCCCGCTTCGAAGGGGTCGACCAGGCCCTGGAGCTGGGCGGCCTGCACGCGCGCCTGCTCTGGCGTGAGGAGGAGGGCGGGCAGCAAGTCGTGGCCTTGCAGGGGCTGAGCGCGACGGCCGCCACGCACGCGGCCCCGGCGCAGGCGGCGCTTTGGGCAGGGCTGCCGCCGTCCTTCGAGCTGCGGTGGCGTGCGGCGTCCACACCAGGGCTCACCGAGGACGGGTCGCTCCATCTGCCGCGCGCCGATGTGGCCGCCTTGGCCGCGTTGGCACAACGGCTGCCCCTGCCGGCGGGCTTGCGTGCCGGACTGGCCGAAGTGCAGCCGGCCGGTCGGGCTGAACCCTTGTCGCTGCAATGGCAGGGCGATTGGCGTGCACCACGGGCGTACCGGGTCAGTGGCCAGTTGTTCGGCGTGAGCCTGGCCGCGCAGGCCGCGGGGCCGACGGTGGGGCGTCCCGGGTTGCAAGGGGCCGACTTGGCCTTCCAAGCCCATGAGTCCGGGGGCTCGGCCCGGTTGCACATGCGTCAAGGCGCCTTGGTGTTCCCGGGCGTGTTCGACGATCCGCGCGTGCCGCTGGACGAGCTGCAGGCCGACTTGGCCTGGACCCTCACGGCCGGCGAGGATGGCCCGGCCGTGACTGTGCAGGTGCGCGACGCGCACTTTGCCAATGCAGATGCCCAGGGGCGCTTCGTTGGGACATGGCGCACCGGCGCGGCCGCCGGCGTGGGCCGCGGGGCGCGGCTGCCCGGCGTGCTCGATCTGCAGGGCCGCCTCGACCAGGCCCAGGCCACGCGCATCTGGCGGTATCTGCCGCGCCAACTGCCCGCCTCGGTGCGTGACTATGTGCGTCGCGCCGTGATGGCCGGCCGCGCCAGCGAGGTGGAGTTCCGCGTGCAGGGTGATTTGTGGGACTTCCCCTATGCACCCGGCCAAGACGGCACTTTCCGCATTGCCTCGCGCATCGAGCAGGCCAGTTTTGCTTACGTGCCCGGCCAGGAGGGGCAAGCCTCGCCCTGGCCGGCCTTCACCCATGTGCATGGCGAGCTCGTGTTCGATCGGCACTCGATGCAAATTCGACAGGCCCGGGCTCGGCTCTTCGGCTTCGAACTGCAAGACGTCAACGGCGGCATCGAGGACTTGGCACATCAGCCCGTGCTGCGCTTGAGCGGAGGTGGCAGCGGGCCTTTGGCCGATGCCTTGCGTTTCGTGAATGACACGCCGGTGGGGCAGTGGACGCATCATGCGCTGGCCCAGGCCAGCGGCAGCGGCCTGGCGCAGCTGCGCTTGTCGGTGCAACTGCCGCTGGACGATCCGTCGCAGGCTCGCGTGCAGGGGCGCGTCCGTTTGGACGGCAACGACCTGCGGCTGCGACCCGACACGCCCGTGCTGGCGCGCGCCCGCGGCGAGGTGAGTTTTTCCGACGAGGGCTTCACGGTGCATGGCGCCTCGGCCCGGGTGTTGGGGGGGGAGCTGCAGTTCGAAGGCGGCACCATGCGCGATGGCAGTGTGCGCTTCGAAGGCCAAGGCACGGCCAGCGCCGCTGGCCTGCGCGAAGTGCGTGAACTGGGGCTGCTGCCCTATCTGGCCGAGCACCTGCAAGGCCAGACGGCCTACCGGCTCCAGTTCGGTCTGGTGCAAGGCTGGCCCGAGCTGAGCCTCAGCAGCGACCTCACCGGACTGGCCTCGACCCTGCCCGCCCCGCTGGACAAGCCCGCGGCGCGGCCCTGGCCTTTGCGAGTGACGCAGACCGTCGAGGCCGACAGCCTGCAGCCGGGCCGCACACCACGCGACCAGGTGCGCGTGCAGCTCGGTCAATCGCTGTGGGTGCATTACCGCCGGGCGCTGGGCGACGCGACCCAAGGCACCCCCACGCGCGTGCTGGCCGGCGCCATCGGCCTGGGCGAGGCCCTGCCGCTGCCGGCCAGCGGCGTGCGTGCCCGGGTGGCCTTGCCCCAGCTCGACATGGACCGCTGGCGTGCCGTGGCTGAAAGCTTCGAAGCCGGTCTGGCCAGCGCCGAGGCGCCGGGGGCGGACTATGCGCCCGATCGCATCGAGCTGCGCAGCGCGGCGGTGCAGGCCGCGGGCCGGCGGTTCACGGCCGTGCGTCTGACGGGCGAACGCGCCGGTGAAGGCTGGCGTGGCCAGGTCCGCAGCGAACAGCTCGAAGGCCGCATCGAATGGCAGCCTGGGGCCGCCGGCGGCCAGCTCCGAGCCCGGCTGGCCCGTCTGAATTGGCCCGAGGCCGATCCTGGCGATGGAACACCGGCGGCCACGCCGTTCGGCTCGGACCGTGCAGCACCCGCCCTGGACATCGAGGTCGAGGACTTCCGCTGGGGCTCGCGTGCCTTGGGGCGTCTGGAAGTGCAGGCCGAGAGCCGTCGCACCGGCGAGTTCCGTGAATGGCGGCTGCGGCGACTGTCGCTGCAAAACGCCGTGGCTCGCTTCGGGGCCAGCGGTGCTTGGCTGGCCGTGCGCGATGGCCTCGGCGGGGCCACGGCCCGCACCGAACTGGACTTCGAGCTGGACGTGACCGACAGCGGCAGCCTGCTGGAGCAATGGGGGCAGGCCGGCGTGCTCAGCGGCGGCCAAGGGCGCGCCAGCGGTCGCATCGGCTGGCAGGGTCCGCCCCTGGCTCCCGACCTGGCCAGCCTGGAAGGACAGCTGCGCGTCGATGTCGAACGCGGCCGCTTCCTCAAAGCCGACCCTGGCGCGGCGCGGCTCATCAGCGTGCTGAGCCTGCAGGCCTTGCCTCGGCGGCTGATGCTCGACTTCCGCGATGTCTTCAGCGAAGGCTTCGCCTTTGACGACTTCGGCGGCGATGTGCGCATCGAGCGTGGCGTGGCCCACACCGACAACCTGCGCATGCGGGGGGTGGCCGCTGCGGTGCTGATGGAAGGCCGTGCCGACCTGCGGCACGAAACCCAGGACCTGCGCGTGGTCGTGGTGCCCGAGATCAACGCCGGCGGCGCCTCGCTGGTGTATGCCGCGATCAATCCGGCCGTGGGCCTGGGCACCTTCCTGGCGCAGCTTTTCTTGCGCAAACCCATGATCGAGGCCAACACCCGTGAATTCCGCATCACGGGCTCGTGGAGTGACCCTCAGGTGTTGGCCGTCCCCCGCGCCGCTTCGTCGACGGCGCCAGCGGCCACCAGCGGGGCGCCCAGCCCTGCGCTGCCGGGGGGATGAACCCCCGATCCCCAAGGAAGGAGTCTCCATGCGCATTGCTGCGGTCCAGATGGTGTCTTCCACTCGCCCGGCCCACAACCTCGAACGTGCCCGCGACCTCATCGCGCAGGCCGCGGCGCAAGGGGCCGAACTCGTGGGCCTGCCCGAGAATTTCGCCTTCATGGGCCACAGCGACACCGACAAGCTGTCCCTGGCCGAGCCGCCGGGACACGGGCCTTGGCAGCAAGCGCTGGCGCAGGCTGCACGCGAGCACCGCCTCTGGCTGATCGGCGGCAGCCTGCCCCTGCGCACCGAGCAGGCGCAGCGCGTCACCAACACCACCCTCGTCTTCGATCCCCAGGGTCGCTGCCGTGCGCGCTACGACAAGATCCATCTGTTTCGCTATGAGGAACATGGTCCCGAGGGCCACAAGCTCTACGACGAAGCCGTGGTGCTGCGTGCCGGCGACCAGCCCGTGGCCGTGGACCTGCAGTCGCGCCAGGGGGTGGCGCTGCGCCTGGGGCTGAGCATCTGCTATGACCTGCGCTTTCCCGAGCTGTACCGGGCGCTGATGCGCCCGCCGTGCGACTTGATCGCCGTGCCCTCGGCCTTCACCCATACCACCGGGCAGGCTCACTGGGAGGTGCTGCTGCGTGCGCGGGCGATCGAGAACCAGTGCTATGTGATGGCGCCGGCCCAAGGGGGGCGCCACGAGAACGGGCGCCGCACCTTCGGACACACGCTCATCATCGACCCTTGGGGCGAGGTGCTGGCGCGCGTGGAAGAGGGGGAGGGGGTGGCCTGCGCTGAGCTCGATCCCGCACGCATCGCCCAAGTGCGTCAACGCTTGCCGGCCTTGGCGCATCGCCGGCTGTGATCCCGGGCCGGTCGTTCACGAGGGCCTTTAGACCTTTAGAAGAACGGCGAATCGTCGGCCGGTGGCCGGCGATGGGGGCTGCGCTCGCGCGGCCAAGGCGGCGGGCGGCGTGCCGGGCGTGCGGGCCGCGGCCGGCTCAGCCACAGGCCCAGCAGCGGCAGCAGCGGTTGCAGCCATGCCAGGCCCTCGCGCATGCCTCGCAGAAAGCCCACGGCCGCGCGTGTGACCGACACGGGCGTCTGCCCGAGACGACGCGGGCCGACCCACAGCGCCATGGCGGCCACCAAGCCCGCGACGGCCACCGCCTTGGGGTTGGCCAGGATCCACCGCAGGCTTTGGCTGCGCGGGAAGGCCGGGCTCAAGCGCGGGTGGGCCGGCCAATCGGCATCGCCCGGGCCGAGGTCGGGGGCGCCGGCTGGCCTCGCAGGCCCGGGCGCGGCCGCTGCGCGCGGTGCCACCAGCGCACGCAATTGCGCTCGCTGGCGCGCCATGCGCAACAGCAACAGCTCGCGCTGGGCATCACGGTGCTCTTGTTCGGGCGTTCGGTTCGGCGGGGGCGCACTCATGATGATGGTGGACTCTCAGGCGTCCAAGGGCGGGCATCGTCGCTGGGCGGCGTGGGCGCAGGACGGGCCACCGCCGGCCCCTGGCCCTCATGCAAGCGTCGCAGGGTCTCCAGATCGGCCGCCAGCTCGCGGCGCAACAAGGCAAAGGCCTGATCCCCTTGCTCGAGCAGGCGCCGCACTTGGAAGATGGCCCATGCCGCGCCCACGCCCAGGACCAACACCACGCCGGCGGCCGCTGCGACGCGCCAGGGCGTGTCCCAGCAGGCGATGATGACCAGCGCGCCGAGGAAGCTGACGGTCAGGCCGGCCAGCCAGACTGCCGCCAGCAGGCTGACGAACAGCCGCGCCAGGCGCCGCTTTTCGTCTTGCCATTCGAGCTGGGCCAGGGTGACCCGGTCGACCGCCACCTCGACGCCCAGCGCCAAGACGCGCCGTAGCCGCTCGATCAGCGCATCGATCTGGGGGGCGAACAGCCGCGCCAGCATGGGGCTGACTCGGTGGGTCAGCGGCGGGCGATCAACACACCCACCAGCAGGCCGGCCAAGGCGGCGATGCCAGCCACCTTCCAGGGCTCCTCGTGAGCGTATTCATCGGCCATGGCCGCGGTGTGACGCACCCGTTGGGTGATGTCATGCGTGACGTCGGCCACGGCCTCGCTGGCCCGATGCAAAGAGGCCTGCAGCTTTTCCTTCAGCGCTCGCACCTCGGGCAGGTCGCGCACGGCCGGGTTGGACATCAGCTCGGCCAGATCGGCCTTCAGATCGGCCCATTCGCGCTCCAGGGTGCTGGCGCTGTCTTGCGCCGCCTGACTCACCCCGCGGGCCACGCGGCGGGCGGCCTGTTCAGTGCGTTCGGCGGCAGCGGCAGCGGCTTCGGTGGGGGCATTGGCAGACATGGCGTTCTCCTGTGGTCAATGAAAAGGGAGGACCAACCCATTCTAGGCAGGGTTGGTGGCGCGACGCGCGGCACCGCAGCGCGTCATGGGGTCTTGTGCGGTGGGGCTTGCGCACGCAAAGCGTCCAGGGCCAGCGCCACACGGTCGAATTCATAAGACTTGTCGAAGAAATGCTCGGCCCCCAGAGCCAAGCAGCGCAAGCGCACCGCGCGCGAGGCCGTGTTCGTCAACACCATCGTCAGCGGCCGCGGTTGCAGATGCTGTAGCGCGCTCAACACCCCGAAGCCGCTGCCCTCGCGCAACTGCAAATCCACCACCACCACATCGAAGGCCTGCTCGCGCAGCGCGCTCAACGCGGCGGCTTCGGTGTCGGCCTGAGCCGTCACCCGGAAGCCCTCGCAGCTGTGCACCAACTCGACCAGGCGCTCGCGGATCAAGGCCGAGTCCTCGATCACCAACACCGTGCGCTCGGGCACGCGCGGAGGGGCGGCAGTGGATGCGCTCGCATGCATGATGGTCTGAGCCTAGCGCAGCAGCCCGTGCACGTCTGTAGGCGCGGGCCTACGTGCTCATCCCGGCGACGCGTGCGCTGCTGATTTGGACGCTGCTTATTGAACGCTGGCTATTGAACGCTCGCTATTGGATCAACCCGTTCTTCACCGCGTAGTACGTCAGCTCGGCATTGCTCGACAATTGCAGCTTGGCCAGCAGTCGCGCACGGTATGTGCTCACCGTCTTGACACTGATGAAGAGTTCGTCGGCGATCTGCGTCACCGACATGCCCGAGGCCAGCTTGCACAGCACCTGGAATTCGCGTTCGGACAAATCCTGGTGGGCCGGCCCAGCCCCGGGCTGGTCCATCCGCTCGGTCATCAGGTCGGCCACCACCGGGCTCACATAGCGCCGCCCCTGCAAGACCACGCGGATGGCGCGCAAGATCTCTGCGCCATCGGCATCCTTTTTCAAGTAGCCGTTGGCGCCGGCGCGCAATAGATTGATGGCGTACTGCTCTTCCGGGAAGGCACTGACGATCAGCACCGGCACCTCGCCCACATGGTGGCGGATCAGGCGCAGCGTGTCCACGCCCGTGCGGTCCGGCAGCGAGATGTCCAGCAGCACCAAGTCCCAGCCGCTGTGGCGCAACAGGGCCAAGGTCTCGGCGCTGGTCGAGGCTTCCCCGCCGACGACCAGGTCGGGTTCGGCGTCGATCAACTGGCGCAGGCCGGCGCGCACGATCTGATGATCGTCGGCCACCAACAGGCGTTTGCGTTGCATGCGAAGGTGCCAAGCCGCAGGATGCCCAGTCTGGCACAGCACGGCGGGATTCGCCAAGTCGGGCTGGGGCATGTGGACCTCTGAATGGCAAGAAAGTGGAGGGCGCACCCTACCGAGCCGCCAAGCCCCAAGGACATGAGCCGGCGGAGGGGTCCGTGGCGATGCGGCCGCTGCGGGCCCAAGCTGCCACCACCGATGCCCTCATGGTAGAAACGCGAGGCGACGGCCGGTGTCATCCTGCATGCCGGGCGGTCTGTCGGAATCCGCTGACATCGATGAGGCCTTTTTCTGCTCCGTCCTCCTGGTCCTTGCGCGGCGTGTGGCGCGAGGTGCTGCGCCGACTGCGTCGGATTCACCAGGACCTGCAAGCCGCCGCGGCGCGCTCCGGCCAAGTGCCGGCGCGTCTGCTGCGTCGGCTGGCCGTGCTCAAGCTGGCGCTGCCCTTGGCCCTGGCCTTGGGGGTGGGCATGCTGTGGATCACCGAGCGCGGCTATGAGCGGCTGGCCCACACTTATGCCGAACTCAAAGGCTCACGAGTGTTCTCCGCCAACCTCGACAGCCTGGCCTTCCTCGCGGCTCGGGCCGATGCCACGCAGGCCGAGTATCTGCTGACACGCACGCCCGACAGCCTCTGGCGCCACCGTTCCACCTTGCAGCAGATCGTCGCTCTGTACCAGCCTTTGCTCGAAGGCGGCCTGCCGCATGCCGACCCGCAGGATCTGGCCGTGGCCTTGCGCTACATCGACGCCGAGCGCGAAGAACTGGCGCGGCTCGATGCCTTGGGGCCCAGCGCCACGCCCGCACAGATCGACGCGGTGCTGCAACCCAGTCCCGTGTCCGATGGCAGCCTGCGCCAAGCCATCGGCCGCATGGTCGCGCGCGAGCGTGCCTTGCTCGAACGCGCCGAGGCCGAGGCGGCCGGCGAATTGCAGCGTCAGCGCTGGGTCTCGCTGGGCACGCTGGTCGCAGGCCTGATGCTGCTCGTGCTGCTCTTTCAGGCCTACCGCGGCGAGTTCGAAGAGGAGCAGCGCATGGCCCAGCGTTTGCAACAGGAGCGTGATCGGCTGGAGCGCGCGGTGCGGCTGCGCACGCGTGAGTTGTCGGAGCTGGCCACCCACTTGCAGGAAGTGGCCGAGCAGGAAAAGGCTCGGCTGGCGCGCGAGCTGCACGACGAGCTCGGAGCGCTGCTGACGGCCAGCAAGATGGAGGTCGGCCTGCTGCTGCGGCGCGGCTTGCAGCTGCCGCAAGAAGCGATCGAGGCCTTGCAGCGCGTGCAATCCAACCTCGAGCAAGGCGTGCAGATCAAACGCCGTGTCATCGAAGGGTTGATGCCTTCGACCCTCAGCCACCTGGGCTTGGTGGCTGCGCTGGAGACCCTGGCCGACGAGGTGCAAGCCCAGTCGGGGCTGCACATCGAGCGCGATCTGCCCGAGGCCCTCGAGCTCGACCGCGAACGCAGCCTAGCGGTGTTTCGGCTCGTGCAGGAGGCCCTGACCAATGTGCAAAAACACGCCCGCGCCAGCCGGGTGGACTTGGTGCTCGAAACCCGCGGCGACCGCCTGCTGCTGCGTTTGCGCGACGATGGCGTGGGGTTGGACCCGGCGCAGACACGCAAGCTCAAAAGCCACGGACTGCGCGGCATGAAACACCGGGTCGATGCCTTTGGCGGCCGCTTCGAGATCGGGCCTGCGGCTGGCGGCGGCACGGTGCTGACGGTCGAAATTCCCTTGACGCCCGTGCCCGAGGCCGCGGACGACACCGACATCTGAACGCCGGCCCGCCGGCGGCAGCCATGCCGGCAGTGCCGTGTCGGTGCGCCCGCGCGCCGTGGGGCAGCGGCCTATCGTCGGCCGAACATCATCTGCCGCGCCAGCAGCGACTTGGCCGGCGACATCCGCTGCAGCGCAGCCAGCCCCAGCGCGCGGGCTGCCCCCAAGCCCGGCAGATTCCACACGAAACTGCGCGCCAGGAAGTCGGTGACGGCGATCGTGCCCCAGCGGTCCCCCGCGCGGGCCCATTCCGCGCGCCGCAGTGCGGCGTCCACGTCGCCGCCCGAGCGGCGCAGCCGTCGTACCAGTTCAAAGGCGTCGCGCAGACCCAGGTTCAGGCCCTGGCCGGCCACCGGGTGCAGTGTTTGCGCCGCATTGCCAATGCGCACCGTGCGACCCTGCACCAAGCTGCGTTCGGCATTGAGCCCCAGTGCGAACGCCTTCAGCGGACTGATGGCCACCACGCGCCCGGTGTCTGGGTGCAGCACGTGGTTGAGCACGGCGATGCGCTGCGCATCGTTCAAGGGCTGCACGGGATCGTCCTGCTGCGGCACACACCACACCAGCGCGGCCTCCTCGCCCCCCAGCGGCAGCAAGGCCACCGGCCCGTGGGCGGTGAAACGCTCATAGGCCGTGCCGGCGGGCAACCCACGCACCGTGACCTGGCCGACCCAGGCGGTTTGCGCATAGTCGTGGCGCAGCGCCTTGCGCGCCTGCGCGGCAAACACCCCGCCTTCGGCCACCACCGCCAAGTCGAAGCGTTCGGCGATGTCGGCGTCCAGCTCCACGGCGCCGTGCAGCGTCTTCAGCGAGCGCACCGGGGTTCCCAGCCGCAGGGCCAGACGCTGCGGCTGGGCGGCGCAGGCGTCGGCCCAGGCCTGCTGCAGCGGGGCCACCAAGCGGCCATAGCGCAGCACCGCCCCCAGCATCGGCACGCCTTCTTCCAGCGCATCGATCACCACCTCGGGCTGCCGGCGCACCAGCAGCAAGGGTTGCTGCTGCGACACATGCACGCGCCGGATGGGCTCGGCCGCCGCCGCGGGCCAGACCTTCAGGCGCTGCAGCAACTGCACGCTGCCCAGCGACAGCGCCAAAGTGCGGGGATCGGCCCCCACGTCATGCTCGGGCGCTCGGGCATCGAAGACGGTCAGGCGCGCGTGCGGCAGTTCGCGCGCGGCCAGCAAGGCCAGCGCCAAGCCGCAGGGGCCGGCGCCGACCACGGCAATGTGCAGATCGGCGGACATGGGTAGCAACACCTGGGGCAGGGCGACACGGAAGCCTGCCGGTATGGCGATGATAGGGCGGCCCTGCACCGATATCATCGCCGCAACCCCACCCGCCGACCTGGCCTTGCCCATGGCCCGACTGCCCCGCCTCGTCCTGCCCGGCCTGCCCCACCATGTGATCCAGCGAGCGCACCCTGGACAGCCGGTGTTCGGCGACGAGGCCGACCATCGCGCCTATCTCGAGGCCCTGCGCGAGGCAGCCCGCACCCACGGGGTGGCCGTGCATGCCTATGTCTTGGTGCCGCGTGAAGTGCAGCTCCTGGTGGTGCCCGACACCGCCGAGGGCTTGTCCCGCATGATGCAGTCCATCGGTCGGCGCCATGGTGCGTGGTTCAACCGTCGCCATGCGCGCAGCGGCAGCCTGTGGGACGGCCGCTATCGGGTCACCATCGTCGAGCCCGAAACCGGGTTCATCGACCTGTGCCTATACATCGAAGCCCTGCCAGTGCGCCTGGGCCTGTGCGCCCGGCCGCACGACTGGGCCTGGTCCAGCCTGCCCCACCACCTGGGGCGGCAGCGTGACCCCTTGCTGAGCGAGCACGCCGAGATCTGGCGCCTGGGCAACACCCCCTTCGACCGCGAAGCCGCTTACGCGCGGCGCACCGAAGAGGGGCTGGGCGCCCGGCGCATCCAGGAGCTGGAGGCGGCCTGCGGGCGCGGCTGGGCGCTGGGGCGCGCGGAGTTCCTGGCCGACCTGGCCGAAAAGGCGGGGCGGCCGCTGCAACCGCGCCCGCGCGGCCGGCCGCGCAAATCGCCGCCCCCATAAGACTGTCCCCATTAATTTGTGCACCGTATTGGTGATGAAAATAATTGGAGTCTGACCCCATTTAATTGCGCTTGAAGTCCTGTCGGGCCTGCAGTACGCTCGGGTCATCCCTAACGATGACTCGGAGTGCGCCATGCCACAGGCCGCCCAGGGGGGAGCCACCCCCGAAGAAATTCGTGCCCTGGCCGAACAGGGCCTGTATGACCCCCGCAACGAGCGTGATGCCTGCGGCGTGGGCTTCGTGGCCCACATCAAAGGCCACAAGGCTCACAGCATCGTCGAGCAGGGCTTGAAGATCCTCGAAAACCTCGACCATCGCGGCGCCGTGGGGGCCGACAAGCTGATGGGCGACGGTGCGGGCATCCTGATCCAGATCCCCGACGAGTTCTATCGTGCCGAGATGGCCAAGCAGGGGGTGGAGCTGCCGCCGCCGGGCGAATATGGCGTGGGCATGATCTTCTTGCCCAAGGAGCATGCCTCGCGGCTGGCCTGCGAACAGGAGTTGGAGCGGGCCGTCAAGGCCGAAGGGCAAGTGCTGCTGGGCTGGCGCGATGTGCCGGTGGACAAAGACATGCCGATGTCGCCGGCAGTGCGCGAGAAAGAACCGGTGATCCGCCAGATCTTCATCGGCCGCGGCCCGGACATCATCGTGCCCGATGCCTTGGAGCGCAAGCTCTACGTCATCCGCAAGACCGCCTCCAGCGCGATCCAGCGTCTCAAGCTCACGCACTCGCGCGAGTACTACGTGCCCAGCATGAGCTGCCGCACGGTGATCTACAAGGGCTTGCTGTTGGCCAACCAGGTGGGCACCTATTACAAAGACTTGCGCGACCCGCGCGTGGTCTCGGCCCTGGCCCTGGTGCATCAGCGCTTCTCGACCAACACCTTCCCGGAGTGGCCGCTGGCCCACCCCTACCGCATGGTGGCCCACAACGGCGAGATCAACACCGTCAAGGGCAACTTCAACTGGATGCGCGCCCGCGAAGGCGTGATGAAATCGCCCGTGCTCGGCGACGATCTGCAAAAGCTCTATCCGATCAGCTTCGAAGGCCAATCCGACACGGCCACCTTCGACAATGCGCTGGAGCTGCTGACCATGGCGGGCTATCCGCTGGCCCATGCCGCCATGATGATGATCCCGGAGGCCTGGGAGCAGCACACGCTGATGGACGAGCGCCGCCGCGCCTTCTACGAGTACCACGCGGCGATGATGGAGCCCTGGGACGGTCCGGCCGCGATGGTGTTCACCGACGGCCGTCAGATCGGCGCCACGCTGGACCGCAACGGCCTGCGTCCGGCGCGCTACATCGTCACCGACGACGACTTGGTGGTGATGGCCTCGGAGTCGGGCGTGCTGCCCATTCCCGAGAACAAGATCGTCAAGAAGTGGCGCCTGCAGCCGGGCAAGATGTTCCTGATCGACTTCGAGCAGGGCCGCATCATCGATGACGAGGAGCTGAAAAACCTCTATGCCTCGGCCAAGCCGTACCGCCAGTGGATCGAGAACGTGCGCATCAAGCTCGACTCGATCGACGTGGTGGGCGAGCCGCCGAAGTTCACCGAATCGCTGCTGGACCGCCAGCAGGCCTTCGGCTACACGCAGGAAGACCTGAAGTTCCTGATGAGTCCGATGGCGCAGTCCGGCGAGGAGGGCATCGGCTCCATGGGCAACGACTCGCCACTGGCCGTGCTGTCGGACAAGAACAAGCCGCTGTACAACTACTTCAAGCAGCTGTTCGCCCAGGTCACGAACCCGCCGATCGACCCGATCCGCGAGGCCATCGTGATGTCGCTGGTGTCCTTCATCGGCCCCAAGCCCAACCTGCTGGACATCAACGCGGTGAACCCGCCGATGCGTCTGGAGGTTTCGCAGCCCATTCTCGACTTCGACGACATGGCGCGCCTGCGCCAGATCGAGCGCCACACCGGCGGCAAATTCAAGAGCTACGAGCTGAACATCACCTATCCGCTGCAATGGGGGCGTGAGGGGGTGGAGGCCAAGCTCGCCTCGCTGTGCGCCGAAGCCGTGGACGCCATCAAGACCGGCCACAACATCCTCATCATCACCGACCGCTACATGAGCCGCACCCAGGTGGCCATCCCGGCCTTGCTGGCCTTGTCGGCCGTGCATCACCATTTGGTGCGCGAAGGCCTGCGCACCACGGCCGGCTTGGTGGTGGAGACCGGCTCGGCCCGCGAGGTGCATCACTTCGCCGTGTTGGCCGGCTATGGCGCCGAGGCCGTGCACCCCTACCTGGCCATGGAGACGCTGGCGGCCATGCATGCCGAGCTGCCGGGGGAGCTGTCGGCCGAAAAAGCCATCTCCAACTACGTCAAGGCCATCGGCAAGGGCTTGTCGAAGATCATGTCCAAGATGGGCGTGTCCACCTACATGTCCTATTGCGGGGCGCAGCTCTTCGAAGCCATCGGCCTGAAGAAGGAAATGGTGGACAAGTACTTCCGCGGCACGGCCTCGCAAGTGGGCGGCATCGGCGTGTTCGAAGTGGCCGAAGAAGCCATCCGCATGCACATGGCTGCCTTCGGTGACGACCCGCTGCTGCGCGACATGCTCGACGTCGGCGGCGAATACGCCTGGCGCGCGCGCGGCGAAGAGCACATGTGGACGCCGGATGCCATCGCCAAGCTGCAGCACAGCACGCGCGCGGGCCGCTTCGACACTTACAAGGAATACGCGCAAATCATCAACGACCAGTCGCGCCGCCACATGACCCTGCGCGGCTTGTTCGAGTTCAAGCTCGATCCGAGCAAGGCCATCCCCATCGAGGAGGTCGAACCCGCCGCCGAGATCGTCAAGCGCTTTGCCACCGGCGCGATGTCGCTGGGCTCGATCTCCACCGAGGCCCACACCACGCTGGCCATCGCGATGAACCGCATCGGCGGCAAGTCCAACACGGGTGAAGGCGGCGAGGACCCGGCGCGCTACCGCAACGAGCTCAAAGGCATCCCCATCCAGGCCGGCACCAAGGTGTCCGATGTCTTGGGCCACAAGGTCATCGAGGTCGACTACGAACTGCAGGCCGGCGACTCGCTGCGCTCGAAGATCAAGCAAGTCGCCTCGGGCCGCTTCGGCGTGACCACCGAGTACCTGGTGAGCGCCGACCAGATCCAGATCAAGATGGCGCAGGGCGCCAAGCCCGGCGAAGGTGGCCAATTGCCGGGCGGCAAGGTGTCCGAGTACATCGGCTTTTTGCGCTACTCGGTGCCCGGCGTGGGCCTCATCAGCCCGCCGCCGCACCATGACATCTACTCGATCGAGGACCTGGCCCAGCTCATCCACGACCTCAAGAATGTCAACCCGCGCGCCGACGTGTCGGTCAAGCTGGTGTCCGAAGTCGGTGTGGGCACGATCGCCGCTGGTGTGGCCAAGGCCAAGGCCGACCATGTCGTGATCGCCGGCCATGACGGTGGCACCGGTGCCTCGCCTTGGTCGTCCATCAAGCATGCCGGCACGCCCTGGGAGCTGGGCTTGGCCGAGACCCAGCAGACCCTGGTGCTCAACCGCTTGCGCGGACGCATCCGCGTGCAGGCCGATGGTCAGATGAAGACCGGCCGCGACGTGGTCATCGGCGCGATGCTGGGGGCCGACGAATTCGGCTTCGCCACCGCGCCCCTGGTGGTCGAGGGCTGCATCATGATGCGCAAGTGCCACCTCAACACCTGCCCGGTGGGCGTGGCCACGCAAGACCCGGTGCTGCGCCGCAAGTTCGCCGGCAAGCCCGAGCACGTGGTGAACTACTTCTTCTTCGTGGCCGAAGAAGTGCGCTCGATCATGGCCCAGCTGGGCATTCGCAAGTTCGACGACCTGATCGGTCGCTCCGACTTGCTCGACATGCGTCGGGGCATCGAGCACTGGAAGGCCCGCGGCTTGGACTTCAGCCGCATCTTCCACCAGCCTGAGGTGGGACCCGAGGTGGCGCGCCACCATGTCGAGTCCCAGGACCATGGGCTGGAGCGCGCGCTGGACGTGCGCCTCATCGAGCGTTCGCGTCCCGCGCTGGACAAAGGCGAGAAAGTGCAGTTCATCGAGACCGCGCGCAATGTCAACCGCACCGTCGGCGCGATGCTCTCGGGCGAGTTGATCCGCCGCCATCCCGACGGCCTGCCCGATGACACCATCCACATCCAAATGGAGGGCACTGGCGGCCAGAGCTTCGGCGCCTTCCTGGCCAAGGGCATCACGCTGTACCTCATCGGCGATGCCAACGACTACACCGGCAAGGGCTTGTCGGGCGGCCGCGTGGTGGTGCGTCCCAGCATCGACTTCCGCGGCGATGCCACGCGCAACATCATCGTGGGCAACACGGTGTTGTACGGCGCCACCAGCGGTGAGGCTTTCTTCCGCGGCGTGGCCGGCGAGCGCTTTGCGGTGCGTCTGTCCGGGGCCACGGCGGTGGTCGAGGGCACGGGCGACCATGGCTGCGAATACATGACCGGCGGCACCGTCGTCGTGTTGGGCAAGACCGGCCGCAACTTTGCCGCCGGCATGAGCGGCGGCATCGCCTACGTCTATGACGAGGATGGCCAATTCGCCAAGCGCTGCAACACGGCGATGGTCAGCCTGGAGAAAGTGCTGCCGGCGGCCGAGCAACGCGCCACGGTCGATCCGGCGATCTGGCACAAGGGGCAGACCGACGAGGAACTGCTCAAGAAGCTGGTGCAGGACCACAACCGCTGGACCGGATCGCAGCGTGCGCGCGACATCCTCGACCACTGGGAAGAAGCGCGTGCGAAATTCGTCAAGGTCTTCCCGCACGAATACAAGCGGGCCCTGGGTGAGTTGCATGCGCGCACCGAAGCGGCCCACACCATCGAGCGTGCCAAGGCGGCCGATGCATCGAAGAAGTCCGCCAAGGCCAAGGCCTGAGCCCCACGTCAGGAGTTCAACACATGGGAAAAGTCACTGGGTTCCTCGAGTACGAACGCCTCGAAGAGGGCTATGAGCCGGTCGAGAAGCGGCTGAAAACCTGGAAGGAATTCGTCATTGGCCTCAAGGAAGACGAGGCCAAGATCCAGGGCGCGCGCTGCATGGACTGTGGCACGCCGTTTTGCAACAACGGCTGCCCGATCCACAACATCATTCCGGACTTCAACGATCTGGTCTATCGCGGCCAATGGCGCCAAGCGCTGGACGTGCTGCACTCGACCAACAACTTTCCGGAGTTCACCGGCCGTGTCTGCCCGGCGCCCTGCGAGGCGGCCTGCACGCTCAACGTGAATGACGACCCGGTGGGCATCAAGTCCATCGAACATGCCATCATCGACCGCGCCTGGGCCGAAGGCTGGGTGGTGCCTCAGCCGCCCCAGCGACGCACCGGCAAGAAAGTGGCCATCGTCGGCTCTGGGCCGGCCGGCCTGGCCGCAGCCCAGCAGCTGGCCCGCGCCGGCCACGACGTGACCGTGTTCGAGAAGAACGACCGCATCGGCGGCCTGCTGCGCTACGGCATTCCAGACTTCAAGATGGAGAAGTCGCACATCGACCGGCGCATCGAGCAAATGAAGGCCGAAGGGGTGACCTTCCGCACCGGGGTGCTGGTGGGCAAGCTGCCCGAAGGCTCCAAGGTCACCAACTGGGCCAAGGAAACCCTCAGCGCCGAGCAATTGTGCAAGGACTTCGACGCCGTGCTGTTGGCTGGCGGGGCCGAACAATCGCGTGATTTGCCGGTGCCAGGCCGTGAGCTCGACGGCATCCATTTCGCGATGGAATTCCTGCCCCAGCAAAACAAGGTGGTGGCCGGCGACAAACTCAAGAGCCAGATCCGTGCCGATGGCAAGCATGTGATCGTCATCGGCGGTGGCGACACCGGCTCGGACTGCGTGGGCACCTCCAACC
The DNA here is from genome assembly GCF_000381125.1 of Caldimonas manganoxidans ATCC BAA-369. Classification (GTDB taxonomy): domain Bacteria; phylum Pseudomonadota; class Gammaproteobacteria; order Burkholderiales; family Burkholderiaceae_C; genus Caldimonas; species Caldimonas manganoxidans. Next base: position 56,364 of record NZ_KB905939.1, read on the forward strand.
GTCACGGCGCCAAGAGCGTGACCCAGTTCGAGCTCTTGCCCATGCCGCCGGAGCAGGAAAACAAGCCGCTGACCTGGCCGTATTGGCCCTACAAGCTGCGCACTTCCTCCAGCCACGAGGAAGGCTGCGTGCGCGAGTTCGCCATTGCGACCAAGGAGTTCGTGGGCGAGAAGGGGCGCGTCACCGGCGTGAAGACCGTCCGCGTGGACTGGAAGGACGGCAAGATGAGCGAAGTGCCCGGCACCGAGCAAGTGTTCAAGGCCGACCTGGTCTTGCTGGCCATGGGCTTCCTCGGTCCGGTGGGCAGCGTCCTGGAGGCCTTTGGTGTGGACAAAGATGCCCGCGGCAATGCCAAGGCCAGCACCGAATTCATCGGCGGCTACCGCACCAACGTCGACAAGGTGTTCGCCGCCGGTGACATGCGTCGCGGCCAGTCGCTGGTGGTGTGGGCCATCCGCGAAGGCCGCCAAGCCGCGCGCGCGGTGGACGAGTACCTGATGGGCACGAGCGACCTGCCGCGCTGAGGCCTGCGCAGCGCGGGGTCAGCCCGCGGCTGCGGCTGCGGCTGCGGCCGGCAGCGTCAGTCGATAACCCGCGCCGCGCACGGTCTCGATCAAATCCACGCAGCCGGCTTGTGACAAGGCTGCGCGAAGTCGTTTGATGTGCACGTCCACGGTGCGCTCTTCGATGAAGACATGGTCGCCCCAGACCCGATCCAACAGCTGCGGTCGGGAGTGCACCCGCTCCGGGTGCGTCATCAAGTAGCGCAGCAACCGAAACTCCGTGGGGCCCAGATGAATCGGCCGTCCGGCCCAACTGACGCGGCGGGTGCCGGGATCCAAAGACAATGCGCCCAGGGTCAACGGGGTGTCCAAGACTTCGGGCGCCTTGCGGCGCAGCACCGCCCGGATGCGCGCCCCCAGCTCGGCCGTGGAAAAGGGTTTGGACACATAGTCGTCGGCACCGGCCTCCAAGCCCAGCACCACGTCGTGCTCATCGCTGCGCGCGGTCAGCATCACGATGGGCAGGCTGCGTGTGCGCGGATCGGCCCGCCAGCGCCGCGCCAGGCTGATGCCCGACTCCCCTGGCAGCATCCAGTCCAGCAGCACCAGGTCTGGCAGGGCTTCGCGCAACGCGGCATCGGCCTGCGCGGCATTGCTGCTGAGGCGCAGTTCGAAGCCTTCGTGGCGCAGATGCAAGGCAATCAACTCGGCAATCGCCGGTTCGTCTTCGACGACGAGAATTCGTGCCATGAGCGTCCTTCGTTGACAATCGGGCGCACCGTGGATCAGCTCACCACCGAGGCCACTTCCCCCAGCGGCGTGTGACGCACATCGGCCCCTTTGACCACATAGATGACTTGTTCGGCCACGTTTTTGGCATGGTCACCCACCCGTTCGATGGCTTTGGCCACGAACACCAGATCGATGCTGATCGAGATGGTGCGCGGGTCTTCCATCATGTAGGTCACCAGCTTGCGCAACAAACCATCGAACTCGAGGTCGATGGCATGGTCTTTCTGGATGGCCGCGAAGGCGTCGGCCGCATCCAGCCGGGCAAACGCATCGAGGGATTGACGCAGCAAGCGCAGCGCCAAGTCCGCCTCGAAAGACAAGTCCGCCACGGTGGCGCGTAGGCGATGCGCCATGCCCGAATCGATCAAGCGCCGCACGGTGCGTGCGATGCGCGAGGCTTCGTCGCCGGCGCGCTCCAAATTGCCGATGGCCTTGCTCACCGCGATGAGCAGCCGCAAATCGCGCGCCGTGGGTTGGCGTCGCGCGATGATGGCGCACAAGTCACGGTCGATCTCGACTTCCCGGCGGTTGACGCGTGCCTCCTGCTCCAACACTTGGAGGGCGGTCTCTGGGCTGAGGTGTTGCAGTGCATAGACCGCTTGCGCGAGCTGCGCTTCCACCAAGCCGCCCATCTCCAGCACCCGGCTGGAGATGTCGCTCAGTTCGGCGTCGAATTGGGTGGACAGATGTTTGTCGCTCATAGATGACGGCGGCGGCAAGCGCCCGGGGTGTGTTCAGCCAAATCGGCCGGTGATGTAGTCCTCGGTTTCTTTGCGCTGAGGCTTCATGAAGATGTTCTTGGTTTCGCCGAACTCGATCAGGTCGCCCAGATACATGTAGGCGGTGTAGTCCGACACACGGGCTGCTTGCTGCATGTTGTGCGTGACGATCAGCACCGTGACTTGATCTTTGATCTGACCGATCAGCTCCTCGATGCTGGCCGTGGCAATCGGGTCCAGCGCCGAGGTCGGCTCATCGAACAGGACGATTTCCGGATCGGTGGCCAGGGCTCGGGCGATGCACAAGCGCTGCTGTTGGCCTCCCGAGAGATTGAAGGCCAAGTCGTGCAGCCGATCCTTCACTTCCGGCCACAACGCGGCAGCGCGCAGCGCCGACTCCACCTTGTCGTCCAGATAGCTGCGAGAGCGTTCGCCGCGCACGCGCAAGCCGTAGGCGACGTTCTCGTAAATAGACTTGGGAAACGGGTTGGGCTTTTGAAACACCATCGAGATGCGCATGCGCACTTCGATCGGATCGACACGGCGGTCCAACAAGTTCACCGCATCAGGCAACAACTCGATGGCACCTTGATAACGGTGCCCGGGGTACAAGTCGTGCATGCGATTGAAGCAACGCAGGAACGTCGATTTGCCGCAGCCGCTGGGGCCGATCAGGGCAGTCACTTTGTTCTGGAAGACCGGCATCGAGATGCTTTTGAGCGCCTGGAATTCGCCGTAGAAGAAGTCCAGCGCGTCCGACTTGGCCTTCAGGGCGGGGGGATGGTCCGGCAAGGTGATGGTGCTGGTCATGGCAAACGGAAAAGAAGATTCGGTGTGAGGGGGCTTACCACTTGATGCGCTGGCGCAGCCGATAGCGCAGCCAAATGGCCAAGGCGTTCATGCCCAAGGTCATGAAGACGAGCACCAAACTGGCCGCTGCGGCGTTTTGGTGAAACGCAGTGTCCGGCCGCGAGGTCCAGTTGAAGATTTGGATCGGCATCACGGTAAACGGGGACATCAGCCAGTCGAACAAGCCGGCCGGAGGCTGGCCGCTCCCGGGCAGGGGGGGCAAGAAGGCGATGAAGGTCAAGGCGCCGATGGTGATGACCGGTGCGGTCTCGCCGATGGCGCGCGACAAGCCGATGATCACCCCGGTGAGGACGCCCGGACTGCTGTACGGCAGCAGATGATGCTGCACCACCTGCCACTGTGAGGCCCCGCAGGCATAGGCACCTTCGCGGATGTGCTGGGGAATGGCGCGCAAGGCCTCGCGCGTGGCGGTGATGACGATGGGCAGGATCAGCAGCGCCAGCGTCAAGCCTGCCGTCAGAATCGACTGCCCCAGCCCGAAGGTGTAGACGAACAACCCCAGGGCCAACAATCCATAGATGATCGAGGGCACACCGGCCAGATTGGTGATGTTGATTTCGATCAGGTCGGTCAACCAATTCTTGCGAGCGTATTCCTCCAGATAGATCGCTCCTGCGATGCCCACCGGCACGGCCACGGCCGCGGTGACCAGCATCACCAACAGCGAGCCGACCCAGGCCGACAGGATGCCGGCCTGTGATGCGCGGCGCGAGGGAAATGAGGTAAAGAATTCCAGATCCAGGCGCGACAAGCCTTGGACGGCCATGTCGGTGAACAAGGCCGCCAATGTCAAGACGGCCACCATCAGGGCACCGAGGCCCAACATGCCGAACCACAAATCCCAGCGTTTGTGCCGCTCGATGATCTGGCGCAGTCGCGCAACGTCGAAATGGGGGCGGGACATCTCAATACACCTCGCGGAAGCGCTTGCGCAGCCCATAACCGGCCAGGTTGAACAACAGCGTGATCAGCATCAAGGACAGGCCCGCCGCAAAAATGGTTTGGTAGCCGATGCTGCCGTGCGGCAAGTCGCCCAGGGCCACTTGCACGATGTAGGCGGTCACGGTGGCTGCCGGCTCCAACGGGTTGAAGCTGAGGTTGGGCTGCATGCCGGCGGCCACGGCCAAGATCATCGTCTCGCCCACGGCACGCGAGATGCCAAGGATGTAGGCCGAGGCGATGCCGGAGAGGGCTGCCGGCACGACCACTTTGAGGGCGGTCTGCAAGCGGGTGCTGCCCATGGCGTAGGCGCCTTCGCGCAGGCTCATGGGCACGGCACGCATGGCGTCTTCGGACAAAGACGCGACATACGGGATGATCATGATGCCCATGACCAAACCGGCGGACAACACGTTGAAGCTGGGCAGCTGAGGGATCAGCCGTTGCAACACGGGCGTGACGAACAGCAGCGCGAAGTAGCCGTAGACGATGGTCGGCACGCCCGACAGCAGCTCCAGCACCGGCTTGAGCGTTTCACGGACTCGGTGGCTGGCGAATTCCGACAGGTACAAGGCGATGACCGTGCCCAGGGGCACGGCCACCAGCAGCGCCACGGCCGAGCTGGTGATCGTGCCCGAGAGCAAGACCACGATGCCAAAGCGCGCCTCGGAGAACAGCGGGGTCCATTGCGTGTCGGTCAAAAACGTCCACAGGGGCACGGACTGGAAAAAGACCAGCGACTCCTTCAGCAGGATGTAGACGATGCCCACCGTGGTGAAAACCGACACACAGGCACAGGCCAGCAAGGCCGCGCGGATGAACCGCTCGGCCCATCGCCGCCGAGCTTGCGCACGGGCGTACTCGGCCAACTTGGCCTGCCCTAGCATGGGCCGAGGCGCCAGCGTCTGGGCCTTGCGTGCCTGAGAAACGGCCGACATGAATGATGCTCCGCGATACGGGGAAAAAACGACAGAATCGAGCGGGCCGCCCCGCTCGGAAGCGGCCCACTGACAAGGAGGTGTGCCGAATCTCGGCCGCTCACAGGCTGGCTTCGCGGCGCATCAGTTCTTCGATGGTCACGCCCACTTCGGCCACGCCGCCGAAGACCGTGCCTTTGCGGTTCTTGGCCAAGTGTTCGAGGTTCATCTTGTAGGCGGCCTCGGGCAGCGGCACGTATTTCACTTCTTTCATGATGCGCGAGGCATTCTTCATGTAGAAGTCGACGAACTCCTTGACCTCCGGCCGTTCGTAAGCCTTGGCGTTGACATAGATGAAGATCGGGCGCGACAGCGGCTGGTAAGTGCCATTGATCACGTTGGTCTCGTTGGGCTCGACCGCAGGGCTGCCCGGCTTGGCCACGATCGGCACGGCCTTGAGGTCTTTGCGGTTCTCGGCGTAGTAGGCATAGCCCAAATAACCCAGCGCATAGACATTGCCCGAGACGCCCTTGACCGTCACGTGATCGTCCTCGGTGGCGGCATAGTCCCCGCGGCTGGACTTGGCTTTGCCATTGATGGCTTCGGTGAAATAGTCGAAGGTGCCCGAATCGGAGCCCGCTCCGTACAGCACGATCTTCTCAGCCGGAAAGGCCGGGTTGATTTGGCTCCACAGTGTGATCTTGCCCTGGGCGGCTGGCTCCCACATGGTTTTCAGTTCGGCCACGCTCAGTTGCTTGACGAAGTTGTTTTTGGGATGGATCACCACGGTCAAGGCATCGAAACCCACGGGCAGCTCGAAGTACTCGATGCCGGCGGCGCGGCAGGCTTCCATTTCCTGCTTCAGGATCGGCCGAGACGCGTTGGAAATGTCGGTTTCACCGCGGCAAAACTTCTTGAAGCCGCCCCCGGTGCCGGAGATGCCCACCGTCACGCGAACGGCGCCTTTCTTGGCCTTTTGAAAGTCTTCGGCCACACCTTCGGTGGGCGGGAACACGGTCGAAGAGCCGTCGATTTTCACGATCGGCGTCTGCGCTTCGGCCACGCCGGGGCCGGCCAACGCGGCCAGCACGGCGGCGGCCGCAGCAACTTGAGCGAGAGCTTTCATCATCATCTCCTGAAAAAACGGTCCAAGACCCGACCGTGATCTTCGTTGGGGCTCATGAATCTTTCGTGACGGTGGCTTTGACCGATGTGACAGCCGTTGCGGCCCAGGGCCCATGCTGGGCCGGGCGCGATGCGCTGGCGTCGCTCGCATGGGTGACGGCCCAGCCTTGCAGGGCCAAGCGATAGCCCGCACCGCGCACCGTTTGGATCAGGTCTGGGCTCACTCCGGTTTGCGCCAGACGTCGGCGCAGCCGTCGGATGTATTGGTCCACCGTGCGCGCATCGATGTTGGGCAGGTCTTTCCACACTTCGGCCAGCAGCGCATGGCGCGGCACGATGCGCTCGGCGTGTTCGAGCAGCTGGCGCAGCAGCTGCATTTCCCTGGGCGCCAGCGTGACCGTCTGCGTGTGCGCCCCGCGCCGCAAACGCAGCTGCAGCTCGGGGGCGTCCACTTCGATCCAGGGGCCGTGTGACCCAGTCAGGCTCCCATCGCCCGCTGCGCCGGGGGCCTCGGTCCCTGTGGGGCTTTCGCGGGCCGACAAATGGTCCAGCAAATCACGGACCAAGGCGCGGGGACTGAAGGGCTTGGTGATGCACCAGGTGGCGCCGCAGCGTTCGCCGTGGGCGCCGCAGCGCTCGTCCAGCCGCGACGTCAGCATCACGACGGGCACACCCAGCGGCCTGGGCGCCGCGATCGCCCCGGGCTGCGCAGGCAAGGCGTCCAGGTCGATCACCACGGCGTCGGGCAACACTTCGTTGGCCAAACGCCAGCCTTCGTCCAGGGTGGCTGCTGCCATGGCATAGGCGCCGGCGCTTTGGCAATGCGCACGCACCAGTTCACGAATCGCTGGCTGCGCCATGACCACCAGCACCGTCGGGCTGGTGGGGCGGGTTGTTTCTGGGCTGGACCCGGCCGACATGTCGATGACCTCTTGTCACACTGTGGCGGGGCCGCGCTGCACCTGACGCATGGCTGCCGCCGCCTCCATCGGGACGATGCTGGGCTGGCTGTGTGACGCTGGTGTGACAGTGGCGGCCCAGGAGGCGGCCGGCGGCCGGCCGGGCCCAGCGCAGGCAGCCGCTGGGCCGAGGGCTTCCGTGTTTTCACCTATCATCGGCCCAGCGGCCATGCGGCCGACGGTCCCTTCAACCCATGCAAACTCTCGTCGAGACGACCCGGTCGACCCCCTCTACGACGCCTGCGCTGGTGGAACTGCGCGAGGTGAGCTTTGGCTATGACGAACGGCCCATCTTGCGGGACGTGAGCCTGAGTGTGCCGCGCGGGCAGGTGGTGGCGCTGATGGGCACGTCTGGCGGGGGCAAAACCACGGTGTTGCGCCTCATCGGCGGGCAGATCAAGCCGCAGCGCGGTCAAGTGCTGTTCGACGGGGTGGACATCGCCTCGATGGACCGGCAGGCGCTGTATGCCATCCGCCGACGCATGGGCATGCTCTTCCAGTTTGGCGCGCTGTTCACCGATTTGTCGGTTTTCGACAACGTGGCCTTCCCCCTGCGCGAGCACACGCAACTGAGCGAGGACATGATCCGCGATCTGGTGCTGATGAAGCTCGATGCGGTGGGCCTGCGCGGTGCGCGCGATTTGATGCCGTCTCAGATCTCCGGCGGCATGGCCCGGCGCGTGGCGCTGGCGCGGGCCATCGCGCTGGATCCCGAGCTCATCATGTATGACGAGCCGTTCGCCGGTCTGGATCCCATCTCGATGGGGGTGGCGGCGCGCTTGATTCGGCAGCTCAACCAGACCCTGGGCGTGACCAGTTTGGTGGTGTCTCACGACGTGGACGAGACCTTTCTGATTGCCGACCACGTGATCTTTCTGGCCGATGGACGCATTGCCGCGCAGGGCACCCCGGCGCAGATGCGCGCCACCGAGGACCCGCTGGTGCGCCAGTTCGTCGATGCCCAAGGCGACGGTCCGGTGCGTTTCCACTACCCGGCTCCCGAGGTGGCCGAAGACTATCGCCTGCCCGGGGGGCGTGCATGATGGGGTGGCTGCATCCGCGTCGGGTGGGGCGCGCCGTTCGGGGGGGCTTGGCCGATCTGGGCCGCGCCGCACGCATGCTGACGCACTTGTTCGCGCTGGGCGGCAAGGCGTTCGCGCGGCCCCGCTTGGTGGTGGACCAGATCCATTTCTTGGGCAACTACTCGCTGGCCATCATTGCGGTCTCAGGGCTGTTCGTGGGTTTCGTGCTCGGCTTGCAGGGGTATTACATCCTGCAGCGCTATGGCTCGTCCGAGGCCCTGGGGCTGATGGTGGCCTTGGCCTTGGTGCGCGAGCTCGGGCCGGTGGTCACGGCCTTGCTGTTCGCCGGGCGGGCCGGCACCTCGCTGACGGCCGAGATCGGCCTGATGAAAGCCGGCGAGCAACTCGCGGCGATGGAGATGATGGCCGTCGATCCGATGCAGCGGGTGCTGGCCCCGCGCTTTTGGGCCGGCCTCCTCGTGATGCCCTTGCTGGCGGCGGTGTTCAGCGCGGTGGGCATCATCGGCGGCTGGATCGTCGGCGTGGTGATGATCGGCGTGGATGGCGGGGCTTTCTGGTCGCAAATGCAAGCCGGTGTGGATGTGTGGTCCGACGTGGGCAACGGCGTGATCAAAAGTTTCGTGTTCGGTGTGACGGTGAGCTTCATCGCCCTGTGGCAGGGTTACGAGGCCAAGCCCACGCCCGAGGGCGTCTCGCGGGCCACCACCCGCACGGTGGTGGTGGCCTCCTTGTTCGTCTTGGGCCTGGACTTCATGCTGACCGCGTGGATGTTTTCGATCTGATGAGCCGCGGCCCGGCAGGGCCGGCGGCAGGAGTGGTGTGATGCCTCAGTCTCGACATGATGTGTGGGTAGGCCTGTTCGTGCTGCTGGGCGGGGCGGCCTTGCTGTTTCTGGCGCTCCAGGCGGGCAACCTGTTGTCGCTGTCGTTCGAGGACACGTATCGGGTGCAGGCCCGCTTCGACAACATCGGCGGCCTCAAGCCCCGTTCGGCAGTGCGCAGCGCTGGGGTGGTGGTCGGCCGGGTCGAGTCGATCACCTTCGACGACCAGACCTACCAGGCGCGCGTCACGCTCAGCCTGGAAAAGCGTTTTGCCTTTCCGAAGGACAGCTCGGCCAAGATCCTGACGTCCGGGCTGTTGGGCGAGCAATACATCGGGCTGGAGCCCGGCGCCGCGGAGCAGATGCTGTCCGAAGGCGACACGATCACGCAAACCCAATCGGCCGTGGTGCTCGAGAATCTCATCAGCCAGTTCTTGTTCAATCGAGCGGCCGAGGCCGGCGATGGCGGGGCGCGTCCCTGAGTCTGCCCGCGGCAAGGAGAGGAGCATGTCGCAGAGCTGGTCTCGTGGGATCGTGTGGGTCGTGCTCGGGCTGCTCGCCGGCTGTGCGAGCACCCATCCGAGCGACCCGCTCGAACCCCTGAACCGCAAGGTGTTTGCCTTCAACGATGCGGTGGATCGCGCGGTGCTCGAGCCCACGGCGCGAGCCTACCGCGACATCGTGCCCAGCCCGGTGCGCAAAGGGGTGAGCAATTTCTTCGGCAACATCGGCGATCTGTGGTCGGCGATCAACAGCTTCTTGCAACTCAAGATCGAAAACGGCCTGCACAGCACGATGCGAGTGGGCTTGAACACCTTTTTGGGGTTGGGCGGACTGCTGGACATTGCCAGCGAGGCCGGGCTGCGGGCCGAGCCAGAGGACTTCGGCCAGACCCTGGGGCACTGGGGGCTGGGTCCGGGGCCTTACCTGGTGCTGCCCTTGCTGGGGCCGTCGACCTTGCGCGATGCGGCAGCGCTGCCGCTGGACATGCAAGCCACCAGCACCGGGCGGCTCACGAGCGATACGGCCACCGCCTACGGGTTGACGGGCTTGCGCATCGTCGATACACGTGCGCGCTTGCTGGGCGCCTCGCGCATGCTGGAGGACGTGGCGCTGGACAAATACCTCTTCACCCGCGATGCCTGGCTGCAGCGTCGGCGCAACCTGGTCTACGATGGCCAGCCCCCGTCGCAGGACGAGGAAGAAGATTGGAGCGCCGAGGAGGCCGCCGCTCCAGCCAGCGCTGCGTCCGCCTCGGCCCCCTGAGAGAAGGGTGACAAAGGTAAGCATGCGCTTCGGCAGTGGCGCTGGCCTGACGTTGGTTCACAATGAGGCTCATGGACGAGCGCGTCGATGAACTGCGCAGGCCCATTCGAGTCATAAGCTCCATCGGCTTTCGCCGAGTCTCCATTCAAAAGGGAATTCACTGCATGAAACGACGCCATTTCGCCGCCTTGGGCTTGGTTTTGGCCGCTGTGGTGGCCGCACCGATCGCCCAGGCCGCCCCCCAGGCTCCCGATGAGTTCATTCGCGAGCTGTCCAATGACATCCTCGAGACGGCCCAAAAAGACGCTTCCTTGCAAAACGGGGATCTCGGCAAGGTTATGGCCTTGGTGGACAGCAAGATCCTGCCGCACACGAATTTCCGTCGCATGACGGCTTCGGCCGTGGGCCGTTATTGGCGGCAGGCCACCCCGCAGCAACAGCAACGCCTGCAAGACGAATTCAAGCTCTTGCTGGTGCGTACCTATGCCGGCGCCCTCAGCCAGGTCAAGGGCTTGTCGGTGCACCTGCTGCCGCTGCGTGCCAAGCCCGAAGACACCGAGGTCATCGTGCGCACGCAGGTGCGCGGCGCGGGCGAACCGATCCAGATGGACTATCGCCTCGAAAAGGTCGGTGACGGCTGGAAGATCTATGACGTCAATGTGCTGGGTATTTGGTTGGTGGAGAACTACCGCTCCACCTTTGCCCAGGAGATCAGCAAAGGTGGCATCGACGGCCTGATCAACAGCCTGGCCGAGCGCAACAAAGTGGCGGCTTCCGCTCGCAGCTGAGGTCGGCACGATGCTGCTGTTGCCAACCACCTTGACCGTCGCCGAGGCCAGCGACACCCTGCGCATGCTGCAACAGGGGCTGCGGGATCAGCAGGGCGAGACCCTGGTGGTCGATGCGGGGGCGCTCAAGCGCTTCGATTCCTCGGCCCTGGCGGTGCTGGTCGAATGCCATCGTCTGGCCCGCGCCTGGGGCAAGCGTTTCGAGGTGCGCCACCTGCCGCCCAAGCTGCGCGATCTGGCGGGTCTGTATGGGGTGGCAGCTTTGTTGCCCGATGGGCGCTCGCCGGCGAGTCAGTCCGGGGTGGCGTAGCGCTTGGCGCGCAGATTGCGTTTGATCTCCTGCAGCATCGGGCGCAGTTGCTCGCCCAGGCGCAGCGCCACGCCGGTGGTGAGAATGTCGATGACGGTGAGGTGCAGCAGCCGCGACACCATGGGGCTGTAGCGGTCGTAGTCCTCGGGGTGATCCACGGCCAGCAGGATCTGGGCGTACTGCGTCAGCGGCGAGCCGCTGGCGGTGATGACGATGGTGGTGGCCCCTTTCTTGCGCGCGATCTCTGCCGCATCGAGCAGGTCGCGGCTGCGGCCGGAATTGGAGATGATCACCGCACAGTCGCCCGGCTGCAGCATCGTGGCGCTCATCACCTGCACATGGCCGTCGCTGTAGGCCACGGCGTTGACGCCCAGGCGGAAGAACTTGTGCTGCGCGTCCTGGGCCACGATGCCCGAGTTGCCCACGCCGTAGAACTCGATGCGCCGGCCGCCCTTGCCGGCGGCCGTCAGGGCTTCGATGGCGCGCTCGAAGGCATGGCTGGCGGCATCGTTGCGGTATTTCAGCAGGGCCGACACCGCATTGTCGATCACCTTGACGATGAGGTCCGCGGGCTTGTCGTCCTCGTCCACGGCGCGATGCACGAAGGGCACGCCCTCGTTGACGGTGCCGGCCAGCTTGAGTTTGAAGTCGGCCAGGCCGTCATAGCCCACGCTGCGGCAGAAGCGCACCACGGTGGGTTTGCTGACATGGGCGCGCTCGGCCAGTTCGGCCACCGGCAGGCTGGCGAAGCTGCGCGGGTCGGCCAGCACCAACTTGGCCACGCGCTGCTCGGCCGGGGGCAGGGCGGGGATCGAAGCCTTGATGCGATCGAGCATGAGGTGGGTTCCTGCTGAGGGCGTGGCCTTGCAAGCTCAGGCCTCTTCGGGCCAGGTGAAATTGTCGCGCGCGACCAAGGCGCTGGCTGCCGCCGGGCCCCAGCTGCCGGCCGCGTAGGGGCGCGGCCCGGTGCTGTCGCGGGCCCAAGCCTCCAGGATGGGTTCGACCCAGCGCCAGGCTTGTTCCTGCTCGTCGCTGCGCACGAAGAGATTGAGCCGTCCGGCAATCGCATCCAGCAGCAGGCGTTCGTAGGCGCCCACGCGGTCGGTGGGGAAGGCTTTGTCGAAATCCAGGTCCAGGAACACCGGGGCCAAGGCCTCTTGTTGGCCGGTGCCCTTGGCCGCCAGCAGGTGCAGCTCCAGTCCGTCTTCGGGCTGCAGCTTGATCACCAGCTTGTTGGGCTGGTTGACGCCGGGAAAGATCGGGTGCGGCACCGGACGGAAGTTGACCACGATCTGCGCATCGCGCGCGGGCAGGCGCTTGCCGGTGCGCAAATAGAACGGCACACCGGCCCAGCGCCAGTTCTGCACCTCGGTGCGCAGGGCCACGAAGGTTTCGCAGCGGCTGTCGGCTGGCACCTTGGCCTCTTCGAGGTAGCCCGGCACGGGCTGGCCACCCACGCTGCCGGCGCGGTACTGGCCGCGCACCACGTCGCGGGCCACCGACTCCGGCGTGAAGGGCTTGAGCGAGCGCAGCACTTTGAGCTTCTCGTCGCGGATCGCATCGGCGTCATGGGTGGCCGGCGGCTCCATGGCGATCATCGTGAGCAGTTGCAGCGCGTGGTTTTGGATCATGTCGCGCAGCGCCCCGGTGCGGTCGTAGAAGTCGCCCCGCGTGCCCACGCCGATGCTTTCGGCCAATGTGATCTGGATGTTGGCGATGCTCTCACGCCGCCACAAGGGTTCGAACAGCGCGTTGCCGAAGCGCAAGGCCATCAGGTTTTGCACCGAGGGCTTGCCCAAGTAGTGGTCGATGCGGAAGGCTTGGTTTTCCTTGAACACCGAGCGCACGACGCGGTTGATCTCCTGCGCGCTCTTCAAGTCGTGGCCGAGCGGCTTTTCCAGCACCACGCGGATGTGCGGCCCATTCAGGCCGACGGCTCCCAGCTGCTCGCAAATCACTGGAAACAAGTGCGGGCTGGTGGCCAGGTACAGCACCACGGTGTCGGCTGCACGCTGGTCCAACCAGGCCTTCAGGTGCGCATAGTGCTGCGGCTGAGACAGGTCCATGCGACGGTAGAAGATGAGCTCGGCAAAACGCGCGAACTCCTCGTCGCTGGGGCGCTTGGAGCTTTCGACCTCCTCGAAATGGGCCTTCAGCCAGGCGCGGTAGTCCTCGTCACTGCGCTCGTCGCGGGCCACCGCGAGAATGCGCCCGCCCGACGGCAGCTTGCCGTGGCGAAAGGCCTGGAACAGGGCCGGCATGAGCTTGCGCCAGGTCAGGTCGCCGGTGCCGCCGAAAAAGACGAGATCGAAGGACATGATGGAACGAACTGTGTAAGCGGGTGTGGCCGACGCCCGGGGCTGCACGGCGCGTCGATGTAATTCAATTACATTGGCATCATGCGACGAAGTGTCCCATTCGTCAATCGGAAATCGCGTGATCCGCCTGTGGCGCGGGGCGGGTTTTGGGAGTTACCAGCGAATTTCGGGGTAACCTTGTTACTCCCGCCCGTTGAAGCGCTGTGCGGGCCGCACGGCGACAATGTGCATTGCTGCAGGCCTATCCTCCTCTCCCCATGAACGCACTCGACGCACTCAAGCAATACACCACCGTGGTGGCCGACACCGGCAATTTCAAGCAGCTGGCCCAGTTTGCCCCGCGCGATGCGACCACGAACCCTTCGTTGATCCTCAAAGCGGTACAGCAGCCCGAATATCGGCCGCTGTTGGAGGCCACGGTGCGCGCTCATCCCGGGCGTGCGCTGGACGAGCTGGTGGACCGGGTGTTGGTGGCCTTCGGGGTGGAAATCCTGAAGGTGGTGCCAGGGCGTGTGTCCACGGAGGTGGATGCGCGGTTGAGCTTCGATACGGCAGCGACGATGGCGCGTGCGCAGCGTCTCATCCAGATGTACGAGGCGGCTGGCGTTCCCCGCGAGCGGGTGCTGATCAAGATCGCCGCCACCTGGGAAGGCATCCAAGCGGCCCGCGCCCTGGAGCACGAGGGCATCCATTGCAACCTGACGTTGCTGTTCGCCTTCTGTCAGGCCGTGGCTTGTGCCGAAGCCGGCGTGCGGCTGATTTCGCCGTTCGTGGGCCGCATCTACGATTGGTACAAGAAGGCCGCAGGTGCCCAGTGGGACGAGGCGGCCCATGCCGGGGTGAACGACCCGGGCGTGAAATCGGTGACGCAGATCTATACCTACTACAAGCACTTTGGCATTCCCACCGAGGTGATGGGTGCGAGCTTTCGCAACGTGGGGCAGATCCTGGCGCTGGCGGGCTGCGATTTGTTGACCATCAGCCCAGAGCTGCTGGCGCAACTGCAAGCCAGCAACGCGCCCGTGACACGCCACCTCGACCCGCAGGCCGCGCAGCGAGCCACGGTCAAAGCCGTGAGCTACAACGAAGCCAGTTTCCGCTATGCGCTCAACGAAGACGCCATGGCCACCGAGAAGTTGGCCGAGGGCATCCGGGCGTTTGCAGCCGATGCGGCCAAGTTGGACGCTTTGATCCGGGAGCACATGGCATGACCCGCTGCGATCGCACGACGGCTTGGGCGGCCCTGCGGGGACACTTCGAGGCCCATGGCCGTGACCTGGACTTGCGTGAGGCCTTTGCGCGCGATCCGGCGCGCTTCGAGCGCTTCAGTCTGGAGGCGCCGGAGGTCTTCGCCGACCTGTCGAAGAACCTGTGGGACGAGGCCACGCATCGTCTGCTGAGCGAGCTGGCCCGAGAGTGCGGACTGGAGGCGCGACGCGACGCGATGCTGGCCGGCGAGCCGATCAATGTGACCGAAGGCCGCGCGGTGTTGCACACGGCGCTGCGGGCGCCGCGAGGTCAGGGCCCTTACAGCGAGGAGGTCCACGGGGTGCTCGACCGCCTGCTGGCCTATGCCGAGGGCGTGCGTGACACCGCGGCCAGCGGCATCACCGATGTGGTGAACATCGGCATCGGCGGCTCCGACCTGGGGCCGCAGATGGTGGTGGGCGCGCTGGACGCTTTCGTGCACCAGGGCCTGCGCTTGCATTTCGTCTCGAACGTGGACGGGCACGACATCGCGCCGGTGTTGCGCCGGCTGCAGCCGCAGTCCACGCTGTTCATCATCGCCTCCAAGACCTTCACCACGCAGGAGACCATGGCCAACGCGCGGGTGGCGCGCGAGTGGTTCATCCAGCAAGGCGGCAGCGACATCGCCAAGCATTTCGTGGCCACCACCACGAACATCGAGGCGGCAGCCGCGTTTGGCATCACCACCACCTTCGGCTTTTGGGACTGGGTGGGCGGGCGCTATTCGCTGTGGTCGGCCATCGGGCTGCCCATTGCGATCGCGCTGGGTCAGGAGCACTTCCGTGCCCTGCTCGACGGCGCGCATGCGATGGACCGGCATTTCGCCACCGCGCCGCTGGAGCAGAACCTGCCGGTGCAACTGGGCCTGCTCGATGTGTGGTACCGCAATTTCCACGGCTTTGCCAGCCGCAGCGTGGCACCCTATCACCAGGGCCTCAAACGATTGCCGGCCTATCTGCAGCAGCTGGAGATGGAGTCCAACGGCAAGCGGGTGGACCTGGACGGACACGCGCTGCCTTATGGCACCTCGCCGGTGGTCTGGGGGGAGCCGGGCACCAATGGCCAGCATGCCTACTTCCAGATGCTGCACCAGGGCACCGACGTGATCCCGGTGGAGTTCATCCTGGTGAAGACGCCCACGCATGGCCATGCCGATCTGCATGCCAAGCTGCTGGCCAACGGCCTGGCGCAGGCGCAGGCGCTGATGCGGGGCAAGACCACCGAGGAGGCGCTGGGCGAGCAGGCCCCCACGGCCAGCCGGACCTTGGAGGCCACGACGATCGCGCGCCACCGCACGTTCCCGGGCAACCGTCCCAGCACCACGCTGCTGCTGGAGCGGCTCACGCCCCGCGCCCTGGGCGCGCTGATCGCGCTGTACGAGCACCGCGTCTTCACCAGCGGTGCGCTGTGGGGCATCAACAGCTTCGACCAATGGGGCGTGGAGCTGGGCAAGGCCTTGTGCAACGACCTGCTGCCGCGTCTGGCCTCCGGAGAGACCACGGGGCTGGATGCCTCCACGGCCGGTTTGATCCGACGGTTGCGAGGCTGAGGCCGGATCGGTGGCTTCTCAGTCGCGGCTGCACAGGCCGCGCAGGGCCTGCAGGCCGGCCTGGAGGGCCTGTTCGACGAGCCGCTGCTTCCAGTCGTCGGTGTCGACGTAAAACGCATCGCGCAGCCGTTGCTTGAGGGCCTTGCGCAGCGTCTCGTCGGCCTCGGGATGGTTCTCGACCCAGTGCTCGCCCCGCAGGGCGTGGAGCACCTCCAGCACCGGCACGGTGCCGTATTCCAGCGCGATGCCGGTGTAGCGGGCTTGTGGGCATTCGTCGAAGATGGCCAGCCACATCATGCCGGTGAGCTCGGCCGAACTGGACGAGCCGTCATAGATGGAGGTGACCTGCGGGCCCCACCAGCGTCTTGCGCGGGCCAATTCGACCGGGTCGTTGCGTGAGGCGAAGATGCGCTCGCCGTGGCCGCAGGGCCCCAAGCCCGTGTGCAGGTCGATCCAGGCGATGTCGGTGGCCTGCCGTCCCTGTTCTCGCAGCACGTGACGCAGCGTCACGTGGCTCCAGGTCGGATGACGTCCGCCATAGTAGAGGCCGTCTGCGTGCGTGTACTGGCCCTGCGAGACCGCGGCCTGGAAGGCCATGGGCCCATGGCGCTCGATGTAGGCCTGGATCGCCGCTTCCACGTCGGGCGGCGGCGGCCACTGTGGCGGCAGCAGCCAGCCATGGATCTCGTCGTAGGCGTCGTTGCGCGGCAGGGGGCGGGAGAAATCGTGGAAATTGCGGTTGAGGTCCACATTCTCGTGCGTCACGCGCCGCCACCATGAGAACCCATAGGGATTGAGCGCGTGGAGGTAGAGTACGGCCACCCCCGAGGCCTGCACGGCCTCGCGCCAGTGCGGATCGCCAAGC
This sequence comes from Caldimonas manganoxidans ATCC BAA-369, assembly GCF_000381125.1. GTDB lineage: Bacteria > Pseudomonadota > Gammaproteobacteria > Burkholderiales > Burkholderiaceae_C > Caldimonas > Caldimonas manganoxidans. The sequence continues at coordinate 73,395 of NZ_KB905939.1, forward strand.
AAGGCGATCTGGATGCCCGAGCCGGCAAAGCCTTCCACGCCATGGCAGGCGCTGGACAGGATGAGCAGGCGCTTGGCGTCACGGGGTCCGTGGCGCACCACGTCCATCGCGAGCGACTCGCCATCCCGACCGAGCATCGGGTGGATGTGCGACTCCACGTCCAGCCCCAAGGTCTCGCAGGTGGCGAGGAACTTGCGACGGGCCTCGGCGTAGCTTTGCGAGAAGGCGCTGGGGATGTCGCTCATGGGGGGCGCTCCTCAGGCCGTGGGCCGCAGCCAGGCCTCGGCCAGGCGCACCCACAGCGTGGCCCCCAGCGGGATCAGCTCGTCGTTGAAATCGTAGGTGGGGTTGTGCAGCACGCAAGGCCCCAGGCCATGGCCGCTTTCGCGGTGGGTGCCGTCGCCGTTGCCGATCAGGAAGTAGGCCCCAGGCTTGTGCTGCAGGAAGTAGCTGAAATCTTCGGCGCCCATCGTCGGCTCGAACTCCAGCACATTTTCGGGGCCCACGACGTCGGCCATCACGCGCCGCACGAAGGCGGTTTCATCCGGGTGGTTGATGGTGGGCGGGTAGTTGCGGTGGAAGCTGAAGTCGACCTCGCAGCCATAGGCTGCTGCGGTGTGGCGGGCGATGTCGCCCATGCGTTGCTCGATCAGGTCGAGCACCTCCAGCGTGAACGTGCGCACCGTGCCTTGGATCTCGCAGGCATCGGGCACGACGTTGGTGGCCTCACCGGCGTGGATCATCGTCACGGAGATCACGCCGGCATCGATGGGCCGCTTGTTGCGCGTGAGGATGGTTTGGAAGCCTTGCACCATCTGGCAGGCCACGGGCACCGGGTCCACGGTGTTGTGCGGCAGCGCCGCATGCCCGCCCTTGCCGCGGATGAGGATGCGAAACTCGTTGCTCGATGCGAAGATCGGGCCGGTCTTGATCGCAAACTGGCCCACGGTCATGCCGGGCCAGTTGTGCATGCCGAAGATGGCCTCCATCGGGAAGCGTTCGAACAGGCCGTCCTTGATCATTTCGCGCGCGCCGCCGCCGCCTTCCTCGGCCGGCTGGAAGATCAAGTAGACCGTGCCGTCGAAGTTCCGGTGGGTCGAGAAATGCTTGGCCGCCGCCAGCAGCATGGCGGTGTGGCCGTCATGGCCGCAAGCGTGCATCTTGCCGGGATGCCGGCTGGCGTGGGGGAACTGGTTTTTCTCGGTGATGGGTAGCGCGTCGATGTCGGCACGCAAGCCGATGGCGCGCGGGCTGCTGCCGTTTTTGATGATGCCGACCACGCCGGTGGTGCCCAGGCCGCGGTGGATGGGAATGCCCCAGTCGGTGAGCGCGCGGGCGATCAGCTCGGCGGTACGAACTTCCTGGAAGCACAGTTCGGGATGGGCATGGATGTCGCGCCGAATGGCGGTGACGGCTGCGGCGTCGGCCAGGATGGAGTCGATCAACTTCATGGAAAACCACGCAGGGCGAACCCGAGGGCGATGATTCAGTGTAGCCTTGTCGGCTCAGTTCGTGTTTGCAAGACCCTGTCCGTTCTGGAGCCCTGGATGTCCTCCTCGCTTGCTGCTGCCGAAAGTGCGCGCATCGTGCGCGCGGCCTGCCCGCACGATTGTCCAGACACTTGTGCGATGCAAGTGGTGGTCGATGGCGGCCGTGCGCTGCGTGTGCAGGGTAACCCTGACCACCCTTCCACGCACGGGGCGCTGTGCCGCAAGGTCTCGCGCTATGTGGAGCGCACTTACCATCCGCAGCGCGTGCTGCACCCACTCAAGCGCGTGGGGCCCAAGGGGGCCGGGCGGTTCGAGCCGGTGAGCTGGGACGAAGCCCTGGAGGCGATCGCACGGCGCTTGTCGAGCATTGCCTCGCGCGATGCGCAGGCCATCTTGCCCTACAGCTATGCCGGCACCATGGGCCTGGTGCAAGGCGAGAGCATGTCGGCGCGCTTCTTCCACCGTTTGGGGGCGTCGCTGCTGGACCGCACCATTTGTGCCAGCGCCGGGGCCGAGGCGCTCACGGCCACCTATGGCGCCAAGGTGGGCATGCATGTCGAGCATTTCGCCGAGAGCCGCTTGATCCTGATCTGGGGCAGCAATTCCATTGCCTCCAATCTGCACTTCTGGAGCGTGGCCCAAGAGGCCAAACGGCGCGGCGCCAAGCTGGTGTGCATCGACCCGCGTCGCACCGAGACGGCCGACAAGTGCCACGAGCACCTGGCCTTGCGTCCTGGCACCGACGGCGCGCTGGCGCTGGGGCTGATGCACGAGCTGATCGTCCACGGCTGGCTCGACGACGACTACATCGAGCGCTACACGCTGGGGTGGCCGGCGTTGCGCGAGCGCGCCTTGCAGTGGCCGCCGCAGCGCGTGGCTGCCGAATGCGGCCTATCGGCCGAAGCCGTGCGCAGCCTGGCGCGCGACTACGCCACCCTCAGCCCGGCGGCCATTCGCCTGAACTATGGCATGCAGCGCGTGCGCGGCGGTGGCAATGCGGTGCGGCTGATCGCCATCTTGCCGTGTCTGATCGGCGCTTGGCGCCACCGCGCCGGTGGGCTGTTGCTGTCGAGCTCGGGCTGGTTCCCGGTGGACCGCACCGCCTTGCAGCGCCCGGATCTGCTGGCCGGGCGCCGCCCGCGCACGATCAACATGAGCACCATCGGCGACGATTTGCTGCGCGAGACCTCGCCCGATTTCGGCCCGAAGATCGAGGCGCTGGTGGTCTACAACAGCAATCCCGTCGCGGTGGCGCCGCAGTCGCCTCGGGTGGTGCGTGGCTTTGCGCGGGAGGATCTCTTCACCGTGGTGCTGGAGCATTTCCTCACCGACACGGCCGATTTCGCCGACTATGTGCTGCCGGCGACGACCCAGCTGGAACACCTGGATGTGCATATCAGCTATGGTCACACCGATGTGCTGCTCAATGAGCCGGCCATTGCGCCCTTGGGCGAGAGTCGGCCCAACACACAGATCTTTCGCGACCTGGCCGCGCGCATGGGGTTCGATGAGCCGTGTTTTGCCCAGACCGATGAGCAGATCGCCGAACAAGCGTTCGGCGGACGCATCACGCTGGCGCAATTGCGCCAGCGAGGCTGGGTCAAGCTGCCGCTGCCTGCAGCGCCTTTTGCCGAAGGAGGCTTTCCCACCGCCAGCGGGCGCTGCGAGATCGATTCCCCCCGTCATGGCCTGCCGGACTATGTGCCCAATCACGAGTCGCCCACGTCCACGCCGGCTTTGGCGGCACGCTATCCGCTGGCCATGATCTCGCCGCCGGCGCGCAACTTCCTCAATTCCAGCTTCGTGAATGTGCAAAGCCTGCGCGACATCGAGGGCGAGCCACTGCTGGAAATTCACCCGCAGGATGCGGCGGCCCGGGGCATCGTCGATGGGCAGGTGGTGCGTGTGTTCAACGACCGTGGGGAGTACTGGTGCACCGCCCGTGTGAGTGACCGCGCCCGCCCCGGCGTCGTCAATGGCCTGGGCATCTGGTGGCGCAAACTGGGGCTGCGCGGCAGCAATGTGAACGAACTCACCCATCAACGGCTGACCGACCTGGGCCGTGCGCCGTGCTTTTACGACGTGCTGGTCGAGGTCGAAGCGGCTTCGGCCGCGGGCTGAGGCGCGTGCAGCAGGCCATGGGCAAACCGGGGCTGTGGGCGGCAATCGGTGCGGGCGCGCTGGCAGTGCTTGGCGCCTTGCTCTTGGCCGGTTGCGGCACCGTGGGCTATCTGGCCCAGTCCGTGCATGGTCACCTGAGCCTGGTGCAGCAGGCCCGGCCGGTCGAGCATTGGTTGGCCGATGCGAACACGCCGCAGCATTTGCGTGAGCGCCTGGCGCTCAGCCAGCGGATCCGGCGCTTTGCGGTGGACGAGCTGGGCTTGCCCGACACCCGCAGTTATCGCAGCTATGCCGATCTGGGCCGGCCGGCGGCGGTATGGAACGTGGTGGCGGTGCCTGAGCTGAGCCTGACGCTGCAGACCTGGTGCTTCCCCGTGGTGGGCTGCGTGGGCTACCGTGGCTACTATGACCGCAAGGAGGCCGAGGCCTTCGCGCAGACGCTGCGGGCGCAGGGCATGGATGTGCGTGTCTACGGTGTGCCGGCTTATTCGACCCTGGGCCGGTTGGAATGGCTGGGGGGCGACCCGCTGCTCAACACCTTCATCGGCTACCCGGAGGGCGAGCTGGCGCGCCTGATCTTCCATGAGCTGGCCCACCATGTGGTCTATGTGCGGGACGATACGTCCTTCAACGAGTCTTTCGCCACGGCGGTCGAACGCCTGGGGGTGCAGCGGTGGTTGCAGCACCATGCCAGCGCCGCGGCGAAAGAGGAATACGAGCGCTTCGATGCGCGGCGCCGGGACTTCCTGGCCTTGACGCTGCGTTACCGTGAGCGCCTGGCCGCGGTCTATGCCGGCCCCGGCCGCGAGGAGGACAAACGCCGCGGCAAGGCCGAGGTGCTGGCCGCCATGCGTGCCGAACATGCGCAGCTCAAGGCCGGGCCCTGGGAGGGCTTTGCGGGATACGACCGTTGGTTCGAAGAAGCCAATGGTGCGTCGTTGGCCGTGCTGGCGGCCTACACCGAGTGGGTGCCCGGGTTCGAGCGCTTGTTCGAGGCCCAAGGCCGCAGCTTTGCGCGGTTTTATGAGGCGGTGCGCGAACTGGCTCAGCAGCCGCGTGACGAACGCCGCCGGGTGCTCATGTCGTCCATGATCTCCGACCAGGAGCCTGCGCGATGAGCGACATCGTCATCCACCGTGAACATCGGCTCGGCCTGGCCCGGGCCCGTGAGATCGCCAGGCAATGGGCCGCGCAGGCCGAGGAGAAGTTCGGCCTGGACTGCAGGGTGGAGGAGGGCCAGGACGGCGACATCATGCGCTTGCGTCGCGCCGGGGTGGACGCAACGCTGACCGTGGCGGCCGATCATTTCGCGCTACAGGCCAAACTCGGGTTTTTGCTGGGCGCCTTTGCCAAGACCATCGAGGCCGAGATCCAGAAGAACCTGGACCAGCTGCTGGCGCCCCAGGCGCGCAAGCAGCCGGCGGCCCGCAAGACCGCGGCGGCCTCCACGAAGCAGGCCGCAGCCCGCCGAAAGAGGTGAGGGGCTTGGGGGGCAGGAGCGCGGCCTGGTCGGCCGCGCCGGCTCACTTCAGGCGTTCGACTTCAGGCTTTCGATCAAGTCGATGTAGGCTTGCTTGGCCTCGTCGGCGCTTTGCCCCTTGAGGGCATTCCAAGCGTCCCACTTGGCGCGGCCGACCATGTCGGTGAATCCAGGACGCGAGCCTTGGACGTCACCGACGGTGGCTTGCTTGTACAGCGCGTAAATTCTCAGCAGGGTCATGTTGTCCGGCCTCTGCGGCAACTGTTTGGATTCGGCAACGGCCTTCTCGAAGGCGGCTTGCAGATCAGACATGAAAGGCTCCTCAAGAGTCAATGAATGACTGGGTGAAAACTGCGCTGCGGATGCTAGTGTGCTTTGCGCCGCACGCATAGATGTCAGGTCCTGCGGATGGGGACCGAGAGGCTGCCGTGGGGCGATGAAGGCTCGGTGGCTGCCACAAAAAAAGTCGGCCCCCTGACGGGGGCCGACTGGCATTGGCGGGCAAGACCGACTGCTGGCGTCATGGCCCGTGCAACCGGATGAGCGGGCGGCTGGGGCCGTCGGCCTTCCACACTCAGGTGGACTTGCCCGATCCAAGTATCGGGCTTGCCGTGCCGAACTGGAGCCCCGAAGTGTGGGGGTAGGCGGCAAGAATTCACACCATCGGCCCCCTTGTTCATGGGGCGGGTGGGCTCACTGGCAGACGAAGCTGTCGGCACGGTCCAAGTCGCCAGAGCCTCGATAGCGCGCGACCTGCGGGTAGGGGCAAAGGGGCCGGGTGCGATCGGCGGCCCAGTCGCTGGGCAGTTCGTTGTTGACGCCGCCAGGGTTGCCGGCTCCGCGAGCACTGGCCACGATGCGCTCGGGAACCGTGCCTTGTTCCACCCATTGCACCAGCGGCGTGAGCAGGTCGAACTGGTCGGTGGCCGGGCCACCGGAGCAATGACCCATGCCAGGCACTGGGAAGACCCGCGCAAACCGTGCCGCCTGGCCACCGTGGTTGGCGTTCAGTGCGTCATACCACCGCAGTGTGTCGTGCAACGAGAAGATGTGGTCGGACACCCCATGGTAGACGAGCGCCTTGGCACCGCGGTTGCGCAGGGTGGACCAATCGCTCGGACGAGGGGGCGTCATGAAGCTCATCGCCGATTCGGTGTAGCTCAGCGAGGTGCTGTGGATGTACTCATACAGTGTGTCCACCGGGGTATTCAAAGAGAAAGACGCCCCGTTGAAGCCTGCGAGATTTTCTGGGGGCGCCTTGAAGACGATGCCCACGGCACCGGAGTCCAGCGCCAGCGGCGCAGTGAACTCCCAGAAGGCCACGCGAGCGCCGCGCAGGCCGGGGTCGTATGGAAAGCTGGCATAAAAGCGGGTGCCGGCGCTGGTGGTGGCTCCTGCAAAGATGGAGGCGATCACGGATTTTTGATCGGCGCTCAGGCAGCTGCCGTCGCGCGCACCGGCGCAAGTGGGCACGTCGCGCATCAGGTCGAAAGTGGCTTGGCAGGCCGCGGTGTCTTGCACGAGCCCGTCGGTGGCCCCGTCCAAGGCGTCGCAGCGATCGAGGATGGCCTGCGAGACGAGCTGACGTTCTTGCGCCGTGAAGGCCGTGCTCAAGTCGCTGGCGTCGGTGGCCACCGTGGCATAACGCTGCGCGCCCCAGATGTTGGCCACTGCCGCCAGGGGCAAGTTGAACCCCGGGGCGCCGATCAGATAGCCATCGTACTCGGTGGCGTAGCGCGAAGCCGCCACCATCGCATGCCGCCCGCCGTTGGAGCAGCCGCCGATGTAGGAGCGGTCCGGACCCTTGCCATAGACACGGCGGATGATCTCCTTGGCCACGGGCGTGAGCTTGCCCACGGCTTGATAACCGTAGTCCAGACGGGCCTGAGGGTCGCGCCCGAAGCTCGGGTTTTGGGCCGCGCTGTGCCCGGCATCGGAGCTGAGCACGGCAAAGCCTTGATGCAAGGCATGGGTGCGCGGGCCGCCGCCGTGGCTGCCGGTGGCCGTCACGACAATGCCGTCCAGTCCGCCGTTGGCCTGGTAGTAAAAGCGGCCATTCCAGTCCTTGGGCAAGCGCATCTCGAAGCCGATGGCGTAAGAGGCGCCGTCGATCGGGCTCGTGCGCTCGAACATCCGGCCGCGCACGAGGCAGTGTTCGGCCACCGGTGCGCCGCCCACACTGAGCGTGCCAGCGCTCACGGTGGACGTTTCGGTGAGGGTGGTGTTCGGCAGGCCGGCCAAGGCGCTGCTCAGTGCCGCGCAATCGCCGCTGAAGCGGGCCGGCGTGGCTGGGGGTAGTTGCGGGATGTCGGTGGTCGACGGATCGCTGCCGCCGCCACAAGCGGTCTGCGCGATGGCGGTCAACACGAGGGCGCCGGTCAACGCCGAAACTGAAGCTGCATGGGAGCGAGGGCGCATGGGTGGGTCTCCTGCCGAGGGTGGGATTGATCGCCGCGTGGCGTCGCACGATGCCGCAAGGCGCCTGATCGTTAGTTAAATTAATTAATTTCAAAGCGCCTGGTGATCGTGGAAACCCTTAGGGGCTTGGCAGGACATTGGTTCACGATCTTTATCACTGGGCCGGGGTTGCGGCGCAGGCACAATCCAGGGCATGAGCACCAGGCGATCCTCCCGCAGCGACACCACGCCAGCCGGCCGTCTCGACGAGGCCCGTTTGCACGACGTGCTGGGTTATCAACTGGCCCAGGCCGGCATCGTCACCGATGCCGTGTTCAAGTCTCAGGTCGGGCAGCCCTTCGGCTTGCGCCCGGTGGAGTACACGGTGCTGACGTTGATCGTTGAGAACCCCGGCGGCTCGCTGGTGCGTTTGGCGCGGGCGTTGGCGGTGACGGCGCCCAACATCACGATGTGGATCGATCGTTTGGAGTCGCGCGGCTTGGTGCGGCGCGAGCAAAGCGCGCGCGACCGGCGCTCGCAGTTGCTGCATGCCACGCCGGAAGGGGTGGCGCTGGCACGTGCGGCCACCCAGCGCATCCTCGATGCCGAGCGCCAGGCGTTGGCCAACCATTTGTCGCCGGGGGAGCGGGCGATCTTGCTGGAGTTGCTGCACAAGGTGGCTTGCGCCCGATCCGAGGTGGCTGCAGCGCGCGTGCAGCCGGCTGTGGCCGCAGTACCGAGCCGCCGAGGTAAATCAGTTCAGGCCCAGTAGCCGCTGCGCATTGGCTTTGAGGATGAGGGGCTTGACGTCCTCGCGGAAGCCGGCCTCCTCGAAGTCTTTCATCCAGCGGTCCGGCGTGATCAGCGGGTAGTCGCTGCCGAAGAGCACGCGGTCTTTCAGCAGGGTGTTGGCGTATTGCACGAGCTGGGGCGGAAAGTACTTGGGGCTCCAGCCCGACAGGTCGATCCACACGTTGGGCTTGTGCATCGCCACGCTGAGGGCTTCATCCTGCCAGGGCCAGGACGGATGGGCGATGACGATTTGCATGTCCGGAAAACTGATCGCCACATCATCCAAGTGCATGGGGTTGGAGTACTCCAGCCGCAGCCCGCCGCCGCAGCGCATGCCCGAGCCGATGCCGGAATGCCCGCTGTGAAAGATTGCGGGCATTTTGTGCTCGGCGATCACCTCGTACAGCGGCCAGGCCATGCGGTCATAGGGGTGAAAGCCCTGCACGGTCGGGTGGAACTTGAAGCCCTTGACCCCGTGCTCCTCGATCAAGCGGCGCGCTTCGCGGGCGCCCATCTTGCCCTTGTGCGGATCGATGGAGGCGAAGGCGATCATGATGTCGCTGTTGTTGCGCGCGGCTTCGGCGATCTCTTCGTTGGGAATGCGGCGGCGACCGATTTGGGCTTCGGCGTCGACCATGAACATCACCAGCCCGATGCGGCGCTCGCGGTAGTAAGCGATGCTTTCGGCGATCGTGGGGCGCCGGTTCGAGCGGAAGTACTTGTCGGCGGCTCGGTCGTACTCCTCGCCATAGCTGTCGTAGGGGTTCCAGCAAGACACCTCGGCATGGGTGTGCACATCGATGGCGATGAGGTCGTCGGTCTTCACGGCGGGCTCCAGTGCAGTCGAATCATTATAGAAATGAATTACTTTGCGGTCGGTCGCGCCACGGCGTCGCCTTGCAGGACCGGGGGCATGAATCGCGGTGTCATCCAAGTTTTCGTTGGATGGACGGCCATCATGCCAGCGGGTGGGTGGTCTGGATTCGCGGGTAAACCCTGGGGGCGCAGGTTGTGAAAATCGTTATTCTTGTTAACAAATTGAGTTCACCATGCCCATGCCTTCCGAAGTGTCTTCCAACGCCGTGCTGGCCGCTCTCGACTTGCTGAAGATCGAGCACGACGCCGCGGTGACCCATGTGCGCCTGAATCGTCCGGCCAAGCGCAACGCGATCAACGATGCGCTGGTGGCGCAACTGCACACATGCTTCCTCCATCTGCCTGACAGCACGCGCGCCGTGGTGCTCAGCGGCGAGGGAGAGCACTTTTGCGCCGGGCTGGACTTGTCCGAGCTGGCCGAGCGCAGCGTTGCCGAGGGCATTGCGCATTCGCGCAGCTGGCACGCGGCCTTCGAGCAGATCCAGTTCGGCCGGGTGCCGGTGGTGGCGGTGCTGCATGGTGCGGTCGTCGGCGGGGGGCTGGAATTGGCGGCCTCTGCCCACATTCGCGTGGCTGAGGACTCCACCTTTTACGGGCTGCCCGAGGGGCAGCGCGGCCTGTTCGTGGGCGGCGGGGGCTCGGCGCGTGTGCCGCGGTTGATCGGGGTGGCTCGCATGACCGACATGATGCTCACCGGCCGCGTGCTCGATGCCGACGAAGGGCAGGCCGCCGGGCTGTCGCAGTACCGTGTGGCCCAGGGTCAAGGCTTGGCCAAGGCGATGGAGCTGGCGCGCAAGATCGCCAGCAATGCGCCGCTGTCGAATTTTGCGGTGATGCAGGCCTTGCCGCGCATTGCCGAGCTGTCGCAGCCGCAGGGGTTGTTCGTCGAGTCGCTCATGGCGGCCATTGCCCAGGGGGATGCGGCGGCCAAAGAGCGGATGCGCGCCTTCCTGGAAGGCCGGGCGGGCAAGGTGAGCAAATCATGACGCGCTACCGTGCCACGCCGGTTGGAGGCTGCTTGTCTGCGACGGTGGAATACCGTGCCGACGGCAGCGTCGTGCTGCGCTCCACCGAAGCCTTGCAGCCGTATCCGGCACGCCTGACCGACCGGTTGGAACATTGGGCCGAGGTGGCCCCCGATCGCTGTTTGGTGGCGCAGCGCGAGCACCGGCCCGATGGCAGCTTGGGCGACTGGCGGCGCATCTCATACCGGGACATGCTCGCGCGCGCCCAGGCCGTGGGGCAGGCGTTGGTGCAGCGTGGGCTGTCGCCCGAGCGGCCGCTGGCCATTTTGTCGGGCAATGATCTGGAGCATCTGACCTTGGCGCTGGGGGCGATGTGGGCGGGCATCCCGTACACGCCGGTGTCGCCAGCCTACTCGCTGGTGTCGCAAGACTTCGGCAAGTTGCGCCACATTCTGAACATCGTCACGCCGGGCTTGGTGTTTGCGGCCGATGCGCGCTATGGCCGCGCGATCGAAGCGGTGGTGGACCCGGAGGTGGAAGTCGTGCTGAGTTCGGGCGAGCTGCCGGGCCGGCGCGTCACTCCTTTTGCCGAGCTGCTGGCAACGACCCCCGGTGCCGCGGTGGAGGCGGCCCATGCGCAAGTGGGGCCGGACACCATCGTCAAGTTCTTGTTCACCTCCGGATCGACCAAGGCCCCCAAGGGGGTGATCAACACCCAGCGCATGTTGTGCGCCAATCAGCAGATGAAGCGGCAGGCCTTTGCCTTCTTGGCCGAAGAGCCGCCCGTGCTGGTGGATTGGCTGCCGTGGAATCACACCTTTGGTGGCAACCACAACACGGGGCTCACGATCTACAACGGCGGTACGCTGTACATCGACGAGGGCAAACCCACCGCCGAAGGCATTGGCGAGACGCTGCGCAACCTGCGTGAGATCTCTCCGACGATGTATTTCAACGTGCCCAAGGGCTTCGAGGCCATTGCCGCTGCGATGGAGCACGACGCGGTGCTGCGCGAGTCGCTGTTTCGCCGGCTGCGGGCCTTCATGTATGCCGGTGCCGGACTCAGCCAGGCCGTGTGGGATCAGCTCGACCGGCTGGCCGAGCGCACCGTGGGCGAGCGCATCCCGATGTTCACCGGCCTGGGCATGACCGAGACGGCGCCATCGTGCACGTTCGCGCTCAAAGCGGGCGAAGTCCGCTCCGGCCACATTGGCCTGCCCTGCCCGGGGGTGGAGGTCAAGCTCGTGCCCGACGGCGATGCGCGCTATGGCAAGACAGAGATCCGCTTCCGCGGGCCCAATGTGATGCCGGGCTACTGGCGCCAGCCGGCGCTCAGCGCCGAAGCCTTCGACGAAGAGGGCTACTACCGCACCGGCGATGCGGTCAAATGGGTGGACCCGGCCGACCCGCAAAAAGGCTTGCTTTTCGATGGCCGCATTGCCGAAGACTTCAAGCTTGCCACGGGCACGTTCGTCAGCGTGGGGCCGCTGCGCGCAAAGATCATCGCCCTGGGCGCGCCTTGCGTGCAGGATGCGGTGATCACCGGCCTGAACCGCGACGAGGTGGGCATGCTGGTGTTCCCGCGGGTGGACGAATGCGGCAAGTTGGCCGGACTCGGGCCGCAGGCCGATGCGGCCGAGGTGTTGCGGCATCCGGCGGTGCGTGCGTTTTTCCAAGCCTTGCTCGATCGCCTTTGGCGCGAAGGCACCGGCAGCGCCAATCGTGTGGCGCGCGCACTGGTGTTGGTGGATCCGCCGTCGATCGACCAGGGCGAGATCACCGACAAAGGCTCCATCAATCAGCGTGCGGTGCTGCAGTGCCGACAGGCCCTGGTCGAAGCGCTGTACCGTGCTGACGGCCACGACCCCGATGTGCTGCTGGCCCGCCAACACACCCAGGATGCAAGATGAAGATCGAAGGACAAGCAGCGCTCGTGACTGGCGGCGCCTCGGGCTTGGGGGCCGAAACTGCGCGTGAACTGGCCCGTCGCGGCGCCCGAGTGGCCGTGCTCGATGTGAACGAGGCGGCTGCGCAAGCCGTGGCCGCCGAAATCGGCGGGCTGGCGCTGCGCTGCGACATTACCGACAGCGGCAGCGTCGAGGCGGCGTTGGATGCGGCCGACCGGGCCCACGGACCGGCCCGCCTGTTGATGAACGTCGCCGGCATCGGCGGTGCGCGCCGTCTGGTGGGGCGTGATGGCATGCCGATGCCGCTGGAGGACTTTCAGCGCATCGTCCATGTCAACCTGGTCGGCACGTTCAACATGATCCGTCTGGCCGCAGCGCGCATGGTGCGCTTGGATCCGCTGGACGATGGCGAGCGCGGGGTGATCGTCAACACCGCGTCGGTGGCCGCCTTCGATGGCCAGGTCGGACAGGAAGCTTACGCAGCTTCCAAAGGCGGCATCGTGTCGTTGACATTGCCGCTGGCGCGCGATTTGGCGCAGTTCGGCGTGCGCGTGTGCACGATCGCACCGGGGCTGTTTCTCACACCACTGCTGCACGAGCTGCCTCAGGAGGTGCAGCAGTCGCTGGCGCAGGCCATTCCCTTCCCGAAGCGCTTGGGCAAGCCCGAAGAGTTTGCCCAGCTGGCCGCGCACATCGTCACCAACGCCTCGCTCAATGGCGAGGTCATCCGCCTGGACGGCGCGTTGAGACTGCCGCCGCGCTGAAAGAGCCGTCCGTCCCATCCTTCGAGTGAACCACCGACAGAGGAGACAGCCATGATCGATCGCAGACAATTTCTGGCCTATGGGGGCGCCGCCGTGGCCACCGGCCTTGGGCTGGCCCCCGGGGCGAGTCGGGCGCAGCCCATCGACACCGTGCGGGTGCTGTGCGGCTTTCCGGCGGGCGGCACCACCGATGCGGTGTCGCGTCGGGTGGCCGATAAGCTGCGTGGCAGCTATGCGCGGGTGGCGCTGGTGGAGAACAAGCCCGGCGCGGGTGGGCGCTTGGCGGTCGAAGAGCTCAAGCGCAGCCCCAATGATGGCGCTCATCTGCTGCTCACCCCCGCGGCGATGATCACGCTGTATCCGCACATTTACCGCTCGCTCAGCTACACGCCCGAGGACGTGACTCCGGTGTGCACGGCCGGCACCATCGTCTTCGGCTTCGGCGTGGGGCCGGCCGTGCCGGAGTCGGTGAAGGACCTCAAAGGCTTCCTCGAATGGGCCAAAGCCAATCCCGGCGGCGCGAACTATGGCTCGCCGGGGGCCGGATCACCGCCGCATTTCATCGGGGCCTTGCTGTCCAAGGAAAGCGGGGTGCCGCTCAACCATGTGCCCTATCGCGGCTCGGCCCCTGGCATCCAGGACCTGCTGGGCGGCCAGGTGGCCGCGTTCTCCTCGCCTGTGGGGGACTACCTGCCCCATTTGGCCAGTGGTCGCCTGCGCTTGCTGGCCACCTCGGGGGCCACGCGCTCGCGCTTTGCGCCCAACGTGCCGACCTATACCGAGCAGGGCTTCAAGGCGTTGGAGATGAACGAGTGGTACGGCTTCTTCCTCCCGGGCAAAGCCTCGCCCGAGGTGACCCAGCGTGCGGCCCAGGCGATCAAGGCGGCCGTGAGCTCCCCGGACGTGATCGAGGCCTTTGCCCAGCTGGGCGTGGAGGCGGGCGCCAACACACCAGCCGAGCTGGCCGCCGCGGTCAAGCGCGAGAACGCGGCCTGGGGCCCGATCGTGGCCCGCGTGGGCTTCAAGCCGGAGGCTTGATCGCCGATGTGGTCCTATGACCCGCCGCTGCGAGCGCTGCGCTTCGTCCTCGAGGATCTGCTGCATGCTCCCACGCGGTGGGCCCATTTGCCGCCCTATGCCGAAGTCGATGCCGCCACCGCATCGCAGGTCTTGCAGCAGGCCGGCCGCTTTGCGTCGGAGGTGTTGGCGCCACTGAACGCCGTGGGCGACCGCGAGGGCTGCGTGTGGGAGGCTGGGGCCGTGCGCACCCCGCGAGGCTTCCGGCAGGCCTACCAAGCCTATGTGCAGGGTGGCTGGCCGGCGCTGGCGTGCTCTCCCGCGTGGGGCGGCCAAGGTCTGCCCATGGCGCTGCATGTGGCGCTCAACGAAATGCTGCACGGCGCCAACCACGCCTGGGCCATGTATCCCGGCCTGGCGCACGGTGCTTACGCATGCGTGCTCGCGCATGGCACGCCCGAGCTGCAACAGCGTTACCTGCCGCGCATCGTCAGCGGCCAGTGGCTGGCCACCATGTGCCTGACCGAAGCCCAGGCCGGCTCCGACTTGGGGTTGCTGCGCACCCGGGCCGAGCCGGTGGGCGTGCAGGCCGGCGCGATCGACGCCGGGGGCGAGCTGAGGGTGTCTGGCAGCAAGATCTTCATCTCCGGCGGCGAGCATGACCTGACGGACAACATCGTGCACCTGGTGCTGGTGCGGCTGCCCGATGCGCCTGCGGGCAGCCGAGGGCTGTCCTTGGCGCTGGTGCCCAAGATCCTGCCCGACGGACGACGCAATGCGGTGCATTGCGACGGCCTCGAACACAAGATGGGCCTGCACGGCAGCGCCACTTGCGTGCTGCGCTTCGACGCGGCCACCGGCTGGCTGGTCGGCGAACCCCATCGCGGGCTGGCCGCGATGTTCGTGATGATGAACGCAGCCCGCCTGCTCGTGGGCGTGCAGGGGCTTGGGCATCTCGAAGCGGCGCGGCAAAACGCCTGGCGCTATGCGCATGAGCGGCACCAATCGCGCGCACCGGGCAGCCGCAGCGCCGCGCCCAGTGCCATCGTCGAACATCCTGCAGTGCGGCGCATGTTGTGGCGGCTGGAGGCGCTGACCCAAGGCCAGCGGGTGCTGGCCCTGGCCATGGCCTTGTGGCTGGACGAGGCCGAGCACCACCCCGAGCCGGCCCTGCGCGGCCGGGCTCGGCGGCTGGTGGAGCTGCTCACGCCCGTGGTCAAAGCCTTCTTCACCGAGACGGCCCACCATGCCGTGGACATGGCCTTGCAGGTCTGGGGCGGCCACGGCTACCTGCGCGACCATGGCATCGAGCAGGCCGTGCGCGACAGCCGCATCACCATGATTTACGAAGGCAGCAACGAGATCCAGGCGATCGATCTGCTGCAACGCAAACTGTTCGAGGATGGCTGCCATCGCTTTGCCGAGGCCATGGGCGTGATCGATCGCGAACTGCACCTCGCGCACGCTGCGGCCGCCGAGCTGGACGACGGCGCCGCGTTGCGACCCTTGGCGCAGGCCGTGCAACGTCAGGTGGACGCCTTGCGCGAGGCCACGGCCCGCCTTTACATCGCTCGCCGCGACGACCCCAGCTGGGCCTATCGCGTGGCCGACGACTACCTGCAGGCCTTGGGCTGGGTGTGGATGGGGTGGGCCTGGTTGCGCACCGCACGCTGTGCTGCGCAGCGCCGTGCCGAGCGCTGGTGCGCCACCCAGCTCGACGCCGCGCGCTATGGCCTGGAGTGGTTGCTGCCCGAGGCGGGTTGGCGTCTGCAGCACGTGGGGCGGCGCCACGCCGTGTTGCCGGCCTGGCCGCCCGAGTGAAGCCTCACGCCGGGGCCGTCTCTCCGGCGCTGCACACCCCCCCCCAACGCCATCCGCCTCGGCCTCAAGGCCGGCGGCCTGCGCCCGCTCTGGGCCGCCGGCCGAGCGCGTCTGAACTCCACCCGTCGGCGGCCAACGGCGCCGCGACGCCTGTTTGCAACCAAACCCTGCAGATGTAAACGCTGGTAATTCCACCGGGTTGGGGATACCGAAGGGAGGGGTCGAGGGCTCATACTTCGCGGCCACACGGGCAAGGACCCGCAAGAGACCCCCTTCAGGGAGGAGGCGCGAGATGACGGACTTATCCGACCTGGGCCAACTCGTGCGTGCGGCGCGGGCTGGCTATGAGCAACACGAACGGCTGCTGCGGCTGCACACGCCGTTGGGCCCGCAGGTGTTGCTGGCCGAGCAAGCCACCATCACCGAAAGCCTTGGCCCCATCCCAGGCTGCGTGGGCTTTCGCATCGAGATGACGGCCCTGTGCGTCAGTGCGCATCTGGATCTGGACGAACTCATTGGCCAGCCGGCCCGGTTGGAGCTGCTGACGGCCCGCAGCGAAAGCCCGCTGCGGCCATGGCACGGACACATCACGCAGGCCAGCCTGCTCGAAGCCGATGGGGGGTTTGCCCGCTATGGGCTGACCCTCGAGCCATGGCTGAGCCTGCTGGCGCACCGCGTGGACAGCCGCTGCTTCCAAGGCTTGAGCGTACAAGGCATCGTCGATCGGGTGCTGAGCCACTACCAAGGCCAAGGCCGGCTGGTGCCGGCGTGGCGCTGGGAGCTGGCCGATGCGCAGGCCTATGCCGAGCGCTCCTTGTGCATCCAGTACCAAGAAAGCGACCTGGACTTCGTGTCGCGGCTGCTGCGCGAAGAAGGCCTGTTTTGGTGGTTCGAGCACCACGCGGGCGACGACCCTGAGCTGGGCAGCCACACCCTGGTCATTGCCGACCACAACGGCGCGCTGCCGGCGGTGCAACCCCAGCACATCCGCTACACCCAGACCCTGGCCAGCAAGAGCGAAGACGGGCTGCACGCCTGGGCGCCGATGCGACGCAGCCACACCGCCCAAGTCGGTCTGGCCAGCTGGGACTACCGCAGCGTCGATTGGCGCCCGGTACACGCCCAAGCCGATGATGCCTGCGCCAGCGCCGGCACGGGTTGGTTGGACGTGCCTGGCGTCTACGCGTACGAAGACCGTGCCCAAGGCCAGCGCCTGGCGCGGCGCTGGCTGGAGGCCCTGAGCGCCCGGGCACATCGCGTGCACGGACGCAGCCGCGCGCGCCAGCTGCACGCCGCAGGGCACTTCATCCTGCAGGGCCACCCGGTCTGCGCGGCCGAGCCCTACGCCGTGCTGCGCGTGGTGCACCGCGTGCGCAACAACCTGGCCTGGGCGGCGCCGACGGGGTCCGAGGCGGCCGAAGCCGCGCCGATCTACGACAACGAATTCCAAGCGCTGCCGCTGAGCCAGCCCGTGCGCGCGGCCGTGCTCGACGACATCGAAGGCAGCGTGCTGCTGCAGCCACGCCCGACGGTGCACGGCAGCCAGACCGCGCTGGTGGTCGGCCATGCCGGTGCGGCCGTGCACACCGACCGCGACCACCGCATCAAGATCCAGTTCCACTGGCAGCGCGGCAGCTGCGCCAGTCACCGGCTGCCCAGCGACGACGGCAGCGACGATGCGCCGGCCAACGACGCCAGCGGCACCTGGGTGCGCGTGGCCGAGAGCTGGGCGGGCAACGACTGGGGCACGAACTTCATCCCTCGAGTGGGCCAGGAAGTGGTGGTGCAATTTCTCGATGGCGACATCGACCGCCCGGTGGTGGTGGGCGCCGTCTACAACGGCCGCGGCCGCACGGATGCCGCCGGCAACGACGTCAGCCGCGGCGCCAGCAGCGCCACGGGCAACGCGCCGGCATGGTTTCCTGGCAGCCGCAGCGAGACCGACGCTGCCTCGCAGCAGCCGCTGCAAGGCCACCAGCATGCGGCGGTGCTGTCGGGCTACAAAAGCCAAGAGCTCTCCCACAGCCAAGACGGCAGCGGCGGCTACAACCAACTCGTCTTCGACGACAGCGCCGGCCAAGGCCGCCTGGAGCTCAGCAGCACCCAGGCGCACAGCCAACTGCAACTGGGCCATCTGCTGCACCAAAGCGACAACCGGCGGCTGCACCCCCGGGGCTATGGGGCCGAGCTGCGCACCCAGGCCTGGGGCGCCGTGCGCGCCGGCAGCGGCCTGCTGCTGAGCGCTTACGCCCAAAGCGGCGGCTCCACCCAAGCCGGCTCGCAACTCCAAGCCCAGCAGGCCCTGACCCAACTCGGCCAAGGCCTGCAACGCCAGCAGGCCCTGGCGCACAGCGCACGCCAGGCCCAGGCGCACACCGCCGCGCAGCCGCAGCCATCGCAGCTGATCAACCACCAAGCCTGGCAGGCCGCGCTGCAAGAGCTGCAAGCCCACACCACCCATGGCCCCAGTGCCGCGCACATCGGCGGCGGCCAAGGCACGGTGCCGGCGTGGTCGCGCCCGCACCTGCTGGCATGCGCGCCGGCGGGGCTGGTGTTCACCACGCCGGCGCACCATCTGGTGGCCTGCGGCCGCAGCCTCAGCCTCAGCGCGGGGCAAGACCTCACGCAAACCGCCTGGGGCCAGGTCCAAGTCCGAGCCGCACAAGGCATCGTGGGCTACACGGTGGGGCGCGTCCAAGACGACAAGCAGCTCCAAGGCATCGCGCTGCATGCGGCCAGCGGGCCGGTGCAGGTGCGCGCAGCCAGCCACAGCGCACAGCTGGCCGCGCGCGGTCGTGTTGACGTGTGCAGCACCCAAGCGCACCTGCGGCTGCAAGCGCCCAAACAAATCCTGCTGGTGGGCGCAGGCTCGGCCCTCAAGCTCGAAGGCCCCAACATCACCCTCACCACGCCTGGGCCGGCGCAATTCCGCGCCACGCTGCGCAGCCTCCAAGGCCCCGCCAGCGCCAGCGCCACCCTGGACTTGCCCAAGGTGGGGACTTTGGCGCCCTGCCCCAGCCGAGTTCGGGAGGTCGCCGCGCAAGGAGGGAGTGCACTGTGAGTGCTTCGGTGCTCCCTGTGGCCGACGGCTTCGACCCACGAACCTTTGCACGAGAGGTGGCCACCGCGCGCGCTGTCGAGCTGCGACAGCGCATGCGAGACTGCCATGCGGGGGTGTTCGTGCTGATCGACCCCGTGCTGGGCGATCCCGTGTCGCGTGATCCGCTGCCTGAGGGCCTGAGCCCCAACGAGCTCAACGACCTGCGCAGCCAACTTTGGGGGCGCAGCACCCACGGGCTCGAACTGCCGCAGGGCGTGGCGCTGGAGACCAGGCTTGGGCCCTATCTGATCGAGCTCGACGGCCCGAATGATCCCTGGCTGGAGGTCACCGTCGGCTGGGCGGTCCAAGAAGCCGTCGCCAGCTGGACCGACACCCGCAGCGCAGGCACACCTCACCGCGTGGGCGGCTGGTTGCAAAGCGCGGCGCACGTTTCGGTGCTGGCCACGATGCTGTCGGCCTGGCTGAAGCTGGACACCGATGCGGCTACGACGGCGCGCTACCTGCGACTGGCCGACCGCCGGGTGTGGGGTTTGGCGGTGCACGTGCTCGGGGCCGAACACATCGCGCAGCGACTTGCCCCCATCCACTGCTGGCACTGGCTGGACCCCCATGCGACCTGGCAACGACTGCAAGCCGCCACCCCAGCGGCGGCGTTGCACGACATCGCCCCCCAGCCGCTGGCACGCTTCAGCCGCAAGCAATGGGCCGTGATGATGCAAGGGCCGGCCATCCACCGGTACCTTGCCGAGGAGCAGGCCCGCCGTGTGAGGAGCGCCAACGCGCCTGGGCTGGTGCCGTCGATGCCGGTGAGCGATGCGTTATGGCAAGCTGCCCTGGCGCACGCCAGTCTCGAGAACAAAACGAATCAGGAAGGACCTTCCCCATGAGCGCTCCTTGCCGCTTTTGCCACAAGAGTGGACTGTTGCTGCTGCTATTGCGTCCCAGCCCGCTGGCGCTGCACAGCGCGCTGCAGCCGCCGGGGGCGGCCCACACCCGTGTGGATCCGGAGCTGGTGGCGCCCTTCGTGCCTGAGGGGCTGACGCAAAGCCGCCCGGTGCTGCGCCTGCTGCGCGCCGGCTATGTGCACTTGTACATCCCCAAGACCGATCGGTGGTACAGCTGGCGCGTCACCCCCGAAGCCCACCTGCTGGGGCCAGATCACCCGGCCTTTGAGGTGCCCTCGGCCGACACCGTGTGCACCCGCCCCGAGCACA